>CAJSYQ010000087.1 GCA_910574015.1 Eubacteriaceae bacterium | reverse complement strand
TGAAGATGCAAACCATTCTTTAAGGATTGGAGAACTTCTCAATAAGCAGGCAAAAATATATGAGGATCTCGGAGTGAAGGTACCAACCTCGTCATGTTAACTCCGAGAATTCAGGTTTTATCGCAGACAGTGGAACTGGGGAGCAGAACGCCCAGGGACTGATTGTCCCGCGGTTTGGCGGTAAACCGGAAAATCATGTGTCGGTCAGTATGACATGGGATTCCTTGAGTGAGCTGTTTTTGTTGGACCTATGTCAATACTTTGGACAAAAAAAGTCGAAAGATTATGCTGTTTTTTTTAGTTCCTCATCCTCCTTTTGCTGTGGTGTCAAATAACCAATAGAGCTATGTA
>CAJSYQ010000086.1 GCA_910574015.1 Eubacteriaceae bacterium | reverse complement strand
CACTACTTTACAACTTTATAAATGATGCCCCTGTTTCTTAATTAGCTGTTTTAAGGCATTTATTAGGGCATTTGATTTTATACTGGTTTCGACTTTTTCTACGAAAATGGCATAAAATACCTGCTGGCGAATCTGTTCGCTTAGAGCAAACCGAAACTCCTGAACGCTTTCTGTCTGATATTTAAAAAACGCCTCATCCTGGTATGGCAGCAGCTTCATCGCACAGTATGAAATGTTAATCAGATTGACCAGCATTTCAATCCCTCTGCGGCTGCGGACCATGTAACTGCACAGTGACCAGAAAGTTTTCTGTTCGTAGTAACTAACTTCTATCGGCCATCGAAATGCATACAGCATCAGGGGAATAAACTGCATCCGGCTGCTCC
>CAJSYQ010000085.1 GCA_910574015.1 Eubacteriaceae bacterium | reverse complement strand
AACGGACACCCCCTTGTTGTTTGAGTATGTTGTTTGTTGGTACTTCAATGATACATCATTCAGCAGCGGGTGTCTTTATTTTGTGCAATATTTGGTATTTACTCATTTATAGTTCTGAATCTAATAGAAATAGTAAATAGGGAAAGTATTTCACTTACAGCAAGGCGGGCCAGTTTCCTGTCAACATGAGCCAGTCTGCCTTGTGTGGATTGATCCGTTATGAAAGGCTTGCCTTTTCCCATTAAGTTCAGTACACTGTCAATCTGACACAAAGCATTTCATACTGTTTCCATATTGCTTTGGTATAATAGGTAATTGCGAAACAAGTTCAAAATCTTGATTCCAATAGGGCAAAGGCCCGGTTGAGCCGGACTTACAGGAGGTGGATGTGGATAACAAGGATTTTAAGACATGAAAACAAAGCAGATAAGGATATCTGCCC
>CAJSYQ010000084.1 GCA_910574015.1 Eubacteriaceae bacterium | reverse complement strand
CAGATGCTTTGGGATCTCGGTAAGCAGGTATTCAAAATAATCATATGGTTTCAGATTGTTGGCTTTTGCTGTTTCTGCAATACTGTATATAATGGCGCTTGACTCTGCACCTGCAATCGTATCGATCATGACCCAGTTCTTCTTACCGATACAGAATCCACGGATCGACTGCTCAGCAGCGTTGTTGTCCATTGGGACTTCTCCGTCATCAAGGAACACTTTCAGGTATTTCTCCTGGTTGATAGAGTAATTGAAACCTTCCCATGTCTTACTTTTCTGAGGTACTTTGGGAATGTTTTCTTTTACCCATGAGAAATAGGCCTCCACCAGCGGGCGGACGCTTAACTGGCGGCGGTTTTTCCGCTCTTTTGCCGGGAGACCTTTCAGCAGCCTCTCCTCCCGGTAGATGGCCTGTATCATTGTCAGCGCAAGGTGCGCGCGGCTGTCTTTCCGCTTTACTTTCGGCAGACCCTTAACCGC
>CAJSYQ010000083.1 GCA_910574015.1 Eubacteriaceae bacterium | reverse complement strand
TGTTCTGCCTTGTTTCCCCCGCAATCCCCATCACATAGAAAAACGCCCTGTGGTAGCAGTCGTTGACTTTGCATTTCATCATACTTTCCAGAAAAAAATCACGGTGGGCTGCGTTGCGAAACCTTATCTCTGACATAAAAATCCCTCCTTTTAGCACTCCCCAAATTTCGTTGTCATCAGCTTATACAGCTCCGTATTGCGTGGGAATTTGTTGACGAACGGCACGAGGGAGCTGCCGACTTTCAATAATCCCTGCCCCGCACCGACATTCGTGATATAGCTCATCTGCAAATCGGAGATGTTAAGGAGCTTCGCAAGCTCGATACGGTCTGTGGATGCTTGGTTCAGCATGATGATAAATTCAGAGTTGGCAAGCATCGTCCTCGCCGTATGGCTCTGCAAGAGGTCGTCCACATTCTGTGTGATTCCAGTGCAGTACGCCCCGTACTTACGCACACGCTTCCAGAGGGTAAAGAGGAAGTTCGCCGAGTATTCATGCTGAAAGAGCAGATAAATCTCGT
>CAJSYQ010000082.1 GCA_910574015.1 Eubacteriaceae bacterium | reverse complement strand
GGTGATGCCAGAGAAAAGCTGATATCACTTTATCCAATAATTTCATCTGTCACCTCATAACAGAGGGGACAGATACGCTAAATATCAATGATACATTACACTAGTTTAAAGCCGCATAAACATTGAAAAAGCATACGATCTCAGTTATGATTTTTTTGCTCAGAAAAAATCTAACGCTAAAGAGGTGTCGTATGCTTAACAAAAAGGTACTAAATTTTCTGCTCAATGTCAAGCACACAGTGGTTGATGATGTGAAAATTTTTGACGATGATTCCATTGTGTTTTATGTCCACCCAACCAAAGGTGAACAATGCCGCTGTGGCATCTGTGGCCGCAAGGCCCCCTACTATGATGCCGGCAGGGGATTCCGTCTGTGGAGGGCCACAGACATCGGACTCCGCAAAGCAGAGATCTGTGCGGAGTCCTTCCGTGTCAACTGCCCGGAGCACGGTGTTGTTACCGCCGCTGTCCCATGGGCACGACATAATTCCCGGTATACCCTTGGCTTTGAACATACAATTGCATGGCTTGCC
>CAJSYQ010000081.1 GCA_910574015.1 Eubacteriaceae bacterium | reverse complement strand
TGCTTCTCTTTGACACCTCTGGCATTGAGGCATGGGTTACAGAAAACAATCCCAAATATGCCAACCGTATCATCAAACAACTGAAAGCCTTCAAAAAAGCAAAAGGGATGGCCGATTCCTTTGACCCTTATAAAGCCGCCTACGGCTCCATGCCTTCCCATGCTGCCGCCAATCCAGCCATTCAGCAGATGTACATTAACGGGCATTTCTGTTATGCTTATAAATTCGGCATTATTACCAACGGACTCGGCATTGTCCGGGATATTTCCTTTTATAACAAGGACTTTCTTGAGGCTCATCCTGGCATCATTGTTGGAAAAAAATCTGATTCCCCGGATGAAGATAAGAGCCTTGCCGATTCCAAGGCATTGATTCCCACTTTAAAGGATTTCTTTCGCAAGCATCCGCTTATCAATCCGAAAACTTTTCTGGGAGACGCCGCATTTGATTCCATTGAAATCTACAAATACCTGTTACAGGAAACTTCCTTTGAGCAGGCTTACATTCCCCTCAACGGCAGAATCTCCCTTCCAAAATCCGACTGCCCGCTGAATAAGGACGGCATCCCCTGCTGCCCCAAAGACCCATCCCTTCCAA
>CAJSYQ010000080.1 GCA_910574015.1 Eubacteriaceae bacterium | reverse complement strand
GAAACAGATATTTTATGCCACTTTCGTAAAAAACATCGAAAACAGTATAAAATCAAATGCTGTTATGAAAGCCTTAAAGCAGTTGGTTAGGCGACAGGGAATTCACTTATAAAAGTTGTAAAGTGGTGTACCTTATATAAGGACTCTTTTCTAATTTGAGCATCTATATCAATTATAGAGTAAGAGGAAATCTCCGCTTTTTCTAAATAACTAATTTTCTTTATTATAAAATCCAATTTTCTTCCAATATCAAAAAAGGTTTTTTCTTCCTCTTTTCTCCACTCACCCAAATATATTTCCAAGGTTTTATAACAATCATTCTTTTCCAAATAACTAATAATTATTTGTGTAAAATGATGTATATATGTTTCCGCATCTTTCGTGGATATCTCATATTGAACCATTAAGTCATATAATTCATTATGCAGTAATTGCGGAAATTCATATCCTCTTTTATCACGCAATTTTCTTGATATTTCTTTCATATTATCCTTCGAAAAAACAAGATACAAATCGTTTTCAAAAGACTTTAATATATCTTGATTATCACTCAGAAACGCACCTGAATCTATAAACAGTTTTTTCCATTCATAATTTTCTTTTACTTCTGTTACCCTTTTTTCTACTCCACCTAGTGTAATGTATCATTGATAAAAAGTTAAATACTACTGGTTTGCCAAGTCGTTTCGTGGTATACTAAAAGAAACGGCGGTGATTCCTATGGCAAGACCTAAAAAATACAAA
>CAJSYQ010000079.1 GCA_910574015.1 Eubacteriaceae bacterium | reverse complement strand
GAAACAGATATTTTATGCCACTTTCGTAAAAAACATCGAAAACAGTATAAAATCAAATGCTGTTATGAAAGCCTTAAAGCAGTTGGTTAGGCGACAGGGAATTCACTTATAAAAGTTGTAAAGTGGTGAAAAGTAAGAGATAATTTTTCCTAAAATAAGAAGTGCAGTTTCTTGTGCATGGAAATTTCACATCGTTTAAGCGGAACTTTCACTTCTGTAAAATATAAGGGAAAAATTTAATGAACAGGTGGTGAAAAAATGAGCGAAATTATAGAAAATTTTGACCTTATGGAATTAGGGCATGCAATCCAAGATGCCCGTGAAAAACAGCGGATTACAAGAGAAGAATTAGCCGAGGAGCTTGGTATTTCGGCAAGGCATTTGCAATCCGTGGAGAAAGAGGGGCAGTATCCAAGCTTTCGGCTGTTTATTCAGCTTGTTACAATGTTCCACATATCCGTAGACCAAGGCTCTGGTTTGTGTACCTTCAAATAAGCGGATGGAGTATGAGGAATTCGGCAGGAAAGTGAAACAGGCCTTTGAGGATTCCAAACGCAGATATGGGGCTGTCAAACTATGCCGTGTACTCAATGGTGCCGGGACACCCTGCAGCATCAAGCGGGTCCAGAGGCATATGGCAGAGCAGGGACTGCGCTCTGTGGTAGTAAAGAAGTACAGCCACCATGCCAATCATGGCAGTATCCCAGATGATAAAGTGAATATCTTGAAACGTGATTTTGGAACAGAAACCATCAATCAAAAATGGTGCACAGATATTACCTACATCCATGTGCAGAAAGAAGGATGGACTTATCTGGCGTCTGTCATGG
>CAJSYQ010000078.1 GCA_910574015.1 Eubacteriaceae bacterium | reverse complement strand
TATCGGAAGGTGCGGCTGGATCACCTCCTTTCTAAGAGGGATGAAGTAAAGGTTGTTTTACTGTTGAGCTGTCAGGGTACTGACAGAGCTTTTGTGAGTGAAAGAAGAAGGGGCAGAGAAGCCCTGGGAGAAGCTGCGGAGCAGCTTCCAATATCTTTTGCGTAGCAAAAGATAATATTTCCGGTGCCGATGCGCTTATGGGAAACACCCGTACCCATCCCGAACACGATGGTTAAGACGTAAGCGGCCGATGGTACTATGCTGGAGACGGCATGGGAGAGCAGGTGGGTGCCGGATTTTATGGGGGTATAGCTCAGTTGGGAGAGCACCTGCCTTGCAAGCAGGGGGTCAGGAGTTCGAATCTCCTTATCTCCATTGGGCAGCCACTGTCGAAAAGAGGACAGGAGCTGTCAGACGTACCTTGAAAACTACACATCAGAATAGGAACTGAAAAACCAGTTTCTATGAAATTGAAAAAGAATCAATTTCAATCGGAAGAGAATAATATTCAAACGAATCTATTCAAAAACGAGAACCAAGAAACATTCATTCAAGAACCGTACCCGTGCAGGAGCACGGGAGCAGAAGGTCAAGCGAATAAGAGCGCAGGGTGGATGCCTTGGCACTAAGAGCCGACGAAAGACGTGATAAGCTGCGAAAAGCTGCGGGGAGGAGCAAATATCCAGAGAGCCGCAGATATCTGAATGGGGAAACCCGGCAGGAGGAACTCCTGTCATCCATGCGCCAATCCATAACGCATGGAGGGGAACCCGGCGAACTGAAACATCTAAGTAGCCGGAGGAAGAGAAAACAAAAGTGATTTCCTGAGTAGCGGCGAGCGAAAGGGAAAGAGCCCAAACCGGATCGCGTGCGATCCGGGGTTCGGACTGCAGACGTCATTGTAAGGAGACAGCAGAATGGTTTTGGGAAAGCCAGCCAGAGAGGGTGAAAGCCCCGTAAGCGAAGTCGAATTACAGGCAGCAGGATCCAGAGTACCACGAGACACGTGGAACCTTGTGGGAATGAGCGGGGACCACCCCGTAAGGCTAAATACTACTTAGTGACCGATAGCGCATAGTACTGTGAAGGAAAGGTGAAAAGAACCCCGGGAGGGGAGTGAAAGAGAACCTGAAACCCTGTGTTTACAAGCTGTGGAAGGACTATACATGTCCGACTGCGTACTTTTTGTAGAACGGTCCGGCGAGTTGTGGGTGCTGGCAAGGTTAAGGACGGAAAGTCCGGAGCCGGAGGGAAACCAAGTCTTAACAGGGCTAAAGTCAGTGTACACAGACCCGAAACCGGGTGACCTACCCATGTCCAGGTTGAAGCTACTGTAAAAGGTGGTGGAGGACCGAACGCACATCTGTTGAAAAAGGTGGCGATGAGGT
>CAJSYQ010000077.1 GCA_910574015.1 Eubacteriaceae bacterium | reverse complement strand
TGAAATGGTATGCGGTATGTAAGGTTATGCAATCAGAGGTTTTAAACTGCGGATATATTCATGCCTGTGCAGTTTATCAGCCACCATTACAGTAATAAGCTGGGTAATCCCGGCGAGAAGCAGGTCAGCATGAAGCGTTTTTTCATTCTGCGTTTTACGCCCGGCAACACAGAAGCTGTCCTTGAAATGGTTGATTGATTTCTCAACATTTACTCTGATCTTATAGGTGGAATCCCATCCGGCCGTACCGCGGAGTGTACCGGGATAGGCGCGCAGGTTTTTCTCGGGATAAATATAAAACATCCTGCCGCAGGGGGATTCCGTACAGGGATTTTCACAGTGGCAGACGCGTTTTGATTTCTTTGTAAGTTTGTTCCACTCCCATTTCATTTTCGGGCATACAAACTTCATGGTTGGCAGCCCGCAGCGGAGATGGGATTTGCTTCCTTCCCGTTTCATTGGAAGGGATGGGTCTTTGGGGCAGCAGGGGATGCCGTCCTTATTCAGCGGGCAGTCGGATTTTGGAAGGGAGATTCTGCCGTTGAGGGGAATGTAAGCCTGCTCAAAGGAAGCTTCCTGTAACAGGTATTTGTAGATTTCAATGGAATCAAATGCGGCGTCTCCCAGAAAAGTTTTCGGATTGATAAGCGGATGCTTGCGAAAGAAATCCTTTAAAGTGGGAATCAATGCCTTGGAATCGGCAAGGCTCTTATCTTCATCCGGGGAATCAGATTTTTTTCCAACAATGATGCCAGGATGAGCCTCAAGAAAGTCCTTGTTATAAAAGGAAATATCCCGGACAATGCCGAGTCCGTTGGTAATAATGCCGAATTTATAAGCATAACAGAAATGCCCGTTAATGTACATCTGCTGAATGGCTGGATTGGCGGCAGCATGGGAAGGCATGGAGCCGTAGGCGGCTTTATAAGGGTCAAAGGAACCGTCCATCCCTTTTGCTTTTTTGAAGGCTTTCAGTTGTTTGATGATACGGTTGGCATATTTGGGATTGTTTTCTGTAACCCATGCCTCAATGCCAGAGGTGTCAAAGAGAAGCATGGAAGCTTTCTGTGTATCAATACAATGGCAGATTGGTTCGGTCAAGTCAACAAGATGATCGAACATGGATTGTAAGTCCGATAAAAAATCCTGTTTGAACCGGGTGAATTTAGAGGCATCTGGGACAACATCAAACCCACAGAAGTCCCGCAGTTCCTGGGAGTATTTCAGGAATATGATCAGCAGGGATGTTGTTGGGATTGAGAAGATAAGCTGTAATAACAGAGCCCTGAGCATTGGATAAAGCAGATGCTTACGGGGCCTGCCGGTGGCGGCATGGAAATGAGAAACAAAAGACGCCGGGACAATTTCATCTAAGTTAATGGTATTTTCGAGAAGTTCAAGGAACTGATATTTATCATGATCAAATTTATTTTGGCAATCGGTAAAAATATCTGCCAAAGAGAGCTGTTTATGTGTTA
>CAJSYQ010000076.1 GCA_910574015.1 Eubacteriaceae bacterium | reverse complement strand
CCAATTAGATTATTTTTGTTATATAATAAGTTTGACGTACAAGGTCACTCTCTTTCGTATTTTATTGTGTGCAAACTTATTATACAATAGAAAGTGCCTTGTGCGTTATTATATTTTTAAAAAGTTGTAAAGTGGTGTAAATAAAAAATACAGGAAATATTTTCTCTGTTTTGCACAACTTATGCTACATATTCCGGTTGTTTCACAGGCTTTACAGATTTCTTCGGGGCAATGGCAAGTCCTTCCATCAGCCAACGGAATTGTTGTTGTGTAAGTGCCTGGACTTCTGATTCCGAGCGTGGCCATTGAAGCTTACCCGCCTCCAATCGTTTGTATAGGAGAAGATAACCATCGCCTTCCCAAACCAAACCTTTAATGCGGTCTGTGCGACGGCCACAGAAAAGATAGATAGTATCCGGTTCAAATGGTTGATTGTTAAGATGTGCTTTTACCAGAGCCGCAAGACGATCGATACCAGAGCGTAAATCCGTGTAGCCTGTTACGATATAAACTTGTTTGAAACAAGTGGCATCATTCAACATAGGCAGTCACCTGTAATACTTTCTTTAACAACTCCGTTGAAGCGGAATCAGTGACGTGAATTATGATTCCGTTCACTTCCAAATCGATGGTTGATGTAGATGGTATTTCATTTGGTAAGTCCATAATGGATACAGGAACTACACTATGTTTAGCGGATTCGTGTTTTTCAAGTTTTTCGATTTTTTCAACAGGAAGTTGGTCAAGACATGCTTTGCGTACAGCAGATAGGTGATAATAATAATTATCTCTAGTGATTCCGTTTTGATCACACCATTGCTGAACGGTAATCCCTTTAGGGCGGCTCTGGCAGGCTTGGATATGAGATGCCCATTCTTGCAAACGGATCCGCTTTGCAACTAATGATGTTTGTTTATGCATAGATTAAAAAGTTGAAAATTTCAACTCTTTCAATTTTTTATACATCGGAGTTTATTATCTCAAAAATTTAGGGGTGCGTCTACGCACTCACTATGGAGCGTTTACGTTTAACAGGTAAATTCACAGTGTCATTTGCATGAAATATTGCAGATGGCACTTTTTTTGTTTCTACAATTCAATATTGGACAATAAGCCAGCGGTTGTTTCGCTGGCTTTTGTTATAGAACCGGGCGGATAACCGTCAGAAAGAAAGGAAAAATATTATGGAGAAAAAGAAAGAAGTTCCGATATGGGAGAAGGCATGTATGACTATTGAAGAGGCAGCAGCTTATAGCAGTATTGGAATGAACAAAATAGATGAACTGGCAAAGACACCACGTTGCCCTTTTATGTTGTATGTGGGGCGTAAGAAATTAATCAAGCGGAAAGAGTTTGAACGGTTTATCAGCGAAAATATTGAATTATAAATCAGAAATTAAAGTATTGAATTGTCAAGAGAATATGGACTTATGGGCTGTTATATGGTAATATCCCATCTTTGACAGTTGGAAAGTGAAAAAGCGGCTACAAGCCCCGTAAATATGGTGGTGTAGCCGTTTTTATTTATGTAATGATATGTGCTATATTATGATGTCTTTGATTTTATCTGCT
>CAJSYQ010000075.1 GCA_910574015.1 Eubacteriaceae bacterium | reverse complement strand
GGTGAAGTCGTAACAAGGTAGCCGTATCGGAAGGTGCGGCTGGATCACCTCCTTTCTAAGAGGGATGAAGTAAAGGTTGTTTTACTGTTGAGCTGTCAGGGTACTGACAGAGCTTTTGTGAGTGAAAGAAGAAGGGGCAGAGAAGCCTTGGGAGAAGCTGCGGAGCAGCTTCCAATATCTTTTGCGTAGCAAAAGATAATATTTCCGGTGCCGATGCGCTTATGGGAAACACCCGTACCCATCCCGAACACGATGGTTAAGACGTAAGCGGCCGATGGTACTATGCTGGAGACGGCATGGGAGAGCAGGTGGGTGCCGGATTTTATGGGCTTATAGCTCAGCTGGTTAGAGCGCACGCCTGATAAGCGTGAGGTCGATGGTTCGAGTCCATTTAAGCCCATTTTCCAAGCTATTATGAAGATGGCTATGGGGGTATAGCTCAGTTGGGAGAGCACCTGCCTTGCAAGCAGGGGGTCAGGAGTTCGAATCTCCTTATCTCCATTGGGCAGCCGCTGTCGAAAAGAGGACAGGAGCTGCCAGACGTACCTTGAAAACTACACATCAGAATAGGAACTGGAAAACCAGTTTCTATGAAATTGAAAAAGAATCAATTTCAATCGGAAGAGAATAACATTCAAACGAATCTATTCAAAAACGAGAACCAAGAAACATTCATTCAAGAACCGTACCCGTGCAGGAGCACGGGAGCAGAAGGTCAAGCGAATAAGAGCGCAGGGTGGATGCCTTGGCACTAAGAGCCGACGAAAGACGTGATAAGCTGCGAAAAGCTGCGGGGAGGAGCAAATATCCAGAGAGCCGCAGATATCTGAATGGGGAAACCCGGCAGGAGGAACTCCTGTCATCCATGCGCCAATCCATAACGCATGGAGGGGAACCCGGCGAACTGAAACATCTAAGTAGCCGGAGGAAGAGAAAACAAAAGTGATTTCCTGAGTAGCGGCGAGCGAAAGGGAAAGAGCCCAAACCGGATCGCGTGCGATCCGGGGTTCGGACTGCAGACGTCATTGTAAGGAGACAGCAGAATGGTTTTGGGAAAGCCAGCCAGAGAGGGTGAAAGCCCCGTAAGCGAAGTCGAAATACAGGCAGCAGGATCCAGAGTACCACGAGACACGTGGAACCTTGTGGGAATGAGCGGGGACCACCCCGTAAGGCTAAATACTACTTAGTGACCGATAGCGCATAGTACTGTGAAGGAAAGGTGAAAAGAACCCCGGGAGGGGAGTGAAAGAGAACCTGAAACCCTGTGTTTACAAGCTGTGGAAGGACTATACATGTCCGACTGCGTACTTTTTGTAGAACGGTCCGGCGAGTTGTGGGTGCTGGCAAGGTTAAGGACGGAAAGTCCGGAGCCGGAGGGAAACCGAGTCTTAATAGGGCTAATGAGTCAGTGTACACAGACCCGAAACCGGGTGACCTACCCATGTCCAGGTTGAAGCTACTGTAAAAGGTGGTGGAGGACCGAACGCACATCTGTTGAAAAAGGTGGCGATGAGGTGTGGGTAGCGGAGAAATTCCAATCGAACCCGGAGATAGCTGGTTCTCCCCGAAATAGCTTTAGGGCTAGCCTTGGACGAGACACATGGAGGTAGAGCACTGAATGGCCGCGGGGGCGTCAAAGCTTACCAAAGCCTATCAAACTCCGAATGCCATGCTGTCGCTGTCCAGGAGTCAGACTGCACGAGATAAGTTGGGCAGTCGAAAGGGAAAGAGCCCAGACCACCAGCTAAGGTCCCAAAGTACATGTTAAGTGGAAAAGGATGT
>CAJSYQ010000074.1 GCA_910574015.1 Eubacteriaceae bacterium | reverse complement strand
GAATATAAGCGGAACGGCACCTGCAGTATATTCGCTTTCGTGGAACCGCTTGGAGGAAAGCATCATGTAAGCGTTCATGAGCACCGCACTGCCATTGACTGGGCGCAAGAGATCCAATATTTATCAGATGTGATGTTCCCGGATGCCGAAAAGATTATTCTGGTCATGGATAACCTGAATACCCATAAAGCTGCATCCCTTTACAAAGCGTTTCCACCAGCTGAAGCGAGAAGGATCATAAAGCGTCTGGAAATCCATTATACGCCCAAGCATGGGAGCTGGCTTAACATGGCTGAAATTGAACTTAATGTAATGACACGCCAATGTCTGACACGTCGTATAGATACAATCACCAGACTAAAAAACGAACTATCTGCATGGGAAACAGAGCGCAATCGTGATGAAGCTAAAATACGGTGGCATTTTCAAACAGGTGATGCCAGAGAAAAGCTGATATCACTTTATCCAATAATTTCATCTGTCACCTCATAACAGAGGGGACAGATACGCTAAATATCAATGATACATTACACTAGTAGTAAATCTAAAGTTGCATCCTTAAGCATTTCCTCCATAAATACCAACGTCCTTTCCCCTTATGTTGCAACATATACCTCTACAATTTACTTTACATGACATTTGATCTATAGGCAATTTCATACTTAATGAAACTCCCCGCAGCAAGCCGCTGGGAATGTATCCTCCTATGCTTCAAATTCCTCGTCCTCTTCACAATTTCCTTCAAATTTCGCACCAACGGTGCGAGAAATTCATCAGCCTTTACAATCCCAGATTTCCCCTACAATTCATTTAAATATTTCTGCAATTTATCCACAAATTGCCCAATATGTATACCATCAACAAAAGAATGGTGTGCCTGAACAGACACAGGCATAATAACCCTCCCATCCTTTTCGTAATATTTCCCCCAATCAAACAAAGGTGTTGCATTATCCTTCTTGCCCGAATTTGTATGGGAAATATGGGTATATATTACCCAAGGCATAGGAGAACATTGAAATACATCATTGCCAAGTGGTCCTGTAAAATATTCTTCTTGTTGCTCTACAGTCTGTGCTGCCAATTCCACATATTCTTTCATCGTGTCCTGCATAGGAACATTAACTACCTTAAATAATTCTGTATCTTTATTCAAATATGTAAAAGCAGTATCAATTTTATCAAATAAAACGATATTACCATCTAAAAAACGATAACGAAACGCTTCAATTTCATTTGCACATTTACATATCACATAAACAAACGCAAGTGTAAAGGAAAAATTTTGTTTTCTAATTTGTTGCAAGAAATTCGTGATATCTACATCAAAAGTCACACAAAATGCAGGCTCAACACTGTTTCTAAAAACCATACAGTGCAAAGTTCTTTCCCATGTCTTCTCATCTATAACTTTGTATGTATTTACCATAAATCCATTCCTCCAATACTTTCTCTCGGGCTCTCTTATTGGTTCTTACTCATTTTATCATATATTTTCTATGTAACAAAGCAAAAATTGACTTTTTTCGCAATGTCATTAACTTAAGAAAAAGCAATACCGGATAGCTTTACCCCCATCCAGGGGGTAAAGGACATCCGGTATTGTTTTGGAAAATTAATTCTAATATTTGATATCATTCTACTATATTTACACCACTTTACAACTTTTTGAAAAATAAAATAACGCACAAGACACTTTCTCATGTATAATAAGTTTGCACATCAAACTATACGAAAGAGAGTGATCTTGTACGTCAGACTTATTATACAACGAAAATAATCTAATTGGTAGACTGTACCGTTATTTTTAT
>CAJSYQ010000073.1 GCA_910574015.1 Eubacteriaceae bacterium | reverse complement strand
GGTGATGCCAGAGAAAAGCTGATATCACTTTATCCAATAATTTCATCTGTCACCTCATAACAGAGGGGACAGATACGCTAAATATCAATGATACATTACACTAGTTGGTTTACGTCATCTTTATCTATTTCTATTCCGTTTGGAAGTTTTTTGTCATTAAGTATTGCTAATATTAGCGTTCCGGCGGGGATTAAGCAAAAATTCAGTAAAATCAAGGGTTCGACATATGATAATAAATCACAATGGAATTTTAATTCTCAATATAGCGCAGATATTGTTAATAATAATGCATTGACGACTAAAAGAGGTTATGCTGGTTATGTACAATTTGTTTATAGTTCAAAGAAGAAGGGAGATTATCATATTTACACTAAAGGAGTTATACATTATGAGATGAAAACACGATTGTCTATATATCAATATAATAGTGCGTTTAATGTTGATGTATCTACAAATTGTGGGGTGACTAATTCATAGTATGAAAAGCCTGCTAATAAAAAGTCAAGTGTTTTTTTGAAAAAATAGAAAGAAATTTTGTTTTGACTTTTGGGTATAACTTTTAAACCGCCCAGTAGCCGGTTTTTAAAAATCTGTATTGGGGAAGTTTAGCCGTTCTGCTCTAAGTTACGCAAACACTCTTTAACTTTACCGTAGTAGATGCGCAGAAACTTGTTGGCACCAGCGGTCATGTAGACATAGTAAGGCTTGCCCTCGGAGCGTTTTTTGTCCAGAAAGCGGTATACCGGGTCGTCTGCCGGGGCATTTTGAAGCAGCGTCGTCATGATCTGGAATAACGTTTTGCGCAGCTTTCCGCTGCCGACCTTCGATGCACGGTTGCTTTTTGGTTTGCGCTGCCCGGATTCATCCACGCCGGGGTCTACACCGGCAAATGCAGTCAGGGCTTCCCTGTGGGTAAATCTTGATACGTCGCCGATTTCAGCAATGAGCTGGGGGCCATAAGTTTTACCCACGCCATAAATGTTCATGACGGTTGTGTATTCCGGCAGGGAAGAAGCAAGCGCATCCATTTCCTTACGGAGCTGTTCTACATGCTCAGAAGCAAGGTTTAACTGTTTTATGCTTTGCTGGATTAACAGTTTGTAATTTTTCTCTTTCGGGAAAACGGCAACAAGTTCTTTGGAGGCATGGAATAGTTCTTGCGGCTTGGAAGGCTGGAAGTTATAATGATGCTTTTTACAGAAAGCTTTGTAGCGTTCTGTAAACGTCTTCAAGCCGATTTTGCGGACACAGTCCACATGCCAGAAAGAGTACGCATAATCCACCCACTTTTCGCTTCCGTCATCACGGACGGGACTGTTAAAGAGCTTGTTCACATCCGGGTATGTATTATCCAGCAGTGCAATGAGGTTGGCTTTTGCAGCAACCTTCTGCTTCATAAAGAAGCTGAATTGTGAATTTAAGGTTTTTAACTGAGTACGTGTATTATCCATATCCACATACTGACGCAGTTCAGTCCAATTGTCAAGGGTATAGCGTGCGATCTTCCGGGCATCCGCAGGATCTGATTTGACCTTGCGCAGGGAGTTGCTGCCAAAGTTTTTAATAAGGTGTGGATTGACAACAGAAACAAAGAAACCGGCTTTATGCAGGGCATTAGCCATAGGTTCATGGTATCTGCCGGTACACTCCATAACAATCTTAGTATCGCCATCCAGTGAGCTGAGGTATTCTGAAAGCTGGTTGAGATCCTTTGATGTATGGGGTACATCAAAGGGCTTATGAATAACGACACCTCCGGGCTGCAGGACTGCGACGGTGCTCTTGCCTTTTGAAACATCAATACCTACTGCGTTGTACATTTTTACGTACCTCCAGATATATATTTGCATGGTTCCAGCGTTCCTCATTGCTTATTCCATCTCCTGGGGTATCAAACGAACGTACATGATGGTAGTTCAACCTGCATAAATCGAACGGCTGCAAATGACGGCTGGTTGACTGGCTTTTCAACGGACGCAAAATGGTCCAAGGAGAATAATGTCAGACCGATGCCTAATCATTATACAGCTTAAACAATGAGAGGGAGAAGTCCCAACTGGCTGTTGGGTACTGAAACCCTACACTTATATATTAGGAG
>CAJSYQ010000072.1 GCA_910574015.1 Eubacteriaceae bacterium | reverse complement strand
TTCGTGAAAAAGAGCGAAAGTATAATAAAATCATCTGCCCTTATGAAAGCCTTAAAATACCTTGTTCAGCAAAAGGAGCACTATTTATAATAGTTGTAAAGTGGTGGAATATAAAAAAACGTGTATTTATTTGTTTGTCATAAAGCAAATAGGATTTTTTGTAAAACCAAAAGGCTCATAAAATTTTTCTGCATTTTCGGTTTTAAAATATGTTCCCCAAAAGCAATGCTCGTATCTGAATATGCGACTAAAAACAGATTTACAATCGTTACGGTAAAAGCGTTTAGGGCATTCATAATAAAAGAAGGCAGCCCTAAAATAATTATTTTTTGTACAATGCTCCATTCAAACCGAAATCCAACTGTTTTAAGTGCTATTTTATGTTTGATAAAAAAACATAATAAATGCCAAAACCATTGAAACAGAATATCCCAAAACTGTTGCCGTAGCAGCTCCTTTAATACCCATTGCCGGGAAAAAACCTATTCCCAAAATAAGAAGTGGGTCAAAAATGAAATTGGTTATAACACCCGTCAGTTGAAACAACATGGGTTCAATCATGTTTCCAGTTGCCTGTATCATTTTTTGAATAACGATATGAACCATGTTTGGTACCTGCATAAAAGAACAAACATCCATATACTCCATACACAAAGTATAAATATCGTTATTTTCAGTAAACGATTTGAAGTATGGGGATATAATTAGTAATACCGTTATATTTAAAATAATGCCAACCAAAAAGGAAAGGATCAGTCCAAGAGCGACCGTTTTATTTGCTTCTTCTTGTTCACGTTTTCTAAGATGTCCCGCAATTAGGACATTTATATCAGCCCCAATCCAAATGGATTGAAGAAACATGGAAAATAGTGGCGGTAATGACATTTCAAAAATCAGCTTTCCAACTGGCATAACTGCCATTTTATTTTCAGTCATCATATATCCTCCAAAATTTGATAAACATTTTCCGAATTATAACAACGAAAAGCCACACAGTTATCAAACTGATAACTGTGTGGCAAAAAGATGACATATCAATCCGGAAAAGTCCACTCAAAATTTTACAAGAAAAATTATAAGGAAATTTTTTTTGCTTGTCAATAGTTTTTTAGAAATGTTAAGTTTTATGAAAATGCAAAAAGAATATATAAATATTACTTCATATCTTCAGCAGGCAGAAACACAAGCCCGGCAAATTCTTCATTATGCCTTTCACAGACTATTAACGCCAAACAGCCAATTCAAGGACGTAAACGCCGCTAAAGCGGTAAATCCTTGACTTGGATGTCTGCCATTGATTAAGGGTAATTAAGGCATGAATGAATATCTGTGTTGCAGCAACCTCCTTTCCATTCCCTTCATGGGATAGGGAAAAACCAAGCTTGTCCTTCCTTTTGGGGCGAAAGCTGAAGTCTACAGCTTTGAGGGGCGTGTGGGTATGCGTCTTAGTGATTATATTGTGCGTGTTCTGATTTACTGCAATCTTCCCGGTTTGCTTCACCAAAACGCTGGAAGTGAACTAATTCTCTCTGGCGCAGGAAACGGATCGGATCACACACTTCCGGATCCTTTACCAGGCGGAGAATGTTGTCATATGTTGTTCTTGCTTTCTGCTCTGCAGCCATATCTTCTGTCAGGTCGGTAACGGGGTCCCCGGTGCTCTGGAATTCTGCTGCGGAGAAGGGAACGCCGCCGGCAGACTGCGGCCAGAGTCCAACCGTGTGGTCGATATAATATTCGGCAAAGCCTTGTGCCTGTAATTCATCCGCAGTCAGATTGCGGGTGAGCTGGTGTACGATGGCACAGATCATCTCGCAGTGGTTCAGTTCTTCTGTACCCAGAGAAGCAGCGGTAATGTTCCACTTACTGTATTTTGGGACGAGGATGATACGGTGGGATTCCCGATACATAGCTTTTCGACGTTTGAGAGGATAAAGAAGTATGATGAAAATGAGGATGCGGGGAATGTCGGGAAGCCTTATTCTATCGAAGTTAGAGATACGGAAAGAACGATAACTATATATGGCATTGCTTCAACAAGATTTGATATAGCAGGTTAAATTGTGTCAGACCTATTTGTTTTATTGTGGACAAGTAGGTCTGATTTTATGCAGTAAAGCACACAAGTATAATATTTGAAGTTGTTCGATTTGATTCGCTTGATTTTTTTGCGTTGAATAGATATAATGTAGTTAAGCGCACAAGCGATAAAAAATTTATGCGTATTTTAGTGCAGAGGTGAAAGTTTGGAAGTAAACTTCCAAATCTACCTGAATGACGCAGTAAATGTATAGCTTCTCGGATTCATAGTGAATTGGTCTGGATGTGTGTGTTGACAACTGAATATTGTGAAATTGGGGAAAGATATCAGATAAATTTGGAAAAAGGGCGCACTTATCCCTTGAAAAGAAATGCGCTTTTTATAAAAATGTGGTATGATTATTTTGCGTTGGCAATTCGTGAGAATGTAAAAATGGTATCTACACGGGTTGGCATTTTCCATGCATCAAGATGTTGCAGCATCATGATTGCATAGAGGCGGCAGTACCACATCTTAGAGGAGCGGTGTCTGCCGCTTTCTAGTTTATAATCTATTTTTTCACGTTTATTTGACCGTTCGACAGAGGTTCGTTTGTTGTATTCCAGTTTCCATTCCTTACTGTCCCTTGGCGGTATGTTAAAAATCCTGGGGTTGTCCTTTTGCTGGATATGTACGGTTCTGCCGTATTTTGAGTCGGAGCAGGGATGTTCACAGAAACATCCTTTTTTCCTGTTGGCAAGGGGACACCGGTATTTTTCACGGTGCTTTGCTTTTTCCACACCATCGTGATGCATATGTAAG
>CAJSYQ010000071.1:1657-2861 GCA_910574015.1 Eubacteriaceae bacterium | reverse complement strand
AGATGCAAACCATTCTTTAAGGATTGGAGAACTTCTCAATAAGCAGGCAAAAATATATGAGGATCTCGGAGTGAAGGTACCAACCTCGTCATGTTAACTCCGAGAATTCAGGTTATAATGTAGGAAAGGTAAAATGAATACTCGATAGAGTATTTTGTGTCCTAATTTGGGGATAGGGAGAAAACCGCATTATTTAGTGCTATTTGGTGTTGATTGTACCGTATTTTGTGGACAAGATAGGGGATTATGGACGAAATAACACTAGGCGGACGGGTGGAGTTTGTGACCTGGATTCGTGTAATGGATTAGATAACACTGAATAGATATATTAAAAATTATTGGAAAGAGATGGGTTTTATGAATTATAATGGTGTGATGTTTGGTAACAGAATGTCATTGAATTTATTACAGCAGTTAAAAAGTTTAGTACCTAAAGATAAACAATATTTATTGGATATAAATGATTTCTTGAAATTTTGGATAAAAGGAAAAATATCGAAAAGAGAAGAAAAGATATTTTATACGTCTCTTTATGGAAATAAGAAGGGTAAATGGAAATTCTTTGAGTTATTGAAAGATAAAGTGGCATTATACGTAAACGCTCCATAGTCAGTACCTTGACAAAAGCAAGCCACTCGTTAGAGTGGCGCTGGCACTTACTTTGAGCCCATTTGTTTTCTGCAGTGATTAGGCAATTGCTCTGACCATGGCAAAAGATTTTCTAAAAAACTGCAATCAGTATCATCCATGTGTTTTGGAATTTCTGATAATAAATATTCAAAATAATCGTATGGCTTTATGTTGTTTGCCTTAGCAGTTTCGGCAATGCTGTAAATGATTGCACTGGTTTCAGCTCCAGCAATGGTATCAATCATCACCCAGTTCTTTTTGCCAATACAAAAGCCGCGAATAGATTGTTCTGCAGCGTTGTTATCTATAGGAACCTCACCATCTTCAAGGAACACTCGTAAGTATTGCTCCTGATTGATGGAATAGAAGAATCCGTTGTAAGTCTTACCTTTTTTAGGCACCTTGTTAAGATTCTCTTTTACCCACGCAAAGTAAGCATCGACCATCGGCTTGATCGTAAGCTGTCGATGTTGTAAGCGTTCCTTTGCAGATAACTCTGCAAGCTTGTTTTCCTCGCGATATATCGCCTGGATCTGCTTCAATGCCAGGTATGCTAATGCATCCTTGCGTTTCT
>CAJSYQ010000071.1:1194-1366 GCA_910574015.1 Eubacteriaceae bacterium | reverse complement strand
TGTGACACGGACAGGAGTCTCATCTGCTTGTAATACATGATAGTCATACAGCTTTTTATGCATTAAGTCATATAGTAATGACAAATATCGTTCCGTTCACAGTATCGTCCAGTGAGCCATCTCTCTTCTGGTAATCTCAATGCCATAACGGGAGAATTCCTGTTCCTGACGA
>CAJSYQ010000071.1:0-863 GCA_910574015.1 Eubacteriaceae bacterium | reverse complement strand
CGCTCATCATATGATGAACCGGAACTACCGGAAGATCCACAACAAGTTCTGCACGTTTGCCTTTGGTCTTTTTCGGTCCTGGCTTTACCGTTTCTTTATCTTCATCGTATCCTGTAATAGCAGCGACGGCTTCCGCTTCGTTGAAGAACACAAGCTTACCATCGATTTCCATAAATGCGATCTGATTGTCAGGTGCAAGTTTTTCGGTAGACTTACCAAAACGCTTTTTGTTTGATACAGCAAGCTGTTCTAATACCAGCTGCAGCTTCGCATCGATATCCTCGAGTTGCGATTGTGTTGCTAAAAACAACTGTACCAACGTTGCTTTATCAAAGTTATTCAGTTGTGCTTCTGTGTATTTTAGTGCCATAACAAACCGTCCTTCCCATAGGTTTATTATAGCAGGTTTATAGTGTTTATGCGAATTGCAGCGTGTCTGCAGTTCGTCATATTGCCTATGGATGTAAGGCTGTAGAAGGACTTTTGAAGCGCCGGTGTTTTGCGACAACAAAACAGATACGACATATATATATGCTCTGTACCGCTGTTATGCATTGTTACAAGCATATAGGAAAGCCTTGGAATGACATATTTCCATAGGATTTATAAATAAACACCACTTTACAACTTTTTAAAAATATAATAACGCACAAGGCACTTTCTATTGTATAATAAGTTTGCACACAATAAAATACGAAAGAGAGTGACCTTGTACGTCAAACTTATTATATAACACCACTTTACAACTTTTTGAAAAATAAAATAACGCACAAGACACTTTCTCATGTATAATAAGTTTGCACATCAAACTATACGAAAGAGAGTGATCTTGTACGTCAGACTTATTATACAACGAAAATAAT
>CAJSYQ010000070.1 GCA_910574015.1 Eubacteriaceae bacterium | reverse complement strand
AAAGAGCAGTCCATACCCCTTATTTGCGTAGGTTCTGGGCTTACGTTAGCTTTGCTATGCCATAAACTCTCAATCTTTTCCATTTACAGAATCTAACTGCCAAATCCTATATTTAAATCAATGCGTTTTGCTCATCTCTAAATAAAGTTGTCAAAACCACTGATTTCCAAAGTTATTCAAAAGATTCTGCTTAAAAAGTCACTGAATTCTTTGAGTTCTTTTTTCTTTTCTTCGGAAAGACAATTAAACTCGACATTTGTAATCGCCCCTTCCAAAGTATACAAATGAACCAGACAGACATTGGGATATTCCTGCTTCAGTTGCAAAAATGCCTGTTTGCTCCCTGTCTGGATCAGCTTCTCTGAGGAATCAATCCCAACCGTCTTTAATTTCTTTGCCATTTCCTTCCCAATATTCATCATATCTGTTAATTCTGACATACATTTTCTCCTTTAATCTACACTTCCCTCAAGCCTTCACAAACACCTAAATCCACTGAATAAACGCTGTCTTATCCTCACTGTTATAACCAGCCTGACGATAAAAATTCAAGGTACTTTCCTGCTTTGAGCCAGTCAGTAGCATCAATTTATAACAGTTTTCTCTTACCGCAATCTCTCTGGCATAATCTAAACATGCTGTCGCCAATCCCTGCTTACGGTATTCTTTATCTGTTATCACATTTTCTACAAATGCATATGGCTGTTGGTTATGTGTTAAATTGGGAATAATCACACAGACACAGGAGGAAACAATTTTCGCATCCTCTTCCGCCACAATAATATGATGGTCTTTATCATGCAAAATCCGTTTCCACAATGCCTGCAAATCTGCCGTCTTCTCCGGCATAGGATTATCGTGTAACTGCATATACAATGTCATTAAACCTTTATAGTCCTTTTCTGAAATCTCTCGAATCATAATTCCACCACCTTAACATTGATTTTGTCTGCGTATCAAAATTCCTTTCATATATTGCGACTCATTATGTGTCTGAAAAACAAGCTCTTTTTCGGATTCTGTACAGCCAATCAGAATCTTAATCTCGGAATCCCGTTTCAACAAATCTACGGTACATATAATGGCATCTATCGTCTGACTGCTATCTGAGCCCACCCATACATCAATCCCGGCATTATCCATAGAGGTTGTATTTTTCAAATATCCATAGTCAACATGATAAACAAAATCGGGATATTTCGGATGGACAGTACCCTTTGGCCTGTCAATGATTATCTCAGATTCAGCAACCAGCTTGTCTATTGCACTCCAAAATTCATCATTCTTCATAAGAATCTCCTTCCAGTTTACATCGCATTTATCTGATTTGCGGGTATATCATAACAACATAGGAAATCAAATTGTACCCACTATGTGCTATCATGCAGCAAAATACAGAATTTGTCCTGATATAGAGCAATCCCAAAACAATACCACACACAAACGCTGATAAGGTCTGTACCATGTTAAAGTGTAAACATGCAAAAAGCACAGCAGAAATCAATAATGCAGCTACTGTTCCATAAGAATTTTTCAATCCTCCCAATACCACTCCCCGCATCAGTATTTCTTCCATAACAGGGGTAAGTACACATACCTGTATCAAACTTGTCATGGGAGATTTGGTGAGGCTTTGAATCATTTCCTGATAGTCCTGCTCACTTTGCGGAAAAATGCCCTCAAAAATTGGATCTAAACCCTTATCCAACAACAGAAAAAATAATAAGGAACAACCAATAGCTAACATCATTCCCACAAAACTTATATTAGACAACAACTGCACTTGGTAGCCTGTCACTCTTTTCAAAAATATAATAAAGACACCTATGCATATCGCTATGGTAACAATATTGATTATATTGGAAAAATCAGGGGCAACCTTTCTCCAAACTGCCACATCTAAGAATGTGTAAAAAAGCATAATTCCAAAATATGCCAGCACCAACCAAAAAGCTGTGCTAATTTTTATATTGTATTCTTTCATATTCCTTAAGCACTCCTAAACTCATGTCTGACATTCACATCAATATAAACAGTATACCATGCCATTCCACATAATTCCACATTCTCCGCAAGTCAAAATACGAAGCAGTTCCCCAACCCCATATATATCCACTTTTCTCGCTACAACTATCTACTCCTTCCACCAAAACCGATATTCTCCGAAAAACTCTGCACCCTCTCGCCAAGCGACTCCAGAAAAGGTTGTGTAAATAAATTTGTGTTTCTGGAAATATATGGCTCCTTTTTGGTAAGAATCAAGATATGGAAATTCTTATCGAAAAGGAGTGTTTTTATGTCAGCAGCAAAGGAACAAATTCGACAGATGATCTCAGAAAACAACTTAAACAGCGTCGCAGACGTCTACTCCCTCCTACGGGACAGTTTCAAGGACATCCTGCAGGAACTCATGGAGGCAGAACTTGATGCCACCCTTGGCTATCAGAAAAACTGCAAGGGGGATCTACAGACAGATAACAAACGCAACGGGCATTCCCCCCAAAAAGCTAAAGAGCCAGTATGGGGAATTCCAGATTGATGTGCCAAGGGACCGAAACGGGGAATTTGAACCAAAACTGATCCCCAAATACCAGCGGGACATATCCGGCATTGAGGACAAGGTGATCTCCCTCTATGCCCGCGGTATGAGTACCAGGGACATCCACGACCAGCTGAACGACCTGTATGGCATTGATCTTTCTGCGGAGATGGTCAGCAAGATCACAGATAAGATCCTCCCGCAGGTAAAAGAATGGCAGTCCCGTCCCCTGAACC
Organism: Eubacteriaceae bacterium; assembly: GCA_910574015.1. Classification (GTDB taxonomy): domain Bacteria; phylum Bacillota; class Clostridia; order Lachnospirales; family Lachnospiraceae; genus Eubacterium_F. The sequence goes on along the minus strand of CAJSYQ010000070.1, from coordinate 108 downwards.
CAGTATACCCGTTTGTCTTCATGGACTGCATCCATTACAAAGTCCGGGAAGAAGGGCGGATCGTAAGCCGGGCGGCCTACGTGGTCCTGGGTGTTACGGCAGACGGTT
>CAJSYQ010000069.1 GCA_910574015.1 Eubacteriaceae bacterium | reverse complement strand
AAGAAGATGCCATCAAAGAGGCGCGTCGTTACTTTGGCTACTTTGCTTTGATTACCAATGAAAAAATGGATGCCTTTACAGCCTTACATCTGTACAGGATGAAAGATGTTGTAGAGAAAGCCTTTGGTAATCTGAAAGAACGTCTTAATATGCGGAGGCTTCTGGTGTCATCAGAAAAAGGTCTTGATGGTAAAATCATTATCACCTATCTGCTGTACGCAAAGCATGTCTTGACCAACTTCCTGTTGAAAAAATCGAAAAACTTGAAAAACACGAATCCGCTAAACATAGTGTAGTTCCTGTATCCATTATGGACTTACCAAATGAAATACCATCTACATCAACCATCGATTTGGAAGTGAACGGAATCATAATTCACGTCACTGATTCCGCTTCAACGGAGTTGTTAAAGAAAGTATTACAGGTGACTGCCTATGTTGAATGATGCCACTTGTTTCAAACAAGTTTATATCGTAACAGGCTACACGGATTTACGCTCTGGTATCGATCGTCTTGCGGCTCTGGTAAAAGCACATCTTAACAATCAACCATTTGAACCGGATACTATCTATCTTTTCTGTGGCCGTCGCACAGACCGCATTAAAGGTTTGGTTTGGGAAGGCGGTGGTTACCTTCTCCTATACAAACGATTGGAGGCGGGTAAGTTTCAATGGCCACGCTCGGAATCAGAAGTCCAGGCACTTACACAACAACAATTCCGTTGGCTGATGGAAGGACTTGCCATTGCCCCGAAGAAATCTGTAAAGCCTGTGAAACAACCGGAATATGTAGCATAAGTTGTGCAAAACAGAGAAAATATTTCCTGTATTTTTTATTTATAAATCCTATGGAAATATGTCATTCCAAGGCTTCCCTATATGCTTGTAACAATGCATAACAGCGGTATACAGAGCATATATATATATGTCGTATCTGTTTTGTTGTCGCAAAACACCGGCGCTTCAAAAGTCCTTCTACAGCCTTACATCCATAGGCAATATGACAAACTGCAGACACGCTGCAATTCGCATAAACACTATAAATCTGCTATAATAAACCTATGGGAAGGACGGTTTGTTATGGCACTAAAATACACAGAAGCACAACTGAATAACTTTGATAAAGCAACGTTGGTACAGTTGTTTTTAGCAACACAATCGCAACTCGAGGATATCGATGCGAAGCTGCAGCTGGTATTAGAACAGCTTGCTGTATCAAACAAAAAGCGTTTTGGTAAGTCTACCGAAAAACTTGCACCTGACAATCAGATCGCATTTATGGAAATCGATGGTAAGCTTGTGTTCTTCAACGAAGCGGAAGCCGTCGCTGCTATTACAGGATACGATGAAGATAAAGAAACGGTAAAGCCAGGACCGAAAAAAGACCAAAGGCAAACGTGCAGAACTTGTTGTGGATCTTCCGGTAGTTCCGGTTCATCATATGATGAGCGAAGAAGAACTAATGGAAGAGTTTGGCCAAGATGGCTGGTATCAGTTAGATGATGAAATCTATAACCGATACAGGTTCACTCCTGCCAAGGTTGAGTTGGAGGAACATCATGTAGGCGTTTACAAATCCAAGAAGGATAATCACTTCAAGAAAGCAAAACATCCAGGATACCTTCTTCGTAATAGTTTGGTATCTCCATCCTTATTGGCAGCAATCTTAAATGCGAAATATGTTAACGCGGTTCCACTATATCGTCAGGAACAGGAATTCTCCCGTTATGGCATTGAGATTACCAGAAGAGAGATGGCTCACTGGACGATACTGTGCACGGAACGATATTTGTCATTACTATATGACTTAATGCATAAAAAGCTGTATGACTATCATGTATTACAAGCAGATGAGACTCCTGTCCGTGTCACAAAGGAAGATCGAAGGGAAGGCTTTACGCATTACATGTGGGTCTACCGCACAGGAAGGATGTATAAGAACGCTCCTATCGTCTTATACGATTACCAGCCATCCAGAAACACTTCACATCCGAGAAAGTTTTTAAAGGACTTCCAGGGTGTCTGTGCAACAGATGGATATCAGGTTTATCACTCACTTGAAAAAGAACGTGATGACCTTATCATTGCAGGCTGCTGGGCGCATGCGAGACGACGTTTTGACGAAGCTGTTAAGGCTTTGCCAAAGGAGAAACGCAAGGATGCATTAGCATACCTGGCATTGAAGCAGATCCAGGCGATTTATCGCGAGGAAAACAAGCTTGCAGAGTTATCTGCAAAGGAACGCTTACAACATCGACAGCTTACGATCAAGCCGATGGTCGATGCTTACTTTGCGTGGGTAAAAGAGGATCTTAACAAGGTGCCTAAAAAAGGTAAGACTTACAACGGATTCTTCTATTCCATCGATCAGGAGCAATACTTACGAGTGTTCCTTGAAGATGGTGAGGTTCCTATGGATAACAACGCTGCAGAACAATCTATTCGCGGCTTTTGTATTGGCAAAAAGAACTGGGTGATGATTGATACCATTGCTGGAGCTGAAACCAGTGCAATCATTTACAGCATTGCCGAAACTGCTAAGGCAAACAACATAAAGCCATACGATTATTTTGAATATTTATTATCAGAAATTCCAAAACACATGGATGATACTGATTGCAGTTTTTTAGAAAATCTTTTGCCATGGTCAGAGCAATTGCCTAATCACTGCAGAAAACAAATGGGCTCAAAGTAAGTGCCAGCGCCACTCTAACGAGTGGCTTGCTTTTTTCAAGGTACTGACTATGGAGCGTTTACTCTAAAATCGGCTGATTTTTTTGAGAATCAGAAATTTTAGAAGCATTTTAGAAGCACGAGCTTGGATATGATGTGTAAAATTTCAGTGAAATTCACTCCAATCTATATCGCCAGCCGTTGGCTGGCGAATTGCTATCAGCATCATTGGTTGTGTAAATAAATTTGTGTTTCTGGAAATATATGGCTCCTTTTTGGTAAGAATCAAGATATGGAAATTCTTATCGAAAAGGAGTGTTTTTATGTCAGCAGCAA
>CAJSYQ010000068.1 GCA_910574015.1 Eubacteriaceae bacterium | reverse complement strand
AATAAGAAATGAGGGACAGTGTATGTTTTACCAGAAATATCTGTCAGAGTAAATGCAACACAGGCATTTTTCAGAGTTACTGCAACAGAGTGTTGCATTTACCTTGAAAAATCTCGTGATAGAGGAAAAAGAAAAAAACAGAAAAATTCTCTTGACATATCATAGCTTTGGATGGTATACTGTTCAAGCAGTCTTGGAGAGGTGTCCGAGTGGTTTAAGGAGCCGGTCTTGAAAACCGGTGACTCCGAAAGGGGCCGTGGGTTCGAATCCCACCTTCTCCGTTGGCCGTGAGGCCAGAACATATTATTTTTATTATTATTCAGTTGGAGAAGTACCCAAGCGGCTGAAGGGGCTCCCCTGGAAAGGGAGTAGGTCGTTAATAGCGGCGCGAGGGTTCAAATCCCTCCTTCTCCGGTCAAAAAATGGAAAGCACAAAATGATGCTTTCCATTTTTTTCTGTCAGAAACAGTTCCAGCCTTATGTGGTATCTTAACGCAGACCATCCCAAGGCGACGATTTCAACTTGCTTTTAAAACGGCCTTTTTGCAAATAAAATTTTAGTTAAAAAAAGTTGTTGACAAATTTCGCGCTTTCTGATAAGATATGATTCGTTGACGCGATACATAAATTTTATGAAAAATAAGATTTGAAAAAAAGTTAAAAAAAGTGTTGACAAACCAAAAACTTTCTGATAAGATAATCCTTGCTGACGCGGTAATGAAACAAAAGCGAAAGCAGAGAAACAGCCGGTTTACAGCAGGTAGACGGCAGTGAGGACCTTGATAACTGAACAGTGAAACAACCTTGAAAAATTCTAAGACAATTTTTCAGAATTAGGTTTTAAACCAACCCGATTCAATTCCAGAAGGCAGCTTCGAGAGAAGATGCCGGAGGAAAGGTTTCAAGAACGAAACACACAGATCGAACGGATATAAAGAAACGCGCGGTCACTAAAAGAAGTGACAGCTTCGCAGCTTTATTCTGGCGGTCAAACTTGGATCTTAAGAAAAGAGATCATTTTAACATGAGAGTTTGATCCTGGCTCAGGATGAACGCTGGCGGCGTGCCTAACACATGCAAGTCGAACGAAGCATCCCTTCCGATGAATGGACCAGCTTGCTGGGAAAGGAATCAATTGGGATGACTGAGTGGCGGACGGGTGAGTAACGCGTGGGTAACCTGCCCCATAGAGGGGGACAACAGCTGGAAACGGCTGCTAATACCGCATAGCAGGAAAGAGACGCATGTCTTTTTCTTCAAAGATTTATCGCTATGGGATGGACCCGCGTCTGATTAGCTAGTTGGTAAGGTAACGGCCTACCAAGGCGACGATCAGTAGCCGGCTTGAGAGAGTGGACGGCCACATTGGGACTGAGACACGGCCCAGACTCCTACGGGAGGCAGCAGTGGGGAATATTGCACAATGGGGGAAACCCTGATGCAGCGACGCCGCGTGAGTGAAGAAGTATTTCGGTATGTAAAGCTCTATCAGCAGGGAAGATAATGACGGTACCTGACTAAGAAGCCCCGGCTAACTACGTGCCAGCAGCCGCGGTAATACGTAGGGGGCAAGCGTTATCCGGATTTACTGGGTGTAAAGGGTGCGTAGGTGGCAGGGCAAGTCAGATGTGAAAGCCCGGGGCTCAACCCCGGTACTGCATTTGAAACTGTCCAGCTGGAGTGCAGGAGAGGTAAGCGGAATTCCTAGTGTAGCGGTGAAATGCGTAGATATTAGGAGGAACACCAGTGGCGAAGGCGGCTTACTGGACTGTAACTGACACTGAGGCACGAAAGCGTGGGGAGCAAACAGGATTAGATACCCTGGTAGTCCACGCCGTAAACGATGAATACTAGGTGTCGGGGTCCACAGGATCCCGGTGCCGCAGCAAACGCATTAAGTATTCCACCTGGGGAGTACGTTCGCAAGAATGAAACTCAAAGGAATTGACGGGGACCCGCACAAGCGGTGGAGCATGTGGTTTAATTTGAAGCAACGCGGAGAACCTTACCAAGCCTTGACATCCTCCTGACGGCCCCTTAGCCGGGGAGTCCCTTCGGGGCAGGAGAGACAGGTGGTGCATGGTTGTCGTCAGCTCGTGTCGTGAGATGTTGGGTTAAGTCCCGCAACGAGCGCAACCCTTATCCTCAGTAGCCAGCGGTCCGGCCGGGCACTCTGTGGAGACTGCCGGAGATAATCCGGAGGAAGGTGGGGATGACGTCAAATCATCATGCCCTTTATGGCTTGGGCTACACACGTGCTACAATGGCGGTAACAAAGTGAAGCAGCCTCGCGAGAGTGAGCCAACCACAAAAAAACCGTCCCAGTTCGGATTGTAGTCTGCAACCCGACTACATGAAGCTGGAATCGCTAGTAATCGCAGATCAGAATGCTGCGGTGAATACGTTCCCGGGTCTTGTACACACCGCCCGTCACACCATGGGAGTCGGAAATGCCCGAAGCCAGTGACCCAACCTTAGGGAGGGAGCTGTCGAAGGTGGAGCCGATAACTGGGGTGAAGTCGTAACAAGGTAGCCGTATCGGAAGGTGCGGCTGGATCACCTCCTTTCTAAGAGGGATGAAGTAAAGGTTGTTTTACTGTTGAGCTGTCAGGGTACTGACAGAGCTTTTGTGAGCAAAAGAAGAAGGGGCAGAGAGGCCCTGGGAGAAGCTGCGGAGCAGTTTTCAATGTCTTTTGTTGCACAAAAGATAATATTTCCGGTGCCGATGCGCTTATGGGACACACCCGTACCCATCCCGAACACGATGGTTAAGACGTAAGCGGCCGATGGTACTATGCTGGAGACGGCATGGGAGAGCAGGTGGGTGCCGGATTTTTTAAAAATTATTAGTGATTTGATGTAAGGAGTCCATCCTTACATGACATTACTGATAATTATATATCAGTAAATGTACCTTGAAAACTACACATCAGAATAGGAACTGGGAAACCAGTTTCTATAGAAATTGTAAAAGAAATCAATTTCAATCGGAAGAGAATAACATTCAAACGAATCTATTCAAAAACGAGAACCAAGAAACATTCATTCAAGAACCGTACCCGTGCGGGAGCACGGGAGCAGAAGGTCAAGCGAATAAGAGCGCAGGGTGGATGCCTTGGCACTAAGAGCCGACGAAAGACGTGATAAGCTGCGAAAAGCTGCGGGGAGGAGCAAATATCCAGAGAGCCGCAGATATCTGAATGGGGAAACCCGGCAGGAGGAACTCCTGTCATCCATGCGCCAATCCATAACGCATGGAGGGGAACCCGGCGAACTGAAACATCTAAGTAGCCGGAGGAAGAGAAAACAAAAGTGATTTCCTGAGTAGCGGCGAGCGAAAGGGAAAGAGCCCAAACCGGATCGCGTGCGATCCGGGGTTCGGACTGCAGACGTCATTGTAAGGAGACAGCAGAATGGTTTTGGGAAAGCCAGCCAGAGAGGGTGAAAGCCCCGTAAGCGAAGTC
>CAJSYQ010000067.1 GCA_910574015.1 Eubacteriaceae bacterium | reverse complement strand
TAACGAGATTTTGTATTTTTTAGGTCTTGCCATAGGAATCACCGCCGTTTCTTTTAGTATACCACGAAACGACTTGGCAAACCAGTAGTATTTAACTTTTTATCAATGATACATTACACTAGTAGTAGTTGGACTTGCCTTAATAAAATCCACTCTCTTTGAACCAGTATAAATATTTAAATCTGCATCATGATGAAAATATGTGATCGCTCCTGGCATTCTTTTTATCTTTTGGAAATAGTATTTAGCATTACCTTCATGTGTATTTACTTTAGCTCTAGCAGCATAAAGTTCATTTCCATGTGTTTTTTTAGGACAATATAATGAAATCGCCCCCAAATAATAGTATTTTCCACCGTATGAAAATACAGAATATTGTGCCGCTTTTTTATATTTCTTTTGTATTAACACAACAACTTTGTTAAGTGTACTTTCATTGTTTACAAATGCACCAAGTTCAGCAAATGATCCAGGACTTTCACATACTATCAAAATTAGATCACTATTATCCGCCAAAAAGCTTTCCAAAGCAAGCAAATCATATTTTTTTCTATTTAGAAACTCCATAAACATATCTTCTGGATAAAAAATTGAGATTTTCTTATTTTTTTCAAGCTGTTCTCGCAGTTGATCTCTCTTTGATATATTTGTTCTACCGTAAACGGTAGATAGACTGTACCTCGACTGTAGAGGAAATATGTGTGACAATAGACTATATTTCTATTACGAGTATCAAAAGTTAAAGCTCAACTTTTGATACTACTATACGGAGGTAAGTCTATGAGTTCAGAAACATCTATGGTGGCAGCAACTTTCCGTCTTCAGGAATGGGCTGCCCAGATCAAAGAATGCCAAAGCCGTCCGGCTGGCATGAGTGTTGCCCGCTGGTGTGCTGATAACGGCATTACAAAGGCGAATTATTATTACCATCTCCGCCGGGTGCGGAAAGCCTGCCTTGAACATATTCAGAAAGAAATTCCTGCGCAGCAGATAGTCCCTGTAGAACCAAAGCTTTTACAGCAGGGACATAAAGGCGGCAATGAGCAGCGGGGACTGGATATTTCCGCAAAGGGTTTTTCCGTTCATGTAACAGGATCTACATCTATGGCTCTTCTTGCAGCAGTTCTCGAGGTGATACGGAATGCTGAATGACGCCACCTGCTTTAAAGCGGTCTACATTGTCTGCGGCTACACAGACCTGCGTTCCGGAATGGACCGGCTGGCGGCGCTGGTGGAAGCGCAGACGGGAAACAGTCCTTATGTGCCGGATACCCTTTACCTTTTCTGCGGGCGGCGCACAGACCGTATCAAAGGACTGGTATGGGAAGGGGATGGATGGCTCCTGTTATATAAGAGGCTGTCAGGAAGCTGTTTTCAATGGCCGCGCAACCCGGAGGAAGTACGTTCCCTGACGCAGCAGCAGTTCCGCTGGCTGATGGAAGGGCTGACGATTGTGCCGAAGAAATCAGTCAGACCGGCGGAGCCGCCAGAATATATGGGATGATGTTTACCCACAGGGCATTTGTGCAAAACAGAGAAATTTTGAAGCTGATGCCATGTACCTGCAGATGTGCTGTTCCCCTATGGTAAGGACGGTTCCTGCCATAGTTTTACGGACATATATGCCATGATTACCTATGTTTCCTTTTTTGAAAGGATGTAGCCGGAAAGGACCCCATAAGCAGTCCTGATGCACCTGAGGCTCTGGGCATTATGACGGATGCCCTGCCGCGCCGGATTCGCAAAACCTGCTGATTTCTGTTATAATGGAACCAGTGGGAAAACAGGAGGCAGCGGCATGGCTTTGGAATATACAGAAGAAAAACTGAACAGCCTGGATAAGGAAACGATCATCCAGCTGTTCCTGTCACAGCAGGAGCAGCTCAAGCAGATCGACCATACCCTCCAGCTGGTGCTGGAACAGGTGGCGGACTTAAAAAGACAGCGTTTTGGCAGGCGGGCAGAGAGGCATGAAACAGAAGCCCAGGTCTCTTTGATGGAAGTGGACGGGAAGATCGTATTCTTTAACGAAGCAGAGGCCGTTGCGCAAGAAGCCGTTGAAGCAGCGGAGACTGCCGCCCGGCAGAAGCCAAAGAGACAGGGAAAGAGGGAAGAAGATCTTTCCGGTCTTCCGGTTGTGGTGATTGAACATTCCATGCCGGAAGAAGAACTGGAGGAACGGTTCGGAAAAGACGGATTTAAACAACTTCCGGATGAAGTATACCGTAGATATGGGTTTACCCCGGCAAAAGTCGAGGTGGAGGAGCACCATGTAAAGGTGTACGCCGGAAAGAAGACGGATGAGATCGTCAGGGCCCCGCACCCGGAATGCCTTTTAAAAGGAAGCCTTGTTTCCCCATCCCTTGAAGCGGCAGTGATAAACGCAAAATACGTCAATGCCGTCCCGCTTTACCGTCAGGAGCAGGAGTTTGAACGTTACGGCCTGCATATACCAAGGCAGAACATGGCGAATTGGACAATCCAGTGCGCAGACAGATACCTTGCAGTTCTCTATGATCACCTGCACGAAAGAATGTACGGTTACCATGTACTGCAGGCAGACGAAACACCGGTGCTGGTAAATAAAGACGGCCGTCCTGCCGGGGCAAAAAGCTTCATGTGGGTGTACCGTACCGGACAGATGTACACGGACTGCCAGATCGTCCTGTACGAATACCAGAAGACGCGCAATGCCAGCCATCCCAGAGAGTTCCTAAAGGATTTCAGCGGCATATGCGTCACGGACGGGTACCAGGTCTGCCACACGATCGAAAACGAACGGGAAGACCTGAAGATTGCCGGATGCTGGTCCCATGCCAGACGGAGATTTGACGAGGCGGTTAAGGGTCTGCCGAAAGTAAAGCGGAAAGACAGCCGCGCGCACCTTGCGCTGACAATGATACAGGCCATCTACCGGGAGGAGAGGCTGCTGAAAGGTCTCCCGGCAAAAGAGCGGAAAAACCGCCGCCAGTTAAGCGTCCGCCCGCTGGTGGAGGCCTATTTCTCATGGGTAAAAGAAAACATTCCCAAAGTACCTCAGAAAAGTAAGACATGGGAAGGTTTCAATTACTCTATCAACCAGGAGAAATACCTGAAAGTGTTCCTTGATGACGGAGAAGTCCCAATGGACAACAACGCTGCTGAGCAGTCGATCCGTGGATTCTGTATCGGTAAGAAGAACTGGGTCATGATCGATACGATTGCAGGTGCAGAGTCAAGCGCCATTATATACAGTATTGCAGAAACAGCAAAAGCCAACAATCTGAAACCATATGATTATTTTGAATACCTGCTTACCGAGATCCCAAAGCATCTGAATGAGACTGACCGCAGTTTTCTGGACGACCTGCTCCCCTGGTCACCGAACCTGCCCGCGAATTGCCGGAAGCCCGGTAAAAAAGAAGTAAAATAAGACTGGAGCAAATCTATCTCTATCATACAGGTTTGCTCCAATTTTGTATAGGTACATACTATCTACCGTTTACGTTCTACCACTTGCTCCTCCGCATAAAAATATATCTATATTACTTAATTCAATATGTAAACACCACTTTACAACTTTTTAAAAATAAAATAACGCACAAGGCACTTTCTATTGTATAATAAGTTTGCACACAATAAAATACGAAAGAGAGTGACCTTGTACGTCAAACTTATTATATAACAAAAATAA
>CAJSYQ010000066.1 GCA_910574015.1 Eubacteriaceae bacterium | reverse complement strand
TGTTATATAATAAGTTTGACGTACAAGGTCACTCTCTTTCGTATTTTATTGTGTGCAAACTTATTATACAATAGAAAGTGCCTTGTGCGTTATTATATTTTTAAAAAGTTGTAAAGTGGTGTAAATTAAATAGTAGTAATGGATATTTCACAGATGGTGTATATCAAAATGCAAGAATGTTCTACTATACATCAAAATCGTTAGTTAATTCAGGGACAAATAATTTTACTAAATCATTAACGCTTTTAGATGAAAACGGTAATTCCAAATTTCCAGGGACTGTTGCTGCTGCTTCTTTCTCAGGTAATGCTACCAGTGCTACTAAGGCCATCCAGGATGGCAGCGGAAACACAATTACTACCAAATACTGGAATAAGGACAGAGATATTATCATAACAAGGAGTTCTATCCTTAATCAAATGACTTTACCGGGAAATTACGACGGCTATACGGAAGGAACAATTGAAGTTATCAATAATTATAAGGCAATAACCGTTATTCCCAAACAAGCAAATACAAGAGATGTCTGTTGGGTTGATTGTATCTTGTATGAAAATAATAAAATTGGAGCCATACTTAAAAATACAGTAGTAGGTACAAAAACATTTTCACCTATTGTAACCGTAATCTATTTAAGAACAAGCTAACTATAAGTAAGGAGATATCTTATGAAACTCACCTATTTAACATTATCCAATGCATCTGCTGCACTAAATGAAATTGTTTCCCAGCAGATGAACTACCGTACCAGCCTGAAAATTTCCAAAAATATCAAGGCAGTGCAGGCAGCACTGACAGATTACCAGGAAGAGATGAACAAACTGATGGACAAGTATGTAGAAAAAGATGAGAACGGCAATTTTGTGCACACCGAGGACAATCCCGGTTTTTACAAGCTGATCCCGGAAACGGCAGCCGATTTCAGCAGAGACCGGGATGAATTAAATCATTTTGAAGTAGAAACAGAGATTTACAAGATCAGTCCGGAGGAAATGGAACAGATAAAAATATCACCCTCCGCCATCGTTTCCATGGAATTTATGATCGGGACTTCCGAAGAAGAGAGAAACTAATCTGCCGCAGCTTACAAAGGAGTGAACGAAAATGTCCAAATATTACGCAGATACGGCGATCCGTATCGCAAAAGCAGAAAAGGGATACATAGAAAAAGCATCCAATAAAGATCTAAACAGCAAGAAAGCAAATCCTGGCAGCAACAATTATACGAAATACGGCGTTATCACCGGAACAAACGGCGATTACTGGTGCGCCTCCTACATCTGCTGGATTATGTACAAGCTCTGCGGGAGCTCCAAAACCACCGCCCGCAAGCTGTTGTGCGGCGCCTTTTCAGCATCATGCGAGACATTGCGTACCGCATTTGTGCAGAAAAAGCGATATTACAAGAAACCGGCGGCCGGAGACCTTGTATTCTTCTCTGGTACACGGCACAGTGGAGCCAATCACATCGGAATCGTGACGAAGGTATCCGGCAGCAAAATTTATACGATGGAGGGCAATACGAGCAGCGGCTCTTCTGTAGTGGATAACGGAGGCGCAGTTTGTGAGAAATCCTATGCCACAAGCCACAGCAGAATATTGGGATACGGCAGGCCGCTCTATGACCCGAAGCCGGACTGCAAAACATGCATTAAAACCAAATGCCGTCTGTACAAATCAGCCAATACGGTAAAGGGTTATTTCGGCACTCTGCCGGTGGGAAAACAGGTTGAATTTGTAAAAGACCAGGGCAGCGGCTGGAGCCAGGCCCGGGCAGTGGTGGCAAATGTGGTCCGGACCGGATATGTCAAAAATACCTGTCTGAAGAAATCAGGACTTTCGAAATACCGCAAAGGTATTGTCAAAACCCCTACCGCGGATATCCACCAGAAGAACAAAAAATCCTCCAAGGTGCAGATCACCGTTCCCAAGGGAAACAAGGTCACCGTCGTCTCCATCGGAAAACAGTGGTCAAACATAAAATACAAGCGAGGCTCCATAACCTATGACGGTTTTATCCGGAACAAAGAATTAACGGTTCGGTGATCCACCATCCCCTGCCCGTTTATGCCATCAAACTGCCGTGCCCCCCGTATCCAGGACGGGGCACGGCAGAAAATAAAAAAACATATTGACAACAACCATTTTATTGTAGTATGATTAGTTCGTTGTAATTCATGTCAATAACAGACATTCTGCTTCGATAGCTCAGTTGGTAGAGCACTTCACTCGTAATGAAGGGGTCGAGGGTTCAAGTCCCTTTCGAAGCTTATCCATACAGGCAGGCAATAATTTTAACGGGGTTTATCAGGGGGAGGAATTTTGCTTTGTCCAAAGAAGACCTTGAAGAAACAAAGATGGATTCAGAAAATAGAAAGGAACAGGGCATACGCATTTACAATGGGTACATCTGGGAAGTGGGTCCATCCTCTCCTGAATTCAGCCGCGAACTAAAGAAGTTGAGAAGAAAACGGAAAATTCAGATTATGCTGGGTTACATTTGGAAATATGCATCCTATGGTTTTCTCATTTTTTTATCCAGTTCTTTTCTCGTGCTATACTTTAAGGGTGATGTCCGTGCCACATGTCTTCAGTGGATCCGGGCGCTGATGGACGACGGCATGACAGACTATCAGACCACCTCTCTTGACAAAGATATCGAACCCGCCGCCGGATTTACATTAGGGTATGTGCCTGATGGATATGTATTAAAAAGCGCTGATATGGGGGAACTGACCGGGAGTGTAACGTATTGTAAGGGAACCGAACAGATAATATTCCATTACATCTCTGCTACGGATGCAAACACAATGATCGACAATGAAAATTGTACTTTATCCCAGTTAAAACTGACTGATGGTACACTCTGCGATTTATATAAAAGCAATTCGGGCGAACCAGACAGTAGATTAATTTGGCAGAAAAGGAATTATATTTGTACTTTACATATCTCCAACTTAGATGAAGATGAATTGATACAAATAGCTAATGGTATAAAGATACTAGGTTCTTAAAGAAAAAGATGACAAGGAGTTGTTTGTTAATGAAATTAAGCAAAAAATTAGCTGTAATTTTAGCTGCATTATCTTTAATGGTTCAGCCGCTTACTGCTAACACAGTTATGGCCGCAAATGATGGAATATCTACCCAGAGTATCAATACTGAGGCTATATCAACATTGTTACAAATTGACAGCAGTGACGGAGTAACCCGCTGCATCGCAAATGTTATCGGCAAAACAAATACAAGTCGTATTGAAGGAACATTAAAACTTAAGAAGGTGACTTCTTCTGGAACTACAACAGTAAAAAATTGGTCTGTATCCACGAGTGGACAAATTCTTTCTGTTTCAAAAACCTGTTATGTACTGTCCAGAGGGACTTATAGATTGGAATTAAAAGTGAAAGTAACAAGAAACGGAACATCTGAGACATTAACTGCCTCTCATACTACAAAATATTAATTATTGTTAATTTTTTTGCCCCCGGATCATAAAGATCCGGGGGCTTTATACGCTACTCCACCAGTCCATTTGCTGTCAGCATAAACTGCATCCTTTTCAGCAAGAACATAGGAATGAACATATAATACCATACCCGCAATTGGGACATGCTATTGCCTGTTGAGATACATTTTCTTTTCCGGATTCAGGACAGTTTATGAATGCCATGATCTTCTATTCCCTTCTCTTCTAAAATATACCAGAAACAATTTATTTATCAATATTGTAACACATCCTTATTGTCAAGACAATGAGATAAAAAAAGTGGATTGAATGCCTAAAATCCTTTGGTCAGCGTTCGGCTCTACAGTTATTATAATTATAATTTAAATGGATATTGTTGATATCACCTTTGCAATAGACAACTATGCAATTCGTATAATATATGTACAGGAACGGTTAGATGAAAGTCTCTGCATCAAAATACAATTTAGAAGGCTGAATTTTCAAGGTAAGTGCAACACTTGTAAAATAACCTAACTGCAACACTTTTTAGACATTTTTTATGTGGAATAAATTGCGGAAATTGTATAAAAATACTGTTTTCAGAGGAATTTCTCTAAAAA
>CAJSYQ010000065.1 GCA_910574015.1 Eubacteriaceae bacterium | reverse complement strand
GATATAGATAATTGTTACTGGACATTTCAATTATACCACAAACCAGTGAGGAGTTGTTTTATTTTGTAACAAAAAGAATCCCGTATTTATGCGGGTTCTGGCGTTTCGCAAACGCCTATTTGGTATAATAATGTGAGGAGGTGTAAAAATGGCTGTTTTATTGATTGTGGAAGATGATACTGCCACCAACGAGGCAATCTGTGAATATATGAGATCCGCAGGGCATATTACCTTGTCGGCCCTTGATGGTGAACAGGGTTTGCAGATTGCAAGGGAGAAATCGGTTGATTTAGTGGTTCTGGATATTATGCTGCCGAAGCGAACCGGTTTGGAGGTATTAAAAGAATTGCGCCAAACAAGCAACATTCCTATCTTAATGCTTACCGCCCTTGACGATGAGCCTACTCAGGCGGCCAGCTTTGATGAACAGGCGGACGACTATATCACAAAGCCCTTTTCCATGCTTTTGCTGGGAAAACGGGTGACGGCCCTGCTGCGGCGGTGTGGGAAAAGTCCGGAACTGAAACAAATTCAGATGGGCGATATTACGGTGGATTTTGGCGGCTATACTGCTTCCGGGCCGGGCGGCCCTATTGACCTGACACCAAAGGAGATCGACCTGCTGAAATTGCTGATAGAGCATAAAGGTCTGGTGCTTACACGGTCGCAGATCTTGGACGAGTTGTGGGGATATGATTACCCCATCATTGACCGCACGATTGATACCTACATTAAAAATTTACGGAAAAAGCTGAGTCTTAACCGGATTGTAACGGTAAAAGGCGTTGGCTACAAGTATGAGGAACACCCATGAGAAATTTAAAGCTCTTTACTAAAATCTTCTTATATACCTTTCTGGTAATGCTGTTTGTCACCGTGATGGCTCATGTTTTTCTCTATGTGCTTGCGCCGCAAATGACCGTAAGCACCAACCGTTTTGTGGAAGGAGCCATTATTGAGAGTGATGTGAATACTGGTATTTTGATAAAATCCGCTATCGGAAAAGCACTGCCGGTATCCCTGCTTTGCTGCGCCATCATTTCCGCTGGGTGTTCCCTGTTGTTTTCCAGAGCCATGACGAGGCCGATCAAGCAGATTGCGGTTACAACGGAAAAGATGGAAAAGCTGGATAAGGCTGCAGCCTGCGTGGTGCATACGAAGGACGAGATTGGCGAGCTGGCCGCCCGCGTCAATAAGCTGTATGCCAGCCTGCTTTCCACCATTGAAAATCTGGAGGAAGAAAAGCAAAACGTCCGTGAGGCGGAACGGTTGAAAATTGATTTCCTGCGGGCCGCCTCCCATGAGCTGAAAACGCCGGTGACTGCCCTGAACGCGATTTTGGAAAACATGATCTTAGGCATTGGAAAATACAAAGACCGGGATCGCTGTCTGTTGGAATGTAAGGAGATTACCGGGCAGCTATCCTTTATGATTAAAGAAATTTTGGATACCTCCCGGCTGGATTTTACACAGGAGAAACAGGACGCGGAAACCTTTGACCTGTCTGAGCGTCTTCCGGCAATCTGCGAGCCCTATCAGTTGATTGCGAAGGCAAAGGGACTCGACTTTTCTTTCAGCATACAGGGAAAGTGCCCTGTCCACACGTCAAAGAAAAGCCTTGAAAAGATCCTGTCTAACCTGCTCTCCAATGCGGTCGCTTACACAAAGCCGGGATGCAAGATCACCGTTATATTGAACGCCCGACAGATAAAAATAGAAAATGAGTGTACGCCCATCCCGCCGGATAAGCTGACCCATGTATTTGAGCCGTTCTACCGCCCAGACTTTGCCAGAGATCGCAAAGATGGAGGGAATGGGCTGGGATTATATATTGTAGATACGCTTTCAAAGGCCCTTGGGATGCCCTATCAATTTGAGGCGACCAAAAACCCGCCGGGAATGTGCTTTACCCTTTATCTCCCATAAAGCGATGGCTTTTTTTATCCGTTTCATACTGGTTCCATATTGGGGTGCTATGCTGTCAGCGTTGCAACACTTATCCTATATGAAATGGAGGTCATTCTATGAACTTTATGAATCGAGCGTGGCTGTATATCGTCCGCAAGAGGGGCAAGAGTATCCTTCTTTTTGTCATCTTGCTGGTGATGGCAACCTTTGTATTGACCGCTCTGGCACTGGGGAACGCTTCGAAAGCCGCCCAGCAGGAGCTGCGGCAAAGCCTTGGCGGGAGTTTTCTCATTGGCTTTGACTACACGGAAAACAACCCCTATTTGAAGGTGGAAAGCGTGGAGGGCGGAACCCTGATGTATTCCACCCAGCAGATCAGCCCGGAGGTGGTAGAGCAAATCCGGGAAATTGAGGGGATCAAGGAGTGCAGCGCCACCGTGGAGGGGCTGGCGGCGTTCCCCTCTCTGGAACTATTTACCGGCAATATCCCCATTGAGGAAGAATTTCGCGCATCCTCAAAGATTTTAAGCACATGGAAAAGCGAGGAGCTTACCCGGTTTACTTCCGGGCAGCTTACGCTGACGCAGGGGCGGCATATCCTGCCGGACGACAAAAACAAGGGGCTGATCAGCAAGGATTTGGCTGAGAAAAACGGCCTGAAAATTGGTGACAAAATCCAGACGGACAAAGGCGTGGAGATTGAGATTGTGGGCCTGTTCTCTCCAAAAGAAATCGAAGGCATCAACGATCAGGTGACAACCTACGATAAAATACAAAACCTTATCATCACCGACCTTGCCACTTTGGTGGCTTACGAAAACGGCCCCGCAATACAGGGCTTTAACGAGCTGACGGTATCGGTGAACGACCCGCAGAACATGGAGGAAATCATTTCTAAAGTAAAGGAAATCAGCGGCGTGGACTGGAAAGGCTTTTCTTTTCTGGTTGACAACGAGGACTATGAAAACGCCGCGTCCTCTTTGGAACAGTTATCGGAGCTGGTATCCACCATTTTGATGATCGCGCTGATTGTAAGCATCGCCATCCTCTCGCTCATTCTAACCATGTGGGCCAGAACCCGCATCCATGAAACCGGCGTCCTGCTCTCGGTTGGGATCAGCAAGCTGTCCATCTTAGGGCAGTATATTGCCGAGGTTTTGCTGATTGCGATATTAGCATTTTCCATCTCTTATTTCTCCGCCAGCGCCATTGCGGGCCAGATGGGAAACGTATTGCAATCCGGGCAGGCGGTAACGGAGGCGCAGCAGGAAGACGGCTTATCTGCCGGAACCCGTGGGGAGGCCGGAACAGATACCGGTGAGCCGGAAATCGAAACCCCGGAATTACAGGTTCGTGTACAGCTTGAGGAAATGGGCCTCCTATTCCTGCTGGGGATCGGGATTGTAACGGTATCCGCTGGAATATCCTCAATTTCCGTCATGCGGCTGAAACCGCGGGAAATTCTATCGAAAATGAGCTGAGAAAGGCGGTAACGATATGAAAAAAGTATGGAAAATGTTTTCTGTCCTCCTTTTTGTGGGATTGCTGTTCACAGGGTGTACCCCCAAGGAGAATAAATCAGACGAAACGCAGGAGCAATCCGGCTCGCCCATCATAGATTACGAGGTGCCGGATAAAGTAAAGGACTATGATTTTGACTATGAATTTGTGCCCGAAGGTGAATAGGAGGTGCCTCTATGGGAATTTTGGAACTGCAAAATCTAACATACTCTTATGACAAAAAGAGGAAGGTGCTGAGAGGGATCAATGCGCAGATGGAGGCGGGAAAAATGTATGCCATTCTCGGCCCGTCCGGGTGCGGCAAGACAACCCTTCTATCCCTGCTGGGCGGTCTGGACAGCCCCACAAGCGGGAATATCCTGTTTGAAGGGAAAGACATTGCACAGGCCGGATTGGCAGGCCATCGGAAAAAGAATGTTTCTTTTATCTTTCAGAGCTACAACCTGATTGACTATATGACCCCGCAGGAGAATGTCCGGCTGACTTCAAAGAAACCGGCACTCCCGTTTCTGGAACGGCTGGGGCTGACGAGGGAGGAATCCAAACGGAACGTGCTGAAACTCTCCGGCGGCCAGCAGCAGCGGGTAGCCATTGCAAGGGCGCTCGCAAGCGAAGCTCCGGTGATTCTGGCGGACGAGCCTACCGGCAATCTGGACGAGGATACGGCTGGGGATATTACGGAAATCTTGAAAGAAAGCGCCCATCAGATGAAGAAATGCGTGATAGTTGTTACCCACTCAGGTGAGCTGGCAAAACAGGCGGATGTGGTGTTCCGGCTGAAAAAGGGTGAATTACAGATAGAGCAAAGCGAGAAATCTTCATAACTATAAATGAGTAAATACCAAATATTGCACAAAATAAAGACACCCGCTGCTGAATGATGTATCATTGAAGTACCAACAAACAACATACTCAAACAACAAGGGGG
>CAJSYQ010000064.1 GCA_910574015.1 Eubacteriaceae bacterium | reverse complement strand
TCAGGAGTTTCGGTTTGCTCTAAGCGAACAGATTCGCCAGCAGGTATTTTATGCCATTTTCGTAGAAAAAGTCGAAACCAGTATAAAATCAAATGCCCTAATAAATGCCTTAAAACAGCTAATTAAGAAACAGGGGCATCATTTATAAAGTTGTAAAGTAGTGTAAAAAACATAGATAATTGTAAAAGTAAAAATGCGAGTTGCACGAATCAAGGTAGTGTGTTATGATTTTGCTAGCACTTTATGGTATTGAGTGCTAATGTGAAATCTTTTGATTATATGGTACGATGTGAAATGCCGACAGATAATATAGGGAATTAATGAAATAGGGGGCAAAAGGTATTTATGAAGCAGTTATTGAATTATTGTAAAAGTTGTACAATTGAGCAAGTAGGGGAAGTAAAGTGTTCTATAGCGGGATTGATTAGAGTATCTGAAAATTATAGTGTAAGAATAGAAACAAAAGAACTGTCCAGAGAATTGTATCAGCAGATGGAGCATAATGATAATGATATTATTTATTTGAAAACAGTTGACCAGCATTTGACCATTATGGGATATTGGGTTATTGACCGGCATACAAGAGGAATAGAAGATGTTGTTTATTCAATTACTTGTGAAGCAAAGAAAAGTTTTTGGGGGAATCAGTATTGTAGCATAGAGAAAAATTGCTTTGAAGATTTCACTGTGCAAGTGACAGAAGGCGTAGAATTGATAGGCCTTACACCTTATGGAGAATTGGATATAAAAGATACTTTATTTCATATGCCGTCAGAAATTTATATTGATACAAATATAAAACGAATTGGTAAGGATGATGGTTTTTCTTGTTTCGTAGCCCCGATAGTACAACGTATAGGTACAGATATACAATTGGGAATTCAATACGGAATTCAATACATAGTAAATTGTTCACATGAGTGCATATTATCAATTAGTGATATCGAAGAAAAAATTCATATTCTTATCTTGCTTTTAGAAATATTATGCGGAGAAAGAATATCAACAACTAGAATACAAGTGCGACAAAAGGAAGAAATATATAAGTATTTGGGAGAACCTATGCTTCTCAAAGAACGATTAAATACTTTTGATAGAGAGCATTTTGATTCGTGCGGATATGTGCGGAGAAAAATATTTAAACTTTCTGATTTTCATCAAGATATTGATAAAGTTATCAGCCAATTTGGAGAATTGTATATTGAGGATAGAGTAGCATTTGAAGCATATCAGCAGCTTATGATGGATGAAGAATTACAAATTTTTACGGTAAATAACTTTTTAAAGGCTATGCAGATGGTGGAAGGTATTGAAAGATTGGAAGATAGGCAGAAGATTGACAAGGAATTTAAAAAGGACAAGCATAGAGTCATGAAAAGAATAACAGATGAGAAAGATAGGGAGTTTGTAAAAAAGTATTGTAACAATCTTGGGGAAACTTTTAGAGAATGTATAGAAAAAATTATAAAAAGCTGCCTTTTGGTATTATCGGAAATAGACAATTTTTGTTGTGAAGATATAATAACAAAGATAGTAAATGATCGAAATGTTTATACTCATGCGTCGCATAAAAATGCACCACTACTAAGTCAAGCAGATTTGTGGGGGCTTACATATTGTTTTGAGGTCTTTTTTAGGGTAGAAGTGCTTATAAAGCTTGGATTGAGCAAGGAACTTATACGAAAAAGATTTTCTTACGATAGGACGTTTGTAGCATATTATGAAAATCTATTTGGGCAGACAATAAAGGTAGAAAACGGTGGAACAGGGGAGTACGATGATATTATGCAAAGTATTTAAATGGGTTTTTATAATGAAATCATGATGAAAATCATGGCAGATAGGATAAACGTAAAACCGATTTTAAATTTGAAAGATTAATGATAAGTATTAGAATAGGCAGGATATACTATGAAAAGGACAAAAATAGAAAGATATCATTACAAGTATCCATATGTTGAGCCGGCAGTTATATTGCTGTTTGGAGGAATAATTGGCTATGTTATAAATGGTTTTATGGAGGAGATATCAATTAGGTTTTGGGAAAATCCTTATTTAATACCTTCGATTGTTACTGTGATTTTCGTATTTACATATTTTAAAAAATTTAGCACATATAGTTGTAGTCAATCTAAAAGCAGAGTAGACAAGGGAAAGGAAAAGTTTGATGCAAAATTGCTTGAATTATCAACCAGAGAGCTGGAAAACTGCGATACGGCGGAAGATATGTTTGAACTTGGTAGTAAAGTTAATGAATATTATGATAGGATAAATTAGAGGAGAGAACTATGGAAAAGAATTTTTTTGTGGGAAGAAAAAAAGTTATTAAGAAAATTTTATCGGCATTCCATTCGAATAATATTGTGATTATAAGAGGAGAGGCTGGTGTTGGTAAATCAGCCATATGTAAACATATAATGCAAGAAAATTTGATTGATGGGGTAAAAGCGGTTAAATGGATTGATTATTATGTGGCTGGAATAAGTACAGAATTTCCAGTGAAAGAATCCGAGTTATATATTGTTGACAATTTTGATGGTCATTATGACGATGAATCGAAAATAATGGAGATTGGTCAAGCTAATAAGGTTTTAGTTAATACGAGGGATTATCATTTTGCAAATGAATTCATCGAGATAAAAATTGATGTTTTGTCCATGAGTGAGGCAAAGCAACTACTATCATTATACAATCCTAATATTGAAAGTAGTATAATGGAAAAGGTTATTGAAATTGCTAATTATAATCCTGTTATGTTGGAATTATTGGGAAAGATTTCAAAAAACGACAATGAAAAGTTTATAAGGATATTATCGGAAGTCAATGAGGATTATAGATTGGATAAGGGTGAGATAGATGTCTTGATAAGGTTATATATAAATTTAGCCAAAGAATATTTGATGACAAACAATTATGGACAGGCAGAAATATGGTTTGAACGAGCATTAGAGTTTTCTGAGAATAATAAGAAGGAATTGTATAAATTTGATATTTTTGTTGGTTTATCTTTAGTATATTCAAATCAGCGATGTTATGAAAAAGCTATGATATGCCTTGAAAAAGCTAGAGAATTGACTTCAAGTAAAAGAGACACAATTGCCATATTAAATGAGATGGCTAGAATTATGACGATACAAGGTAGGATAAATGAAGCAAAAGAATTACTTGTTAAATGTCTGGGACAATATAAGGATGAACCGGTAATATGTGCAATGGTTTATAATGATCTGGGGGGAATACTTAAGGATGAAAATCCGGAACAAGCCTTAGAATATTATTATAAAGCATTGGAGTTTAAAGAGAGACAACTGGCAGACTATCCATCATTAGCGATGACATACAATAATATTGCTGGGATATTATCTACTCAAAAAAAATACCAAGAGGCAGCAGAATATTTGGATAGGGCAAGTAAAATATTACAGGAGAAAGTACATAAAAGTGATGAACGGCTTCACATTGTAAGTCAAAATTTGCTAAAAGTACAAGAAAAACTGAGTTTAGAATAATTTGAGAAAGTAGGGATGAGCGTGGGAGACGGGTAAAAAATAAAAGCCAATCTACATAAGGTTCTAAATAAAAAGAATCTAATAAAGAGCTTGTAAGCTATATGAATACATAGAACCAGTGATAAGTACCTTGATTTCATTGGTTCTTTTGTTTAAGAGTAAAGTTGACGAAATCATGTAATATGTTTTATGGGCATGAGTTAATATTCGGCATAAGTATTTGCGAAAGATTGTAGTCAGCAGTAAAATAAAAATAGGAAAAAGGAACACAAGACACATTTGTGTATTGCGTAAAAGTTCGTGTTTTCAACGCATAACAAAGACAGGCTCCATTTTATATTCTTATTTGGTGGTACACGATGCCGCAGGCAATGTTTACTTTTCTGGAGGAATATGATTTTTCAGGGAAAACCATTGTCCCTTTTGCTACTCACGGTGGTTATGGGATAGGCAGCAGTGTGAAGGATATTAAAAAATTATGCCCCAATGCCAAAGTGATAGAAAATATTTTTGAGGCAGACAGAGAAGATATTGGCAAGCAGATAAAAGATATTGGCGGTTGGATAAAGGGGTTGGGAATTAGCAAATAAAATATGTTTGTTTGAAAGTTGACGAAGAAAGAAAAATATACTACGAGGAAGTAGGTGGTAATATAGGAAAATTACTTGTTGTGGAATTTGCGGATAGTGATACGGCAGTTTTTAATGACATTATAAATATGTTGGAGAGGTATCCGAATTTTCAGAAATACAAATTAAAAGAGAGGCATCATCAGTTTGTGTGAAAGATATATGAACATTTCATGTCATATAGTTCACCTTATTCTGCCTTGGTTACCCAGTATCGGATATCCATATCAGGGGCAAGGGTCTCCGCAAAGCGGAGCTGTGCTCCCTTGCGGCTGATATGGATATCTGATAACCTGTCGCAGGCAGA
>CAJSYQ010000063.1 GCA_910574015.1 Eubacteriaceae bacterium | reverse complement strand
GGTTGGAATTGAGAAGATAAGCTGTAATAACAGAGCCTTGAGCATTGGATAAAGAAGATGCTTACGGGGTCTGCCGGTGGCAGCGTGAAAATGAGAAACAAAAGACGCCGGGACAATTTCATCTAAGTTAATGGTATTTTCGAGAAGTTCAAGGAAGGCATATTTATCGTTATCAAATTTATTTTGGCAATCGGTAAAAATATCTGCCAAAGAAAGCTGTTTGTATGGTATCATATAGGTACGACTCCTTTCTTGGTGGATTGGTAGAAAGTTTTTGGACAATTCTATTTTACCACAAACCAGTGAGGAGTTGTTTTATTTTGTGACAAAAAGAATCCCATATTTATGCGGGGTCTGGCGTTTCGCAAACGCCTATAGACTACCCCATTATGAAAGGAGTCATTTAATAATAATGCCTAAGCATTCTTTTTTACACGGCTATTTGTGCCGAGAACGTCACAAATAAGCCTTTATCCGACAAGAGAAACTGCATTGGCAGTTTTCTCCTGCGGTTCCTCCAACAAACTACGTTCTCGGAACGGGGATGAATATGAAATACAACAATACCGTAGAGGCCCTATTTCACAGCCGCCCCAACCGTTTCATCGCCAATGTATGGCTGGACGGCAAACTGGAAACCGTCCATGTAAAAAATACCGGGCGGTGCCGGGAGCTCCTTATTCCAAATGCATCTGTGGTTCTGCAGCGCTCAGACAATCCGGCACGGAAAACAAAATATGATCTCATCAGCGTCTATAAAGAGAAAGCGGGCTGGGTCAATATCGACAGCCAGGCGCCAAACCGGGTAGTAAAAGAGTGGCTCCTAAGACAGGATTATACCCTGGTCCGGCCGGAGTACAATTACGGAAATTCAAGACTTGATTTCTATATGGAAAGAGACGATGAAAAATATCTAATGGAAGTTAAGGGCTGTACACTGGAGATAGATGGAATCGGATATTTCCCCGACGCCCCCACTGAGCGCGGAGTCCGGCACCTGCAGGAGCTGGCCAGGGCCGCCTCTCAGGGATTTCACTGCATCACCGCTTTCGTGATCCAGATGGAGGGGATTCATGAAGTGCAGGCCAATACTGCCACCCACAAGGAATTTGGAGAAGCGCTGGACAGGGCAAGGGAGGCCGGAGTCCAGATTGTCGGCATGGAATGCCGTGTGACGAAGGACACACTGGAAATAGCGGATGAAATCATATTATGACCCACCACTTCCCATCGTCCATCTCTGAAAACCACAATTTATGGCAGACTGGTATACCGGTCGGACCACTTCCTCCAGCGCACGGGAAAATTCTTCCAGGGACTGGCCATTTTTATAAACCCGCCCTCGGATCATGCTGCTGTTCAGGTGCTCTCTGGCACACATTTCGAAGGCTTCCCTGATCATCAGGTTTTCCTGCATCATTTCATAGGAAAAATACTCGAGCCGGCATAGCTTGGGAAAATAGTATTCCCAATCAGGCAGATAATTACTTTTATAGCTGTTGATTACCCTGGTGGTAGGATGAAGATTCCATAATTCATCATGAGCAACAAAACTCCATGGCACGAAATGATCAATGGAAATATTTTTCTCAGTAATGATCTCACCGCAGTAAATTTCATGAACCTCTCTTAATTCCAACAGCAGTTTCCAATATTTTTGAACTTTGTCCAGCCTGCGCTCCCGGGGAGGATGAAGTTTATCTGATATACCGGGTACACTTGGATTCCGCCTTTGCAGATACAGGATCATCTTATACTGCAGCCATCCTCTCAGTATCTCCTGATTCTTCTCCATATAAGCAGCCCATTCGGGCTGAATGCAGATTGCTGTCTGCATTCCCTTCAGCGCAGTAAAATAATACATCAATCTTTCTTCCCGGTTAATCATCCGGATCAACTGGCTTTCTGCTACATTCCAGGCATTGCCTTTTATATTCTCCAGAAACGGAGCCTGCAGCCGATAGGGGACATGATAACTAAGCACCCGCTTCTTCTGCATTATCTCCCGGTCTGTACAGTTTTGCAGATACTCTAGGATTACTTCCTTCTTTTCACATGATTTCATGTTACTAATCTCGCACAACCGCCGTATCAGACTTTCCAGGGTATCTCTTGGTCCGAGATTTAGATGATATTCTGAAACCATATACCAGGCATCCGCGATCATTTCATTGATCAGTTCGTCATATGTAATGATTTCCTGTCCATCCAGCACTTTGTCCAAGACTGCCTGAAACCAGAAATACTTATAGCACTCACTGGTATTGTCAAATATGTGATTAAGATGTTGTATCCCCAGTTCCTCTGAATCGGGAAGTCTCATAAAATAACCCCTCTCTGCATCATCCTGGCTCAACGACAGGTTCAAATTGGTGCCGTTGAGTTAAACTGCATCTACCATAGGTCATATTGCTTCATCGTCTCCACATCTCGGTACTCATGCTTCTCATAATAGCCAATCAAATCTCCCCCATCATCCCGCAGAGCCACCATATAGACATCCTTATTTTCTTTTTCATTACGGAATGTATAAACTAAATTGTGTTCCTGGGAATCCGCAAACCATCGGATAACAGACCTGATCTTCTCTGCCGAATCTGCGCCATGGCAGTTTAAAAGGCTCTGGCCAATCAACTCCTCACCGCCCTGTTTCGCATATCTTTTCACCGCAGCCGGATTCATATAAATGATCTCATGCTGCAGATTGCATATAACCACAGCAGACCTGTCCTGTTCTGCCATACTTCTAAAAAAATCTGGTAATTCCGGTTTCCTTTTTATATTCATACTAACCTTCTCCTTTCTGTGCGGCCTGTTCTTATTTAAAATTTCACTTTCTAATTGAGGCATCATCAGTCTGTGTGAAAGATATATGAACATTTCATGTCATATAGTTCACCTTATTCTGCCCTGGTTACCCAGTATCGGATATCCATATCAGGGGCAAGGGTCTCCGCAAAGCGGAGCTGTGCTCCCTTGCGGCTGATATGGATATCTGATAACCTGTCGCAGGCAGAATCACCATGCCCATGGGAGGGGGACTGTCAGTTCCGAACAACGCAGCATGATCATATCAATCATATTGCCAATGTTTCTGAAACCATATGCCATACGGATGGATAGCTTGATCTTGTTGTTTATCGCTTCTATCCGCGCATTGGACAGACCGTTTTCCAATGTCGCCATGATCGCCTCGTAATGCCGGCGTATCTTCCGCTGGAGTTCCACAAATACTGGAATCCGGCAGTGCTGCGCCCATTTGATCCAGTGGTCGAGCTGTTTTCTTCCGGCATCCTCATCCAAGCGGAACACGATGCGCAGCTCCTCCTTCAGTTTATAGGCACGCCACAGACGGTTATCTGTCTTTGCTATCAGTTCTAGCTTTGCCTGTTGGCTGGCAGTAAGGTTCTCTGGGTTCTTTNCCAGTGCATATTTGGAATGCTTGATCTCCGATGCGGCATTATCCTTTGGAGGCGTCCCTTTGGGAGGACGTCCCGGTCTCCGTCTCGGTTCCGGCACCGCATTCTTCCTAGCATCATGCCATGAGCCAATGCGTACCTGACTCAGAGCCTGGTTTGCCCATTCCACTACGTGGAACGGGTCGATGCACCGTACGGCGTTCGGACAGAATTCCTCCACGCATGAGGCGATCCATTTTGCGCCGTCTGCAGACACGAGCCGGATAGCGGCGCGCTGTTCTTCCGAGAGCAGTTCAAAAAACTTTGCGAGGGTTTCCCTGCCGTGGCCGGGCGCTACCCAGACCACCCTTCCGGTATCGTGGTTGACGACAACGGTCATGTATTTATGTCCTTTGCGGTAGCTGGTTTCGTCAATGCCGATCTTTTCAAGCCCGTCAAAACGTTTTTCGGGGCAGATGTCCAGATCGGCACGGACACGGCTGATAACGGGTCCGACCGAGTTCCATGATATACGCATGAATTGGGAGACTGCTGCTTTGGAGCAGTTCAGGGCAAGCCATGCAATTGTATGTTCAAAGCCAAGGGTATACCGGGAATTATGTCGTGCCCATGGGACAGCGGCGGTAACAACACCGTGCTCCGGGCAGTTGACACGGTAGGACTCCGCACAGATCTCTGCTTTGCGGAGTCCGATGTCTGTGGCCCTCCACAGACGGAATCCCCTGCCGGCATCATAGTAGGGGGCCTTGCGGCCACAGATGCCACAGCGGCATTGTTCACCTTTGGTTGGGTGGACATAAAACACAATGGAATCATCGTCAAAAATTTTCACATCATCAACCACTGTGTGCTTGACATTGAGCAGAAAATTTAGTACCTTTTTGTTAAGCATACGACACCTCTTTAGCGTTAGATTTTTTCTGAGCAAAAAAATCATAACTGAGATCGTATGCTTTTTCAATGTTTATGCGGCTTTAAACTAGTGTAATGTATCATTGATAAAAAGTTAAATACTACTGGTTTGCCAAGTCGTTTCGTGGTATACTAAAAGAAACGGCGGTGATTCCTATGGCAAGACCTAAAAAATACAAAATCTCGTT
>CAJSYQ010000062.1 GCA_910574015.1 Eubacteriaceae bacterium | reverse complement strand
TAAAAGAAAAACATCAGTTATCTGCTTCTATTATACAGTAAAAATACAGAAAATAGGAACCTTTTACAATTTTAAATGTAAAAGATTCCTTAAGTTAATGACATTGAGTATTTTCGGGGGTTTTCTTTATCTTCTAAGTGTTCAATAATTTTCATAAAACGTCGTAAATTTTGCCATATAGCACTACTACAACACCACTACAGCACCATTTATATATAGTTTCTGTGTTGTGTCTTGCGTAAGACTTTGCTAAAATGCTTAAAAGCTAGTAAACAAGGAAATTTGCAGTTAAAATAGCTGTTTTGATAAGTTTCTTATTATGCAGGTTCTCAAAAAATATCATAGATAGCAAAGGGGCGAAGCTATGACACGAACATCATATAAAAATCAGCATATCAAAGAGCATTACGACAGAATAAATTTTGTTATTCCCAAAGGCGAAAAAGACAGAATAAAGAAAATATGTTCTGAAATAGGGGCAAGTGTCAATGAATATCTTTATATGCTTGTGTGTAATGACCTTGCGGACGGTACAAGCAGAATGGCAGAGAAAAAGCAGGGCTTTAATGCAGAACAGGAACGGATGCTTGAAAAGTGGCAAGTGCCAAGAAAATATTATGAAATGATAGAACATTTATCCTATACCAAAGACGAGGGATATTTTATCTATCTGAAAAAGGGCTATGTAAATGACGTGACAGGCAGCAGGAACATACATTGCATGAAAACATCAGAAGTAAGGCGGATTATCGGGAAAACACATAAGAAAGACCGTTACCCAAAGTAGAAGGATAGCGGTCTTGACACTATATCAAATTCAATTCTGTAAAAGTGCGATTGTAGTCATATCCAAATATGGTGAATGGCTCATTTCCGCATCTTAAATCTAAGTCAAGGCTTTTGAGCATAAACAGCAACCCATGATAGCCGCCTAATTCTGTCAAGTCGGAATTGTGTGAAATATTTGCATGATTATAAATAATGCAGTCAAGGTCTTTGAATTTTGGAAAAAGATGTTTGTAGAGTTCGATTATTAGCGTTTCTTTTAGTAATGGATTTACTAACGATAAGATATGTTCATGTGCGTGTATCATTTCATGTAATATTATGTTCTTATCATCCACAAACTGGGGATTGATTTTTATTGTTCGCTCAAAAATATCTGTTTCTCCATTTTCGGTTGTTTCTGTGACTATAAATTTATAATAGTGTGCATCAATGCCAAAATGATAGGTATCTTCTTTAAGGCTGCCCTGTGGAGTGTCTAAATATTTTCCCATTATGGAAGATTTTGCTATGCACATATCATCAAATAGATTCTCATACATCATTGAGCGTATATGTAAATCAAATATTACATCAGTTTGTTGGTTAATCCAGTCGTTGTAAGATTTCTGTAAATTGTCATTACGTTTAAGCGTATCATTATAAATCTGATTTAGAATGGACGTATCAGAGCAATTATTGATTGCAGATATTATGTTTTCTTTTATTTTCATTGTTGGTCTCCCTTTTTCTCGAACAGAGGGCATCTGCATTTTACAGACACCCTTTAATACGGTGCCTTATACCCTATTTGCCAGACACATAGAACGAATGGTATAATCTATCCAGAAAGTCAGGAGGAAAGATTATGGCACAGACGTACAGTACCGAATTCAAGAAAGAAGCATGTAAGAGGGTTCAGTCAGGTGTACCCGCAGCACAGGTGGCAAGGGAACTGGGGATCAATGTAAATACCCTTTACTCATGGATGTCCCGGTTTAAGGCACATCCGGCAGATCCTTTGTCGGCAGCGGCAACCTGCATCAGGAAGACGCCGAACTGCGTGCCCTGAAAAAACGCATAAAAGACCTGGAAGAGGAAAATGAATTCCTAAAAAAAGCAAGCGCCTTCTTTGCGAAGAACCTGAAGTGATCCGTTACCTTTACATGGAGCAGAACCGTTCCAAGTATAGTGGCCTATACCCCATTTGATAGACATATAGAACGAGTGGTATAATCTATCCAGAAAGTCAGGAGGTAAGATTATGGCACAGACGTATAGTATCGAATTTAAGGAAGAGGCATGTAAGAGGGTGCATTCAGGTGTACCCGCAGCACAGGTGGCAAGGGAACTGGGGGTCAATGTAAATACCCTTTACTCATGGATGTCCCGTTTCAGGGAACATCCAGCAGACCCCTTTGTCGGCAGCGGAAATCTCCATCAGGAAGATGCCGAACTTCGAGCCCTGAAAAAGCGCATAAAAGATCTGGAAGAGGAAAATGAATTCCTAAAAAAAGCAAGCGCCTTCTTTGCGAAGAACCTGAAGTGATCCGTTATATTTACATGGAACAAAACCGTTCCCGATATCGGATCGCGAAGATGGCGCAGTGGCTTCAGGTTTCAAAAAGTGGTTATTATGCGTGGCGGAAGCGTCCTAAAAGTCCGCACTGTACAGAAAATGAATCCCTGCTTAAAGAGATCATCCGGATACAGGAAGCGTCACACGGCATTTATGGCGGCAGAAAGATAACCTACGAAATAAACCGCAAATCAGAAAAACCAGTCAACCACAAGCGGGTGGAGCGCATTATGCGTGAGAACGGTATACGGTCTAAAAGCCATAAAAAGTATAAAGCGACAACGAATTCAAGACATGGCCTTCCTGTGGCGGTGGATAAAGAGACGCTTATAAATAATCTGCTTGCGAATTACGGCAAATACGGCGTTACCAGAGCAGAATTAGAGCCGATTATAGATGATGGCATACAGAACTATGATTTGTCATTAGAAGTTATCTATAGCGGTTTGAGAATGAGCCTTGCATCTGCATTTAACCCGGATTCTCGAAAACGTGACGATGAATTTTCGCCACGCTTAGCCGAACCCCCTGGATTTTATTGACAAAATCACCATTTAGTACTTGATTAATCCATCGTCATGTTTTATAATAGAGATATAAACATGACGAGGTGATTATATGTCGATAGTTACTCAAACTGATAAACGCACAGGCATTACATATGCTTATGACACAACTTATTACTGGGACAAAGAAAAGCAGCAGTCCCGTTCAAAACGCATATGTGTAGGAAAAATTGACCCTGAGACTGGTGATATTGTTCCAACAAGAGGCAGAGCGAAAAAAGGTTCTAAACCAACAAGTGGAAAGCCTGCAAAAACAGGACCAAAACCTTTTATTGAAACCAGACATCTGTATTATGGAGCAACATATCTTTTGAATGAGTTTGCTAATGAGCTCGGACTCGCAGCAGATCTCAGACAGTGTTTTCCCGAAACATACAAACAGCTTTTATCTGTGGCCTTTTATCTGATACTTGAGGACAATAATCCTTTGTACCGTTTTGAAAAATGGCATCTGACCCATAAGCATCCTTATGGTGAAGGTATAACTTCACCCAGAAGCAGTGAATTATTTGCTTCAATAACAGATAATCAGGTAAATAAGTTCTTCCGGCTCCAGGGCAGACGCCGTGTTGAGGATGAATACTGGGCTTATGACAGTACCAGCATTTCCAGTTACTCTGAAACGCTTGCTCAGATCCAGTATGGTAAAAACAAGGAAGATGATCAACTTCCGCAGTTGAACCTCCTGCTGGTGTTTGGCGAAGAATCTGGCTTACCATTTTATTACCGTAAGCTTGCAGGAAATATACCAGATTCAAAAACGGTAAAACATTTACTGGAAGATCTGGACATCCTTGGGTTTGGCAAAACCAAGTTTGTTATGGACAGAGGTTTCTATTCTGAAGAAAACATTAATGGTTTATACAGAGACCACATCAAGTTTCTTGTAGGAACAAAGCTGTCATTAAAGTTCATCAGGAAGCAACTTGATGAGGTATATGACGATATCCGGATGTTTGTAAATTTTGATGAAAGCATCAACACCTATGGATATACGGTCAGCGCCCAGTGGGAGTATACCCAGGAGCGTCCGTATAAAGGTGATGTCATCAAGGAGAAACGCCGGATGTACATCCATTACTATTACAGCATTGAAAATGGTGCTGACGATGAGCAGGCATTCGACAAACGGATTGCCAGCCTTTGCAAAGAACTGTTAGAAGGCAAATATGTTGAAAGTCATAAAAAGGCCTATGATCGGTTCTTTGAAGTGAAGACAACCCCCAAGAGGGGACGTCAGGTTTGCTATAAAGAAGATGCCATCAAAGAGGCGCGTCGTTACTTTGGCTACTTTGCTTTGATTACCAATGAAAAAATGGATGCCTTTACAGCCTTACATCTGTACAGGATGAAAGACGTTGTAGAGAAAGCCTTTGGTAATCTGAAAGAACGTCTTAATATGCGGAGGCTTCTGGTGTCATCAGAAAAAGGTCTTGATGGTAAAATCTTTACAGAGTTTGTTGCATTAATTCTGATATCTCATCTTGACCATAAAATGAAAAAATCAGATTTATATAAAAACTACACTCTGCATCAGTTGCTTGATAAGCTTGATGTGATTGAGTGCTTTGAAGATGCAAACCATTCTTTAAGGATTGGAGAACTTCTCAATAAGCAGGCAAAAATATATGAGGATCTCGGAGTGAAGGTACCAACCTCGTCATGTTAACTCCGAGAATTCAGG
>CAJSYQ010000061.1 GCA_910574015.1 Eubacteriaceae bacterium | reverse complement strand
CAAAAAATGTCTGTACAATGAACGGATAGAGGCCGCTGACTCCATAGCAAGTATAGATAATACCAGCAGAAACAGGGTTTCAATAGTGGGTGCGGAAAAAGTTTTAAAATAAATATAAAAATAACGGTACAGTCTACCAATTAGATTATTTTTGTTGTATAATAAGTCTGACGTACAAGATCACTCTCTTTCGTATAGTTTGATGTGCAAACTTATTATACATGAGAAAGTGTCTTGTGCGTTATTTTATTTTTCAAAAAGTTGTAAAGTGGTGGATATTAATAGAAATGGCGAAAATTGCCTGAATAAGAATCATATAATTACATTGAAATTAAGAGAAGACGAGGCAGATGAATTAGCAGATGCAACTCAAATAGAGTTTGTAGAGGAGGATGTTTGTGTCAGGGCAAGTATGAATAATGAAAATGGAACAATAGATAATGCTGGCTGGCATAAGAAGGAGAGTACAAGAATAAAGAAAAACCGGGCGGAGGATGAATGGAATATTCGTATGATAAATGGAGATAAAGTACCGAGAAATAGAATGATGAAGAAAAAAGTAAAAATAGCTATTCTTGATTCAGGTATTGATTACGGGAATGATATTCAGCTGGCAGAGACGGTAACACTTGTTCCAGGAGAGGATGGCATGAGCCCGTTATTTATGGATGGAACAGGTCATGGTAACAGTGTGGCCGGATTGATAGCGGCGGAGGATAATGATGAGGGGATTACAGGTATTGCCCCAAATTCAGAAATATATTCTTACCGTGTTCTTGATGATGATAATTGTGCTCCGATTAGTCGGGTTGTAGAGGCAATCTATATGGCGATTGACAGAGAAGTGAATATTATTAACATGAGTTTTGGCGTGGATGTCTATTCCAAGGCATTGGCACAGGCAGTAAAGGATGCCGAGGATGCAGGCATATTGATTATTGCGGCGGCAGGTAATACAGGAAAAAAAGGTGTGCAGTATCCGGCAGCATTAGATGAGGTTATAGCAGTAGGCTCCGTTGACAAAAACGGGGATGTGGCAGAAAGCAGCTCGGTTGGAAAAGAAATTGAGATTGTTGCTCCTGGTGAGCTTGTGAGAAGTACCGGGGTGCTTGGCGACCAGCTTGTATCATCTGGTACCAGTCTTGCAGCCCCGCAGGTTGCTGGAGTGGCAGCCCTGATCTGGGAACAGGATTTAAATGCATCCGCAGATTTTGTTCGTGCTCTTCTAAATGAAAGTGCAAATGCTTATGGCAATGAAGAAGAATATGGCAATGGTCTGGTGGATGCACAGTATGCAATGGAACATTATAAGGAATTTAAGAAGAGCTATAAGAAAAACAAGAATGCAAAACTAAAAGAAAATACTGCCAAAGTTCTAAGCTTTGAGGATACAGGATGTGTGAAGGGCAGCTGGTCAGGGAAAGATCATGAGAATGTAATTCCGTCATCTAACGCTAACGTGAAATTAGGGGCTAGGTTTCCAGATACGAAATCTTACAAAGATACGAAAGATAAATATATCTTTCGTGGAATGTCAGACAATCCTTGGTGGCATGGGTATGAGAAAACAAATTATGTTGCTGCTTACATTTATATAACACAACTTGCGAATAAAATGCAATATTCAGGAACTGTGGCATTACCTAGTGGACTTTCTGGCAAGGTGAAAGGTGAAATTGATACAGCTATGGCAGTTTTGGGAAAATATTGGAGTAAGGAATTAAATGGAAATAGTGTTACTAAGAAAGCAAAAAGAGATTTTGTATGGGGAATGGCAATCCATACATTAACAGATTCTTTTGCGCATAGTGCACATATATGGGGAAAGAATGATGGAAAATGGGTTCATCTGGTTCACGATCCAAATAATGCATATCGTAAGAATCCGGATTATGTAGGTGCAGATGACATAACTAAGTGTCCAGTTCGTTGGGAGAATGCCCGCAGTGCGGTTTATGCGGCAATGTGTCAGTATGAAAAAACAGCGCATCCGGCTGGGACATATCAGGAATTCCGTTATGTTCAAAGTTCTACGACATATAAATTAGGAAATATATATGCCTATGTAATGGCGGTTGCTGGTTATAATAAGGCATCAGCTTTTCGGAATTCCAGTTATTCAACAAAGTAACAGAAGGGGGAATTAAGAGTGAAAAAAATTGTAATAGCAATTGTTCTGTTATTGACAGGCAGTTGCTTCGTTATCCCTTGTGAGGCAAAAATTCACAAGGGGAAGACGAAAGAGGGAGTTACTTACCAATATAATACAAAAAGCAAAACACTTACTATGTCAGGAAAGATAATTAAGGGGAATTTAAAAAATCCTCAGAAGGTTCCTTGGCAAAAATGGTGGCGGAGTGCAAAGAAGATCGTGTTGAAGAGAGGAGTGGGAGCGATAGAGGAGGGAGCTTTTGATAATTTTCAAAAGGCAGAGAAGATCAAGTTACCAAAGACATTGGAAATAATAGGATTGCAAACATTTAACCGTACAAATATTAAAAAATTATTATTGCCTGATTCTGTGAGAGAAATAAAAAAATTTGCATTTAGTTCACAGCCATATCAAGGTAGTATTCAGGAAATAAAACTGTCACATAACTTAAAAAAGATAGGTGCGGATGCATTTTCGTGTCAGGCGATAAGAAGTATTAAAATTCCCTCAAATGTTACTAGTATCGGTGCACATGCTTTTGAAGAATGCGCTGATTTAAAAACAATAATTATAAAATCAAAAAAACTGAAGGAGATAGGGAAGAGAGCATTTTCCTATATAGCACGAGATGCTGTAATCTATGTTCCAAAGGAAAAAATAAAAAAATATGAGAAACTGTTGCAAAAATCAAATACTTATGGTGAAAAACTGGATATCCGGCCTATAAAGGGAGTTTGACTATGTAGATAAATTCAGAACAGGGAGATGATAGTATCATGCATAATACAAAGAAACGAAAAATTGTGTGTATAGGATTGGCTGCTTTTTTACTGATGGGAGCATTTTTGTACATTGTCCTAAATTTTCTAAGTACAAAAAAGGGAGACATCAAAGAGAAAATGGATGTAGCAGAATGTGAAGATATATTGAAGAAAGCAGGGACGCCTCCTGACATAGTGGAGAAAATAGATCTGGGATTTAAACAATATCTGGGAGAGAAGATGCACAATAAAAAGGAAAGCTTTCAATACTATGGGCAAGAGGTTCCTTTCACAGAGGATGGGGTAGAGGAGTTATATATTTACACCACTACGCCACAGCCAGATCATGGCAGGGAAAGAGCGAGGATTTACATTTACTTTAACTGGGATAAATCCGATTTTTCTTTTTCAGATGATGTGTCTTTTAAATTTGAACTGTTTCCCGGATGGGAAATGGGAGGTGATACACCGGAATTTTGGGTGGATATGTTGAACGGAGAGGATGAACTTATGGCGTGTGACCGGTTTGATTTATGGGATCTTGGCAGCAATCAGTGTAGATTTCTGGGAAATTCAGTGTCAGTTGGCAGGAGGTCCTTTAAAGGCTTTACTAATTTGATTGTAGAGAATATAGCTGAAACAGGAGAAGAGGAGCCAGCCACAACCGCTTTATCAGTGCAGTTTGAACATAATGGCTCTGCTATGGCAAGAACTACACTCTGGAAAAAGAATGAACAGACGGCGGAGTGAACAGAACTGCCAGCAGTATTAAAAGAATGATGGGAATGGGGTCCTCTGGTTCACGACCCCAATAATGCATATCGTAAGAATCCGGATTATGTAGGTGCAGATGATATAACTAAATGCCCAGCTCGTTGGGAGAATGATAAATTAGGTAATCTATATGCTTATGTAATGGCGGTTGCTGGTTATAATGAGGCATCAGCTTTTCGGAATTCCAGTTATTCAACAAAGTAACAGAAGGGGGAATTAAGAGTGAAAAAAATTGTATTAAAAGAGGGGGTGGAAACTGTAGAAGACGGGGCATTTAATGAATTTGTTAAGGTGAATAAGATTGTGTTTCCTAAAAAGTTAAAAAAATTGGAGTTAGTGCATTTGGGGATACAGGAATCAGACAACTAATACTTCCAGACTCCGTTACTGAAATTGGATGGATTGCATTTGTAAAAAATACAATTTATGGAGGTATTGAGAAAATTAGACTTCCGAAAAAATTATGCAGAATAGATTCAGGTGCATTTTCAGGTCATAATTTTACGAGTATCACAATACCTAGAAATGTTACTTTTATAGGTTCACGGGTTTTTGAAGAATGCAGTGAATTAAAAACAATAATTATTAAGTCTAAAAAGATAACACTACTTTACAACTTTATAAATGATGCCCCTGTTTCTTAATTAGCTGTTTTAAGGCATTTATTAGGGCATTTGATTTTATACTGGTTTCGACTTTTTCTACGAAAATGGCATAAAATACCTGCTGGCGAATCTGTTCGCTTAGAGCAAACCGAAACTCCTGAACGCTTTCTGTCTGATATTTAAAAAACGCCTCATCCTGGTATGGCAGCAGCTTCATCGCACAGTATGAAATGTTAATCAGATTGACCAGCATTTCAATCCCTCTGCGGCTGCGGACCATGTAACTGCACAGTGACCAGAAAGTTTTCTGTTCGTAGTAACTAACTTCTATCGGCCATCGAAATGCATACAGCAT
Source organism: Eubacteriaceae bacterium (assembly GCA_910574015.1). Classification (GTDB taxonomy): domain Bacteria; phylum Bacillota; class Clostridia; order Lachnospirales; family Lachnospiraceae; genus Eubacterium_F. The sequence goes on along the minus strand of CAJSYQ010000061.1, from coordinate 168 downwards.
CAGGGGAATAAACTGCATCCGGCTACTCCCTGTCTGGTTTAGCGGGGATTTCTCCTGCCATGCGCAGAAGATCTGCAGCTGTTGCGGGAAAACTGTGCTGAAAAACAAACGCCTGCCGCCCGCTGCTTTATCAGCGGATGTGACATATGCCAGGACTGTCCTTTTTCC
>CAJSYQ010000060.1 GCA_910574015.1 Eubacteriaceae bacterium | reverse complement strand
GAGCGCAATCGTGATGAAGCTAAAATACGGTGGCATTTTCAAACAGGTGATGCCAGAGAAAAGCTGATATCACTTTATCCAATAATTTCATCTGTCACCTCATAACAGAGGGGACAGATACGCTAAATATCAATGATACATTACACTAGACCGCCAGATTCGCTTAATTCGCCTAGTATGCGACTGCACTCTCCATTTTTCAGAATTCAGATACATATTAACATCTCTTGAAAATAGAAGAACCGTGGGAACCATTCCACATATAGACCGTGCAATTAAAAAAATAAATGTACCTTTTTCTATAAATAACAACCAACTTGAATTAATCCAAAATTGTTTCACCACCCCCTATCCCTTTATCAATAACTGGGTATATCGGGTATATGATTTTTTTGACTCATCATTTATATTGGATGATGAAAAAGCTCTTATAATATTGATTACTGCATTTGAAATGATCTTTCTGAAAAAAGAAAAGTGCAAAAAAGAAAAGTTAGCTAAACGAAGTGCTGTATATTTCGGTGATTCCGATGAAGAGATATTTCATATATATCAAAAAATAAAATTATGTTATTCTGAACGTAGTAATTATGTTCATGAAGGTAAATCAATTCAGGACTCCGACAATAAGCTTCATTTTCTTCGTAACTTACTAAGAAAATTTATTTTGGATTTTAAAGACACTAATAAGATAAAAAGTGTCCTAATTCAACAATTAAAATTAAAAGTAGATGGACTTCGACATTTGTTTCCAAATACATAGGAAAGAAAGACTTAGACTTTTCCTTTTAATAATTGTATAATAAAATAAAAGAATTTAAGCAATATAAACGAGGTATTGATATGATTAATGTTATGATTGACGAATTTACACCATGTTTAAAGGATGCCCGAACTGGTGAATTAGTTCAAACCGAAGTGATACAAATTAAAAGAAAATCATTTTTGAAAAAATATAATGCCCGAACTGGCTGGTATACAAATTGGGCTGAACTTGCAAATGAAAATGAAATATTTGCACTCGTTGTGGAAGGATCAGTTGATATTTAGGGATTAGTAGCTGTTGCGCCTAACCATGATATGAAAGCATTATATATTACCTGGATGTGTACCAGTCCCGATAATAATAAATTACTTAATGATAATATAAAATATTTGGGTGTAGGGGGACATCTTTTTGCAATTGCAGCAAAAAAGTCTGTTGACAATGGCTTTGATGGCTATTTATATGGATTTGCAGCAAATCAGGAATTATTAAAACATTATATAACTGTGTTTAACGCTGAATCTATTGGCATACTTCATCCTTATCAATTTGCCATAGACGAAACAAATGCATTAGAAATTATGGAGGTGTATGATTATGAATGGACAGATGAAAAAATATAAAGATAGTTTAAGCTCTATGCAAGGTCCTATCTTACTCAGTCAATGCCCGGATATTAAATTAGATTTACGTGGTCTTATTAAATACGCGAAAAAAAAGGGTGTTAAAGTAATCGATTTAACAGAAGGTGAAAAGGCTTCTTTTGTAAAAAAATAGAAAATCAAATTATTCAAGGATGCGACTGATCAATGATTACTACAAAACGTGATGCTACAACAAATGCAGAAATACAAAAAAATGGTTTAACTGCTTTAAAGGAATCTCTTGGCGTAACCGATATGTTACGCTTTCTTGAACAGTTTGATCATGGAGGAAGTGGTGATTACACTGCAGAAAAATATGAAAAGGACGAACTGGAGCCTTCCGATGAAGAAATCCGCAAAATGTTCGGCTTCTAACATCTTTCTAACAGAAACCTGAGAAAGTCAACATATATTGATCTACCCACATAAAACTAGTCGCTACAAGTATCGTCCACAACCCACAGAAATCCGGCTATTTACAGACATTTTACAACAACCGTCAACACTACAGGAAATTTCCACCGTTGTCCTCCTAAGGGGCAGTTGTAGGTTCGATTCCCGCCGGGAGTACTTACGATAAATGAAGCAATGCAAAAAATGAAATAAGCAGCAACTGGGAGCTTGCTCACAAGTTGCTGCTTATTTCATTTTTTATAGTGCGAAGCACGCGGGCTTGCGGAATGAGGTTTTCCGCAAGACTGGCATTGCGATAGCCCGTCGGATAACCATGTTTTGGCAAAATTGCCACCAACGGTTTTGTATGTCGCATTTTCTCAACATCAGGGAGATTTTCTAACATGACCTCTTTCTTTTCATAAAGGGCAGACGACCATTAGCAAAAGAGGTCGGATCCTGTGGCAGACCCATAGAGGGACAGGTCATCAATCGGGCGTTGAAAAATCTCATTGAAGATAACGACCTGCCGCCCGTGCAGCTATAAGCCTTTGTTAATGGCCAGCTTTTACTTTTTTCAAGTAATTTTTGCATTGCTATGACATGTGTTTCGTGTTACTAAATATATTTCTTTATGGTTGTATTAAAAATTAGTTTTTGCTTCATTACAAAATGCAGCTAATTGATTCAATGATTTTATATCCTTATTTTTAAAAGAATAGACATATTTTGTATTTACTGCATTCTCATAACTCACAGCTTTTATCTTGGTTCCCTGCAGGATTTTTGATACATTATCTATCTGATTCTCAACAAATGAGTATTGAAAATTAACGTCAAAGCATTGAACGTACCCTGAGTCATAATCCGTTTCGTATGACCATATTTCGGTAGATTCTTTACCATTTGAGGATGTTAGAAAACATTTTCCAGGTTTTACATATTTTTCTGAAGAAGACAGATATCCTTTTACATGGTAGTTTCCAGTCCATTTCTTTTTATCTTTATAAAATCCAATATACGGTTCCATACAGAACAGTTCCATACCTAATTTAATGTTTGAAATATAATAATCTCTTTTCAATGAAATATAAATAATCTTTCTAGTTGTATCCTGATCTATAGTAAGTCTGCTATATTCTTTTTTCTTGAGCAATTCTTTTATTATCCTTAGCATCTCTTTATAGGAAAAGTTATTTTTTACAATTACCTTTAATTCTGCAGCTGATTCATTTCCAGATGAATCTTTCGCAGTATATTTCACAGTATAATTTCCTGCTTTTGAACAATCAACATTATTTTCAATAATTTCAGCTTCTATCTTTTCTCCTGAATTATCGGTAACCTGTGCATACTTATCCGCTGAAAATTTATCTCCTTTATAAAGTGAAATTTCAGAATTTTTTAACTTAATTTCCGGTGGGACGTTGTCTACAACCTTAACCATATAATTCTTCGTTTCCTGTTCTCCGTCTTTTTCAACAACTACTTCCAAAGCATATGTACCTGCTTTATTATTATTAAATTCATTACTGTTTTTTATCCCAATCTTCACTCCATCATTACAGGTAAATAAATCTTCTAATTTTACATTTTGTCCTATTTCTACACTTTCCTGTTTTAAAATTACATTATCACTTAGTAGCTTCTTACCACCACAACCAACTGAAAAAATGACTGTTGATAGAAATAAACCAACTACACATATCTTTTGTTTCATCATAAAATTTTCCTCCTCTTAAAAAGTAATATTTATTATTATAACAAATTTATCTATAAAGAAAAGTTTTTTTCACTTTTTTTGACATTTTTTTCTGACACGAGATTTTTCAAGGTAAATGCAACACTCTGTTGCAGTAACTCTGAAAAATGCCTGTGTTGCATTTACTCTGACAGATATTTCTGGTAAAACATACACTGTCCCTCATTTCTTATTCTGTTTTTTCCATAAACTCTTGTACTTTTTTCTTCTTTTTCTTTTTAATAACAGATGTATCTTTTTACATCTTACATAAGAAAGGAAATTACTGCCATGAAGAAAAAAAGCACACATCTGACATATGATGAACGTGTCAGAATTGAAACACTGCTGGATGAAGACGTTTCTGTCCGTTATATTGCAGACCGACTGGACAGGTCTCCTTCCACCATTTCAAGGGAAATCAAAAGACACACACAGGCAAAACCGGCTAACAAATGTTATGACTGTATGTACTTCCATGACTGCACTGCCCGCAATGTCTGCGGGACACAGGGCAGTTGTCCCAAAAAGTGTAAAAACTGCACAAGGGCAAAAACATACTGCCCTGATTATGTACAGACTTTTTGTGACAGGCTGGAAACTTCCCCTGTTCATCTGTGTAACAGCTGCCACAAACGGCATCTGTGCCATTTTGAACAGTTTCTGTATTCTTCCGAAACAGCACAGAAGGAATACCAGACACAGCTCTCTGACAGCCGCAGTGGATTTGACCTCACCGGTAAACAGCTCGACCACATCGACCGTCTTGTCAGCCCCCTCATCAAAAGGGGACAGTCTGTTTACCACATTGTGCAGACAAACAAAGAGGATCTGCCTGTCAGCGAATCTTCCCTCCGCCGGCTTATCAAAGCCAGTGAACTGGAGGTGCGCGACATTGATCTGCGTGAGGCTGTCCGGCGCAGACCCAGGAAAAGGAAAAAACAGCATCCCGAACCACCTGTTGCAAAAAAGGGGCATCTTTACAAGGACTATCAGGAATACATAAAAAATCAGGATATATCCACCGTGCAGATGGACTGTGTGGAGGGGAAGCAGGGGGACCGCCATGCCCTCCTGACCCTCCATTTCCCGCTGCCGCATATGCAGCTTGCAATCCTGTTGGAAGAACATACTTCCCGTTGTGTAACCGCAGCACTTGATACAGTCGAAAGTACACTGGGCAAAGAATTATTTTCCGTATGTTTTCCAGTCATCCTTACCGACAACGGCCATGAATTTCTGGATATCAAAGGCATGGAACGTTCCATTTACGGGGGACAGCGCACAAAAATATTTTTCTGTGATCCCAACCGTTCTGACCAGAAAGGTCCCTGCGAAAACAACCACAGGCTCATCCGGACCATTATTCCTAAAGGCACTTCCATGGACAATTATATACAGGCAGATATCACGCTTATGATGAATCATATCAACAGCTATAAAAGAAAATCCCTTTTCGGATGTTGTCCGTATGAAATTGCAAAGAAAATGATGCCACAGGAATTCTTTGAACGGCTCGGATTAAAAAGAATCCGGGGAAACCATGTCCTGCTTTCCCCGGCACTGTTAAAATAAAGAGTTCTTCAAAGTAAACGCAACGGAATATTGTGTTGCATTTAGTCTGAAAAATCTCGTTTTCGGACTTTTTTGCATACACTTTTTTAGAGAAATTCCTCTGAAAACAGTATTTTTATACAATTTCCGCAATTTATTCCACATAAAAAATGTCTAAAAAGTGTTGCAGTTAGGTTATTTTACAAGTGTTGCACTTACCTTGAAAATTCAGCTTTTCCTCTATCACAAAAACTAACTCGGGAGTTTGACAGTTGAATAAGAGAAAAATACGTTGCAGGCCTTGTAATGCCTGTATTTTTTTGTCAAATTTTTTGATTCTATATGTACTTGTTTGTAATAGTGTGTTATACTATAAAGAA
>CAJSYQ010000059.1 GCA_910574015.1 Eubacteriaceae bacterium | reverse complement strand
AAAGAGCAGTCCATACCCCTTATTTGCGTAGGTTCTGGGCTTACGTTAGCTTTGCTATGCCATAAACTCTCAATCTTTTCCATTTACAGAATCTAACTGCCAAATCCTATATTTAAATCAATGCGTTTTGCTCATCTCTATTAACTTTGCATAAAATCTTTTATAGCCTTAGAAACCATAATTTGGTATAATCAAACTATATCTTTATGTTAGGAGTGAAAGAATGAAATTTGATTTTAACCTTGCAGATTTCTTTAAGTTACCAACAAAAATCATGTTTGCTCTTGCTTTAGCTTCTGGCATGGTTTTATTTCTTCCAGATAATATAGTAGCTAAAATGTATATGGTCGATTTTAGAAATAAATATGGATTTGTCATTGGACTATTATTTTTAATTTCTTTTTCGATATTAGTAGTTACCGTTTTTGCGGGCGTCTATAAATATCTTAGCAATAAATACTCTGTGAAAAAATTTAAAGCAACTGCCAAAGAAAGACTACAAAAACTAGATGATTACCAAAAAGCTATTGTGTATGGTTTGTATATGGAAGATAATCATACTGATGAATTGCCACTGCATGATGGAGCAGTAAAGTGGCTTGAACAAAACATAATAATCACGAAAACTACAAATCAGTATGCTGTATCTGATTTGAATAATGCTGTTTTTCCATATATGTTACAACCATGGGCTGTTGAAGAACTCCAAAAAGATAGTGAATTACTTACCCATTTTCGTGTAGCATATAATCAAATGGAAGCTAAATATAAATCGCAAAATCACTTTGATGACCCATACTCTGGTTTCCCATATTAATCAACTAAAGGATAGTGAAAAAGTCATTATCCTTTTTTCTGCTGGTTATGGTTCTGCGAATTTCCTACTGGTTGACTGTTCTTATTCTTCAAGACAATATCATCTGCCTTGATATACCAGTCAACATCTGCACCTTGAAAGGTAGCAGTAGCCACCGTATCAGCCACAGGATTGATGATTTCCACCTCTGCGTTGTAGTCAAATTCCTTTAACGGAACAGCAGCAGGAATACTTACCTGTATCATACGTCCTTGTTCCTTACACTTCAAATCGTAGGTACGTTCTTTGATTTCTTCAGAAACCGTACCGTCCTCATTCTGGATATGTACCTCACGACGCAACGCCGAGAATTTCAATACTCCGAATGTCTTTTCCTTATCAATAATGATTCCGTTTGCTAATCTCATAATCTTTTTCCCTCCTTATGCTTTCACCATATCGTCTGCTGACAGGATATAGTTTGTGAATCCTCTTGTGCCGATTTTGTAACCCTCTGCGGTGATTTTGGGATTGATAAGTTTTACCTTTTCCTCTGATTCAAAATTCTTCTCACCAGCAGAAGCAGGCAACATGACGATAATATCATCTGCCCTCTGTACGTCTGAATAAAGGTTGAAGCTACGAGAAACTACCGTCATACGTCCGTTGATCCTACGCTGTTCCACTTTATTCTCACCTGCAAACTCTAAATTTCCGAATGTCTTTTCCATGTTCGGGATAACGTGTTTTAATTCCATAAATGTATTTACCTCTTTTCTTTCTATATTTTAATGATTGATAGTGTCATTCTGCTGTAAGAATTGTATCTGTCTACCTGTGAATCATCAAGGGCAAGCGTTGTGCTTTGCACCCTTGACAATCCCCATTCAGAAAGATAAATGACAGTCAAGCAGAATTTAGTTAAACTGTCAGCCAAAGGCTGACGTTTCTATGATGGGCGGTGGTCGGGGGAGTGCTTTCATAAGCTGCTACCTCCTGCATTAGTCCGATTTCTTTACTCTGCGGAATCTCTTATAACCTGCAAAGATAAGACCAGCAGCAGAAATTCCCATCATAGCGAGCAATGCGGCAAATGGCGTATTGTCACCAGTTTTTGGTGAATCGCTCGGCTTCGTTGGTGTGCTGGGTTTTTCTGGTGTAGTAGGGGATTCTGGTTTTTCCTTGATTGTCACCGTCTGTCCCTCGTCTTTAATGTCCTTATGTTCCGCTACTTTGATAGGCTCGTCTGGATTTGTCACGTCGTATAATTCTTCAAAAGTGACAAGTTCTTTACCACCTAGCTCACTGGCATTGAATGTAAAGGCAATCTGAACCTCAATCTTCGTATCTGTAGCGGTGAAAGTAAGTTCATTTTCCACACGCTTACCATTAACAATAAGCTCTGCATTTTCAGATTTCACCATTTCCCAACCTTTGAGCTGGTATTTTGTACCTTTTTCTAGACCATCTAAGGTAACAGTATCAACGATAGTTACGTCCTTACCAGCTTCGATTGTCTTTTTACCTGTTACCTTGTCGGCAGCGGTCGTGTGCATAGTGATGATACGCTCTGTGATTATCACCGTCTGTCCGTCGTCTTTGATGTCCTTATGTTCGGCAACTTTTGTAGGTTCGTCTGGATTCGTAAGGTCGTACAATTCTTCAAAAGTGACAAGTTCCTTACCTGTAAGCTCATTGCCATTAAAAGTAAATGCAAGCTCGACTTCCATTTTGGAATCTTCTGCGGTAAAGGTAAGGTCATTTTCCACACGCTTACCATTAACGATAAGTTCTGCATTTTCAGATTTCACCATTTCCCAACCTTTGAGCTGGTATTTTGTACCTTTTTCAAGACCATCTAAAGTGACTGTATCAACGATAGTTACCTCCTTACCAGCAACAATCATCTTTTCGCCTGTTGCCTTGTCGGTAGCTGTGGTATGAATGTTAATGATTCTTTCCTCGATTCTTACCGTCTGCCCGTCGTCCTCAATGTCCTTGTGTTCAGCCACCTTGATAGGCTCGTCTGGATTGGAAAGGTCGTACAATTCTTCAAACGTCACAAGGTCTTTGCCACCTAAAGCACTGGCATTGAATGTATAGGAAACTTCAACTTCCATTTTGGAATCTTTAGCGGTAAAGGAATAATCACTTTCCACATGCTCATCATTGACGATAAGCTCTGCATTTTCAGCTTTTACCATCTGCCAGCCTTTGAGCTGATACTTTGTTCCTTTTTTCAAGCCATCTAAAGTGACTGTATCAACGATAGTCACGCTCTTACCAGCAACGATTGACTTTTCGCCTGTCACCTTGTCAGTAGCTGTGGTATGGATAGAGATTTCTGGTTCGTAATCATCTGTCAGTGTTCCCAAGTCAACGACAGTCTTATTGCGTGATACCACTACATCAAAGGCAGGAATCAAGGTCATTCCTTTGTTGGAATCACAGCGTAATTCCTCAATCTCGTAAGTATCATAGAGTAAAGCACCTTTGCTGTCGTCTGGTTCAGATATTCCAAACCAGATACCGTCCTCACTAGATTTGCCAGCGTTTGTATTCTGTTTATGGGATACCCAGTCAGCAGCAGTAGAGAACTGACCGTTTTTATCAGTCACAATGATGTGACTTTCACCAGTCGTCTTGCTTGTGATCCTAAACGGAACATTCGCAAGTCGTTTGTGAGTACCGTCACCGATTTTGACACCCTCAATATCGCCACGCTTAATCTGATTGTAAACAGAGTGTACTTCGTCAGTTAAATCAACGATTTTTCCATTCTCTGTGATTGCAAACTCAATCGGTTTTGCACCGTCAGTCAAATATCCCTCTGGAGCTTTGCTTTCTTCCATACGGTATTTTCCGTATGGTAACGTATCTGTGTCAGTCGTAGCGATACCGTCAATACCTGTATGGATTGTTTTGACAACTTCATTCTTGCTATATAACTTGCCATCTACCAAGATAGCCTTATTATTTAAAGAAATGATTTCAAAAGCAGTATCTTTCAAAGTCGCACCGCCTTGTGCTTTTGTATCTTTTGTTTCAAGGTCGCGCTTCTGGATTTTCACACCACCACGGATAACCTTGTCTGATACGGAATAATGGTTGCTGCCGCTTAATGCTGCAAGCTCACCATTCTCTGTAATCTGTGCTACATACACGCCTTTTATCTGTTCAGAACTTCCAGCGGCTTGCATATAAGCACCCTCTAACAAGTAACCCTTTGGAGCTGTCTTTTCTTCCACAGTGATAGTACCAAGTGGCAAACAGATAGTACCATTCTGTGTGTAGAAGCTGTCACCAGATACTTTGTAAGTGTCAGCTAAACGTGTGATGTAATGGACTTCATTCTTACTGTCTTTCTCAGCGATTGTCTTTGTCGTCCATGTGCGTGTCGGTTCTGATGGGAGATTTTCTTTTGTGTAATATCCGTCATAATATTTCCAGACAAACTCCGCACCCTCCAAAGAAGCGTTACCCTGCGCGGTTGATTTGGAAGTTTCCATATCAATCTTGAAAAGCTCAACCAATGTGTCTGTGACTTTTGGTGTATCGCTTACTTTTAAGGTAACAGTTTCACCAGCTTTAACCGCAAGAGTATAGACGTTCTTATCTAACTGGAATCCCTTTGGAGCTTTCGTTTCTTTTACAAAGTATGTCGCTGCCCTTAATTCCACTGTATCAGTGTTTCCATTACTATCTGTCGTAAGTGTGGCAACAGACTTCGTGCAGCCTTTATCAGAATAGACACCATAAGTCGCACCAGCGATTGAATAGCAGTCATTAGATTTTGTAATCGCTGTATTACTGGAAGATTTCTGAATCTTGCCATTTCCGACAGCCAACTTCGCCCAGAACTGTCCTAAATCTTGCCCCTCACCAGAGTAGATATAACCACCGCAGTCATAGCGTCCTTTATTTTCTTTGACAAAGGCTTTTGCTCCTGTGAATACTTCATCTTGTACGGATTTTGAAATTTCATCATAAGAAGCTCGGACATTATCACATTTCCAGCCTAAGTGAACGCTCAATCTCTGCCAGACAACTAACTGTCTTAATAAGTAAGCGTGTTTGCTGCTAAGTCCACTGTGACTTTTCGCATACAGTTTGACGTATTCAATGGATAAGGCAACGTCGGCTATCTGGTCGTCACTCATGCGTGTACTTGCGTCAGCTCTTGTCTTGTAACCATTTTTAAAGCCAGTATTGATGTCAATACAGTAAGCGTCCTCGCCATCAACAGTCATGTGTCCTTCGTTGAATGTTTCACTGATTGAGCCATCATTATTGACACGTTCAACGATTCCGACACGTTCCTCTGATTCCGTCCAGTATTGCGTTTCCGCTGCATGAACCGCAGTAGTGGGTAATGCTGTAAAAACGGTTGCAAGGGTGAGAACACCTGTAAACAATCGTCTTATAATCTTTTTCATAATATTTAATTCTCCTTTCATTTTGGGTAAAAAAATAGACGCTCATTTCTGAACGTCTTAGTTGCTGAAAACATTGGAACTATGTAGGATAGCTTGTTTCATCTTCGTTTTTCTATATATTTGTTCTTATGCAATCGTAGCAGGAAAAAACTTGTCCTACACAAAATGGCGTGTTTTCACAATGTCATTAACTTAAGAAAAAGCAATACCGGATAGCTTTACACCCATCCATGGGGTAAAGGACATCCGGTATTGTTCTGGAAAATTAATTCTAATATTTGATAC
>CAJSYQ010000058.1 GCA_910574015.1 Eubacteriaceae bacterium | reverse complement strand
TCAGGAGTTTCGGTTTGCTCTAAGCGAACAGATTCGCCAGCAGGTATTTTATGCCATTTTCGTAGAAAAAGTCGAAACCAGTATAAAATCAAATGCCCTAATAAATGCCTTAAAACAGCTAATTAAGAAACAGGGGCATCATTTATAAAGTTGTAAAGTAGTGTAACTGTTTAAAGAATTGGGTAATAAGTTGTTTTGGATCAGAACAGAGCCAGGGATTAAACCTTAATATGACCACATCTGTACTACTGCGTTCTATTTGCTCTATTACCATATTTAGTAATGAAGTCTTTCCGCTTCCCCATGCGCCATACAGACCCACAGTAAAGGAAGTAGGAAAAGCTGATTGCAATATAACATTGGCAAGGCTTTTTACAAACGATTCTCGATTTAGTTTATCTTCAGAAGATTTCATAATGGGAAGATCCGGACTGATCATTAATACCACCTCACAATATCTGAATAATTTATATCAGTTAACTTCGATAGCTTTCACTCTCTATAAAATTCTGCATCTCTATCCATCTGACTTTCAAGTAAAGTCACAGGTATATAAGGTAATTCCATAGTGCTGCCTCCTGTCATAATATTTCGGAAAAGGCTCTGCTTTCATTACACCTCACTGTAAATCAAAACATCTCCAGCCATTTCACTTCAACCTTTTGCCCCTCACTCACAGCACTGCTCTCAATATTGATATTTCTCAGCATTTGCTTGAATGCCAAACGGTCGAAGTTGGAGCCACTGTGATTGGTGCCAATATAAACTTGGCTGATAAATAATTCATGCTCTGTAACCCACCTTCTAGGCAAAATTATTTTTTATCTTCCAACTCTTGTAATTCTTCTATACTTTCAAGAAAATGGCATTCCACCGGAGAAAGGATATCCTCCTGCTTTTTCCGATATTTGTCGTATTCTCCATGCGCCTTTTCAAGAGCCTGTTTATGAGTAACTCTTCCTTTTGTAGTTAAAATATCCCTTCTTGTCATTTTCAGATAGTCGTCAATTGTTTCCAGCCAGTCTTTCATATACATTGGTTCTTGATTCAAGGCATGGACTTCCGCAATATCTAAATACGCCGTAACGATTTTATTTAACGCATCTATTTCTTTTTCGCTTAAATAATTCTTTGCAACCTCTACATCAGAACGTTTAATCTCTCTTCCGGCCCACGATGTTAATCCCATATTGTCCTTATCTGCATCTGCCCGCTGATAGATTACTTCTGCCGCTGTGTGCTTATGGGCCGCCCAGTGCATTTTATTTTGTATCTGCTTAAAAAATATAATCGAACTCTCTGCTTTTGGGTCATAATCAATACTTGTTGCATATATTTCCAGAACTTTTCTCCAAAACACTTTTTCAGAAGAACGAATATCACGGATACGAGCTAACAATTCATCAAAATAGTTTCCGCCTCCAAGATTCTTAAGTCGATCATCATCTAATGCGAACCCTTTTTTCATATATTCCTTCAAAATAGAAGCAGCCCATATTCTAAACTGTGTTCCTCTCAGGGATTTTACCCGATAACCAACGGAAATAATAACATCTAAATTATAGAAATCCACCTGATAGGTCTTACCGTCAGAAGCAGTGTAGGCAAATTTTGCCCAAACTGCTTCTTTTGCCAATTCTCCTTCATTAAAAATATTTCTTATATGTTTTCCGATTACACTTTTATCTCGTTGAAATAATTCGGCCATTTGATCTATGGAGAGCCAAACCGTATCATGGTCAAATGTAACTTCTATTTTTGTGACTCCATCTTCTGTAGTGTACATGATGATATTTGATTGCGTCATTATACCCTCCAAATATTAGATATTTATAGATGCCTGAAGTTCAGGAATAAACAGTCGATAACTTAATCTTATCGAATATTTCCTAAAAATGAACATTATTCTTGTATAAAAAGAGATGCAAGAGAAGCATACTCCCAAATGCGATTCCTCACATTATCGTTTTTTTGAATGACGATACCCTTCTCACTCAATATGTGCACAGCCATTGATATTGAATTGAACGAACTACCCAACTGCTTTGCAGCATGGGAAATGCTAGTCACAGGAAAGATCTTGAGGTAATCATATACGATCCAAACGCTCTTAGGCAGCAATTGTATTTCTTTTAAATGATTTTTATCTTTGACCACAATAGCTTCATACTGTATCAGCAACTGAGCTGATCTTTTTGCAGCTTTGCCTATAGCGTCTACGAAGAACTTAATCCAACGAATATAACCACCACTGTATTGCGTTGTTTGTAACAAGTCAAAATATTCATTCTTATTATGGTATAAGTATTCAGATAAGCATATCAACAGTAATGGTTCGTTTGCGATATCACGAAGTGCCATCTGAACTATTATTCGCCCAACGATACCATTGTATCGCTCGAATGGATGTATCATTTCAAATTGATAATGAACTAAAGCTGCCTTTATCAATGGGTCAGTGTCTTTGTCATTATATAAATAGGCAGAAATATCTGCTAGCGCTGGCAAAACTGCATCAGGGGCTGTAGGGTTGTAAGATTTGAGATTCGTCCTGACACCCAATAAAAAAGTCTGCTTGTCCCTAATATCAACTGGCTTACTAACTACATCACCATATAATGCAATTCCGCAAAGTTCACTTAAATCTGGAGCTGAAATAGTCCTATCCATCGCTGCTTTATAAGCTAGTTCAAGATTATTGATTCGTGCAATATCTCCTTTGTCGCCCCCACGACTGACAAGTACCTCTTGGAAAGAAGGAGCATCATAGTCAACCATCAGGGAATATGTGCATTCTTTTAATAGCATTAATTCGCTGAATGCATCTTTATTTGGGGCATATTTAAGAAGCCCCTCCAGGAATCCAATATTCCGGTGAGCCTCAATTAACAAAGCAGATAATTCATCATCCATTTTATACATGTCCCCATGCATTAGAGGTCGAGGGGTAAATGTATAATATTTAAAATCGTCTATGTTGTCATCAATATGCTCAATATAGTCTCCTGTATAGGGAAGCATCTCGTATACCTCAATAGTAAAAATCTATTTTCAGCATATCACAAATTTTGAAATAAGAAAAGGGCTATTACTTAAATTTATTGCAAAAATCTAAGTAATAATGAAATATAAATCAATAATCGAATTTCATGACTTAGGCACAGCCACGCAAGTATGCTGATAGAGCTCGGCTTTACCCCATTGGAAATAGCTGACCGCCTGGGACATGAATCAGTAAAGACGACACTTGACACCTATTCCCATCTGTACCCGGACAAGGACCAGAAGCTGGCCGACAGGCTGAACCAGTTCCGCCGGACACCGCCGCCAGAAGAAAGCACTTGAAACTCTGCACAGATTGTGGTATATTGAACATAAAGAAGGACACCTGCTGGTAACAGGTGTCCCACAGGACTACCGATAGACGGTTAGCCCAGAAAATAGTCGCTAAAATAGCCGCTTAGTTTTCCAGACGGGGCGGCTATTTTTGTGTCTTGTCATTATCTTTGCTGCCGATGGCGTATCCGAGACCGAAACAAGTCAGGCATAAGCCAAGCACTGAAATCAATCCTTCAATCGTCAACATTCGCTTCAGCCCTCCTTTCCCAGATTCCCTTTCAGGTTTCTATGTAAACGGAGGGTCACAGTCCCTCCGGAGAGGGCTAACCGCCTACCATCCTGGTAGTCCCAATGAAATACTACCACAGTTCGACAGGAATTTCAATCAGATTCTCTTTTCGTGGAATACATGGAAAGTGTTCAAATATGAATCTCAAAATAATCTCACGAAGCAAAAATAAAGGCTGAAAAGCACTGATTTTCGCACTTTTCAGCCAAAATGTCCGCTATTCGAACTTGACTTTTCCTAACTGATTTTGTTTAGGAATTATTTTCTATCGAGTATGTATATCTTTTGATTATATGATATATCCATATTATCCTGCCTATATGAGCTAATGTTATCATTTTGTTATCGGTGTTGATAACACTTGCTCTGTAACTGCGGATAATAGCTATATGCTATGATCTAAATTATAAGCGATTTTGCTAAATAGGTCAATGTATTTTTCTAAATTCAAAAGCATAAATTCTTATATTTATTTTTTTAAAAATTTTTTCACAACATCTCCTGCCCCATATCTTGCCATTTGCACGATCAAGCGTTCTAGCAATGCATCATCAATTTCCTGTTTAATCATCTTATTATACTCCTCTCCATTGACTCTTGCATATTCTTCTGTATAAAGTGAGGTAAGATTTTTATAAAAATCATAAATCATATTCATTGACTGTTTATTAGCAAATACTCCCTTTAATTTCTCGTTTCTTTGAACAAAATCCATATTTTTAAATTCTTTCCCTAAAAATCCTAATACATAATATGGTATTGGTGTTCGACTATCTTCGCTAATCTTTTTATCCGCTTCTGCTTTATTAAATAAAAGATATAACTTAATCATATTATCAATCGTCAACAATTGATCTATATTTAACGAAAAATCCTTATAATAGGCGCTATTTAACTTTAAAACAGAACTGCCCTTAGTAAAAGCATAAAATCCGTCTTTTACAAAAGCAAGAAATACTTTCAACAACTTTTCTAAAGGTATCATATAATTTTTTATTTTAGAATCATCTATGTCGAACAGTTGAAATAACCCTTTGCTTTTTTGTTTCAATTCCACAAACTTTAAACGATCCTTGAATTCTACATTAAATTTATTTTTATCACTGGGTTTAACCAGTAATAAAATTCCCCGCTTCCTAAACTCGTTCTGAATATTACTAAAATAATTAATTTTAGATGCAAATGCTTTTTCATCTATTCCATTTTGACTATTTGTATATTTTACAATACTTTTGTCCAGCCCATCTTTACTCTCTTTTGTTTTTTTATCAAACACATATACTTTTACTAAAACAAATGTCTTTTTATACTCCTCATATAACTCATTTACATTGCAATGAGAAAGCACCTCTGCAATAGAATTAATTGTCTGACATCCATTTACTATTTGGGGATTTTTCAACTTAAATCCATACTGATTCCGAACTCCATCAGAACCAGACGACACTTCTGACCCCCTAAGTGTTTCACATTTTTCACATATCAAAGTGATACCATTATTATAATAGAAAAAATTTTCTCTATCCGTTGGTGACTGAAGTGTTTTAATTATCCCATTATTAATTCCTTGAGTTCCCAAAAATTCTCTGACATTTTCTTCAAACAATTCATAATTATGCTTGATCGCATCTTTATACAACGTAAATAAATCAGCAACATTGACCATAATGAATCTCAAGTCAATCATCCAATCAAGCCCATAATCTTTTGGTCTTACATCTAAAGAAGTGGCTGACACTCTAGTAGTCAATTTTGCTGTAAATGATATTCTATTTGTAAATCTATCGCCATAATAAATATTTTTTATATCTGATAGTTTATAATATTTAACCCCAATAAAAGCTTTCACTCTTTCATCTGAAAATGAAAACTGTTCTATCAAAGTTTCAACATCACTATTATGCAAATCATTTGTCACATAAAAATGCAACCATATTTTATATTCACTATCACTATGTACCCGATCAAATATTCTTTGTAACTCTTCTGATCTTTTATAATTTCCAGACATTAATATGCTTAATGGCGAATTCAAAAAATCAGCAACATCATTCCTATCTACGTTTGTTGAATCATTATAATATTTATTCTGAATTATATATAGTTCTTTTGTGTCTTCATAATGAACAAAACAGTCAATACCTTTGTCTTGAACATCGGTTACATATGACGATATTATTTCTTCATCCAGACTATATAATCTGCTTAATACCCAATAATTAAAAGCATACTCGTCTCTTTGGATTTTATCATCTATATATCCATATTCTTTTTGTATTAGCTGAATATCCTCCTTTATTTGTTCTCTAAAATCACTCATCGTATCCTCTCCTTAATTTATTTTATAGTATTTCTAAACATTATATCTATTTTCCTAGATTATGTAGATCCGAAACTGTTTCTTAAAATTTATCTTTCATAACCAAATACAATTTTCTTAATTATCTTTCTTTACATCCTCAATAATGTTTTTCTTCAATGTTTCAATAGTATCCTTATTTTTTCTCAAAATTTTAAGTTGCCTATATGCCTTTTCTCTTAATATTCACCACTTTACAACTTTTTGAAAAATAAAATAACGCACAAGACACTTTCTCATGTATAATAAGTTTGCACATCAAACTATACGAAAGAGAGTGATCTTGTACGTCAGACTTATTATACAACGAAAATAAT
>CAJSYQ010000057.1 GCA_910574015.1 Eubacteriaceae bacterium | reverse complement strand
GAGCGCAATCGTGATGAAGCTAAAATACGGTGGCATTTTCAAACAGGTGATGCCAGAGAAAAGCTGATATCACTTTATCCAATAATTTCATCTGTCACCTCATAACAGAGGGGACAGATACGCTAAATATCAATGATACATTACACTAGTACCAAAAAATTAGGAGAATATTCTGCTTTTTCCTTCATATACCTTGATAAAACAATAGCTACTACTGAATTAAAATACGCATTATATCCTTTACCATTTGAGCCTTTTTTCCTTCCATTTACAACAATATCCATAGATGATTTATCAAATATCACAGAAAGTAAGTTATCATATTTGCAATCCTCAAGAAATGAAGAAATACTACTGTTTAAATCATTAATAAAACTATACTCAAGATGTTCTTTTACTTTAAATTTTAATTCACCTTCATCATCTGATTCATTATCAATTATATCGGCTGTTTTCTGGTCGGAAAACTTCTTAAGTATAGCTATTTCCTTTCTTCTTTCTATCATTTCTTTATATTCAACTAATCTTTCTTTTAAAATTTGCAATTGTGGTTTTAGCTTTGTTTCAACCAACTCCTCTGTTGACTTCTTTTTTTGTATTAATATTTTAATATCTTGCTCCAATGCACTCTTTTCCTCACAAAGTGACTGTGATGCTTTTTCCAAATCCTTAGCTTGTAATTTAATTTTTTTATATTCAGATTTTGCTGCATCAATATAATTATGGCTATTCTTCACGTCTATCTTGCTATCACAAAAAGGACACTGAGCCAGCGGATGTTCGCTAAAATTTACCTCTCCATCAATTATAAAACTAAGTCTTTTCAAATCAGCAACGTATTGTGTAGTGAGCTCATCGTACCTATTCAGTAACATATTACATTCAGACAATGCTTCATTGTTAATATGAAGTTGAGCAAGTATTTTTTGATTTTCATCAATTGATTCATTTATTTGTCGCTCATGCTCAGCGATTTTTGACATTATTTCCTCAACTTCTAACTCGATATCCGTATTAATGGCTTCCTTTTCCTGGGCAAGTAATTCCTGATTTCGTTCCGACAATCTAAAAAGTTCTTTATTTATATACTCCTTAACTGCTTTTTTCTTCGCATCTTTTATCTCCTTACTATCCTTTGTTTCTGATTCTGCATAATCTTTACCAGATAAAAGAAAAATTAAAGAAGATATTGTTGCCGTATTAGATGTATCATGCCCCGAAAGAAAAGTTGAATACTCAGAAATAATTTTTGTTTCTGTAAGGATAAACATATGACTAAATGTTCTCCAAGATAATATTTGCTTTTTGAAATTCTCATTACTTATAATCAAATGCATTTCATTAATACCAATCAATGATAACCATATTGAATTTATAGTTTTATGATAATTATTTCTACTCGCTTTTGTATTATATTTACCCGAGGAAATATTTTTATCTGTACTACTAAGTTCAATTTTGTTTTCACCAATTTTTCGACTCATCGTTAGTTTGCCATTCTTTGTTTTTACAATAATTTTGACAAACTGGTATCCTGTAGAAATATCAATTGGTTCTTTATCAGAACCAAACATATAATCAATACATTTAACAATATATGTCTTCCCTGTATTTGACGGTCCATAAATAATATTTATTCCATTAGATAATTCGACAATCGAATCTGTCTTTCCAGCACCTGAAACAATTATTTTTTCAATATAAAAATTCATTTTATCTTTCCTCCAAAATCAGATATCGCATAATCATTTATAGTATAAATTAACTTCCTATCTGAATAAGATACAAACATGTTGTGGACTTTTTGAACAATAGTTGCATAATTTTCCGCATAATCATCATTTAAAGATTTACAAAACATCATTCCACTTTTAGATATACTATAAGTATAACCACTTTTATTACAATGTGGTAAAATATACCCTCTTAGCACAAGATTTTTTAACGACTCTGACATGATTTTTCGTTTCGATGCAAACTCACTAAAACGGTAGTTATTATCACCATGCAAGTTATACTCTGACACACCAAAATCTTTTCCATATATAGCTATAAAATCCATAGCTGACACTCTATCTATTGATAATCTGGTTTGGGTCACATTCAAAACTATTAGTATTCTTAATGACACTTCAAACGTAGTATTAAATATATCTTTCATTCATTGCTCACCCACTTCAATTTATTATCATTAACTAACATATGACAAACTCCTTTACGCTCACTAACTCCTATACAGTGTAACTTACTGTCAAGCATACACTTCGATGTGTTAATTACAGCAGCTTGTTTTAAATCTTCTACTAATCGTTTATAGCCACTATCATAATCTTGCTCATGTGTATCTATTATTCCGTCATATACTTCATCTTTCAATACATCAAATTGCTGAGAATCTGTTAAAGTATCTCTAACAAAACGACGAATGGTTTCCGCAGAATAATAATCTTTTCTCTGTCTATTGAGATTCCTAAAGTATGTATTATATGCTTTCAACCCCTCTATGGTACTAATTTGTACACCAAGTTCATCAGAATACGCTTCTAACAAGGCAGAAATATACGGCATCTCATCCGTTTCAATCTCATCCGTTGGTGATATTAATGTGGGCATATTTAATCTACGTCCACCAAAGCGAATACTTCCATATATTGTATCTAAATATTCATCAATTACTTGAGCTATTGGATATGTATTCACTATTGTAAAATCAAATGTGTCTATGTAATCTGACAAAGAATTTTCCAATGGGACTTCCGTAGTTTTAGTAATTTTTGTTTTACAATAATTATCCCAGTTTTGTCTAAGTTTCGATAGTAGTTTTGTCGGATTATCAAGCAAGTCTTGAAAAGATGTCCCCACATCATTTGAAGCTATAATATAATATTCTTCAGGCATTGGAATTTCTTTATTATAAGTGTAGTAGCAAAGTTTTCCTAATTCTAAATAATAATTTGATGGAGCAAGTGCAGTATTATAATGTTTACATTGATAGTAATCCACAGAGCCATCGTTATAATATGCAACTACATCTCTGCCTTTATCACCTGCTCCTCCGATTCTTTTTATTGAAGAATATTTATCTTTTTTACATCCATACAGCCATTCCAATGTGAATTGTTCAAATGAGTCTTCATCCATAACGCGAACTTTATCAATGGGTGGAATATATGTATCTGTCCCATATAGTTCAATATCTATACGTGGCTTATTTAATTCAGTAAATGTCAACATGTTGTATATCCACCTCCATTTATTCACGATAGACATGAATAGCAGAGGTATTATCCCATTTAATTACTTTACTATTCCAAATCTTTTGCCATTCTTCCTCATTCACAATAACATCAAACACAGGCTCAATGAAAGTCTGAATCTCCGCAATTACTACCTCAAATTCAAGCGTATCATCTTTAATATTTTTCAAAAAATATCTCCACCGCTTCTGCATATCTTCATCTTCGGAAAGTGCCAAAATACGTTTAAAACTATCCCTGTCATAAGGCGTTTCTCTTTTCTTCAATGTTTCAAAAATTGCCGCCCGCAGCTTCGCTCCCTCAAAATCGAATGTTCTTGCCAGATAATATATATCGTAAAAGTCTTTCATCCTGCCGGTCAATTCAAATCGTTGCAAGATAGCGTCAAATTTCTCTGCTATCGTACTTTCCAAAGAATACGTTTTTATCACTGGCTTTTCAAAATCTGGAAGCTGTGTATTGATTCTTCTTTCCTCTGCTTTCGGCACAATAATATCTCCCACACCAATATCAACATTAAACGGCACACGGACATTTTTTATCTGACCGATAATTTGAGTGCTGATGCCGTGATATTTCCTCTGTGGGGAAATTTCTTCAAATCCCTTTGCTGTCATGGAAACAAAATCATTTCCTGTTGATGTCTCAATAATCTTACCAATCATACTTTTTACATCTTCTATGGTATTGGAAAATCCACGAAGCAGGAAATCAACATCTATCGTTGCACGGCTTTCAAAATTGGTAAGCGTATAGATAAACAATCCGCCTTTCAGAATAAGATTGTCTTCATAACCAGATTTTGAAAGTTTCCGCAAAAATTCCTCCTGCATAAACAACTGCAAACACTGTTGATAGCTGATTCCAGAAATCTTAGCTTTGTTTTTCAATTTTGCAAGAACGGATGCCGCCTTATCAGTCATTACAACCACACTCCAATCAAATCCTTGACACGCTTTTGCACCCGCAAAGTCTTTGCGTACTGCATAAGGTTCGGAATATTTTTTTTCTGGTCTTTTACATAGCCTTGTACTGCTTTATTAAAAATCTCTTTATCCATCTTATTCATATTCCTTAGCACATCGCAAATGGTACGGTCACGGTCATAAATATGAACTTCTTGGAAATCAATTTCTCCTTTTGTTTTTCCAATGAAGAGCAGCTCTGGCTCAACCCGATAAGCCTTAATGAAAGGATAATCTATATTTGTACGCTTTCTGGAAGTATTTTTGTCAATGGTAATATTCCATTCAGCGGGATTCCTGTCACTGTATCTATAATAGAAAAGGGCTGTTTCCATACAAAGAACTGCATCAGGGAACAGGCGGTTGACAATAACCACCTCACTTGTACCATAGTCATCCACCCAATGGTAACAGCCCCTTTTTATTCTTTCAATCAATCCTTGTTCCAACATACGTTGAATATCTCTATAAAACAATTTTTCATTTGTAAGCTGTGCCGTTGTCATGACATAGCCATAATCAGAAAATATTTTGCTTAGTATTCTTATATCATTTTGTGTTAGCATTATTTCCTCCTTCTGACACATATAGTCTCTCGGATTCTCCAGCCCTCATTTACTGCGACTTTCAAATCCTGTTTTATAAAAATCCCCCACTTTTTTGCCAAAAAGCACTTGACAAACCAAGCAAAAAATGCGGCGCTTCGCGCCTCTTAATTAAAAAAGCACTTTTCATTCCGGCGCAGCCGGTAAGCATTTTTGATTGGAGGCGATTTTTATGTTACCTGTTAATTATGGCGGTTATACCGCCTATCAGAATACCTTTGTATCTGAATTTCTAAACTTATTCCCTGATCCCTTTGCTGTCCCTAAACAGACATGGGATATCATTGTGAAATTCTGGTATCTTGATCTCTCTGAAACGGATACCATCATGCAGGAGTTTTATTCCCTGCTTGGCAAACCCGCCACACGTTTCCCTTCCTGCCTGCTCCGTTCCTATCTTCTCTCAATCGTACTGAAAGTAGATTCCATTACCGAATGGTGCAGGCTGCTTAAAATAACTCCTTTGTATGCCATCCTCAGTGGTTTCAACGCTGATGACACTCCCGGCGTCGGAACTTTTTACGATTTCTTTAACCGGCTGTGGCAGTCTGACAAAGACAACTACATCCGTCAGGTCAAGCATAAAAAAGCAAAACCGGAAAAAGGTAAAAAGCGTGGTGATAAAACTCCCTGCGACACCGACAGTGCTGCAGCTAAACTCCTTCCTCTTTTGCAGCGCATCCACCTTCCAAACAATAATCCGTTTTACCTTATCTTCCGGCTATATAAAGCTCAGTTCCTTGATGGATCCGTCCGCAGGGGACAGATAAATCCTCGCCACCTTTCACTTGCCGGTGACGGAACCCCTCTTGAAACGGCAAGACTGGAACGTTCCAAAAGGATTTGCGGCTGTCCAAAAGGTTCTGACTGTGGATGCAAACGAAAGTTTTCACAGCCTGACTGCAACTGGGGATGGGATTCTTCCAGAAATAAATATTTTTTCGGCTACCATCTCTACATGTTTGTTGCTGCCGATTCTAAAAGCGACCTTCCCATTTTTCCAATGCTTGAGCGTGCTTCCAGGCATGATATGCTGTCCTTCCTGCATACTTTTTTCTCCATGAAATCCTATCTTCCCGGGTTTCATATCGAAAAACTTCTGCTGGATTCTGCCCATGATGCCTACCCGCTCTATGAATACTGCAAAACAAGCAGCATTACTCCTTACATCGACCTCAACCCCGGTCATACGGGACACTTCAAATACAAAGATGACTTTACCATAGGGGAAGATGGTGTCCCTGTCTGCAAACTGGGCTTACATATGCATCACGATGGTGTGGAAAAAGCAAAGCACCGTGAAAAATACCGGTGTCCCCTTGCCAACAGGAAAAAAGGATGTTTCTGTGAACATCCCTGCTCCGATTCAAAATACGGCAGAACCGTACATATCCAGCAAAAGGACAACCCCAGGATTTTTAACATACCGCCAAGGGACAGTAAGGAATGGAAACTGGAATACAGCAAACGAACCTCTGTCGAACGGTCAAATAAACGTGAAAAAATAGATTAGAAACTAGAAAGCGGCAGACACCGCTCCTCTAAGATGTGGTACTGCCGCCTCTATGCAATCATGATGCTGCAACATCTTGATGCATGGAAAATGCCAACCCGTGTAGATACCATTTTTACATTCTCACGAATTGCCAAC
>CAJSYQ010000056.1 GCA_910574015.1 Eubacteriaceae bacterium | reverse complement strand
AATACAGATTTTTAAAAACCGGCTACTGGGCGGTTTAAAAGTTATACCCAAAAGTCAAAACAAAATTTCTTTCTATTTTTTCAAAAAAACACTTGACTTTTTATTAGCAGGCTTTTCACTTCTTCTTCCAAATGATTTTCATATAAGCCTTTGGCATCTTCTATCTCAAACTTTCTAATCCTCAAATGCTCTGTTTCAAATATATATTCCATGTGTTTTTCTCCTTGTATTTTTTAAATTAGGTATTTACGGTTGCCAAAACCGAACGTCTAGCCAAAGATAACCGGATATCAGAAATCGCCGCTGTAAACTTATTTTATTATACCACTTCTTAACTCCATTTACCACTATAATCCAGGGAATGAAAACGTATTTTATAGTATGAATAGTCAACAAAGCCCTGCTAGTTTTGCGAGATTTATTCTTCATATACTGCCTGTCTGCCATTTGCATCCATATAAATGATCTTTCCATTATTATATATCACTTTTCCATCGGATACTTGTTCTGCCACAATCTTCTGTAACCCACTGTTCCGGTTAATCTGCCTGATATCATATTTCTTCTTCAAGTATATATATCGATCACTGACAAAAAACCATTTCGTTTCTTCCATGTCCTGAAAAATCTCCTCTGCACCCCTCTCTTCGGTCTTCAGTCCATAAAAATCCTCTATATTCTCTTCTATCGAACTAAAAATCAGAACATCCGAGAAATCCTTCATGTTGATTTTCCTCACACATATCCCGCTGTCATTGTCGTTCTCCAATAAATAATAACAATCCTCGCCATTCACAAAAATATTATGTACCGTTAGATCGAGCGGAAACACATTCCGAAGCAGATGAATTTCTTTTCCCTGTCCATCCGTATAGATAATCGTATTATTCTCATCATCAATTTCTATGGTTCCTTCCCCGAACCGGTAAATGTACTGATTGTCTTCTATCTCAATATTGAAATCTTCCTGTCCGCCATGGGATGATCCGCAGCCACTAAAAGTATAGGCAAGCATTACGATCATAATGAAACAACACACTCGTTTCCTCAAGGCAAGAAACCTTGGATAAGATTTTGTAAAGAACATAAAGCATAATCCGGCCTCAAATATCCACATGCCCGGCAAAGCCCCAAGGGCAGCGGCAGATAATATCCAGCCGACCCTCGGGAAAATAATAATTCCGGCATAAGGACCAACACAAATCCCACAATCATGCTTAAGCTCTTTTTCTTCAGTAAAACAGCCGCCAGCATAGCCACCGCCGCCAGCAGCATTCACCTAACACTCTCATGGAAACAACCAGTACCACAGCACTCCTAAGCGAAATAGTATACTGTGTCCCCTCAAACATTTCCAAAGACTTCAGCGGATAGTCACCATGGGCCAGCCCGACAGCAGCATTCAAATAAAAAAAGTGAACCATCTGAAACAGAAGAGAGAAAACCGCGCCGCACAATATTCCCAGTAATATTTTAATTCCTGTTGTATAACGCTTTCCCCTCTTACTGGATAACAGTAAGATATCTGGCATAACTGAATTATTGGTTCTTGCGATATTGAATCAGCAGGACAGTTATGTATATGAAATTGCAAAAAAATCTCCAACGCTTCAGATGGTTTATTATCTATTTCTCTGAATACTATTTATACAGCCACCTATAAATTGGAAGAGGAAAATATGATTAGTGAATATTCCAAACTTGTTGGCAGGAAAAGGACACGGGTATATTACCACCTTGAACCCCGGGAAAAGGAACATCTACAGAAAATTTCTACGGATTACTCTAAAATAACTGAGGGAGTAAAGAAAGTTCTAGATTCATTGGGAGGTGACGCAAGTGACGAAATTGTGTAAACAATACCTAGCCGACGTAAAAGCATTCTTTCCTATTATGGGAAAACCAGAACGAACCTATCTTGCAAAGCTTGCAGAAAACGTGGATGACTACTGCATAGAGGAAAAGACAACCACCATCGAAGAAATCTATGATGGATTCGGGCATCCCAGCGAGGTTGCCAGTACCTATTTAACCAGTGTTGACACTTCCTATCTTATTAAGAGAATCCAGATGACCAAATGGATCAGAAGAGGCATAATTGCTCTACTGGTGACTGCCTTGATCGGTGTCAGCATATATGGGATAAATACTTATAAAACCTATAAACTATTGGAACAAGAACAGATTTTTTTTGATGAAACTGAAATTATTGATTAGGGACAGTTCTTCTGCTGGCCATCTTGAATGCGCTGCAGTGCGTGATCAATAGACTGCACTGCCCAAATTATCCTTCACAAATGAATACACATTACAGTCATACAATTCCCCTTTTACTTCAAATCTTTTTCGCAGCGTTCCTTCCTTGACAAAGCCTGCTTTTTGCAATGTTCTGTTAGAACCGATATTATCCACATGGGCAAATGCTTCCATTCTTTCCAAGCCCATAGTTTCTATCCCAAATCTGCACACTGCCTTTAATACCTTTGTGTTGATTCCATGGTTCCAATAAGTTTTCTTGATGAAATATCCAACCTCTGCACAAGTGTTATGATTAAAAAAATTAAACAACTGTATCTGACCAATCACTTCCCCCTGATATGTCACAACCCAAGGATATTCCCGCTTACCTTTAAATCCCCTTACACGGCTCTCTTCAAACCGGATTTCTCTCTCTTCATTCCAATCGTGAGGTCTTTTGTAGCCCCCGAAATATGTAAAATTCTCTTCATCATAATATATTTCCCAAAACGGTCTGGCGTCCTTTTCCGGTTCATGCTGTCGAAGATAAATATCCTCATCCACCCGAATCGGGATGAACTCTTTAAATAAATCACAAAATGCCATAACTAATTCTCCATTCTTTTAACCGGGACATAAATATCCATCTGTGCTGCTCCAAACTGGCAATCCCAGCGCTCATCATAGTATTCAAAATCAAATAACGCATTTTCATCAATACAGTATTCCGAGTTTGGCAGCCACACTAAATAAATGTACCTGAATGCCTCACCAATTTCCCCGTTAGCATTATTGCCATTCACCGTAAATACAGCATACCTTGCCTTTTGCACCACTTTGCGGTGCATCCCCTCCGGAAGGGGTGTATCCTTTCCCACTTCTACCCCTGCCATATAATAAAATGACAATGGTTCAGAACAGAATTCTTCCGAATAAT
The DNA here is from genome assembly GCA_910574015.1 of Eubacteriaceae bacterium. Classification (GTDB taxonomy): domain Bacteria; phylum Bacillota; class Clostridia; order Lachnospirales; family Lachnospiraceae; genus Eubacterium_F. The sequence continues at coordinate 3,389 of CAJSYQ010000056.1, read as the reverse complement.
CTTCAAAGCCATACATAGTATGTTTATTTTTTCTTTCAAAGGCGTCTAAATTGCTCTTTAGCTCGAACCAGGACTCACCTATGACATTAAATCCATCTCTGGTATGTTTTCTATATCCGGCTATTACAAATTCTTCCCGTTCTTCAAAACGTGGTTCTATAGAAAATACACCCTCTACCGCAACACGTTTTAAGTATCCCGTAACAATTTCTTCTACACTACGATTTGTAATCCTTGCTTGGACTTCCCTTGCCACAAGCGGCTGCATTCCGAAAGTATCCTTAAACACTCGATTAAAGGTCTGAATACTATTAAAACCAACTCTGTAACATATATCTGTAACGCTCTCTGTTGTCTCACATAATATTTTATGTGCCATGGTAAGACGGCGCTTTCGAATATACTCTGTTATGCTTAATTCTGTTACTGATGAAAAAATCTTGTGGAAATGAAAGGATGAGTAACCGAACTCCTCCGCCAAACGTTCATAGGTCAGCTCCTCACCTATATGCTCATCAATGTAATATAATACCTTTTCTATCAGTTGTAGATTATTCACTTTTTTACCTTCCTTCCAGTTGATAAATCCATTCTACAACATCTAGTCCTCGCTGTATTATCATTTCTTGTGAATTGCAGATCTGTTTTTCATGGTTAGACAAATAAACGTCCTGACTGCCTAATGTAATAGCCGCCAGCTTCGGACCCCGTCTTAATAATTCATCAGCTGCCTGCTGATAGTCCGTTCTGCCTGTAATCAAAACACTTTCCTCGTCTGATATTTTCAGCATATCTGCATAGGAAATAACACTTCGTATCGCCTCTAGCGCATCCCTTTCCGTTTTCCATAGCGATGCCCGGTAATTCGGGTCAAAGGATATCAGTGCGCCCGCGGCCTTTGCGGTTTTAACAGCTTCAATTGTAGCGGTTCTTGCCGGTTCATCCGTCAAAGACAGGGAACCAAAGTGAAATATTTTACAGTCCCGTATCACCTGACAGTTCAATTCCGATGCTGACAGGCAGGTATCAGCGCCCGGTTTCCTTGCAAAAGAAAACCGGCGCTCCCCATTTTCATTGATTGCAACAAACGCAAGTGTCGTAAAAACAGTACCATCCTCCACAATATAATCTGTGCAAATCCCTTCCTGTTCCAAAGTCTTCTTCAAAAAACTGCCATGCATATCTGAACCGATTTTGCCAATCATGGCTGTCTTATAATCCCATATGGCTGACTGCAGTGAGCAGATTCGCGGGTGCTCCGCCAGGATTCTGCTCAAACAGTTTCATTCCATTCTTACTTACCCCCGATTCCGTAAAATCAATCAGTAGTTCGCCGAAAGCTATTATATCAAACTTTTTTTCTCTAATTTTTTATAAAATAAAGTGCCAACAGAGAATACGATCGCTAATACAACAATATTATATTGCATTGGCGCTAAATAGCAGATATTAAAGGTTGCGTGCAGAATGGCAATAAGCAGTATATTTCTGCATTGATAATAGGTTATTCCCAAAACAGCAGAAACAAGTAGTGTCCATATACAAAGGCAAACAATTTGTTCAATGCCCAATGAATTTCTAATTATCCACATAGGCATATGCCACACTGCCCAAACAACACCAACAAAGATAACACTACTGATTCTTTTCTGAAAAGAAAGTCTTTCAAGCAGAAATCCTCGCCATGCTATTTCTTCAATAATCGCTGTTATTAGCAGGTATATACAACTTGTTAATAGTGATGTTACTGTCAAATATATATTTTTGAATACATCGGCTCCTACTATAAACGAATAACAATAAGAACTCAGTACTCCCACACCCAGACATATAGCCCATATTAAAATATATTTGACTGTTATTTTCCCTGAAAGCATTTGGGAAAAGTACACCTTGACATTTTGCTCAGAAATCAGCAGAAAAATAGTAACTATGGCGGGAATACACACATATAAGTATTTTAAGTACAATACTATGTAGGGAATGATAATTCCGTTCTGTTCTAACAATGCAGGTACATAGCATATAAACGATAAAATATATACTGCATAAACCCATAACTTGATTTTCAACTTATTTGTGCAGCCTGCCATCATAATTTCTCCTTATAACACAAAAATATTAGAGGCTAAAAAGAGCTACTGGCAAAATTTGCATAATGAAAATGACCAGGACAGAAAATACTCAGTGATATCACCTATATCCCCACCGATAAAGGCTGGCTTTATCCTGCCAGTGTGATGGATCTGAGCGGGGATAAGAACCTCTTCTATTTCTCTTTGTATTTTTTTGTAATACATAAACTGTAAATTGCCATAATTGCTATTGTTTCTATCATTACTCCTAAAACAGATAATAAGATATATGGCGTATTTGGGCCGCTGAGTAACGGCACTCCTAATACAATAAATATGAATCCATAAGCAGCAAAAAGTTTACCAGTTGCACGATTGTATCCCCTTATGTCATTCACTGGAAAAGTCTTAATATTTGCCCAAAAACCAACTGCTTTTTTTGAGAAAAACGCACTAATTCCAAGACCAATCATAAAACAACCGAATAACGCCCACACTATAAATCCAATAATTCTTCCGTCCATATTCCTTCCTCCGGTTCTTCTTTTCTAAAAAATCTAGCACAAAAATATGTTTGGAGTCTGTTTCCAACATCTAATAATTTTCCCGTCAAATCTGAGATAAGTAAATCAACTTTATTTTATTCATTACATCAAATTATATCGTTTCCCTCATGATTACAAATACTGATAAGGGTAAAAATGAGGGAAACAAACTCACATAAAACATTATAACACAAAATATACGGGAATGGGTAAACTGATTGAAATGCTTTTAAAAATTAAGGAAAAGCGGACAGGTAAAAGTTTACCTGTTTGGCGATACCCCATTTTTTCATAAAGATGACAATTTTTAGATTCCTGCAAAATTGTGTCCAACTCACAATTATCGTCTCCATGCATTTCTTCACACAGCCGGAGTAGCCACTTCCACAATCGTGCGCTATGAGGCGGGGACAATCGACCTATTAAACAAGCCTGAAAAAACTTTTTGACTTTTCGAAATTTATGCACTTTTTATAGGAAATAAATTTCTTCCTGTTCTCCCTTTTTGTATCTTATTATGAAGCTTGTTCACATTTCTTGCCATTGCAAGCAAAACACTTTCAGCAAGAACATTTGGTCTGCCCCGGCTCAAATATCTTCGGAACTGCATGTCCTGTTTCAACTCGCCAAAAGAACCTTCCGCCTGGATGCTCCTGTTTGTACCCCGGATTCTCGAAAACGTGACGATGAATTTTCGCCACGCTTAGCCGAACCCCCTGGATTTTATTGACAAAATCACCATTTAGTACTTGATTAATCCATCGTCATG
>CAJSYQ010000055.1 GCA_910574015.1 Eubacteriaceae bacterium | reverse complement strand
CCGGGACAATTTCATCTAAGTTAATGGTATTTTCGAGAAGTTCAAGGAACTGATATTTATCATGATCAAATTTATTTTGGCAATCGGTAAAAATATCTGCCAAAGAGAGCTGTTTATGTGTTATCATATAGATACGACTCCTTTACTGGTGGATATAGATAATTGTTACTGGACATTTCAATTATACCACAGACCAGTGAGGAGTTGTTTTATTTTGTGACAAAAAGAATCCCGTATTTATGCGGGTTCTGGCGTTTCGCAAACGCCTAAAAAACTGAAAAATCTGAAAGGAGACATCGACATTATTGAAGATTTGCGAATAGCAGCGATGAAACCGTTAGATCGTATGTTGGAGATGACAAGAAAATAAATGATCATGGATGAAATAATAATTAACTAAAATAGCAGGAGGTTTTAGCTGTATGAAAATATCAACGAGAGGAAAAAATGCACTGAAGTTTATGCTGGATTGGCGACTTATAGCAGGGGACAGCCGGTTCGTCTAAAGGATGTGGCAAGGAGGCAGCATATATCTGAAAAGTATTTGGAGCAGATTGTTTCAGCAATACAAAAAGCAGCTTTGGGTAGTCCGAAGGCGTATCCGTATATAACGGATGACAGGAAAATAAAAAAGTAATTGATTCACGATAACAAATTATAAGACGGGGACAGCAGTATGTTCAGAAGATTTTTATGGTACAGAGCAGGCTGATGTTTTTGCCACCCATATTTTCTGAGTATATGACCTGTCCTTTTTCAAAAAGGAGGACGAGCGTATGCATTATGCGACATTAGTAACTGTGGAGATAGAACCATGTGAGGAAGATATGGTCAGGGTAATAGGGACCAGAAAATTAATTCAGGAAATCGAAGAGCAAAAGAGAACACCACATCATGTTAGGCATATACCAGTCTGAGGTGAAGATGCGGAGCACTGCTTTTTCCAGCCGGATGGCAGATGAAGTGGCAGTCATTATGGAGCCGTTTTATTCTGACACGGATAATCCGGCTTATCTGGAGTTTGAAGATAAGACGGAGGAATACCGGGAAGCGTATGAAAAGGAGACCGTGAATCTGGTCCGTTTCCCCAATGGAACGGTTCTTACAGAGCATCAGTATGCTGTCTATCATAAATATGAGATTGTGGATGGCAGGCTGTATGAGAGGGACTGGGGACCGCTACATTATAGGAAACGCACAAAGAGGTGCAAGAGGATGCAGGTCATGGAAAATGTTCCGTATTATAAGGTATACCAGACCTTCGAGGAATTTGTGGAGGAAAGGTATGTGACCTCTTATTACGAGGAGCAGAAAGCCTTTGGGTATTATTACAATCCGGATGCTTTTTATGACTGGTATTCTATTGGTGGACGCTGGCCGGATATGTTTCTGGTAAAAGATGACTGTGGGGAATACGGCATTGTAGATCGGAGCTGGACGTGTGCAGATAAAGAAACTAAGGCCCCGGATGGATACCACTGGACCTGTGCAGCCCGGAAAAAAGATATTGCATGGCAGACTATGTATGATTGAGAACTGGAGCAGGCGAAACAGCGTTATGACAGACTGGTTCAGGCGTTTGAAACCGGAACTTTGCCAGAGGAAATGCATGGCAGAATCACAGAGGATGGTATCTGGATATTTGGGGAATTGGTTTACTATAAAGGTGAGACGGAAAATCAGTATCTGGACGGATATATAAAACTCAAAAGAAAGAAATATCCGGTTAATATCTATGCGTTTTTAGAAGAAGGTGTTTGGACTATGGTAGAGCGCTTTGTCCCGGATGGTGAAAACAGTAGGTTCGAGGATAATGAGGACTGGGAAGATGGACTAGAGCAGTTTATTGATGGGCTGGATGATGAAATTGTGTTAGTCAGCGTAGACTGCTATATATAAAGGAGGGAACGGTTATGACACAGGAGCCGGTTATCAATACGAAGGCATGACATTTGCCATCGGGCAGAGGATTTATGCCAATGGACAGAGTGACTGGGAAGGGCTTTTCGGAGTGATTACGGAAATACGGACAGATGAGGATAAAGAGACGGAAAACGAGACACCGGATATCTATTGCAGTTTTGATGTCCCGGTTCTGTCAGCGGATGTAAAAGAGCTGGAGAAACGGTTTTCCAGTCTGTACCGGGAGCCAAAAACAATAGAGGATATCAGTCTGGATGAGGTCATTATGGCACCGGAAATGATAGAGGTGTTAGAACCCTGGGCAGGTAGAAAAAAGAAAACGGTCTGGACCGTGGCCATAGACTGGTCCTATCATGGTGAGCATGGGCATCTGGAAGAAATCTGTACGGATTATCTGGATGCAAAAAGAAAACTTACGGAATATCTGGCAGAGGAATTTGCTGGCAACACACTATTTCAGTGGCAGTTGGATGACAGGTATGCGACAGTATCTGAGAAAGACAGTTATGAGTGCTATGAAAAAGAAGATTATCAGAAGAACCATTATCATATTTGCATAGAGAGAAAAGACCTTGTGATGGGTCCTGCATTTATCAGGGAAATCACGGAGGGGACAGGAGGTGCAAGGTGAGTTATACAAGCTGGCATACATACGGCTATGGAGTCTGCCTGACAGAGATGGAATGCGGTTCCATGAAGCGTATGAAAAACTTACTGAAACTGGCGCCGGAGTATCATAAATCGGTGCAGAACTGGCTGAAGGATCAGGGTATCGCAAAACCAGACGTGGATGACATTCTGGAATTTGACCAAGAGTATCGTCTGGGACTGGCAACGATTCTCCAGAATGTAATACTGGAGGCGGAGAATATTCGGTTTACAGCCTGTGATGATAATTCAGAAACCTATCTGGTCTATGAACCATCCTATCCATGGGATATTTTAGAGAAAGAACGGAATCTGACAGAGGAAACACTGCGCCGGATTCTGGCAAAGTACATTTCCATATTGACGGATGAAGTGTTTGAAGTGGACTACTGTTCTGTGGAAAATGGTGGATGATAAAGGAGGCAGGGCTATGGCAGACAGGAGAAGAAATATAAGACCATTGACCAGCATTGTTTCTTATCCGGAACGTGGAGAGGGAGGCAGTAACCGCTATCGTGGGAATTGTTCCCCCAGACTGGTAGAAGATTTGATTGGATTCTTCCAATCGGAGATGATATGCGACTATATGTGTGGCAGTGGGACAACAAAAGCAGCGGCAGACAAAATGGGTATTCAGAGCAGTCTGTATGATCTACCTAGTGGGTTTGACCTGATGAACTGTGAGATACCAGAGCGACCAGAATTTATTTTTTGGCATCCACCTTACTGGGACATGGTAACCTACTCAGATAATATGTAAACGGCAAAAGCCGTGGAAGAACAGTATGGGTATGATCCCAGAAAGTATGACCTGTCCCGGATTTCGGACTGGAACCAGTTTGTGAAAGAAATGAATTATGCGATGCTGAAGCAGTATTCCGCACTGGAACGGGGAGGACGCATGGCAGTCCTGATGGGTGACATCAAGAAAAAAGGGCATCTGTATAGTATGCTTTCGGAGATTGCTAAACCGGGGACGCTGGAGAATATCATTATCAAGATGCAGCATAATTGCTTTTCTGACAATACAACATACAGCGGAAGGTTTATTCCCATCCTGCATGAGTATGTGATGATTGTGTGGAAAGATGTCGGTCTTATTGTGCCAATACTGGTTACAGAGAAGAAGGAATGTGACATGAGGGATTTGCCGGAGGCAACATGGCGGGGTGTAGTAGCAGCCGTCATGGAGCCTTGTAAGGAGGCAGTACCGCTTTCCTATCTGTATGAACAGATTGAGTCACATAAGAAAGCGAAAGAAAATCAGTGGTGGAGAGAAAAAATACGCCAGACATTACAGTGCAATCCGAAACAGTTTGAACATGCCGGACGTGGGATGTGGCAACTGAAACGGAGTGCTGCATAAAACAGGGACAGGTGCCGTCCGTTCTGGGCGGTGTCGTTTTCCTAGACTTGACGGGGATTCGCTTTGCATGAGGTTTTTTATGCAAAGTGAATCTTCAAGTCTTTTACACTATTTGTAAGGGAAATAGTGCTTGAAGTATCTGAAAACCTTTTGTATAATTAAAAGAGAGGACGGAACTGTGAAAAGTTCTTACCTCTGGTTATGAGGTGACAAAATGAAAAAAGAAAAAGAAGTAAATGCAGTAGAAAACAGAATAAAGGATGAGGAGGTTGCAAAACATACCATCAAGGATAGTGTGTTTACAGACCTGTTTCAAGATAAGAAATACCTGATTCAGTTATACCGGACACTTCATCCGGAAGATCAGGATACAACAGAAGAGCAGCTGTCGGATATCACAATCCATAACATCATGACAAACGATGTCTATAATGATGTAGGTTTTATGGTTGGCGAGAAATTACTCATTCTGACAGAGGCACAGGCGACATGGACGGAAAACATAGCTGTCCGTATCCTGATCTATCTGATGGTAACTTATCAGGATTATATAAAAAAGACAAAACAGAATGTATATAAGAGCAAAAAGATAAGGTTGCCAAAGCCGGAGATGTATGTGATTTATACCGGAGACAGAAAAGAACGTCCGGAGTATATCAGTCTGGCAGAAGAATTTTTTGATGGGCAGAATATTTTTCTGGATGCAAAGATAAAGGTTCTTTATGGAAGTGATAAGGACGATATTATCAGCCAGTATGTGACATTCACAAAAGTTTATGATGAGCAGCGGAAGCTGCATGGAAGGACCCGTAAGGCAGTGACAGAGACCATTCGCATCTGTAAAGATAAGAATGTATTGAAGGAATATCTGGAGGAGCGGGAAAAGGAGGTTGAGAATATTATGTTAGCAATGTATGATGAAAAAGAAATCCTGCTGGAGTATATTGAAAGTGAGAGGTATGAAGCAGAAAAGAAAGCAGATAAAAGAACAGCGATTCAAATGATAAAGGCAGGTAGGATGTCAGTAGATGAGGTAATGCAGTTTTTCCCATCATTGACATCCGATGATGTAAAGGAATTGCAGGAAGAATTGTTGCAGAGTGTATAAAACAGTGTTATAGAGGACTCTTGGCTCATTGATTTGAGCCTTGAGTCCTTTGTTTATTTTGTCAAATATGATAAACAGAAGGGGGGAGGTTTAGATGGATCGGAAAGCACAGGAGTATGGATATTTAAAACAGGAAATTTTAGATTCGATTGGATACACAAAACAATATAGGAGTATTCTATACACAGTTACAGCCGCAATTTTAACTTTTGCGTTTACCCAAAATGAGCCAATAATATTTCTGCTCCCTATAGTAGTCATTATTCCGACATATATCCCGGATTCTCGAAAACGTGACGATGAATTTTCGCCACGCTTAGCCGAACCCCCTGGATTTTATTGACAAAATCACCATTTAGTACTTGATTAATCCATCGTCATGTTTTATAATAGAGATATAAACATGACGAGGTGATTATATGTCGATAGTTACTCAAACTGATAAACGCACAGGCATTACATATGCTTATGACACAACTTATTACTGGGACAAAGAAAAGCAGCAGTCCCGTTCAAAACGCATATGTGTAGGAAAAATTGACCCTGAGACTGGTGACATTGTTCCAACAAGAGGCAGAGCGAAAAAAGGTTCTAAACCAACAAGTGGAAAGCCTGCAAAAACAGGACCAAAACCTTTTATCGAAACCAGACATCTGTATTATGGAGCAACATATCTTTTGAATGAGTTTGCTAATGAGCTCGGACTCGCAGCAGATCTCAGACAGTGTTTTCCCGAAACATACAAACAGCTTTTATCTGTGGCCTTTTATCTGATACTTGAGGACAATAATCCTTTGTACCGTTTTGAAAAATGGCATCTGACCCATAAGCATCCTTATGGTGAAGGTATAACTTCACCCAGAAGCAGTGAATTATTTGCTTCAATAACAGATAATCAGGTAAATAAGTTCTTCCGGCTCCAGGGCAGACGCCGTGTTGAGGATGAATACTGGGCTTATGACAGTACCAGCATTTCCAGTTACTCTGAAACGCTTGCTCAGATCCAGTATGGTAAAAACAAGGAAGATGATCAACTTCCGCAGTTGAACCTCCTGCTGGTGTTTGGCGAAGAATCTGGCTTACCATTTTATTACCGTAAGCTTGCAGGAAATATACCAGATTCAAAAACGGTAAAACATTTACTGGAAGATCTGGCTATCCTTGGGTTTGGCAAAACCAAGTTTGTTATGGACAGAGGTTTCTATTCTGAAGATAACATTAATGGTTTATACAGAGACCACATCAAGTTTCTTGTAGGAACAAAGCTGTCATTAAAGTTCATCAGGAAGCAACTTGATGAGGTATATGACGATATCCGGATGTTTGTAAATTTTGATGAAAGCATCAACACCTATGGATATACGGTCAGCGCCCAGTGGGAGTATACCCAGGAGCGTCCGTATAAAGGTGATGTCATTAAGGAGAAACGCCGGATGTACATCCATTACTATTACAGCATTGAAAATGGTGCTGACGATGAGCAGGCATTCGACAAACGGATTGCCAGCCTTTGCAAAGAACTGTTAGAAGGCAAATATGTTGAAAGTCATAAAAAGGCCTATGATCAGTTCTTTGAAGTGAAGACAACCCCCAAGAGGGGACGTCAGGTTTGCTATAAAGAAGATGCCATCAAAGAGGCGCGTCGTTACTTTGGCTACTTTGTTTTGATTACCAATGAAAAAATGGATGCCTTTACAGCCTTACATCTGTACAGGATGAAAGACGTTGTAGAGAAAGCCTTTGGTAATCTGAAAGAACGTCTTAATATGCGGAGGCTT
>CAJSYQ010000054.1 GCA_910574015.1 Eubacteriaceae bacterium | reverse complement strand
AGAATAAGAAATGAGGGACAGTGTATGTTTTACCAGAAATATCTGTCAGAGTAAATGCAACACAGGCATTTTTCAGAGTTACTGCAACAGAGTGTTGCATTTACCTTGAAAAATCTCGTGTAAGATTTTAAATATAGATTAACAAAATTTTATGTTCCCTTTTTGAACTTGACATGATATAATATTATCCTACATATACACAACAGCAATTTGTACTGGAGAGAAGGCAGATATGAAAGAATTACAAGAACAAATTGATTATTATTTCAAACAGACAAAGCAGAATCCGAATATAATAGAATCTCTATATCAGGAAGATTCTATTTTCCCTTTCAGCCCGGAAGGCCGGGCACTTGCATATCTATTAGCCAATAGAATAATTTCATATGAGAAATATAATGAACTAATTAGCGAATACAGCAAACGAAACAAATATCTGGAACTTTTCGAAATAGCCCCTCGCACTTTTGGTGAGACTTGGGGCGAAACACACATCCGCACTTTATTTCCTCAATTCCTAAAAGCTACAAAAGCAAATATGTCCACTCTTTATCCTGATTTTGATGGTGAATTTGATTTGTGGCTTGATGGAGTAAGAGTTGAAGTTAAAGCATGCCGGGCAAATAGCACAAAATCTAAAGGAAGCCTGGCAAGCAAAGCCTTCCTTCACAAGGATGCATCTGCTGCATTTTTTAAATACCATTTTCAGCAGTTAAAACCCTCCTGTTGTGATGTTTTTATCTGGATTGGTGTATGCCGTGATGAACTTATATATTGGGTGCTTTCCAGTAACGAGTTACTAACAACAGGTAAACTTGGTCCACAACACCGCAATCAAAACACAGGTATTGCTAATACGTCTGTATTCGAAGGACAGGTTTTTATGACAGAGGAGGAACTGGAAACTTTCAAAGTTCCAGTAAAATGCATTTTAAACGCAGTTCTTTTGAAAGGAAAAAAATAATCGTTTTATTTAAGATAAAAAATTATTATTTTCATCTACAGTCTTTTTAATAATAAGATACTCCAAATCATTTAATCCATATAATACTCTAATCTTTTCATCTATATTTTCATACTTTACAATCCTTTCAGCTGCATTGATTTCATTTTCTATTTCCTCCACAAGGCTTATAACTTCATTTTGTTCCGAAACAGATATTTTAGGAATAGGAATTTGTTCAATATGTGCTCTCAATACTTTTACTGAATTAAACTTTTTCTCGAAAAAAAATTGTGCAATACGAGAATTCAAAACAGCAAGTATATATTTTATATTAATACCCTTGATGTTAGGTATAACTATATTACAACTATTTAAAGAAAGCATTTGTTTATCGTCACAAGCAAACACCAACTGATTACAAATAAAACGATACAGCAGTTTCTTTGGTGCTCGATAGCACTCTTCTGCAGCACACTGTTGAAATTTCTTTGGCTGATACTTTATATAGTTATCTGTTTCTTTAACTTTGTATTTAAATATATCTGATCCCTTCAAAATCACTTCGACTTCTTCGCTTTTATTTTTAGAAATAAATTTTTTATTGTTCCCCGTAACTATTCCTAAAGCAAAAACTGACTTATCCTGTAATGTAACCATATTAGAAATACCACTTATTTTCTGCAAAACTTTATGCTCTTCATCAGACATCTTAAGGCTAAAGCAGTCCGGCGAAATATTCCATTTTTTGCGCAGGTGAAGTCTATTTGTTCCAAAAAATATCTCCATTCCTTTTGTTGTTATCTTTTCATCGGTATGCTTAAGCTGAAAAATAATGCATGGACAATTCACCTGATTAAATACATTTCCCATAAATTCTACAAATTGAATTGAACTGCTCGCCACAATCATTTTTCTTATAGGTAAATGAGCCTTTACATTGAGAATAGCTTCTGGTAACACAAAAGATAGTACTCCATTTTTCTTCAATCCAGTTAACGCTTTCTCTAGAAACAAGTCATACGATTCAATGCTATTGCCTCTTGCTGTGGTGAATGCATTTCTTAGATAGATTTTCTCTTTATCTGTAAAAGCAAACCCCCATGGCGGATTGCCAACAATCAAATCATATCCCGTTCCATCAAATTCTGACAAATAATTTGAATTTGTGAAATTAGCATACAATATCCCCAGGTCCACATTGTCAAATTTTAATGCCATATTTATTCTTGCTATTTTAATACTTATTAAATCAATATCGTTGCCATATATTTGATTCATCTCAAACCTGGCTGGTAATTGCAGCAAAAAATTTCCTGTTCCACAACAAGGATCTAATATCTTTTTACCATCCTTATTCTTTTCTACTACCTTAGTAATCAATTGTTTTACTACTTTAGTTGGTGTATAGTAGGAACCAGTTGCCTTTCTGTGTCCAATGTTTTTACATGAGATATACAATAATCCCAGAATATCCTCCCCTCTTTCAAATTTAAAATTATTAGCGAAGAATTGCATTTCGTTACGTCTTAATTCATCAACTAATTCTTTGTTCTCTAAAAGGTCAAAAATCAACTGATTATATACTCCAAAGCTTACTCTTCCATCTAAAAATTCAGTTAAGACACATTCCGGTTTAGCAGCCTTCATATTACATTTATCCATAAAAAGTTTTATCGCACAATCTGCCACTAATATCTGGATCACTTCTTCATTTACTACAACTGTTGATTGATTTAATAAATTTAGCAAAATCTGTACATCTTTGATACTTTCACAATTTTCAGAAACATAGGAACTGTATAAAGAATTACCGGTTATAAATTTTTTATTTCGTCTGCTTTTTAGTACAGTTTTAGCCCCGTTTTGAATTTCTATTTTATATTGTTCAATATAACTTGAAGAAAAAAAGACTGTTTTATTACTTATAAATTCTGGTACAATTTTGCCCAATTTAACCCAGTTTCTTCCTGTTGCAATAGAAATAGACAACTCATCACATACTTCTTTTAGTGACAAATAATCTTTGCTATCTACGAAAACAGTTCTTTCATCTTCTTGTGGTTTCCTTGCTTTTGTAGGTATTAGCCACACACCACTCACCATTTCAGCCCCTTCTATCCTGTGAGCTTCGCAAAGCTTCTGTACTCTTCTTTCCGAAATGCCGAATTTGATTGCCGCTTCTTTCACTGATATAAAATCCATTACTGCACTCCTATTTAAATAGCAACTATGATAATTATTATATACGTTTTAGCGAAAAAATCAATATTAGTAAATCGAATGTTTACGCAATTCTTGCGCAGTCATAATCATATCATATTCTATCTTCTCTTTTCAATCCGGTGCAAAATATGTTATACTGTCCGTATCCATTCCAGTTATTGTTTACAACAGCAGATCGGAGGTACGCAGACAATGCAGCATTTAGAACTTGGATTTATCGGCTTTGGCCTGATCGGTGGTTCCATTGCCCGTGCAGTCAAAAAGAAATACCCGGACATTTATATAAAAGTATACACAAGGCGCAAAAATCCCCAGCTGGATCAGGGCGCAGCAGAGGGTGTGATCGATGAGCTTCTCTATTCCATGGATGAACGCTTCTCCTCCTGTGACATTATTTTTCTCTGCGCCCCCGTGTTGAAAAATATCGAATTTCTCTCGCAGTTGAAGCCGCTGGTCAGTCCCACCTGTATCATTACTGATGTAGGGAGCGTCAAGGGAAATATATGCCGGGCCGCCTCAGCGCTGGGGCTGGGCCGGCAGTTTATCGGCGGCCACCCCATGGCGGGCTCGGAGAAGACCGGCTATGAAAATTCTACTGATATCCTTCTGGAAAACGCCTACTATCTTCTGACTCCGGATGAGGAAAACCGCCCGGAGGACATACAGTTATTGCAGGAGCTCGTAACGGCGGCCGGGGCAGACTGCGTTGTGCTGTCCCCGGAGGAGCATGACAGGATCACAGCGGCCATCAGCCACGTACCACACATCATCGCCGTGGCTCTGGTCAATATGGTGCGTTGTAATGACAATGAAGAGCAGAACATGAAGGCCTTCGCCGCCGGCGGCTTCAAAGATATCACCCGGATTGCCTCATCTTCTCCCGAGATGTGGCAGGATATCTGTGTGGCCAATGGAGAGAGCATTGACCAGTTCCTCCAGTATTTTGGAGAGCAGCTGAGCCGGTTCCGTCAGATGATAAAAGATAGGGACCGCTCCAATATCGGCAGCGAATTCCAAAAGGCCGGGGATTACCGCGATTCCATCCCCGTGAAGAGAAGCAGCGTTATCGCCCGGTCCTATGATATTTTTGTCAATATTGACGACCGGGCGGGGGCCATAGCCACCATCGCCACCATCCTTTCCGTCCACGGAATCAGCATAAAAAATATCGGCATCATCCACAACCGCGAATACGCCGACGGTATTCTCAAATTGGAATTATACAACGAAAAAGACGCCCTGGCAGCAAGGCGCCTTCTGGAACAGAACCGGTATGTTATTGCAGAAAGAGATTGATACGGCAAACCGCAGCTTTAGGAGAGCCCGTGAAAATACGTGATCGCCTGCTTATGATTGGTGATCACGGTTTTTTTATGCATTCCGCCGTTCTCCCCATCTAACGTATAGGCAATCTCTTCCTCCGCCGCGATCACCACCTGGCTGCCCCGTATCATATGAACCTGTGAGTTTTCAGCCCCAGTAAGAAGAAAACTCATCACCTGATTCAGTTCCATGGGATTTTCCGGTTTTCTCACAAAGATTCCGTCAAAATAACCGTCGTCCAGATAGATTTTCTTCTTGCGGTAGAGGTTAAAGCCTCCCACGGATTTGGCGTTGGTTACCATGCCCAGTACACAGTCCTCTTCCCAGCAGTCCTCCTCCGTCTCCACTCTGACATGAACCGCCTTAATGGTGCTGAGCTTCGTCACTCCCTCTAGCAGATAAGCGGTCTTTCCAAGAAGGTTCTTCGTGGCCTGGGGCGTCTCATAGGAAACTGATGTAAAAGCGCCAAAGGCAGCGACATAGGTAAAATAATTCCCGTTCATCTCCCCCACATCATAGGCGTGGCTGTTATTGCCCGCCACGATCTGGGCGGCCTTTAGAACCCTCTTAGGCAATTTGATCCCGGTGGCAAAATCATTCACCGTCCCTGTGGGAATGTAACCGCATTTGGGTCGGTGTTCCGGCGGCAGTTCCATCAGACCGTAAGTGACCTCGTGAAGCGTTCCATCCCCTCCAGAGCAGATCACCCGGTCATAATCCATCCCCTTCTCTCTCACGATCCGGGTGGCCTCCTGCTGTTCCATCGTGGCATAGACCGTAACCTCAAAGTCCGCCCTCATAAAGATCTCCATCACATCCGAGAGCTTATTCTTCATCGCCCCTTTGCCCGCATGGGGGTTATAGATAAATAGCACCTTTTCCATAACTTACCTTTCCTTACTGCAACACATATTATCCCAGCCCAGCGACGGATCCAAACTGGCGCCGTTCAGCTGAGTTAGTCATCCAGGATCAGCATGGCATCCCCGAAGGAAAAGAAACGATATTTTTCCCGCACCGCCTCCTCATATGCCCTCATCACCTGTTCCTTCCCTGCCAATGCGGATACAAGCATAAGCAGGGTAGACTCCGGCAGATGAAAGTTTGTGATCAGTTCATCCATCACCTTAAACTGATATCCCGGATAGATAAAAATCTCCGTATCTGCCTCTCCTGGTCTCAGTATTCCCGCATCATCTGCTGCCGATTCAATGGTCCGGCAGCTGGTGGTGCCGACGCATATGATCCTGCCCCCCCGGGCTCTCGTCTCATTGATCTTCGCTGCCTCCTCCGGCTCGATCCGGTAATATTCCGAGTGCATGTGATGGCACGCCACATCCTCCACCTTCACCGGCCGGAAGGTTCCAAGACCGACATGCAGCGTCACATTTGCCACATTTACTCCCCGATCCTGCAATTTATCAAAAAGCTCCTCTGTAAAATGCAGTCCCGCCGTGGGTGCCGCCGCCGACCCTTCATACTTGGCATACACCGTCTGGTAGCGGTTCTTATCCTCCAGTTTGTGGGTAATATAGGGCGGCAGAGGCATCTGTCCCAGTTCATCCAGGATTTCTTCAAAAATCCCCTCATAGCGGAAACGGATCAGACGGTTGCCATCCTCCAGCACTTCCAGAATCTCACCGTGAAGATGCCCCTCTCCGAACACAAGCCCGGCGCCAGTCCTGGTCTTCTTCCCCGGTTTCACCAAGGTCTCCCAGATATCATTTTCCCTGCGTTTCAGCAAGAGAAGCTCAACGGCCGCACCAGTATCCTCTCTTGCGCCAAATAACCGGGCCGGAATCACCTTCGTATTATTTCTCACAAGGCAGTCGCCCTCGTTCAGATATTCTGCTATATCAGTAAATACTTTATGTTCGATCCTGCCGCTGCGCCAGTGCAGTACCATCAATCGGGAAGAACTCCGGTCCTCCAGCGGATCCTGCGCAATCAGCTCCTTCGGCAGATCAAAATGAAAATCACTTGTTTTCAATAGAAACCTCCAAATGTTCTCATAAGAGAATTCTTCCCTGTTCCGATCACTCCACTGCCACAAATGCCGCACTTTCACCCGGCACATGCAGCATCCCGTCTTCTATCCCTGCCTCTTTTCCCAGCGTATAAAGTACCTCTCTCTGTTCATAGGGGCACGGACAGGAAACCTCTTGGCCAGAGGGGTTCAGAGCCACCAGAATCCTACTGCCGCCTGCTGATCTCAGATAGACCAGCGGATACTTCTCCGGCTGACAATAGACAAACTCAATCTCTCCGGAAGCGCACAGGGAAGGATGTTCCCGCCGGATCCCTGCCAGCTTCTGGATCTCATGCCAGAGCGAATCCGGTTCTGCCATCTGCCGTGACACAATAGGAGCATCCTCCGCCCCATCCTGAACCGTATATAGTTTCTCTGCCGGGGCATCCGAGAATCCATAATTCTTCCCGTCGTCCCACTGCATCGGAGTTCTGGCGCCAGTGCGGTCATAGCCGCCCTCCACAGAGAACAACGATAGGTGGCGCATACCAATCTCATCCCCATAATACACAAATGGGACACCCGGCATGGACATCAGGAATGCATATACCATTTTCAGTTCCTCACAGTCAAGATATTTGCGTATGCGCTCCATATCATGATTGCCGGAGGGAATACAGATCATCCCTCTGTTATTTGTGAGACGGTAATTCCGCATATAGGTTTCCACAAAGGAAGAGGCGTCCCCCTTTCCCTCCCGGCTGAAATAAGGATGCTCACACCGGAACAGGTCCATATAATGAGAAGGTCCAAAATGGAGAAGGAAATCCATATGAAAACCTCCCATCAGAGATTTATCCGGTTCCCCCCACTCGGAAATCAGCACCGCATCCGGAAAGGACTGATCCAGAAAATCCCGCACATCCTGCCACAACCGGATAGTCTCCACACTGTCCGGATCATTCTTCACAAGCGAACCCGCCATATCCACGCGGAATCCATCGCACCCTCGGGAAAGCCAGAACGCCATGGCGTCCTTCATAGCCTGCCGGGTCTCCAGTGCCTCGGCGGAATCCACCGCGCTCTGCCACGGCTGCGTCACGTTGGCAAATCCATAATTCAGCGCCGGCTGATTGGAAAAAAAGTTCACGGCAACACTTCCGTTACGGGGATAAAGCCCTCTTAAGGACCCGGCAATTCCGGCGTGTCCTGCCACATCCACCCAGATATTGTCGCTCCATATATATCTTCCCCAGTACTGGTTCGGCTCTGCCTTACAAGATTCCTTGAACCACGGATGCTCCGTGGATGTATGTCCCGGTACCAGATCCAGGATCACATGCATCCCCCGGCTGTGCGCCTCATCAAAAAGCTGCGTCAATTCCTCATTCGTCCCATAGCGCGGCGCCGCCTGACAATAATCCTGCACATCATAGCCCGCATCTCCGAAAGGAGACAGATAACAGGGATTCAGCCACAGGGCATTGCAGCCCAGATCCTTAATATAATCAAGCTTTCCGATAATGCCCTGGAAATCCCCAATGCCATCCCCGTTGCTGTCACAAAAGCTCTGGGGATAGATCTCATAAAAAATACTTTCTTCTAACCAGTGTTTCATAATTGTACACCCCTCCTTACAGCAAAATATTATAGCCATGAGCAAAACTCCACACATTCAGTATTTATGCGGATTTGCGAGGCATGGCAACCTCTTTTATCACTCCCAGAACCTTTAGTTCCCAGAACCTTTGGTTCTGTATTTATAG
>CAJSYQ010000053.1 GCA_910574015.1 Eubacteriaceae bacterium | reverse complement strand
CATGACGATGGATTAATCAAGTACTAAATGGTGATTTTGTCAATAAAATCCAGGGGGTTCGGCTAAGCGTGGCGAAAATTCATCGTCACGTTTTCGAGAATCCGGGCAAAGAAAAAAGCACCACAAAAACAGGGAATAAAAAGAATGCCGGGAGCGTGTAAAACATAGTGTTTATGCGGCTTCCCGGTGTTTTTTAGTTCCTCAACTGACCTAATATAAGCTTGTATGGGAGAGAAAAATTCAACTTTTTTAAAAAAAATCAAATTTTTTGTCCCAGATTAGCTTTTTCAATCGTTATTATATATAGAAAGGTGTAAAAGAATGGAGGAAAAGAGTATGATAAGAAAGAAACTAGTAACATTTTTAACAGCCTTGAGTTTCTGTTTATATTATATGGATATAAACGGAACCGACATTATTCAGGCAAAAAATCTAAAGGAGGAAAGAAAGTACATAGTCTGTACAAAGAACGGTTCAGAACTGAAGGAAGTGGAAAAGGAGTTTGGGAAAACGGAGGAAATTAACGAAAATGGTGGGAACTGCCTGCAGAAAAAGCGTATGACGACGGTGGAACTGACAGAGAGTGAGGCAGAAGATCTTGCGGATGCTTCGGAAGTCAGTTTTGTAGAAGAAGATATATGTGTGAAAGCAAGCAGCAGGTTCGCATGGAAAGATAAGAATGTACATAAGAAAAAGGTAAAAAGGATTAAAAAGAATCAGAGTGGGACAGAATGGAATATCCGTATGATACATGCAGGAAAAGCAAAGAAAGACAAGAAGAAAAAAATAAAAATAGCAATACTTGATTCCGGTGTAAGCTATACGGATGATATTGACATGGATCCCTCAAAGACCATAAGTCTTGTTCCTGGTGAAGAAGAACTGTCGCCATTATTTATGGATGGTACAGGGCATGGGAACAGTGTTGCCGGCCTGATCGCCGCCACAGATAATAAAAAGGGGATCACAGGGATCAATCCCAATGTGGAAATATATTCCATCCGGGTATTGGATGACAATAATATATCACCTGTTAGCCGTGTCATTGAGGGAATCTATATGGCGATTGAGGAAGAAGTCAATATTATCAATATGAGTTTTGGGATGGATACATATTCGGCGGCGCTGGAAAAGGCGGTAAAGGATGCCAAGAAAGCCGGAATACTGATTGTTGCAGCGGCGGGGAATACGGGCGGCAAAGGTGTGGAATATCCGGCAGCATTTGACGAGGTCATGGCAGTGGGTTCGGTAGACCAGCATGGGACTGCAGCAGAGAGCAGCGCTGTGGGGAATGAAGTGGAAATCGTGGCACCGGGTGAACTGGTGCGGAGTTCAGGCATTTTTTGTGATGAATTAGTTTCCTCCGGGACCAGCCTGGCGGCTCCCCAGGTGGCAGCGGCAGCCTCCCGGATATGGGAAAAAGATCCCAGTGTATCCGCTGATTTTGTGCGGGAATTGCTGAACCAGAGTGCGAACAGCTATGGGGACAGGGAGAAATACGGGAATGGTCTTCTGGATCTGGAATATGCACTGGAAAGCTATGATGAATTCAAAGAAGCCTATCAGGAGAGAGAGACAGACCTTTCTTCTGCAGGGGGCCAGACAGAGATGGTGCTGCAAGAAAATAAGAGGGATGTACTAAGCTTTGATGAAACCGGCTGTGTGGCGGGAAGCTGGACATTTGAGTTTCATGAAAAGATGATTCCGACCAACAGGGTAAATGTGGTCAAAGGGGCAAAGTATCCAGATACAAACCGTGAAACGGAAGGAATGTATGATAATCCATGGTGGCATGGATTCTTTCACAAGAATTATGTGGCGGCTTATATATATGAGACCCGTCTGGCAAACCAGTTTACAGATGATAGGGGGGTGACTGTTCCGGCTAATATGCAGTGGATGCGGCTGGCGATTGAGGATGCCGTTAAAAATATTAACTGGAAGGGACAATTTGGATCGACCCCCAGCAAAGGGACAAAGCGCGCCTTTGTCTGGGGCATGGCGATCCATAATCTGCAGGATACATTTGCGCACAGTACCTATGAATATAAAAATGGCAAGTGGATCCCTATCAATCATGATAAGGGAAATGTGGATAATGATTGTGACCACACAATAAGATGTGAAACAAGGTATACGCTGGCAGTAAAGGCGGTAAAGGCTGCCATCAGGAAATACGAAAATTCTTCACACCCAAGCGGGTCATACGCAGAATACTCGTCGGTTCTGGAGGCAAGGGAGTTTAGAATGGGGGATATATACGAAAATATAAAGAAGGTAGCCGGAAGCTCTCTTGCCGCCCCTTATGCCAGTGTGAATTATTCCACAGGATTTGCAGCAAGCACGAAATAGTTTTATATAGATAATTGCGAAACAAGTTCGCAATCTTGATTCCAACAGAGAAAAAATCTGGTCATGCCGGATTTTCAGGAGGTGGATGTGGATAACCAGATTTTAAGACATGAAAACAAAACAGATAAGGATATCTGCCTGTGAAATGGTGTGTGGTATTTGAGGTTATGCAATTAGAGGTTTTAGACTGCGGATATATTGATGCTTGTGCAGTTTGTCAGCCACCATTACAGTAATAAGCTGGGTAATTCCGGCGAGAAGCAGGTCGGCATGAAGCGTTTTCTCATTCTGAGTTTTACNACCAGCAACACAAAAACTGTCTTTGAAGTGATTGATGGATTTTTCAACATTTACTCTGATTTTGTAGGTGGAATCCCATTCCTTGGTGCCACGGATTGTTCCAGGATAAGCGCGAAGGTTTTGTTCCGGATAAATGTAGATCATCCTTCCACAGGAAGATGCTGTACACGGAGTATCACAATGACATACACGTTTGGTTTTCTTTGTAATGCTGTCCCGTTCCCATTTCATTTTGGGACAGACAAATTTCATGGTTGGAAGACCACAGCGCAAATGTGATTTACTTCCTTCCCGTTTCATAGGAAGTGAAGCGTCATGGGGACAGCAGGGAATACCGTCATCATTTACGGTGTAATCGATTCCTTCGGCTTTGAGTTTGTTTTTCAGAGGAATATACGCTTTTTCAAAGGATGTTTCCTGCAGCAGATATTTATAAATCTCAATGGAATCGAAAGCGGCATCCCCCAGAAACGTTTTAGGATGGATAAGCGGATGCTGCCGGAAGAAATCCTTCAGTGTCGGGATCAGAGCTTTGGAATCGGCAAGGCTCTTGTCCTCATCCGGGGAATCTGATTTCTTTTCAACAATGATTTCAGGATGGGATTCGAGGAAATCTTTGTTGTAAAAGGAAATATGCCTGACGATACCCAGCCCGTTTGTAACGATGCCGAATTTAAAAGCATAGCAGAAATGCCCATTGATATACATCTGCTGGATTGCGGGGTTGGCGGCGGCATGAGAAGGCATGGAACCGTAGGCGGCTTTATAGGGATCAAAAGAATCATCCATACGGTTAGCTTTTTTAAAGGATTTGAGCTGTTTGATAATACGGTTGGCATATTTGGGATTGTTTTCCGTCACCCAGGCTTCAATGCCGGATGTATCAAAGAGCATCATAGAAGCTTTTTGCAAATCAATCCGTTGGCATATCGGTTCGGTCAGGTCAACAAGGTGATCAAACATGGATTGTAAATCCAATAAGAAATCCTGCTTGAAACGGGTAAATTTAGATGCGTCCGGGACGACATCAAAGCCACAGAAATCCCGTAATTCCTGAGAATATTTCAGAAATATAATCAAGAGGGATGTGGTTGGAATTGAGAAGATAAGCTGTAATAACAGAGCCTTGAGCATTGGATAAAGAAGATGCTTACGGGGTCTGCCGGTGGCAGCGTGAAAATGAGAAACAAAAGACGCCGGGACAATTTCATCTAAGTTAATGGTATTTTCGAGAAGTTCAAGGAACTCATATTTATCGTTATCAAATTTATTTTGGCAATCGGTAAAAATATCTGCCAAAGAAAGCTGTTTGTATGGTATCATATAGGTACGACTCCTTTCTTGGTGGATTGGTAGAAAGTTTTTGGACAATTCTATTTTACCACAAACCAGTGAGGAGTTGTTTTATTTTGTGACAAAAAGAATCCCGTATTTATGCGGGTTCTGGCGTTTCGCAAACGCCTATAGTTTTTATAAATGGAAAGGAGAAGATGTGTATGGAGAGAAAAGTAAATCTGGTAAAATGCAAAGCCATTGGTTTGCTAGGAATAACGATCCTGATGCTTTGTTCCTGCGGGGGTGAGCCCCAGCAAAGAGGAGACAGCGGAGCCAGGGAGGGAACCGCATCATCCGGTGCAGCAGGCAGATTGACGGAGGGAAGGGTGCAGGATGAGACAGACCTGGATATCGGGGAGCGCCATTATGAATGGATCCGATACTGCCGGGAAGGAGAAGGGATCCGCATTCTCGGACTGAGGACAAAGGAGGACATACTGGTTATCCCCGCTGAATTCAGGGGGTATCCTGTCCGCAGCGTAGGAGGCTCCGATGAAGAAATGGATCCGGCAGGTGTTTTGGATGAAGATCATATCGTGTACAGTTATATGAAGAAGCTTCTTCCCTGGAATCTGGGCAGTAAGAACCGCCTGAAGAAAATCATTGTATCCGAGGGGATCCGGAAGATCGTGGGAACAGGCTTTGCCTGGGTGATGGCAGATCAGGTAGTTCTGCCGGAAAGTCTGGCGTACATTGATGAATTTAGTTTTATTCACAGCAGAGTAGGGAAAGTGGTTGTACAATCGAAAACTGCCAGATTGGAAAGCTTGGCTTTTAGTTCCTCTCACATGAAAGAGATTGAATTCCCGGATGATTTTCGGGGCGAGATTGGCCTGGAATGTTTTTCGCAATCCTCTTTGGAGACATTTAAGTGGCCTGCAATTGAGCTGAAACGCGGCATTTTTTCGTACCATATTTTTGGGAATTGTAAAAATCTGAAGGAAATCACTTTCTTGGAGAATCAGAAAAAGATCGAAATCTCTGACAATGAGTTTATCAATTGTCCGAAGCTAAAGAGATTAACATTTCCTGCCACGACAGGTGAGGTGAGGTACGGCCATGGCCCCTATGCGGATAATTATAAGGAGGGCGGTGTGGAGACACTGGTTTTTCTTGGAAAGGATACAAAGCTGAAATGTTGTGACGATGAAGGGAGGGAGATCCCTGGCTATATTCCGACAGGAAAGATCATCGCACCGAAGGGGTCGAAGGCCATCCAATTTGCGAAAAAGGCAAAGAAGGCCAGCTACCTTGCACCGGATGTGAGCGGTGCGGCAACAGAGAATGAGAATGGGGACGATGAGTGTTACCAGCCATTAGATAATTATATGAGGAAGGCAGGTGAAAAGGCATATAAGGGCAAGATTAAACTGGTTCCCGTGGAATATGAAGAGAGATAGAATATTGTAACCTGTATGTTTTATAAGGGACACTGGGATGGAGAGTAGTAAGAATATGAAAATATAAAGAAGGCAGCCGGAAGCTCCCTTGCCGCGCCTTATGCCATTAAATCTAAAGGAGAAGATGTGTATGGAGAGAAAAGTAAATCTGGTAAAATGGAAAGCCATTGGCATGATAGGAATAGCGATCCTGATGCTTTGTTCTTGCGGGGGTAAGCCCCTGCAAAGAGGAGACAGCGGAGCCAGGGAGGGAACCGCATCATCCGGTGCAGCAGGCAGACTGACGGAGGGAAAGGTGATGGATGAGACAGACCTGGATATCGGGGAGCGCCATTATGAATGGATCCGATACTGCCGGGATGGAGAAGGGATCCGCATTCTCGGACTGAGGACAAAGGAGGATATACTTGTTATCCCCGCTGAATTCAGGGGGTATCCTGTCCGCAGCGTAGGAGGCTCCGATGAAGAAATGGATCCGGCAGGTGTTTTGGCTGAAGATGGTATTGTGTACAGTTATATGAAGAAGCTTCTTCCCTGGAATCTGGGCAGTAAGAACCGCCTGAAGAAAATCATTGTACCTGAGGGGATCCGGAAGATCGTGGGAACAGGCTTTGCCTGGGTGATGGCAGATCAGGTAGTTCTGCCGGAAAGTCTGGCGTACATTGATGAATTTAGTTTCTATAACAGCAGGGTAAGGAAAGTGGTTGTACAATCGAAATCTGCCAGACTGGAAAGTTGGGCTTTCAAATTTTGTCACATGAAAGAGATTGAACTCCCGGATGATTATCAGGGCGAGATTGGCCCGGAATGTTTTTCACATTCTTCTTTGGAGACATTTAAGTGGCCTGCAATTGAGATGAAACGCGGCATTTTTTCGTACAATATTTTTGGGAATTGTAAAAATCTGAAGGAAATCACTTTCTTGGAGAATCAGAAAAGGATTGAAATCTCAGATGAGGAATTTATCAATTGTCCGAAGCTAACAAGCTTAACATTTCCTGCCACGACAGGTGAGGTGAGGTACGGCCATGGCCCCTATGCGGATAATTATAAGGAGGGCGGTGTGGAGACACTGGTTTTTCTTGGAAAGGATACAAAGCTGAAATGTTGTGACGATGAAGGGAGGGAGATCCCTGGTTATATTCCGACAGGAAAGATCATCGCACCGAAGGGGTCGAAGGCCATCCAATTTGCGAAAAAGGCAAAGAAGGCCAGCTACCTTGCACCGGATGTGAGCGGTGCGGCAACAGAGAATGAGAATGGGGACGACGAGTGCTATGCGCCATTAGATAATTATATGAGGGAGGCAGGTGAAAAGGCATATAAGGGCAAGATCAAACTGGTTCCCGTGGAATATGAAGAGAGATAGAATAGTGTATCCGTATGTTTTATAAGGGATACTGGGATGGAGGGTAGTATGAATACTGATTTAGTCGGGGAAGCCTGCCGGGAGGTGGATTTCTTTCGAAATAAGATATCAGAAGCCGGCGGGGATATCCCATTCTGTGATCTTCCGCTTTTGGAAAAGGATGAGATTGTGGCGGATCCCCTGAAACTAATGGCGCCACGTTACCTGCCCCTTTTGTACAGTGGGGAATTGGTGAGGAATGATACCTCTGGTTCCACGGGAAAGTATATTGAAGTGTACTGGAGAAAACAGGACTATATGCGTTCCATGTTTCCCCTGTGGTTTTATCGGAAATATTTTTATGGAATTCATACTTTTGACAGGATGTGCCGGTTTTATACGGTATCACAGGTAGGATTCAGTGAGGAAATGTACCGGTATACGAAGACGGGGTTGGAATTTAGTAAAAATGACCTGTCTGAAAAGCGTCTGTTGGAAATCTGGCACCAGATGAAGGAATATCAGCCAGCCTGGCTGCTGCTGCAGCCATGTATCGCTGAACTGCTGTGCTTTGTGAAACAAAAGTATCGATTGCCAGAACTTGCATCACTAAGATACATTGAGATGACAGGGGAGGAACTTACAGATGAGTTGAGAACCCGTATACAGGAATGTTTTCACTGCCCTGTAGCAGACCAGTATGGGGCGAATGAAGTGAATTCCATCGCTTATGAATGTCCGGAAGGAAATTTACACTGCATGGAAGATAATGTGTATGTGGAGATTCTGAATGATAAAGGAAATCCGTTGCCAGAAGGTGAGGCGGGAAATATTTATGTCACAACATGCCATAATTATGCTATGCCCTTTATACGGTATGGGATCGGAGATATTGGATCTTTAGAACAAAATACTTGCTCCTGCGGACATAAAGGACGAATCCTGAAACTACTATCTGGGAGAAAGAATGACTGGATCAGGATGGAGGATGGAAAGAAAGTAAATCCTTATGTCTTTGTCCGGGCAGTGGATGCCGTAAACGCTGTTTATGACAGATGCATTTTTCAATTCCAGGTAGTTCAGACAGCTTTCATGAATTTTCAGGTTCTGCTTGCTGTGGATGAGGAAGAAGAGCAGGTAAGTATTCGGCAGTGCTTTGTGGATAATATCGGTCATACTGCCCTGAAAGGTGCGGAGTATGAGTTTTACTTTTATGAGAAATTGTTTCCAGAGATAAACGGGAAGAGGAAGTTTTTTAAATGTAAGATTAATTGATGATTGCAAATAAAAAGGTGTAAACGAATGGAGGAAACCATGCTAGGAAAGCGAATTATAACTTATCTAACATTTTTAAGTTTTTGTTTATATTATGTAGGATCAGGTGGAGTGAGTAAAACGGAGGCAAAGAAGCTAGGACCTGAAAAAAAGTATATCGTCTGTACAAAGGCAGCCGGGGAATTGGAAAAGATGGAAGAGATGTATGATAAAACAGAAGATATTAACACTACTTTACAACTTTATAAATGATGCCCCTGTTTCTTAATTAGCTGTTTTAAGGCATTTATTAGGGCATTTGATTTTATACTGGTTTCGACTTTTTCTACGAAAATGGCATAAAATAC
>CAJSYQ010000052.1 GCA_910574015.1 Eubacteriaceae bacterium | reverse complement strand
AGAATAATGTCAGACCGATGCCTAATCATTATACAGCTTAAACAATGAGAGGGAGAAGTCCCAACTGGCTGTTGGGTACTGAAACCCTACACTTATATATTAGGAGAAATATAAAATATTGTATGTTTATTCTTGGCGCACTTGTGCTTTGCTATGTTTTGTATCAAAATGCTAAATCTAATTACCTAAAAAAGGATTATTGCAATAAGATTGACAAAGCTATTTCAGCAGGTGAGAAGTATCGTAATGAACCGAGTGATAAAAATAGAATTGAGTTTATCAAAGCATTAAGGTATTTAGTTGGTATGTATGCTGAGATAAGAGACCATGAAGACGATAATAAAGCATACAATGCAAAATTGCTATGTGATTTTCTGTCATCTTCTTATGATATTTTAGAGGTTGATAAAAATCAAGTTTGTCAATTAAACAAGTTACTAAAGGCTTTACAGTTACTTAAATTAGATCCTTTTGATGAATCGGGTAGAGCATATGACTGTATTTTAGATTTTGTAAAAGCAAATTCATAGTATATATAAAATTAATATGTGTATTAAGAAATTACAGCGGTAATATTTGTTTCTTGCAATTTTCTTGCAAAAAGTTGGGTAAATGATTATAATGTATATAACATTGTCAATATTGGTTGACACTTTTTTTACAAGGATATGAATGCCTAAGCTGCAATCCCCAGAGATTCATAATATCTCTGTCGTTTAACCATAGGAGGAAGTCCCCCATTGGCTGAGCATATCCTCCTGTTATTCCAGTAGCTGATGAAGTATCTCCAGATGAGCGTCTTTAGTTCCTCAATGGTCATTTCTTCCGTATTATGACGGCCATAGATGAGTTCCTCCTTCATCCTTGCCCACATGCTCTCGCATCGGGGATTGTCATGGCAGCGTCCCCCTGCACTGTTCATGCTCTGGCGGATGTCATATTTGGCAGCTGCTTTCCGGTAAGTTTCACTGGTGTACTGCGCTCCACGGTCAGAGTGGATAATAGCTCCTCTGAGCGTTGGATACGAGTGGACGGCGTTGTCAAGGGTTCGTTCACATAATACCGCTTTCATATTCGTATCCATTGCCAGCCCGAGGACTGCAGCATCATAGCAGTCAAATATGGCAGATACATAAAGTTTTCCGTCCTTTGCCTTGATTTCGGTTATGTCCGTGATGCATTTTTTCATTGGCTCTGCAGATGTGAAATCCCGTTTCAGCAGGTCATCCGATTTGCGTGCTTCACGGTCAGCTTTGGTAATTCCGTTTGGTTTGCGTTTCGGGCGGTGGCTGAGTCCAATTTCTTTCATGATACGGTAAACGGTTCTTTCGCCGGGAATGCGAACCCCTTCCGGCTGCTTCAGAAGAAGTGCCTGATACATACGGATTCTGCCATAGGCAGCGTTGCATTCATCCTCTGATGCAACTGCCCGCATGGCATCAGCTAAATCCTGATATTTCCATGGGCGGTCTTTGTCTGCCAGATATTTATAAAAACCCTGCCGTGTTACTTTTAACATCCGGCAGTAAAAAGAAATCTTCCCCTTGATAACGCCGTCCTCAGTTTTTATAGCGATGAACATCATTCTCTGCCTTTTGCAGACTTCCGACGGCTGGCGGCGAAAAAAGCGCTTGCTTCCTCCAGAAATTCATTTTCCTCTTTCAGACGGCAGATTTCTTTTTCCTGCTCCCTGACCTGCCTGCGTAGAACTGTCAGCTCCTCTGCGAGACTCATGGCTGTCTGGGGCGTATGTGAACCAGGGCCGACATCCAGCCGTCCCTCCCTGGCTGCTTTTGTCCATGCGTACATGGTATTTTCGGGAATTCCTAATTCAGCAGCCGCTTTTGCACCGCCGATTTCTTTTGCCAGTTTCACGGCCTGGATTTTGAAATCCATGTCGTATTTCCTTTGTTTTTTTGCCATTGTAGTTGCCTCCTTATTTCTCTTTGATTATACATCAAATCCTTGAGTAAAAGATGTCAACTAAAATGATACAACATCAGATGTTCAGGCAATCGTCAATGCTGCAAACAACTCTCTTTTAGGAGGAGGTGGAGTTGACGGTGCAATTCACAGGGCAGCAGGACCGGAACTTTTAGCAGAGTGTAGGACTCTTCATGGTTGTGAGACAGGTCAGGCAAAGATTACAAAAGCATATAATCTGCCATGCGATTATTTGATACATACGGTGGGTCCGATTTGGAATGGCGGCAGAAGTAAGGAAGAGGAACTTCTTGCAAGTTGCTACTTTCATTCAATGCAGGTGGCACTTGAGCATGGGATAAGAAGTATCGCATTTCCTTCTATATCAACCAGAGTGTATAGCTTTCCGGTAGAACTTGCAACAAAGATAGTGGTAAAGACGGTAAGCAGATTTTTGGAGGATAACGAGAATAGCGTTGACATTATAGAATGGGCATTGTTTGATTCTGAAACATACTGTAATTGTGAGGCAGAAGTAGATAAGTTGTATAAAAAATTGAATTAAGCAAAGATTACAACTAAAACAGAAAGTGGATGTTTATTATGAATATAAAAGATTTAATTGGTGAAGCAACTGAATACGATAAAAAGCTTGCACTGGAAGAAAAGAAACCAAAAAGCTGGTGTAAAAGTGTAAGTGCGTTTGCAAATACATTTGGTGGAGCATTGATTTTTGGTATTTCTAATGAGGGGATGGTTGTCGGACTTGAAAATCCGGAAGGTGATGCAGAAAAGGTTAGTGAAGCAATTAAGACAAGACTTGATCCAATACCGGAGTTCAAGCTTAGATTCTATAAAACCGAAGAAGGGAAGGTTTTGGTCATACTTGATGTGTATAAGGGTGACGAAACCCCATATTATTATTCGGGAGATGGAGTACTGGAAGCTTATGTTCGTGTTGGAAATGAAAGTGTAAAGGCAACTGCGACTGAATTGAAGCGTCTTGTTCTTAGAGGGAAGAATACATCATATGATTCACAGAATTCTACCTATAAGGTGGAGGATTATGCATTTTCAAAGCTTAAAGAAAGATATAAAAAATGGACTGGGAATAGCTTTGATGATAAAGATTTGATTTCATTTGGACTGGTAAATGAGCAGGGCGATTTAACGAACGCAGGGGCATTACTTGCGGATGAAAGTCCGATTCGTTGTTCAAGATTATTTTGCACAAGGTGGAATGGGCTGAATAAAAGTGGTGGTGCAGTGGATGCGTTAGACGATGCAGAGTATTCAGGTAGTGTTATTTCTCTGATTGAAAATGGAGAAGCATTCATCAAGCGTAATTGTAAAATGAAGTGGCGTAAGACTGCGAATTCAAGAGAAGAAATGCCGGAGTATGTAGAGCGAAGTTATCACGAAGCACTTATAAATGCTTTGGCACATCGTGACTATCTGGTAAATGGAAGTGAAGTGCATATTGACATATATGATGACAGAATGGAAATTTATTCTCCGGGAGGAATGCCGGATGGTTCCATGATTCAGGACAGAGATCCTCTTACAGTACCGTCAACCAGAAGAAATCCAGTACTTGCCGATGTATTCAACCGGCTTGGATATATGGAGCGTAAAGGTAGTGGATTTGGAAAGATTATCAGTGGATATGAATTTCAAATTAATTATAGTGAGAGTAAAAGACCATCATTCCGCTCAGACAGATATCAGTTTACTGTAGTGATGCCGAACCTGAACTATGATGTCCCTCAAGATTTTGAAGGAAATGAGACAATGTCCGAATCAATGTCCAAATCAATGTCCAAATCAATGTCCGAATTGGAAAGGACAAGAATGCAGATTGTTTTGCATTATCTCGATACAAATAAAGAAATAAATAGCTCTATTGCAGCAAAATTATTGAAAGTGGAAATAAAGACGGCAAGTCGACTGTTATTGAAGGCAGAAAAATTGGATATTCTTAAAAGTTACGGAAAAACAAAGAATAAAGTATATTTTATAGGATAATGCAAACGGATGGTAAAAATGTTCCTCAGGCTGGGGAACAAATTAAAAAGGAACATGAAAAAGGATAAAAGATGAAAGTAAAATTAGAAGACATAATCGAGGCAATGGAATTTGCCAGTATGGAAACAGAATATTATTATGATACCCAAAACGAAAAAGTTCTGATGCTGTTTGATGGAATGGTGGATGGTGCGGATAATCCAGAACTTTTCGAAGATATCAAAGAGGGATTTGTCGAGGATTATATACCATTACCGGGACAATTCGATATCAACGAGTATCGAATAATGGAAGAGTTCATATACGAGCTTCCGGCGGGAAAGAATCAGGATGTGCTGGCAAGGGCAATCCAGGGAAGAGGTGCTTTTAGAAGATTTAAGGATAAATTGTATGACTTGAATCTGGAGAAACAGTGGTACCAATATCGTGATGAAGCCTATGAAAAAATAGCAAGGCAATGGTGTGAAAGACATAAGATTGATCTTGTTGAATAAGAGAAAGGGGCTGCTATGATACCCACAGAAAATATTATACCAATAGTGAAAAACACAATTGCTGCATCCATTAAATGTAACACCCATCGTGGATATATTGGTTGGAGCAGTTGCGATAATATTTGTATGGACATGCATGATTGTCTGGATATGTGTAAGGAGACTCTGGAAATATGTGAATATATGACTGCACTTGAGGCGGCTACATATATCTTGGTATCTGGTGTTAAGTTAGCATCTTATGCAGATAGTAGTTCGGGAATGCTTACAGATGTTATCATGTGTACATACAAATTAATAGATAAATGCACAAAGGAAATCGAAAAACAGGATAAACATATGCGGGATCAAGCACTTGCATTGATTATAAAAGAGACAAAAAAGAGTGTATTTGACGGTTGGACTGACTGGCGTTATGATTTGCTGAAATCTGGGATTTGTCTATGCGATGAAAAGAGTGCAAAGAAACTTGATAAGGTTCTGGATACCCTGTTGGAACTTTCACGGGAGGATTATTTCCCTGAATATACGAAAAAAGAAGATTTAATTGTAAGATATCTTTTACATAGACATTTATATGGCAAAAAGAATACGAAGAAGGAACTATATCAGAATATTTCGATAAATGAACTCCGTATTATAGCTATCAAGGATGCTATGGAAGAGAAGAATTATGATGAAGCGGAGAAACTTTGTTTAGAGAAAGCAAATGCAGAAGAGACATGGCATTATCATATCAGTAATACGGAAGATTGGAATAATATGTTATATGACATATATAAGACAGCAAACAACACAGAAAAGCAAATCACACAGGCAAAAAAGTTGCTATTGATGGGAAATGAGAAGTTCTGGGATGTTTTGAAACAGATTTATAATGATTGCGGTGCATGGAATAAGAATTACGAGAGCTTATTGGATGAATTAAAGGATAGCAAGCGAACTGTTTGCTATCGTAGTATTCTTATTTCTGAAAATGAAAAGAAGAGATTGCTTGAAGATGTAATGGAAAATCCATATGATTTGTTTTATTATGGAAAATATTTGGTGAAGGAATATCCAAAGCAGATATATGAGTTGTGCTATAAGGATATAAGTGAGAGTTGTGCTCGGGCAAAGGATAGACGAGAATATAAGAAGATAACGAAGAATATTGCACAGCTTATAAAATGGAAGGGTAATGATACTGCTAAGTCGTTAATTGAGGAGTTGAAGCAGAGATACCCAAGAAGACCAGCATTGTTGGATGAATTGGAGAAGGTGGAGAAGAAATTGTAATCCGAATATAATACTGAAATATTGAATAGTTTCACCAGTCTCAAAATATTCTTGAGACTGGTGAGACTGAGATGAGACTGACTTAATTAATTTCATTCATAGCATTTACATAGTCCTGCAAACCATTTGCTTTCAATGCAAGCTTCGCGTATAAAAGCGGTGTTTCTTCGGCTAAATGGTACAGATAGACTACATCACTGGGATCATCGAAGATAACAGAGGAATTACATTCTTTACAATGGATAACAAGAATGGAATTTTCGCCAGTGTTCACAATGATGGAATCGGTTGCAGGTTGAGGCTGTAAAAAATCTTGTGTCTATAGAAGTTAGACTTTTCTGATAAGAATAAAATATGTACAGATTTTTTGTCGGTTTTACGTATATTTCGTTGTGGAATTAGTTTTTCTATTCATAGGATAACCAGTTGGATGAAGTCTATACATCTTTTCTGATCTTTTTGCATGACAAACAGGCATGTTATCTTATTGCCTTTCTGTGGGCTCTGCCCACACCCGACCTCAGGAATAAGGATGGGATATTCTGGCAATAATATAAATGCCGATGGAATAAGGCTGGGATGGCAGGTTTTTGGTTGCTGCCATCCCGATCTTTTTATAAATGATCCGTCAGCCGCTCTCCGTACAGGACAACCAGCTGGTTCAGCACCTGATCCCAGTTCCGGTATCTCTGCGTCCATTTCTTTGTTATATTCTGGCTTGCCAGATACAGCATCTTTTCCAGGGATGTGTCGCTTGGGAATACGCTTTTTGTCTTGGTTACTTTCCGGTACTGGCGGTTCAGCCCTTCTATGATATTCGTTGTATACATGATCCGGCGGATGTCATCCGGAAACTGGAAGAAGGAACTGACATCTTCCCAGTTGTTTTCCCAGTTGCTGATCGCGTAAGGGTATTTTCTTCCCCATGTTTCTTTTATATTTTCCAGTTCTGAGAGGGCTGACGTTTCGTTTGGGGCATTGTAGACTGACTTAAAGTCGGAGGCAAACTTTTTCAGGTCTTTGTAACTCACATATTTGAAGGAGTTGCGGAGCATGTGGATGACACACCTCTGTACCTCTGCTTCCGGGAATACTGCCTGTATGGCCTCCTTAAATCCAGGCAGGCCGTCCACACAGAAGAACAGGACATCTTTCACACCCCGGTTATGCAGGTCATTTAACATTCCCAGCCAGAACTTGCTTGTTTCATTCGCCCCTACAGTAATACTCAGTATTTCCTTGTAACCGTCTGCCGTAACACCCAGGACCACGTAGGCCGCCCGGCTTACGATCCGCCCTTCTTCCCGGACTTTGTAATGGATGCAGTCCATGAAGACAAACGGGTATACCGGGTTCAGGGGACGGGACTGCCATTCTTTTACCTGCGGGAGGATCTTATCTGTGATCTTGCTGACCATCTCCGCAGAAAGATCAATGCCATACAGGTCGTTCAGCTGGTCGTGGATGTCCCTGGTACTCATACCGCGGGCATAGAGGGAGATCACCTTGTCCTCAATGCCGGATATGTCCCGCTGGTATTTGGGGATCAGTTTTGGTTCAAATTCCCCGTTTCGGTCCCTTGGCACATCAATCTGGAATTCCCCATACTGGCTCTTTAGCTTTTTGGGGGAATGCCCGTTGCGTTTGTTATCTGTCTGTAGATCCCCCTTGCAGTTTTTCTGATAGCCAAGGGTGGCATCAAGTTCTGCCTCCATGAGTTCCTGCAGGATGTCCTTGAAACTGTCCCGTAGGAGGGAGTAGACGTCTGCGACGCTGTTTAAGTTGTTTTCTGAGATCATCTGTCGAATTTGTTCCTTTGCTGCTGACATAAAAACACTCCTTTTCGATAAGAATTTCCATATCTTGATTCTTACCAAAAAGGAGCCATATATTTCCAGAAACACAAATTTATTTACACAACCGCCAACACAAAATAATCATACCACATTTTTATAAAAAGCGCATTTCTTTTCAAGGGATAAGTGCGCCCTTTTTCCAAATTTATCTGATATCTTTCCCCAATTTCACAATATTCAGTTGTCAACACACACATCCAGACCAATTCACTATGAATCCGAGAAGCTATTAGATTTAGCCACTTTGTCAAGGTGGCTATGTAAGAGTACCAGAGAACGCAAAAAAGCCGCTTACTCTTAATAAATCAATAAGAATAAGCGGCTCTGTGATGTGCCTTAGACATATTCAATTTTCATTCTCTTTACGGGTGCGTTTACGACCTTGAATATCAGTTCGTCAACGCAGTCTGTATATCTGCCTTGCTGAATGAGCTGATTTTTCAGCTCCACAAGGCTATGTAATAAAATGCTCCGTTCTTGGCTATCCACATACAAATGGACTTTCTTTTCTCTCATAAATTTCACCAACCTTACTTGTCCAGCTATGCAACATCGGGAGTAGATACCAAAAGGTTAATTGTACGTTCATTACCTCGTTGAACCACTGTCGGATGTTCCGAAAACTCAACTTGATTATTTTCACCATACCGTACCACCTTATCCGAAGTCTTTAAAGAATATACTAAAAAGCCTGTAAAATCAGATGATTCATTACTTTGTGATAATGGAACATTACCGCTGCTTCTCTGGGTCGATGGTTACAGAAATGTTCCACTATCAATTAATGCAAAACAAATAGAAACGGGTGTTACTCGACTATATCCATCAAAAAACCATATCTTCCGTTATCTTTTTCTTTGGTAAAATGAATAATTTTTACATCTTTATAATCAATATCTGGTATTTCATTTTCAATAACAATTGTTTGAATTCCATTTTGATTGCTAATAATATTTTCAAACAACGTGTTTTTCATAGTTTCTGATGGCTTTTTACTCTGTTTTTCTTTCAATGATAAAATCGGAGAATCTAGTGTAATGTATCATTGATAAAAAGTTAAATACTACTGGTTTGCCAAGTCGTTTCGTGGTATACTAAAAGAAACGGCGGTGATTCCTATGGCAAGACCTAAAAAATACAAAATCTC
>CAJSYQ010000051.1 GCA_910574015.1 Eubacteriaceae bacterium | reverse complement strand
GGTGATGCCAGAGAAAAGCTGATATCACTTTATCCAATAATTTCATCTGTCACCTCATAACAGAGGGGACAGATACGCTAAATATCAATGATACATTACACTAGTTTATCTGGCGCTCCTGAATATGTTTAAACACCGGGGGCATTTTCTCAATGCCAGCCTGTCCGGAGAGGGCAGCGGAAGAAAGATGGAGGATGTATACCGGCTGTTCCGCGACGCTGCGGCAGACGGGGCGGAGGTGAGCTTTCCAGAAGATATATCCGAGGACAAATTAACGGAAATACTAGGCAGCAGAGAGTTTTCCAGATCAAGGAAAGCGGAAGAGCTTGCGGGGCTCTTCGGTGTGGAGAAGAAGGAAAAGCAGAAGACAGCATTTATACGAGCCATCTGTGGTCTTAAGGTGAAAGCAGAATTACTTTTTAATGATCTGGTACTGGAAGAAGATAAAAAAGTGGATATCTGTTTTTCGGACTTTGGATATGATGAGAAGCTGCCGGAGTTAATGGATGATCTGGGGGAGAACTTTTACAATATTGTAGAACTTATGAAGGAGATGTATGATATCGGCCTGCTGGCGGGCATTATGAAAGGGCATACTTATCTTTCGGAGTCAAGAGTGCAGGAATTTGAAAAGCATGGAAGGGACCTTGGCATCCTCAAAACAGTAATGAAAAAATATAAGTCAGGGGAGGACTATGATTCCCTGTTTCGGTCAGAGGAAAAGGGCTCGTATTCAGCCTATGTGAATTCCTTCAACTCAGGCAGAAGAGTGCGGCGCAATATGAAAGACCGGAAACAGGAGGATTTTTATAAGACACTAAAGAAGCTTTTGAAGGATATGCCGGAGGATGATCTGGATGTGAAATATATTCTGGGTGAAGTAGACAAGGAGACATTTCTTCCCAAACAATTGACGGCGTCCAATGGAGTGATACCCAATCAGGTTCACGCCAGGGAGATGAAAAAGATTCTGGAAAATGCAGAAGCATATCTGCCCTTTTTAAGGGAGAGGGATGAGTCCGGTTTAACCGTATCCCAACGGATCCAGCAGTTGTTTTCTTTTCAGATCCCCTACTATGTAGGACCCACAAGCGAGAACAGCAAGACGGGCTGGATTGTCCGAAAAGAGCCGGGACAGATCCTGCCATGGAATATTGAAGACAAGGTAGATATGAAAAAAACTTCGGAGGAATTTATATCCAGACTGGTGAGGAAATGTTCCTATATCAATGATGAAAGGGTGCTGCCCAAAGCATCTCTTCTCTATGAAAGCTTCTGCGTGTTAAACGAGATTAATAACATACGCATTCATGGTGAGAGGATTGAGGTTTCCCTGAAACAGGATATTTACAATGAATTATTTAAAAGCGGAAAGAGGGTCACCAGAAAGAAACTTGTCAGTTTCTTATGCGCTCGTGGTGTGATAGACGATGACACCCAGATAAGCGGTATCGATATCACTATAAATAATTCACTATCCACCTATGGCAAATTCAGGGCAGTATTTGGGGAGAAAATCGATGAGGATGACTGCCAGGGAATGGTGGAGGATATCGTATTCTGGTGTACTGTCTACGGCGATTCAAAGAAGTTTCTCCGGGAGCAGATGGCAGACAAGTACAGCGATAAGCTGAGTGATGCCCAGATCAAGAGAATATTAGGGTTTAAATTCAACGACTGGGGTAAACTCTCGAAGGAATTTTTGGAGCTTTCCGGATGCGATAAGACGACAGGGGAGATCCGTTCCCTGATCCGTTCTCTGTGGGAGACGAATTACAATCTTATGGAACTGCTGAATGCTCCGGAATATACTTATAAAGAAGAATTGGAGAGACGACAGAATACAGCATTAAAAACCTTATCGGAGATGGAGGCGGAGGATTTGGACGACTATTATTTTTCCGCTCCGGTCAAAAGGATGGTGTGGCAGACGCTGCAGATCATCCGGGAGTTGGAAAAAGTCCTTGGCGCGCCGCCGGAACGAGTATTTTTGGAGATGACCAGAAGTCCCCAGGAAAAGAAAGCGAGGACGATTTCCCGCCGTCAGAAGTTCCTGGACCTCTATAAAAATATTAAGAAGGAACAGAGAGACTGGAAGGGTGAGATTGAAAAAGCGGATGCGGATGGAAGCCTGAAGAGCAAGAAGATGTATCTCTATTTTACCCAGAAAGGCCGCTGCATGTATACTGGCGAGACCATTGAGATCGATCAGTTGTTTAATGATAATTTGTATGATATCGATCATATTTATCCCAGGCATTTTGTAAAAGACGATAACATTGACAACAATCTTGTTCTGGTAAAGAAATCAGTGAATGCACACAAAAGTGACACCTACCCGCTGGAAGATACGATATATACAAAGCAAAAGAATGAGTGGAAGGAGCTGCGCCGTCTGAACCTGATCACAGAAGAAAAATATAAACGTCTCACCGGTAGAAGTCCCTTTACCGAAGAGCAGAAGGCGGGATTTATCGCCAGACAGCTGGTGGAGACAAGCCAGGGAACCAAGGGAGTGGCGGATATTATAAAGCAGGTGCTGCCGGAATCAAAAATAGTCTACTCCAAGGCATCCAATGTGTCGGAGTTCAGGCATCGCCGCAAAATTTACAAGAGCCGGAGTATAAATGAATTTCACCATGCGCAGGACGCCTACCTGAATATTGTAGTAGGAAATGTGTACGATACAAAATTTACCCAGAACCCGCTGCATTTTATAAAGAAAGAGTATGCAGGGGACGCCGATAAAAATAACTACAACCTCAGCAGGATGTTTGACTGGGATGTGATCCGTGGCGACCGGGTTGCCTGGATTGCCCAGAAGAAGGGAGGACCTGCAGGCACCATCGCCACTGTGAAAGAGATGATCAGCCGAAATACACCGCTGATGACCCGGCTGAGCTTTGAGGGGCATGGCGGCATCGCGAATGAAACTTTGTATGGGGCAAAAAAGGCAAAATCCTCCCCTGAAAATTACATACCATTTAAGGCATCGGATGCGAAACTACAGGATATAACGAAATATGGCGGTTTCACCAGCGCCGCAACGGCATATTTCTTTCTCGTGGAATATAAAGTCAAAGGGGAAAAGGTGAGGTCATTGGAGACAGTGCCGGTTTATATGAAACAGAAAATAGAAACCGATCCGAATGCCCTGCTGGGGTATTGTTCCGAGATCCTTGGGTTGGAGAACCCGGATATCCGCCTCAAGAAGATTAAACTGCAGTCCCTGATAAAAAAGGATGGGTTTTTAGTACACATATCTGGAAAAACAGGCAAACAGATTATTTTGCGTAATGCAGTAAATTTATGCTTGTGCCAGGAATGGATTGGATATGTGAAAAAGCTGGACAAATATAATGAATTTTCCCAACTGGACAGGGAATTGACCAAGGAGAAAAACGAGGAGTTGTATCAGGAACTAATGGAAAAACACCGGAAAGGAATTTATGCCAGACGTCCTAATCCCATGGGGGAAAAGCTGATCAATGCCTGGAGCAGTTTTGAACAACTTGAATTAGAGGAACAGTGCGAAGTGCTAGTGCAGATTATTAAGATTACTTCCGTAGGCGCTGCTGCTTATGGGGATTTAAAGCTGATAGGGGAGGCACCAAAGTGTGGAGTAATGCTTATGCCAAAGAAGATTAGTACGTTAAAAGAGCTTGTACTGATTAACCAATCGGTGACGGGACTTTTTGAAAGCCGCATCGATCTACTGACGGTATGAGTTGGAGGACGGTGGTAGTTTCCAGCAGTGCGAAGTTAGATTATCAGCTGGGATTTATGGTAATACGGAAACAGGATGTTGTAAAGATACATATTAGCGAGATTTCGGTAGTTTTGATCGAGACAACGGCTGTTTCCCTGACTGCCGCACTGCTGAGTGAACTGACCAAAAAGAAGGTTAAAGTGATTTTCTGTGATGAGAAAAGAAATCCCTCCTCGGAATTGACACCATATTATGGCTGTCATGATACCAGTATGAAGATACGCAGGCAGATGGAATGGACGGCAGATACCAAGGCAGCAGTGTGGACAGAAATTGTCAGTGATAAAATACGCAAACAGGCGGAACATCTGTCGGAGTATGATCGGGATGAGGCGGATATGCTGTTTCATTATATTACGGAAATTCATTTTGGAGATGAGACGAACCGGGAGGGGCATGCGGCAAAAGTGTATTTTAATGCATTGTTTGGGATGGATTTCTCCAGAAGCGCGGAGAATAGCACAAATGCGGCGTTGAACTATGGCTATGGAATTATCTTATCTGCTTTTAACAGAGAGATTGTAGCGAACGGATATATTACACAGATCGGCTTGTTTCATGACAATATGTTTAATCAATTTAACCTTGGCTCCGATCTGATGGAACCCTTCCGCCCTCTTGTTGATCAGGTGGTGAAGGAATTGAAACCAGTAAAATTCGAACATGAGGAGAAGGTGAGGATGCTGCAGGTTCTGCAGAAGGAAGTGTTAATATCAGGAAGAAAGGAATTTGTCAACAATGCCATCAAGATATATTGTCGGAGCATATTTGATGCTCTGAATGACAATGATACTTCGTTGATAAAGTTTTATAGGAATGAGTTATAGATTTATGAGAGTCATAGTATTTTTTGATCTTCCGGTCACTACAGAGAAAAACAAGAGAGATTATCGGGTATTTCGAAAATTTTTAGTTAAATCCGGCTTTCTGATGATGCAGGAGTCCGTATATTGCAAACTGGCACAGAATGGTACAGTTGCCGACGGACTGGTAGAAACAGTCAGAAAAAATAAACCTTCTGAGGGGCTGGTGCAGGTGCTTCGGGTGACAGAGAAACAGTATTCAAAGATGGAGTTTATTGTAGGACAGAACAACACATGTGTTCTGGATACGGATGAAAGGCTGGTTATTTTATGAGACTGATCCACAAAGATTTTAATCTGGAAATCGAACTAATGGAAAATCAGATTTCCGTATTGTCCATCGAGAACAAAAAAGTGTACACGGAAGTATTAAAGGATCTGTGGAATCAGACGCAGGGGCAGGACGGGAGGTTTATTCTTTCGGAAAAGGATAAGCAGTTAAAGATATCGAAAGAGATGGAGTGTATTTTTAACCCGTTTTGCCTAGACTGCAACGATAGAAAGATATTAAATAGATTGTATCAGGAAATGAGAGACCAGGCAGATTCTTATTGTCAGCAGGAAACTATAAAGCTGAATACAGAGATCAATCGTTTTCTGGATCAGTTGTTGATGCTGATGCCATATGCTTTGGATTATAATGCCAATCTGGATGTTTCTGGACTATTTAAGCTCTATACGGTGGAGGTTCAAAGCCAGGGAGAGACGCTTCTGCAGCGGATGACGGAGTATCTGCGTGTAATGTCAAAGATTGGTGGTATTGATAATTATATCTTTGTAGGCCTAAAACAGTATTTGACCGTGGAAGAGCTGGAGAATCTATATGAGTTTGTGTTCTATGAAAAATTAAACCTAATACTTGTTGAGGCTGTCCAGTCACCAGCAATTTCTGGTGAAAAAGGCTGGATTATTGACAGTGATCTGTGTATAATAGATTTATAAATTAACTGCACTTTCGTAAAGTGAATGGCTCGGAGAAAATCTGAATTTGAGGTTTGAGAGTCTTGTTAATTTAGAAGGGTGTAAAACTGATAACACTAGGCAGGACGCGGAACTTGAGTTTGAGAGTCTTGTTAATTTAGAAGGGTGTAAAACTATTCGTTTGAAGAGTATTTCAAAAAGAAAGTTTGAGAGTCTTGTTAATTTAGAAGGGTGTAAAACAATCAGTGAAATCTTCAAACGAATCTCCAAGTTTGAGAGTCTTGTTAATTTAGAAGGGTGTAAAACTTTCTGGAGTGAGGATCCCGACGTTTACAAGTTTGAGAGTCTTGTTAATTTAGAAGGGTGTAAAACGCTTATCCTCAACCTCAAGCACCCTATTCGGTTTGAGAGTCTTGTTAATTTAGAAGGGTGTAAAACGCTGGTACAGGAGGATGTGTATACTTCTGTGTTTGAGAGTCTTGTTAATTTAGAAGGGTGTAAAACGATAAAATGTACTTAGAGTTAAGAAGTAAAGTTTGAGAGTCTTGTTAATTTAGAAGGGTGTAAAACGCGCAACAAACGAACGTAGAAAAACTACGTGTTTGAGAGTCTTGTTAATTTAGAAGGGTGTAAAACAGATAATCGGCCAAAAAGGAAACAGCGAAGTTTGAGAGTCTTGTTAATTTAGAAGGGTGTAAAACAACGGTAACCTTTACCATTTTCTTTTTTACGTTTGAGAGTCTTGTTAATTTAGAAGGGTGTAAAACGGACAAGCACTTTGTCATAGGCTTTGTCTTGTTTGAGAGTCTTGTTAATTTAGAAGGGTGTAAAACGACGAGACGGCCAAAGAATTGAGAAACGGAGTTTGAGAGTCTTGTTAATTTAGAAGGGTGTAAAACTCGTATCTTGCAGTAATGCAACTAAACAAGGTTTGAGAGTCTTGTTAATTTAGAAGGGTGTAAAACGGATGATAATCAAGTTAATCAAATAAATGAGTTTGAGAGTCTTGTTAATTTAGAAGGGTGTAAAACGAAAATCAACATCATGTCGGCTTTTGTTTTGTTTGAGAGTCTTGTTAATTTAGAAGGGTGTAAAACGGATGATAATCAAGTTAATCAAATAAATGAGTTTGAGAGTCTTGTTAATTTAGAAGGGTGTAAAACACTATGCCAATATCTGTTATCCCGCTTATCGTTTGAGAGTCTTGTTAATTTAGAAGGGTGTAAAACATGAAATGTGGTTTCACACAACAAAACATGGTTTGAGAGTCTTGTTAATTTAGAAGGGTGTAAAACTACCGTTTTCACTTATACTCGCCCATGCGAGTTTGAGAGTCTTGTTAATTTAGAAGGGTGTAAAACTCATGAACGGGCGCTGTGACCATCATTCCAGTTTGAGAGTCTTGTTAATTTAGAAGGGTGTAAAACTCACGGAAACATTGGAGTGACTACCAACCAGTTTGAGAGTCTTGTTAATTTAGAAGGGTGTAAAACATAGAAGGGAGATTAAATGCATGGAATATAGTTTGAGAGTCTTGTTAATTTAGAAGGGTGTAAAACTCTTTTCATTTCCAGCCCCCTTGTTCTTCCGTTTGAGAGTCTTGTTAATTTAGAAGGGTGTAAAACTCTTTTCATTTCCAGCCCCCTTGTTCTTCCGTTTGAGAGTCTTGTTAATTTAGAAGGGTGTAAAACAACTAAGTATGAAGAAATCGTAAATGTAAAGTTTGAGAGTCTTGTTAATTTAGAAGGGTGTAAAACAACTGCCAGAATACATGCCTTTTGTTCTTGGTTTGAGAGTCTTGTTAATTTAGAAGGGTGTAAAACATATCCCTAGCTAATTTGAACAAGACAGCGGTTTGAGAGTCTTGTTAATTTAGAAGGGTGTAAAACGATAAACTTAAATGGTATACAGTGACTGAAGTTTGAGAGTCTTGTTAATTTAGAAGGGTGTAAAACTATGCTACTACCTCTGCATATGACTCCGTGGTTTGAGAGTCTTGTTAATTTAGAAGGGTGTAAAACACCATTACTAATAGTGGAAGTGACACGACAGTTTGAGAGTCTTGTTAATTTAGAAGGGTGTAAAACGAGTGATTTTTTTGGAACATTACAAGCAATGTTTGAGAGTCTTGTTAATTTAGAAGGGTGTAAAACTAGTAGAACGAGAACACGCGATGAGAGACGGTTTGAGAGTCTTGTTAATTTAGAAGGGTGTAAAACGGCGACTGCTGTTTCAAACGGCGATGTTGCGTTTGAGAGTCTTGTTAATTTAGAAGGGTGTAAAACCGTATAATAATCATATGCCGCGTTGTTTAAGTTTGAGAGTCTTGTTAATTTAGAAGGGTGTAAAACACTGACCATTGCAGACTCAAACATATATGAGTTTGAGAGTCTTGTTAATTTAGAAGGGTGTAAAACAATACTTTTTTTTAAATTTAATCTTTGACTGTTTGAGAGTCTTGTTAATTTAGAAGGGTGTAAAACATTTGTTTCCTTGCTAAACCCAAATCCAAGGTTTGAGAGTCTTGTTAATTTAGAAGGGTGTAAAACAGACAGTTGAAAGAATTAGTAACGGATGTGGTTTGAGAGTCTTGTTAATTTAGAAGGGTGTAAAACTGATATTGTCCGGCATTATTCGCCTCATTGTTTGAGAGTCTTGTTAATTTAGAAGGGTGTAAAACTATATTTTTTACCACACACTAATTATACTCGTTTGAGAGTCTTGTTAATTTAGAAGGGTGTAAAACTCCACGTCCTGTAGATCCTCCCTGAGCGTTGTTTGAGAGTCTTGTTAATTTAGAAGGGTGTAAAACATAGAGAAGAGTTACTTGACGTGTTTTCAGTTTGAGAGTCTTGTTAATTTAGAAGGGTGTAAAACTGGCTGTAGCACAATGTCATATAACATTGAGTTTGAGAGTCTTGTTAATTTAGAAGGGTGTAAAACAATGAGATTAAATACGTATTATTGCCCAAAGTTTGAGAGTCTTGTTAATTTAGAAGGGTGTAAAACCATCAGAAGATGAAGTGGAGTATGACTGCCGTTTGAGAGTCTTGTTAATTTTTAGAAGGGTGTAAAACTGCCACATGTAATAATATACAAAAATAGATGAAAAATCCAAGAATTTTATTGTACAATACCCTACACAAAAATAGACGTTGATAGACATGTAAAATCTATTATCATATACTACATAGAAAGGCGGTGGAAACATGGGAGGAACTATAAATAAAATGCCATACGGCACAAACGGAATTATAGATTTTTCCCGATTATGGGAATTATTGAAACGACAAGGCTATAACAAACAATGGCTTAAAAATAATGGTATTCATTCCAATACTGTAGCGAGATTGACGAAAAATGAAAATGTGACTTGTGAGGTTATTGCTAACTTGTGCAATTTATTAAACTGTCAAACGTGGGAAATCATGGAATATAAAAAGAAAATCTAAGAAAATAAAAATACATAATAATAGACTATGATGTAATTAGTCCAAAGGAAATAAAGGACTAATTACCCGAAAGGGAGAAAGGAGGACACATGAAAAAGGCATGTTGTTTGAGAGGACATGGCCCGAGATTCGTTGACTTAAGTTATATATTTGAAAATATAGATGATTTTAGGACAGCAGATCGTTGGACATATTATTATACGTTGACCTATAGGAGATTAAATCAAAAAAGAGATATCGTTTATATTTTGTAAAATGTTGCTTTCATAAAAGATTAACTATGGAGGATTAGATAAAATGAAAAGAGTAGAGCACTATTTTTACCCAGCAGTGTTTACTT
Organism: Eubacteriaceae bacterium; assembly: GCA_910574015.1. Classification (GTDB taxonomy): domain Bacteria; phylum Bacillota; class Clostridia; order Lachnospirales; family Lachnospiraceae; genus Eubacterium_F. The sequence goes on along the minus strand of CAJSYQ010000051.1, from coordinate 2,773 downwards.
ATGATGCCGGTCAGGAGATTGCTGTTGATTTTCCAGATCTCAGGTGCGCAACTAGTGGTGTAAATGATGAGGATGCTTTGTTGTCAGCCCGTGAGATTCTCCGATGTGTTTTAAAGGGATTAAAGGAAGATGGCGAAGAAATTCCCACACCAACTTCACTGGCAGACATTCAGGTGGAATCTAATGAGTGTGCCGTGCTTGTTGATGTTTAGATGTCGTCTAGCTCAATGGCGCTAATTTGAACCTGCTGTTGAGCTAAGAATAGTGAGGTGCATGGTATGATCGATCTGCATTTACATCTTGACGGATCACTGGCGCCGGAAGATGTTCTTACCTATGCCAGTCTGTCCAGGGTACCCCTGCCCGCAGATACGGAGGAGGGGATCCGGAAGCTTTTGACGGTGCAGCCGGATTGCAGGAATCTTGGCGAATATCTTGAAAAATTTGATCTTCCTCTCCGAGTGCTGCAGACGGAGGAAACACTTGAAATGTCTGTCTGTGGACTGGTGAAACGATTGGCGCGGCAGGGACTCTGCTATGCGGAAATAAGGTTCGCCCCGCAGCTTCATACAGAGAGAGGACTCAGTCAGAGAGAGGTTACCCAGGCGGCAGTGAACGGTCTGTGGAAGGGAATAAAGGAGAGCGGGATGCTGTCCAAGCTGATCCTGTGCTGCATGCGGGGGAGAGACAACGATACGGCGAACAGGGAGACGGTGCGTGCGGCCGGCGAATTTTTGGGAAAAGGTGTATGCGCTGTTGATCTTGCTGGAAATGAGGCGGCATATCCCACCAGTGATTTTGAAGAACTTTTTCTGGAGGTGAGACATCGGGGAATCCCTATGATTCTTCATGCCGGTGAGGCGGCAGGGGCAGAAAGTATAAGGAGCGCCCTGGATTTTGGTGCGGTGCGGATCGGACATGGGATACATGCCATAGACGATCCAGCCCTGATGGAAGAACTGGCAGAGAGGAAGGTAGTTCTGGAATTGTGTTTCTCCAGTAACCTCCAGACAAAGGCAGCGGCATCACCGGAAACCTATCCGCTTGTCCTTTTTCACGAAAGGGGACTTTGTACAACGGTAAATACAGATAATATGACAGTGTCTGATACTACGCTCCAGAAAGAATATCAGCTTCTGCAAAAATATTTCTCCCTTGACGAGACGACCCTGGAGACGATGGCGCTCAATGCGGCAGAGGGTGCCTTTGTGTCAGACAAGGAGAGAGAAATACTGAAAAGTAAGATAAACAGAGATTTTGCCGGATGGCTGTAATGTCTTTTCTTTCTTGCAAAGTATAGGAGGATAATGCTATAATCCCATCTTTGACAGTTGGAAAGTGAAAAAGCGGCTACAAGCCCCGTAAATATGGTGGTGTAGCCGTTTTTATTTATGTAATGATATGTAGCTATATTATGATGTCTTTGATTTTATCTGTAAACGGTAGATAGTATGTACCGTTTACCGTTAAAGAATACGATCTTCCCGTCCACTTCCATCAAAGAGACCTGGGCTTCTGTTTCATGCCTCTCTGCCCGCCTGCCAAAACGCTGTCTTTTTAAGTCCGCCACCTGTTCCAGCACTAGCTGGAGGGTATGGTCGATCTGCTTGAGCTGCTCCTGCTGTGACAGGAACAGCTGGATGATCGTTTCCTTATCCAGGCTGTTCAGTTTTTCTTCTGTATATTCCAAAGCCATGCCGCTGCCTCCTGTTTTCCCACTGGTTCCATTATAACAGAAATCAGCAGGTTTTGCGAATCCGGCGCGGCAGGGCATCCGTCATAATGCCCAGAGCCTCAGGTGCATCAGGACTGCTTATGGGGTCCTTTCCGGCTACATCCTTTCAAAAAAGGAAACATAGGTAATCATGGCATATATGTCCGTAAAACTATGGCAGGAACCGTCCTTACCATAGGGGAACAGCACATCTGCAGGTACATGGCATCAGCTTCAAAATTTCTCTGTTTTGCACAAATGCCCTGTGGGTAAACATCATCCCATATATTCTGGCGGCTCCACCGGTCTGACTGATTTCTTCGGCACAATCGTCAGCCCTTCCATCAGCCAGCGGAACTGCTGCTGCGTCAGGGAACGTACTTCCTCCGGGTTGCGCGGCCATTGAAAACAGCTTCCTGACAGCCTCTTATATAACAGGAGCCATCCATCCCCTTCCCATACCAGTCCTTTGATACGGTCTGTGCGCCGCCCGCAGAAAAGGTAAAGGGTATCCGGCACATAAGGACTGTTTCCCGTCTGCGCTTCCACCAGCGCCGCCAGCCGGTCCATTCCGGAACGCAGGTCTGTGTAGCCGCAGACAATGTAGACCGCTTTAAAGCAGGTGGCGTCATTCAGCATTCCGTATCACCTCGAGAACCGCTGCAAGAAGAGCCATAGATGTAGATCCTGTTACATGAACGGAAAAACCCTTTGCGGAAATATCCAGTCCCCGCTGCTCATTGCCGCCTTTATGTCCCTGCTGTAAAAGCTTTGGTTCTACAGGGACTATCTGCTGCGCAGGAATTTCTTTCTGAATATGTTCAAGGCAGGCTTTCCGCACCCGGCGGAGACGGTAATAATAATTCGCCTTTGTAATGCCGTTATCAGCACACCAGCGGGCAACACTCATGCCAGCCGGACGGCTTTGGCATTCTTTGATCTGGGCAGCCCATTCCTGAAGACGGAAAGTTGCTGCCACCATAGATGTTTCTGAACTCATAGACTTACCTCCGTATAGTAGTATCAAAAGTTGAGCTTTAACTTTTGATACTCGTAATA
>CAJSYQ010000050.1 GCA_910574015.1 Eubacteriaceae bacterium | reverse complement strand
CTGGTCGCTTTGCAGCTATATGGTCAGAAGCCGCAAAGGCATTGAAATGCTGGTTAATCTGATCAATATTTCATACTGCGCAATGAAACTATTGCCATATAGTGATGAACTATTTTATGGATATCAATCAGTAAGCGTGCAGGAATTCCGTTTTGCGCTTAGTGAACAGATCAGGAAACAGATATTTTATGCCACTTTCGTAAAAAACATCGAAAACAGTATAAAATCAAATGCTGTTATGAAAGCCTTAAAGCAGTTGGTTAGGCGACAGGAAATTCACTTATAAAAGTTGTAAAGTGGTGTATGTAAATATATTTCTTCATATATCTGCTTAGCCATTAATACATCCATTCTAATTCCCTCATTTATATTTGTGTTCCTGTCAAATTCTGTATAGCATTTTATTCCATACTTTAAAGCTCTTTATCAATCGTCTGGTATCTATAAAAAGTTCTTCATTTTCCAACCAACATCAAACCAATCATCAAATCGACTTTTTTCTTTTTCATTTTGGTTTAATGTCGCAAATAGCTTAATTACAAGCTTTTTTAAATCACACATTTCCGTTATCAAACCAATTATTAAACCAATTTCAAACCAATTTCCTCACTGAATTACTCTTTTTCATTATCATGAACCAAAATCCAGTTCGATATTTTTTTATTATCAGAGTCCGTGGTAATAATACCCTTTCTTTTAAGTGCCGTAAGCAAAGTTAAGACTTTTCGATCCTTCTGACTGGTCGAAAGCGTATCTGGAAACTTATCAATTAGTAACTCACGCATTGCTGCCCGATTTGCCTTTCCAAATTCCCGTAGATAATTAACTATCATATCCTGATAGTATTTATCATTAAATGCTTTATTTTTAATATATTGTACCTTATCCTCCTCTGTTTTTGCAAGAGGAGCTGCCAAATATAAGTTATTTACCCGTCCTTCGACTAATTTATGTTTTCTCAAATGAGATGCTGCCTCTTTAGAAATAGGTTTTCCCTTTTGTACCTGATCTAATAAATAAACAGTAACTAAATTCAGATCCTCATTATCATGGAGCAGATAAGTAAACTGCTCATTAATCTCTTTGCCATAAATCGATACTTCAACCCGTTCTTTTGATGCAATATCATAATCTGGCAAAGGGAAAAATTTCTCTCGTTGGATATGAAATACCCGTCGAATCCCTGTTGTTTCTGTATCAATCATTTTAAACATAACCATCGCTTCCGCTAAAAGCTGATTGCGATAGAACGGAGACGTGTAAGCTGGATTCAAAATAGGCTCTATGCTTTCCGGAATAAAACTGCCCGGATTTGTAAGAACCAGCTTGTCTTCAAATTCATTAATATAAATTCGCCCACCCAAACTATAATCAGAATGTGCAATACAATTATTAAGCAATTCCCTCAATACCCATGTATCATATTGCTTTGTTTCCATAGGAAACAGTGTCATTTGGTTCGGCATATATCTATAAGTAAGGTTTCGAATATTTTTCAATATTCTGTCACTGAGTGTAATAAAAGGTATCTTGTATATTTCATAGTCCATTACCATCTCTTTTGAATCGTAAATACGCCATGAAGCTTCCGGTACACTTTCAAATAAATAATCATATGCTGCATTCCCCAAAAGAAGCATTGCTGCGTTAGTAATCTTACCATCTATAATCAACTTTCTTCTCTCAAGAAACTCTTCATCTGACATTTTATCTACTTCATTAGATATATGTGAATCATCCATCTTTTCCTTATACTTCTCTCTTGCAACAGCAATGGCTTCCTTGTCCAAATGCTCTATAGTTGCATTAGCCACAAATCTTTTTGACCAGTCCAATCTTACCTGACGACGAATCCGCTCTCTTTTTTCTTCGGATAATGGTACCAGAGATTCTCCATCTCGAGCATATTCCTGATTTTGCCAGCCCGTCGGAATGGCAGTAATTGCGGCTGGTATTTGAAACATTACCACCCTCTTTTCTTCTCCATCAACAATCGGAAAAACCTCATAAATATCAATAAATGACATACCTCCGGTTGTGCCTGAACCAATTTCATGCTTTAAGGTATCTAACCCTTTGCTATTTCTATAGCCTGTCCCGACAATTTTTCTTTCTTTATTGTTTACACCAAACACAAGCCAACCATGTTGTAAGCCTCGCAGATTAGCTTCATTGCTCAATGCTGAGAAATACCGTCCAATTTTATCCCTATCATAATCCTTTCCAGCCTCTTTAAACTCAATCACTTCATTTTCCCAATTATCAATCAAACCATAAAGTGTGAGTATCATTTCTTCTTTTTTCGATTTATTAAATGACATAATATCCATATTTGGCACTCCTCATTTACAATATTTAGAAGACAGTAATCCTTTTTCATTTCCTCCATTCATGCCAGTATCCACTTCTCTTAATTCTTAATTTCTATACCCTACTACATAAAATATCTAAAATCGTATGGTTTATCATAAACCACCAAATCTTGCTTAGCTACTCGTGATAATATTTTAGCAAAATCTAATGTTACTGGCAATATTTTATATAGTCCGTCTCCACTATTCCAATTCATTTTGGGCAACATTAATATTTCATTCACTAATTCTTCTGCTGTGGATTTCCCCATAAATCTTCTTACTAACAATGGTGCCGGAATACCTCTTCCGTTTTTATAATAATTCATACGTTTCTTTACTATATTCCATATCTGCCTAATATCGTGACCTCCACAAAATGACTCTTTCATATTAAACAGCATATCCAAAGACCAATTTATAGATTTTAGATACAACTCTATTGCATGGTTTGCCGAAAACAGCATTGGAAAAACCACAATATCCGCCTTTTTATCTACATTATCCTGCAATCAATCCTGTGCAAGCATTATCACTGCCTTCATATATCCATCGGCAATAATTATCATATCATGAATCGGTTGATGTTGTCTGGTTTTCCAATTCATATATGCTATTTTATCTATATCCGAATTATATGAAAAAATCTTTTCCACCTACTTTTCAATACTATAAATATAAATTTCTAAAGTGCCTAAAATCTATAAAATATCAACCAAATATCTTCCATCAATTAGTGAAAATAACACTTTCGATGGAAACAATCTTTCACCCATATTGGCAAATCCTACAACAGTCATAGTCCAATCACCGTACTCATCTGGTAGTCTATAACACTTTGGCTGTTCATTCTCCAAAATGGTCACCAACGAGGTTCCATTCCGTGAAAATCCCACCGAAAAAACATAAAATTCATTCTGTCCACTATGTAATGGCAAGATAGGCTGCTTATTAATATCCTTATAAACCATTGCACCTCTTTGATTATAAAAAAATCTTTGCCATCATTTGCAATAGGATCAATCGGTAATTTGTTTCCCATAATTTTATAACGCTCGCTCAGTCTTTCGCAGACAAAGGCATTATAATACTCTGGTTGCATTTCAAGCTTACTACTGCAAATTTCTTCCGCATCAGAAAAATGATTCATAAATTGAAGAAGTGCTACAAAAGCCACCAAATCATCTGAATAAATACCAGCATAAGATTTGTACCAATGATCATTATTCCCACATATTATTTGATACAATTTTTTATACAAATCAAGTTGCTTTTGATTCAATGCAAACCAACCAGAACCCAAAAGAGTTTTCTTTATTTTCCCGTCTTTATAATCTCCATTTAATGATATCTTCAATGACTGCATCAATCGAGATATTAACCCTATAAGCATGTCTGCCATTCTAAGCCCCACATATTCTCTGGAGTCTTCCTCAGTAACATTTTGAAGTCCTTCATTTATTGCAGCATTCAATGTATGTTCTTCTTCTCCTTCTCGATCAATCATCAGCCTATAATTAACAATATTCATCTCTGTTAACAGCTTCTGAAATCCATCAAACGGTGCAAAATATGCCCAATCTAATGTTTCCGGCATCTCTGTGTCATCAAGCAGAATAAGTATTTCTTCAAATGCTTGATTCTCATGCTCTTTCAAAATACTATTAGCCTGATTTTTAATAATCCTATCTTCTAAAAAAGACCGTAATTCATTAACAAATATTTGCGGTTCTTTGTAAATTGCTTCTATAACATTTTGTGGTCGATATACATTAACAGCCTTAATAATTGCGTATTTCATATAATCAATATCCACAAACATAGAATTATGATAATTTACAAATAACTGGCTAATAACATATTCTATTTTGCTGAACACAGAGAAAAAAATAATTATTTTCTCATCAAACAGTGATACAAGATCTTCATAGAATTCAATAGTATGATTATTAAGAGAAGCAAGCCCAAACCTAAAATCCTTTGTTTTCATAGTCTGGCTCTTTAGCTCCCCGTCTTTTTTTCTATAATCATACTTCGCTTCAAAAGCAAGATATCTGTCAGAAATACATTCATTTTCTTTCGCTTTCCAACCCACAATTCCAGTTATAAAATTATCACAATAATTATTAGCAGTAACAGTCTGCAAATTAATCTTTCTGCTATGCTCTGTTTCATCATAGAAAAAGACATACTTCATATTCAGCACCTCCCTACTGATTATGGTTATGAATTTCCATAAGGTATCGAATCCTCAGCAACCATCATCACTTTGCTCTCCGTCTCATATTGATAACTCTTCGCAGAAACAGATGTTTCATTTCTTAAATTACCTGTTTCTGAATATTCCTCAAAATTCTCCACCTGCTCCATAACCTTATTAAATACTTCCGGACTATATTGCGGTGGATATCCATTCTTAATCAGGCATATTTTAATGTCCAGCTTTAATTGATTTCTTACATTCTGATTATTAAGCCAATCTGCAAACGAAGACTTTGTATCAATAATCTCCTTTACCTTTTTAGCTAAGACTTTACACTTGTCATTAATAACAACGCCGTCTACTTCTTTATCTATTCCGTACTCAAATTCATATTGGTCACGCAATGAAATCAAAATATCATAGAATGCTTTTTCTTCAAAAGTCAAACCAATCTTACGGAAACTTTCTCTATCCTCCTTCATTTGACGAAGGATTGCTAATGCTTGTTCTGTTGCAAACTTTATAATATCCTCAGAGGCCTGCTCCTGTGCCTCTCCTGCTTCTTCTGCAGTAAGATGTTTACGCCTTTCATGATATTCAGCAATAGTCTTTTCCAACATTTCTTGAAATGACTTCGCAGCTAACTGATTCACTTTTCCATATTCCTTAATCTGCTTACGAATCATTTTTACAAGAAGTTCCAATTTAGTTGCAGGCATATTAACATCAGACAATTTTTCAAAGTATTCCGGAGAGAAAATATCTTCTTCTTCGCCACTTTCAAGAACACTTTCCACTTGATTGTATTTCAATGCTTCTTCGACCATTTCGGAAACTGCACGATTCATACTCTCAGTATCTACCTCACTTGTTCCACTCCATTTGCGAATAAACCCAGCTATTGCCATAAAGCATTGTGCAAGTGCAGACTCTTCTTCCCCCAAGTACCCCGAAGGCTGACAAACATCGAAAGCAGTCCTCATTCTCTTTACCGTCTTTAAGAAATATATCTTAAATGAGACTTTTTGTGAAGCTTTGTTTCCTTCAACCTGTAATTCTTGTGCTGATACAAATACATACTCGGCAGCCATCGCAAGAAGCTTATATCGTTCTGTAGGTTCACATCCCGGATTCAAAAACGGGGTTAAATCATAATCGCTAAACAGAGATTTTAAGATTTCCAATTCTTCTCTGAATATGTATGTAGCCTGCTCAACATCATCGGATGTTGGAGCAACAGATGTATCACCTCCATAAATTTTCATTGCTTCACGCATATTGTTGCGAATGCCGATGTAATCAATAATCATGCCATAATTCTTACCAGGATATTTTCTATTCACTCGACTGATGGTCTGTATTAACAAATGTTTCTTCAACGGCTTATCGTTATACATATATGTAAGACATGGAACATCAAAACCTGTAATCCACATATCTACAACAATTACGATGTGGAAGTTTGATTTCTCCTGCTTGAAAGCAGCATCAAGTTCTTCAGAACGCTTATCATTCTTGACCCCACCTAAATAGTTATACATATCTTTCTCATCGTTGCTACCAACACTGGATACCATTGCAATAAATGGTACTGGTTTCAATTCTTTTAGTTCTTCTTCCGTTACAGACACCCCATCAGGACATTTCTTTTCTTCAAACCATTCAGGATATTTATATTTAAATTTTTGAAGCAGTGCATACGCAATTTTTCTATTTGAACAAACAACCATTGCCTTTTGAATTCTGTCTGGAACACCTGCACAAGATGAAACATAATGGTCATGTATATCTGTAGCAAGACGTTCTAATCGTGAAGGCTCTCCCAAAATCACTTCCATAGAACTCATTGCTTTCTTGCTTGCTTCAATATCATCATATGTTGCCCCATCATCAGCACATTTTTTATAGTAATCTTCAATTTCTTTGACTTTTTTATTATCAAGCAGTACCTTAGCAATACGAGGATGATACTTAATAGAAACCGTCAAACCGTCTGCCACTGCCTGATCCATTGTATATCTGTCAATTTCATCACCGAAAGTCTGATAGGTTTCTGCAATGGGTGTACCTGTAAATCCAACAAAAACAGCCTGTGGAAATGCTTCTTTCAACACCTTAGCATATGGCTTTGAAACCATAGCTTTCATATTCTTATCGACATCCTTGCTAAACTTAATCTTCTTAGAATGTTCAAGCTGCGTTCTATGTGCTTCATCAGAAAAACATATAATATTTTGACGGTCATTGATAATACCGATTTTGTCATCTTTCCGGTCGCAGAACTTCTGAATGGTACAAATATAAAATCCACCGCTTTGCCTTGCTCTGAGTTCTTGCCTTAACTGCACTCTGTCTTTTACAACAGATACTTCACCAAGATTCAAAAATTCTTTACTCTTTGTAAAAAGCTTTGCCCCCTGCTTTTGCAGTTCATCACGGTCAACAATCAAAATAATTGTCGGTGATCCGATTTCCGGTATATCCGTACAACGAAGTGCAAGCTGACGGGCAAGAAAAGCCATAGTGTAGGTTTTCCCGCATCCTGTCGCACCGAAGTATGTTCCACCTTTACCGCTTTTTTCAACAACAGAATTGATAATACTCTTTTTAAGCAGTCTTGTCGCAAAAAATTGTGGATAACGGCACACGATTTCTTTCTCATCACTGTCGTAAATGCTATCCTGAAAATAGATATAATCTCTGAAAATCTCCAAAAATCGTTCAGGTGCATAAACGCCTTTAATCATCGTTTCTGTTTCCGCAAAAGGTAAAGTGGATATCACATCACTGTCATTTACTCTTCTTCAAGCGTAAAAATGCTCATAAGGAGTACGAACCGTTCCAAGCCTTGTTTTAACCCCATCAGAAATACACGCTAACGGACAGTAATGCAAAAGGTGTGGAATATCTCTCCAGTAGCGAATATTGATCTGCTCCCACGCAGCATAGATAGTCGCATTTGCATCGGCTGGATTTTTCAGTTCAATGATACATAACGGCATGCCATTCACAAACAAGAGCAAATCCGGTCTGCGATTTTCTTTTTGACCATTGTTTGTATATTCCACTGTAAACTGATTTACAACACGGAAAATATTATTATCCGTATTTTCAAAATCAATGAGAGGTATCATTTTTGCCAATCCATCCTGAGGGATAAACTGGACACCGTCAACCATCCAGCCATATAGCTTATGTAATGTGGCAAAATCGCTTTCTGCACCCACAAGACGGACACTATCAAAAATCTTCGTTACCTCATCTTCTGTCAAATCCGGATTTGTGTCTGCAATAAATCTCTTGAAATCATCAGCAATCAGCACATCTCTTTTTGTAATACGAGAAATGTTATTGCCGGAAGAATACTTCCAACCTTCAGTCTCTAAGAAGCCAATGAAAGCATATTCATATTCTGATTCACAATAGTGACCATTATATTCTTTTAGTTTTGCCATGGACTACGCCTCCTTTTATAATTTACTTATATTTCATTTTGAAATGTTGAAAGGCAAAAAAATTCATCCAGGGAAATACCAAGAATATTAGATAATCTCTTTGCTTTTACAAGACCGGGTTTCCTTGAACCATTTTCATACTGCGAAATAGTTGACTGTTTTAATCCAACTGCGTCAGCAAGCTCGGCTTGTGATAATCCTTTTTTTTCTCTAGCTTGTTTTAATGTCATGTTGGTGCTCTCCTTTCTGTATTTCATTTTAAAATAATATTATAACATTTTGAAATATTTGTCAACGAGTTTTCCAAAAAATATCACATTTTGCAATTAGACATTATTTCAAAGTGTGATAAAATGGATATGGAGGTATTGTGATGATAGGAAAACAACTAAAATTGTTACGAGAAATTAAAAATAAAACCCAACAAGATGTATGTTCTGAATTAAATATAGAACAAAGCACTCTTGCAAACTACGAAAACAATAAACGCATTCCCAAAATTGATATTCTCGTTAAATTAGCGGAATATTACAATGTATCTGTAGATTGTTTGCTAGGATTAAAAAAAATCAATTCCAATGGGGATTGTGAGAATTTTTTTTACGAAGAAGGTTTAGCAAATTGGAATATTCGCAAAAAGGCAAAAGAATTGGGATTGTTATATGAGGATGTTATTTCAAAAACCAATATTGACGAACAACGGTTTGATTTACTTTGGTTTGGAAATGCGCAACCTTTTGCTGAAGAACTAATACGTTTTTCAGAAGTATTAGGCGTTTCCATTGATTTTTTACTAGATAATTCTCAACGAGAACATATTTCTCCAGAAGAGGAAATTATCTTACTATACTATAAACAAGATCCAGAAGATATCATGTCTTTGCTTAGCTCTTTTTCATCTCTTGATAAAAAGAAAAAGACCATTATTCTAGGCAAATGCTTTGAACTAGAGCAGGAAGAATCTGTTGCAGCAGATGAACAACCTCTGAAAAAAGCATCTGGAAAATAATTAGCCTCGAGTGGTACCGGGGCCATAGAAACAAATAATTACTATAGGTGGAGATAATATGAACACAAGTTTACCAGGGCATATAGAGCGTTCCCCATACTCTATGATACAAGAAGCACGAGAAATCATGACAAAAATGATTATCGAAATATCAAGGACAAAGGAAAGAAAAGTTGTTGAATTACTAAATGCGGCATCTACATATCCTAATATGTCCAAATACCAACTTGCTACAGCAAGAATTATACTAGGCGATTTATATTATTCTCATGAAATTTATGGAAGTGCGTATGAGCACTATAGGATTGCTTTGGATGATTATCCAAAAGCGCCAGTAAAAAGAAAACTTGCAGAATTAGAAAAAATGAAATTTTCTGATCCCAATAGATTTATTTTTTCTTTAGATGCTAATGCTGTAAACACAGTTATTTGCTACCAACACACTGCAAGAAACGAGGAATATGATGAGGAATGGGAAAAAGAAATAGAGGAAAGGCTCTCAAAATTGGATGAACGGTCAAAAATTGAGTTCTATCGAGTTCGGGAAACACAAAATACCACAACAGAGGTTCTTTCCTCCAAAGAACTTGACCGCCTACGTTTAGAAGCAATGGAAAGAGCTTTCCATTATCGACATACCGAGTAGCAAAAGGAGATATTATGCCGGCCTACAAATACACCCTCAAAAACGGAAAAACCATGTGGTATGCTGCCTTTAACTATACAGACTGGACCGGGCAGAGTAGGCATACCTGTAAAAGAGGATTCAAAACACAACGAGAGGCAAAAGAGTATGAACGGTCGTTTCTGGATCAGGAGAAGAATACCAGCGACATACTCTTTTCCTCTCTCGTGGAAAATTATCTGGAAGACATGGAACACCGTCTGAAACCTACCACAATGGAGAATAAGCGGTTTATCATCGAAGGCAAGCTGCTCCCATACTTCGGCAGGCTGAAGGTATGCGATATTGATACCATTAAAATCCGGAAATGGCAGAATGAATTGATTTCATACCGGGACAAGAATGGAAAACCATTCTCCCAGACATATCTAAAAACGGTCAACAACCAGCTTTCAGCACTGATGAATTATGCTGTGTCCCATTACCACCTTGCATTCAATCCCTGCAAGGCCGCCGGCAGCATGGGGAAAAGCAAAGCAGACGAAATGCACATCTGGACGCAGGAACAATATGAACAGTTCTCCGGCGCCATCCAGAAATCATCCGTAAAACTGGCTTTTGATATGCTGTTTTATACCGGGATGCGGTCCGGGGAGCTGCTGGCACTCACTCCTGCAGACATTCTTCCCTCTAAGCGGGTGGATATCAATAAGAATTATGCAAAAGTAAAGGGGGAGGAACTGTTTCTGGAACCAAAGACGCCCAAAGCAAAGCGGTGTATCTCCATTCCGGATTTTCTGTATGATGATATTCACGAATATATATCGAAGCTTTATGGAATTGGAAAGGGAGACCGGATCTTCTATTTTACAAAATCCGCTCTGGAAAAGGAAATAAAGCGGGCATCCGAAAAGGCAGGGCTGACATCAATCCGAGTACACGACCTGCGGCACCCGTATGTCAAGCCCACGACAAAAAAATATGAAAACAGCAATTGCAAACATATTTCTTTATGCTTACAATTGCTGTTCATACCCTCATGGAAATAGTACAAATGAAGCTAATACAAAATCTTTACGACTGAATTGTACTGATGATCTTTTGAAGTTCCTCGTTAATTATCTCTTCTGTAACGAAGCCTTCTGTTTGGCTGGTTTCTTTATTTCTTCTCATTGCAATAAGAAAGGCAACAACATCCTTCTTGGTTTCTTTTGAAAGAATCAAAAATTCATGAGTTGTTACAAATACATTCATACGCGAATAGGCGTCCTCTACATCAATAAATTCACTGAGAGTTTCCTTATTTACTTGGCGTGTTTCTACAACTAGCCTGACTGCTGTTTTTCCACGAGAGGTACAATAGCTAATAACTTTTGCAAGCGATGTATCATCTGTAACAAGCGTTTCTTTGATGTGTTTTACAAGTTCTTCGTCAAGTTGGCTCAGCATCCACAAAAAGTTTAGCCCTCCATATTGTGACAGAGCCGCACCTGAATCTATTGCATTGATGCATCGCGACTTAAACACAGACTCAAGTTTTAAAAGCTCGTCTAATAAAATCGCTTGTTTATCTTCATTCGGAGCCTTATCGGTATAGCGCCCATGCGTTATTTCAAAATCCCGCAAAAGCAACGCTAATATTGATGGTTCGACCATTTTATCCTCAAATATGCTTCGCAGAAATGAAAAACGCTCCACCATATCAATTGCTTCCAGCAAAGGATCTACGCAAAACAGTAATCTCCATGCAAATGGAATGGTAAAAAACCCTTTTTCCTCAACTTCAAAAGAGCTCCACATCCGGCAAAGACATCGTATTAAAATTGTAGCTCTTTCAGAAGGGATATTTTTCGAATCACCTTTGTTCGCATACGCTTCAATTTCTTCTAGCAATCGAATAATTTTTCCATCCTGGTATAGTTGGGTAATGTATGTTACAAGTTCTTTTTCACTTGCTTCATAAATAAGTTTTCTCATAGTTGCAGTTGAAATTGCATCATCTTCAAGGGAGAGGGAAAAATAGCGATCAAAGCATTCCGGAACAGCAATATTACAATTGATCAAAAATTTCCTATGATCGTAATAGCGACCAAAAGAATAGATGCTTCCCAACGCCGCTTCCGTTTTTGGAAATAGAATCCCAAGAATACTTGTTGCTGCTTCTTCATTCGCAACAATCCCATCTGAGAAAATATGACTAATAGCTTTCTTGATTTTCTCTTCGTCAATTTTTTGACGATCATATGAGTAACTGCCAATTGAACCACATAGTATATCTTTGTAATTATTCAGAGTGGAGTAGATAGCCGGTTCAAATACTTGAAGACACGTCAGACCGAGGAGATCGACAGGATCGGTCTCGCCTTGCAATAGCTGATATTTCAAGTAAAATACATTTGAATATCGAATAACATCCCGAATGGATTTAATATAATTTTTTACTCCATACTGGAATAATTCTGCCCATGTTGCTTTGTCCCATCGGTTATCCGGTATATCTCCAAGTATTCCATTGAGCTTTGAGAAAAGAGCATCATGAATACTTTCCATACTCGGCGCAGGTATTTCAAACGGAACCTGTATAACTTTTTCAAGGTATTCTCGTCCATCTCCGTGTTGCACTGTGCCAAGCGCACGCACCACAACATCATAATCAAAAGCAAGTAAATATACCGCGTTTGGGAAATCTGCTAGTGCTTTTACCAACTGAAAAACAGCGATAATCTCTTCTTCTGAAAGTCGGTCAATATCATCTATAGAGACAATTATTTTTAAATTCTCCTTAACCATTGTGCGGATAATCTCATCTTTTTGTCCCTGCATATCGTTACTCTTTCGGTTCATGCGCTTTCTTGCCTTGGTTGTAAACATTTTACCTGCTACTGCAATTGCGGCTCCTGCATATGGGATAAGACTGGCTGCATCAAAAATATCCGCATATTGATCGACCAATTCACACACAGTATCTGCCGTAGGTTTTTTCATTTTTATTGCGCTTGCTAACTGTTTACACCACTTTACAACTTTTTGAAAAATAAAATAACGCACAAGACACTTTCTCATGTATAATAAGTTTGCACATCAAACTATACGAAAGAGAGTGATCTTGTACGTCAGACTTATTATACAACGAAAATAATCTAATTGGTAGACTGTACCGTTATTTTTAT
>CAJSYQ010000049.1 GCA_910574015.1 Eubacteriaceae bacterium | reverse complement strand
GGTGATGCCAGAGAAAAGCTGATATCACTTTATCCAATAATTTCATCTGTCACCTCATAACAGAGGGGACAGATACGCTAAATATCAATGATACATTACACTAGATATAAAATCAGAAAAAGCAAAAAAGATTATTTATGATTCATTACATATTAATAAACCGCCATATGCATGGTTTGGGTTTGATTTAGGGGCAGATATATTTTCACTCGTGTAATTTTTATTCTTTCGTGAACCTTTACATAGGGGATATGACAAGTAAAAAAATGACATTAGTAAAAAAGGCTTGAATAAATTCATTCGTGCCTATATAATATAGATGTTCATAAATAGAAAATGTCGAAAGGAGTTTATTATGAGCGAAAATACTTGTCTTGAAAAGCAGCCTCTGAATGATGAGATGCTGCAGAAAATGGACGCTTACTGGCGTGCTGCCAACTACCTGTCTGCCGGACAGCTGTATCTGTTGGACAACCCGCTTATGCGTACACCACTGACCATGGAACATATTAAGAAGAAAATTGTAGGCCACTGGGGAACCGTTCCGGGGCAGAACTTTGTCTGGACACACTGTAACCGTGTGATCAAACGATACGATCTGGATATGATCTACATATCCGGTCCCGGTCATGGCGGCAATTTCCAGATCGCCAACACATATCTGGAGGGAACATACAGCGAAGTGTACCCGAACATCAGCCAGGATGAAGAGGGTATGAAGAAGATGTTCAAGCAGTTCTCCTTCCCAAGCGGCGTGCCCAGCCACTGTGCACCGGAGACACCGGGTTCCATCAACGAGGGTGGTGAGCTTGGTTATTCTATCGCTCATGCATTTGGTGCCGTATTTGATAATCCGGAGCTGATCGCTGTAACAGTAGTCGGTGACGGTGAGTCTGAGACCGGACCTCTTGCCACTTCATGGCATTCTAATAAATTCCTGAATCCTGTCAATGACGGAGCCGTGCTGCCGATCCTTGATATGAATGGTTATAAGATCAGCAACCCGACTGTATTTGCGCGCCTTTCCCATGAGGAGGTAGAGCACTTCTTCCTGGGTTGTGGATGGGAGCCTCATTTTGTCGAGGGTGACGATCCGATGACGATGCATAAGATGATGGCTGAGACGATGGATGCCTGCATCGAGAAGATTAAGGAAATCCAGAAAAATGCCCGGGACAACAATGACGCCACAAGACCTCTGTGGCCGATGATCGTACTGCGCACTCCGAAGGGATGGACAGGGCCGAAGGTAGTGGATGGAGACAAGATCGAGGGATCCTTCCGTGCCCATCAGGTGCCGATGTCCATGGAGAAGCCGGAGCATCTTGACCTGCTGAGAGAATGGCTGGAGAGCTACAAGCCGGAAGAACTCTTCGATGAGACCGGCCGTCTTGTTCCCGAGATCGCAGAGCTGACACCGAAAGGAAATTCCCGTATGGGATCCAATCCCCATGCCAACGGCGGCCTTCTTATGAAGGATCTGCGTCTCCCGGATTTCCGTGATTATGGCATTGAAGTACAGCCCGGCAAGACAAAGGCACAGGATATGATCGAACTGGGCGGATATATCCGCGATATCTTCAAGCTGAATAAAGAGAACAAGAATTTCCGTATCTTCGGACCGGATGAGTCCATGTCCAACCGTCTGTATCATGCCTTCGAGGAAGAGAACCGCGCATGGAATGCGGAGATGTACGATGACGATGACAAGCTGGCACAGAACGGACGTATTATGGACGGTATGCTTTCCGAGCATATGTGCGAGGGATGGTTAGAGGGATATCTTCTCACCGGCCGTCACGGTTTCTTCGCAAGCTATGAGGCGTTTATCCGTATTGTTGACTCCATGGCAGCACAGCATGCAAAATGGCTTAAGGTGACGAACCAGCTCTCCTGGAGACAGCCGATCGCGTCCCTGAACTTTATCCTGACATCCAATGTATGGCAGCAGGATCATAACGGATTTACCCATCAGGATCCGGGATTCTTAGATCATATTGCCAATAAAAAGGCAGATGTGGTCCGCATGTATCTGCCGCCGGATACAAACTGTCTGCTCTCCTGCTTTGATCACTGTATCAAGAGCAAGAACTATGTTAATGCCATTGTGGCATCCAAGCATCCCAGCTGCCAGTGGCTTACTATGGAGCAGGCTGTAAAACACTGTACACAGGGTATCGGCGTTTGGGAGTGGGCAAGTAACGACCAGAATGAAGAGCCGGATCTTGTTATGGCATGCTGCGGTGATACACCGACACTGGAGACACTGGCTGCCACCACGATCCTTCGGGATGCTATGCCGGAGCTGAAGATTCGTGTCGTGAATGTTGTCGACCTGTTTAAACTGGAGTCTGACACAAAACATCCGCATGGCCTGAGCGACCGTGAATTTGATGCGATCTTCACAAAGGATACGCCGGTTATCTTTGCCTTCCACGGTTATCCGACACTGATCCATGAGCTGACGCATGACCGCAACAATGCGAAGTTCTCCGTACACGGATATCTGGAGGAGGGAACTATCACAACGCCATTTGATATGCGTGTCCAGAATGAGATCGACCGGTTTAACCTTGTAAAGGATGCTATTATGCATCTGCCGCAGCTGGGTAATAAGGGATCTTACCTGATCCAGCAGATGAACGATAAGCTGGTTGAGCACAAACAGTACATCGCTGAGTACGGTCAGGATCTTCCCGAGATCCGTGACTGGGTATGGCATGTATAAGGAAGGCTGAACCTTAGTAATATTGTAAGAATATTTTTGGAAACATGGCCCTATGCCGCTTTATTCGAAACGGCATAGGGCCTTTTTTAGAGATAGACGTCTGCTCCGGGTCTTTTTATATGGCAGGGGAATAAAAATCTGCATCGCATCTTCATTTGAAATTCATAGAGGCGTGTTATAATGGATACAGAGAGAAAGGGGAGGCATCATGGTAAAGATATTGTTTTTGGAGGATGAACCTGCCATCCGGGAGGTCCTGGCGGAATATATGAAGCTTCAGGGGTATGGGGTGGTCTGTGCCGGAGATGGCGAAAGGGCCCTGGAGGTTCTGCAGGGAGATACGTTTGATATGGCGGTTCTGGATATCATGGTTCCAAAGGTCAGCGGACTGGAGGTGCTGTCTTGGATTCAGGAAAACAGGCCGGAGACTGCGGTGATCATGCTGACGGCACTGGAGGATGAGCAGACACAGGTGCAGGCGTTTAACCACTATGCTGACGATTATGTGGTCAAGCCGGTTTCGCCTATTATATTGCTAAAGAGGATGGAGACAATACTGCGGAGAGTGCGCCGGGCGGTGCCGCAGGAGCAGGGGCTTGTGATTCATGGGGAGGCCTATCAGGCATTCTATCACGGCGTTTCACTGGAACTGACCCTGAGTGAATTTCTTCTGCTGCAGGTTCTGGCCCAAGAGCCAAAGCGTGTCTTTACGAGGGAGCAGCTGATCCTGCGGATCTTCAATGAGGACTATGTGGGAAATGACAGGATCATCGATGCCCATGTAAAGAATCTGAGAAAGAAGCTGCCGGAAAATTTTATTAAGACTGTGATCGGCGTGGGATATCAGTTTCAGGAAGGAGGGAACGGGTAATGGGGCTCTCCAAGAAAACATTTTTGTACAGTATGCTTCTTGCTGGTGTGATGGTGATTCTGATCACCGGATATTTTATCTTTATGCTGCCTTCCCTCTATGTGGATTATGTAATGGACAGCAATCTTGATTCTGTGGTTCAGGTGCAGAGGGGCTATATGGAACAACGATCCTATCAGGAGCTGACGGTGAAAAATCCATCCGCTGTGTTTTCCCTGGAGATTCCCAAAGAGGGATGCGAGATGTATGCCGCAGGGAAGTTTTTCCGGTTGACAGTCACAGTCCGTGAAAAGGAACTGCAGGAGTTGCTGGACGAACTGCGGAATTGCTTGGGGCTGCAGAAGGGAGAGCGCCAGGAGCTGCTGGCGGCCTTGAAAGATAAAGGGACATGGGAGAAATTAAAGGAGATATGGGAGAAGATAGGCAGTCATTTTACCGGGAGAGATCTTTTCTCCCAGGAATACCCCCTTGAATTTGAGAGAGAGGAGAAGGAGCAGAAGGGTCTGTACAGGGAAGAATATGGCAGGCTGCACAAGGAACCGGATGGTATTTTTGTATATGAAACAGGTGTGTCCGACGGGGATTATCAGTATTCTATGTATTTTGCCGCCGGACAGACAGAGGACGCTTTAATCCTTACGATCTTTCCTGCTATGATGCCCCAGATGGATGAGATCCTTCCTGTGGTGACAGACAGTATGCCAATGATCATCGCGGTAGTCTTTCTGTTTGTATTAGCTGCTTCGAGGCTCTTTGCGGCACGGATCGTCCATCCTGTAATCCGGCTGGCGAGGCATGCGGAGAGTGCCAGGTTATCCGGAAAATTTGAGGCGGATTCCTTTGTGCTGGATAGCAGGGATGAAATCGGCCTGTTGGGTCAATCCCTCAAGGAGCTGTATGACCGTCTGCAGGAGAATTACGAGGAGCTGGAACAGAAGAATCACGCCCTGGCAGAGGAGAATGAGAGAAAGGAGGTATTTCTTAGGGCATCTTCCCACCAGCTAAAGACGCCGGTCACGGCGGCATTGCTGCTGGTGGACGGAATGATCGGGGAGGTGGGGAAATACAGCAATGTAAAGGAGTACCTCCCAGAGGTACGAAAACAGCTATTGTCCATGCGGCGGATTGTAGAGGATATTCTATTCCTGAACTATCAGGCAGAGCATATGCACAAGGAGAAGACCGATCTCAGGGAGCTGGCAGAAGAGGCAGTGAATGGATATAAGGTTCAGGCGGAGGCCGGCTCACTGCAGTTCGAACTGTCAGGAGAGGGCAGCGCCGTGACGGACAGAGAGATGATGAGGAAGATCTTAGACAATCTTTTCTCCAATGCGGTACAGTATACACCGGCGGGGCACAAGATTTGTGTGGACATAAGCAGCGGCTCCCTGAAGGTAGTAAACTATGGAACGACGATAGACGACTGCCTGCTTCCCCATGTGTTTGATCCCTTTGTCAGCAGTGTGGAGAACCGCAGGGGCAAGGGGCTCGGACTGTATGTGGCGTCGTATTACAGCAGGGCGCTTGGGTGCAGGCTGACATTATATAACCAGCGGGACAGTGTCTGTGCGGAACTGTCTTTCGGGGAGATGGAAGGAGGAAAAGAAAAATGCTGACCATAAGACAACTGCAGGTGGACTACGGCGGACAGATGGCATTAAAGATTTCGCAGCCGGTGTCATTCCAGAGGGGGGACCGCATCGGAATCATCGGCTCCAATGGAGCGGGTAAGACGACGCTGGTGAAGGCCGTTCTTGGGCTGATCCCTTATCAGGGAAGAATTGTGACAGAATTGCGGCCGGAGCAGATGGCCGCCCATATGCAGTCCAATGCCTATGTGAACACAATGCCGGTGAAATATATTATGGAAATGATACTGGGTACCCGGATCTCCCGGAATGAGAAGCTAAAGCAGCTTATTGATTTCTTTGACTTTGCATCCTGTCTCTCGAAAAAGTACTCCGCTCTGTCAGGCGGACAGAAACAGAAATTTACTATTATCATGGTGATGCTTCAGGAGGCAGAGCTGACCTTCTATGACGAGGTGACCTCGGGACTGGATTTCGAGACAAGGCAGAGGCTTATGGAGAGGCTGGTGGAATGGTACGCGGACAGAGAGGATACTCTGGTTATTGTGTCACATTACTATGAAGAACTGGAACTTCTGGCGGATAAACTTCTTATTCTGGATCAGGGTCATGTCATCGCCTATGGATCCAGAGAGGAACTCTTTCAGGAGTATTGCGGTAACGCCATTGTTATTGTCGAAAACAGCAGAAGGAACAGGGGATTGACAGAAGGATTTCCGGTACTGGAGGCACCGGGCCATCTTCTTGCCCTGTCCTGCCGGGACAGGAAGATGGAGGAGGATATTTTATCCATACTGGTGGAACACGATATCAATTTCAAGAGAAGCAATTCGGATATCGAGATCATGTCCATCAATGCCATACGAAAATTTTACAGAGAACAGGAGGAGGGGCCGTATGATGAAAAAGAAGTTCTGCGTTCCGATGATATGGTATGAGCTGAGGAACCTAAATGGTAATCTGATGTGTCACTTTTTCGGCGTTGTATTTCCAAATCTGATGAGCTTACTTATATCAAAAGCGTCCTGTGCACAGGTTCCAGCGGATCTAAGACCTCAGATCACTACTTCCGTAATGCTCAGCATGAGCCTGGTCATGCCCATGGCTACGATGTTTCTTGGCTATGGTGCCCTGTATTCACAGGAGGTGGAACAGGGAGTCCCCCTTCGGATGCATCTTTTTGGGATCAGGGAAAACAGCCTGATGCTGGCAAAGATTGCGGCACATTTTATCCTGTTCACGGTGGAAATACTGATCTTCGCCGTATTCCATATCCTTGTGATGGATGTACAGAAACCGGCGGTGCCGTCGCTTGTATGCCTGCTGGTATCGCTGTATGCGGTGGCGCTTATATTTCTGGTGCTGTCCCACGCCATTGCCAATATCTTCTGCAAGTTCAGCTATACCTTCGGTATCGAGATGTCTCTCTATTTTATATTGATGGTATTGACGGGGATGATTGGTGTCAGAACCGAGCAGCTGCCGGAGTTGCTGCAGAAGATAGCAAAGACACTTCCAATGACGTATATCAGCAACGACTTTGTGGATTTCTGGCAGGGCGGCCAGTATAACTTTATGCCATTTATCCAGGCATTTGTCTTTATGGGGGCTGCCGCTGGGATCATACTTTTGTTCTCCCTCTGGAAAAGCGGGCGTTTTCAACAATCCAGGATAACCGGATAAAGGGAATCATGTAGGAATAAATAGAAAAGTTACCGTCTCCTCACCAACAGGTGAGGGGACGGTAACTTTTCTGTGAAAAACTATCATATACTTGATTTTTCGCCTTGTTGCAGCTGATTTGTTATGTTATACTATTAAAAAATTGGTAGAAAAAGCGAGGAGTGAAAGTACAGATGGGCAGAGTTTATGAAGGAAGGTGTCCGGAATGCGGTTATCACCGGGAGCTTTTTCTGGGCGGGGGCATGATGAGCGTCAATCTGGAGCTAAGCTCCGGTGTACTGCCGTCGCATGAACAGGATATGATCAGGGGGATGCGGGACCGGAAGCAGATTGCTGGATTTCATGTAGAGAATTATCTCGTAGAGTGTCCGAACTGTCAGGAAATAATGGGGAATACCATGATCGAAGTTACAGATCAGAGGGGGGATCGTCATGTATTCGGACAGTACTGCGGTTCCTGCGGGAAAAAACTGGAGATCCACAGAGAAAATGAAAAGGCACCGCTGACATGCCCCAAATGCCGTGAGGGTATTATGGTATTCGATGAGTGCGGTCTTTGGGATTGATGGCTTTGTACAGGGACTCACAATGGGCAGCATGCAGGGAAGCATGGGGCATATGGCCTGGCTCAACGGCGGCAATGAGCTTATCAAGGAGGATAAACAATGATCATTTCGCACAATATACTGGCTATGAATGCCAGTAGAAATCTGGGACTGACAGAGAAGGATCTGCAGAATAGCACCCGCAAGCTTTCGTCGGGATACCGTATCACCATGGCGGCGGACGATGCGGCGGGACTGGCCATCAGTGAAAAAATGCGTGCGCAGATCCGGGGGCTGAAGCGCGCTTCGGAAAACGCACAGGATGGAATCTCCCTGCTGCAGGTGGCGGACGGTGCCTTGGGAGAGGTTCAGGCCATGCTGCACAGAATGCGGGAGTTGTGTGTACAGGGTGCCAGTGATATCAATACGGAAGAGGACCGGGATGCCATTCAGGCGGAGATCAATGAGCTCACCGAGGAAATCGACCATGTGTCAAAGGCGACGGAGTTTAACAAAAAGACTCTTCTGGACGGTTCCTGGGCCGGTTCTGGCAGTTCTTCAAAGAAACCGATCTATTTTATGATGGAACACGGCAAGGGCGGCGTCCGGCTTGAGAATTCCGTGGAAAGTCTTAATGGGGAAAAAGCAGGAGAACGCGTTACGCTGCAGGAGGCCATGGGGTCAGAGGGTCTCAACATTATTTATACAGAGATTGAAAACGATTTTGCCACCACACAGACAGCCAGTGGAAAGCCCACGGCAGCGGGGTATGAAAACTTCAAAAAATCTTTGGAGGAGCAGATTGTTCCGCAGGCGGTGAAAGCACTGCTGACCGCATTTCCTGACACCTTTAATTATCTGAACAGTTCTTCTATTGGCATCGGTCTCAAGCTTGTGAACCAGCCGGGCAGCGCGACGCTGGCATCTGTGGGGATCGGATATCTCACCTACAGTGACGGCACCCTGGTGAAGGATCAGTTTTCTTATACATTAACTGTAAATATGGGTTATCTTGACATGGATGCCTCTGGCAATATTGCCTCCGATCCTGCTTCTGCCAAGGGACGGGAGGCGCTGGAGACTACCATCGTCCATGAAATGATGCACGCCCTGATGGACGAGGCGCTTACCAATGGCATGATCGGGGCACAGGATGGCAAAAAAAATCCGGCATTCCGGTTTCCCGGCTGGTTTGTGGAGGGGATGGCGCAGACGGCGGCAGGCGGCTGCAGCCCGTACAATGACTGGGTGAACGGCGGTCTAGGACTGACGGCAGGAAGTACGGAGGTATCCATATCGGCCACGGTGAAAAGCAGCGCGAATTCTCTGAAAAGCGGTTCCACGGCCTCCCAGTACGGCACAGGTTATCTGGCTTGTATGTATCTTGGCTTTCTGGCGGCAGGATCCGGAGCGGTGAATGAAAACAGCATCGCCAGTGGACTGGATAAAATAATGAATGAGATGAAAAACGGGAAGAGCCTGGACGATGTGATCAGGGAGCATACCTCCTATGCCGGTGTCTCTGATTTTGAAAAGAATTTCGGCGACAGCGCCTCCAGTGCGTTTATTAAAGAGCTGGTGACAAAGGTAGGAGCGGGCAGCGGCGGTCTTGTGGGCGGCAGCTTTGCCAGTACCGATCTGCTGCCGGACACGGCTCACAATACGAATCTGTTTAAGCTGAATACCCAGAATGAGACCGTGATGAATACATATCCTACAGGTGTTGACAAGTTGACGGACGGCGGCAGCGGCGGTGGCACCAGGGGAGGCGGCAGCGGAGAAGGTCTCTGGTTCCAGACCGGCGCCAATGACGGACAGGGAATCCGAGTCTATATTGATGATATGGGTGCCGACGCCCTGGGGATCCGGGGATTGTCAGTGGCGGATCATGAAGCGGCGGGGGATTCCATGAACGTACTGGACGACGCACTAAAGGAAGTGTCACGGCAGCGGTCGGTGATCGGCGCCAGCCACAACCGGCTGGAGTATACGGTCCGGAATGCGGACAACAGCGTGGAAAATCTACAGGCGGCTGAGAGCAGGCTCCGGGATCTGGATATGGCAGAGGAGATGACAAAATACAGCAAGTCGCAGATCCTGCTTCAGGCAGGCCAGTCTATGCTGGCTCAGGCAGCTCATGCGCCGGAAAATATTCTGCAGTTATTAGGTTGATGAAAATAATTTATCAGGGAGGATACTATGATTATTCAGCATAACATGGCAGCCCAGAATATACTGACACAATATGGAATTACAAATGATAAGCTAAGGAAAGCGACAGAGAGACTTTCTTCCGGTTACAAGGTGAACCGGGCAGCGGACAATGCAGCCGCCCTGGCGGTCTCTGAGAAAAAAAGAGCGCAGATCAGGGGACTGAACCGGGCGGCGAAAAATGCACAGGACGGCATCAGTTTCGTGCAGACCGGTGACGGGGCCATGAGCCAGATGGCGGCCATGCTCCACCGGATGCGGGAGCTTACCGTACAGGCACTAAACGATGCGGTATACCAGCCGGAGGATCAGGCGGCGATGCAGATGGAGTTTGACCAGCTGCAGGGAGAGATTGATCGGGTGAATGACCAGACGGAATTCAATAAAAAAATAGTGTTCGAGCACTATGCGGGAGACTACTCAACGATTGAGGGGAACCGGGTATGGAGCCAGAATCAGTATCATACGATAGACAGCTCCAATTCTTCTTTAACAGTAAATTATGTCACTGTGGCGGAGGATGGCACCGAGATGCAGAAACAGCTGACGCTGACGATTCCGGAGGGGACTTACACAACGCAGGAACTGATGGACGAGATGGATGATGTCGTCACGGCGCTGGGAGACAAGGCAGACGGCCTGTGTCTGGAATATACAGATAAACATACATGCAACATGGTACTGCAGAATGGGAAAGAGGTCAGGGATGTATCTGGCGGACTTTCCTATTTATTTTTTGACTCTTATGGAGGGAACAAGTCAGGAGCCCTGATCGGCACCACCGTTTTTTATCCGGGAAACCCGTTGATGGTAAAGGCGGGGAAGAACGATGAGCTGCGTTTCCGGATTGACTACTTTGATGGTACCTCCCGGGACGTTTTTATGAAAGTTGCGGAGGATGGTTATACCCGGGGCGATATGATCCGGTATCTGAATCAGTACACATTCCCCGACGGAAAGAAGCTTGCGGATTATGGGATGCAGGCCAGCGAATATGGCAGCGCATCCATTCAGCTGGGCGGTGAGTCGGGGATCATCACAGGTCTCAAGGGCAATATGTTTGAGATTGACGACGAACACTATGATTCCGTGTTCTATGATAATACGAAATATGGTTCGGCAACGGAGGTTCCCGCGGTATTTACCGGTGCGGACGTGCTGAATGAGGCGGATCTGAACCATGCCAAATTTCAGATTGTCAGCGGACAGAACGATATACTGAGCATCCGGGTGGACGGGGGAACATTTGAAACGATCCAGCTGGACGCCGGGGACTATACGATATCAGGCATGGTGGCGGAACTGCAGAAAAAACTGGACGCCAAAAACCTTGGCTTGAAGGTAACCTCTCATCTGGTCAATGGTGTGATAACCCCGAATGGAAATAAGAGTTACCGCTTTGCCGGCCTGACCCTTACCGGAAGTACCATAGGCAAAGAGGGGAAGATAGAGTTTGATGTGCCAAACAGCAGCGCCTATGAGACGCTTTTTGTCAGACGTGAGTATACCGATACGGGAGTGAGTTCGGTGACAACGGCCGGAGTGTGGGATTATACAAGTACGTCTCCCTCTGTCACTGGCGGCAGGGAATTTGACAGCTCAGTGGATTTTCCGCTGACACTGAAGAGCGCCAGCAACAACAATTCTTTTACCCTGGAGGTGACGGAAGCGGGACAGGCGGTGAAGAAACAGACGATCACCCTGGAGGGCACGTTTGGGGATCTGAATGACCTTATATCTGAGATCAATAATCAGATAGGGAAGACAGAATATAAAGATAAGATCATGGCGACCCGGTATGGGAACCAGATCCGGCTCACCATACGGTCAGGCAATGACACCGTCTCCAAAATCAATGTGGCCAAGAACAGCAGCGACGGATATAATGTGCTGTTTGTCGGTGAGTCCATCGAGTGGCCCACGGTAAAGGAGACCACACTATTACCGGTGAAGCCCGGTCCGGATGGCAAAATTACATTTTCCTCTGGAAATAATAAACTTATCGTAAATGTGGGAGGCTCTGACCGGATCGTGGAGATTCCTCCGGGAAGCTATACGCCGGAGAAAGTGGTAGAGATTCTCAACGATAAGGACAGCGTGCTGAAGGGAAAGACAATTGTGGGCGAGAGCTCACACGGCTCATCCACCTATGCTGGAAATACAGTCAGCAAATATACATCCTCGGAGAGTGGAACGGAGAAACCCTATCAAAATACCGGTGCCGACGGCACAGGGGGAAAGGTGGACGGCTCCACTCAGATTAAGGATGGGACACCTGCCTGGTATAAGCTGGGGGGCACTCTTCCTGCCACGACGACGATAGATGGCACAAACGACCGGTTTACGATAACGGTGAATGGGAAGGACTGTAATGTCACGCTGGGGCACAAGAGCTATAGCAGGGACCAGATGGCGAGGGAACTGCAGGACAAGATCAATGCCCAGATGTCTGAGGCAAATAAGGTGAAGGTTACCGTGACGGGAGGGCAGTTGAAATTTGAGACGGCTGCCATCGGCGAGGGCAGAACGATCACAGTGGGGAATTCTACTTTTCTATCCAGTGTGAATACAAGCAGGACAAAGGGGTATACCACCACTACCCCCCTTTCCTACTATACGTTTCCCCTGACCCTCTCAGCTTCCAACAACAAGTTTACGATCAAAATCGACGGGGTGGCTACAACCGTTGATCTGGATACAACGAAGACATATAGTAAGCTGGAGGATATTCAGACGGAATTAAATGCAAAGCTTTCTGCCAAGGGAGTGGCGGTTACGCAGTACGGCGGCGGGCTGAAATTTGAGAGGACCACAGCGGGGAAGGGAAGCGTCAGCCTGGATATGAACAACTGCGGTCCGGCGGGGGCCGTTCTGTTCAAATCCCCGGGAACCGCCACTATGAGCCCGGTCACTATACCGAAGGCAGATGCCGGGAAACCAGGGACGGTGAAATATTCCGTGACAGTAGGCGGCACTACATATACGACGACACTTACGAATACGGCTTCTACACCAAAAACCTACACCCCGGCAGAACTGCAGGCGGAGTTAAATAAGGCGGTGTGGAAAAAGAACGATACGGATCCCGGTAAAAGCCCCGCTGATCTGGGATTTTCCATCTCCACAGTGGGGACTGGCAGCATCCGCTTTACTACTGTGGCAAGAGGAACCGGCCAGACTATCACCGCAGGGGCGAGATCCGGTCCTGTCGTTACGGTGACGCCTACCATTGATGCCAGTCTTACGAAGAATCCCGACGGAACCATAGGGATTGGTTTGAAATCCAATTCTTATTTTAGGCCGGAGGCATATAATAAGGGGTCTGTACTCCAGCCGCAGAAGGGACCGGTGACGGCAGCCAACCCCTGGCGGAATGTGCGGGATTTTGAGACGGCGAAATGTACGCTGAAAACCCGGCGGCCGGTAGCCCTGCCCGGCTCCGTATCCATTACAGATGATAACAATAAACTGCATTTTTCTTATAGGTATCACCACTTTACAACTTTTCCATAAAAAAATGTCATACAGGACTTTCTGATGTATAATAAGTTTGCAAACAAAAAAATACGAAAGAAAGTGATCCTGTACGACAG
>CAJSYQ010000048.1 GCA_910574015.1 Eubacteriaceae bacterium | reverse complement strand
TCGTAGGTTTTGGACTTACGTTAGCTTTGTTATGCCTAAAAAGCGTCTTCCCTCAACAATAAAAGTCTAGCAGCCAAATCTCATCTTAAAATCAATGCGTTTTGCTCATCTCTATTGTAGTAAACGTCTCCAACATTGAATGAGAAGCTTCGTGATTGTTGGAGTGAACGTTTTTAATTTACAATGCATTCACAAAGGTGCGGTGCAGATGGGTATAATACAAACATCGTTTCTTCGCCCAGGATTCCATTGTATCTGGAGTATGCATCCGTATGGATGTAACTGTTATAGTCTTTCAAAAATATCTCCAGATATTTCCTGCCCCGTTCTGGCTGATACTCAAAATACCGGATGGGAGTTTGGGCATCTTTAATGTTGCAGGTTTTTAAGATAGGCATCCCATACACGATGGTGCCAGTAATAATAATTCGCTTTTGTGATATAGTGGCAAGCATACTGGCCGACAACGATTATACCGGCCGGCTCTGGCAGTCACTGATCTGTGCAGCCCATTATTGGAGGCGGCGTTGCACAGCCATCCTTGATATTACTGAACTCAATTCTAAACCGGTCTAGATACATACTATCTACCATTTACGCAATAAAGGAGCAAAAGGTATAAAGATTTAGATTTATTGCAGGTAGAGGGATTAAAGCTGAAAGGTTAATATAAGATTATAATAGAATCGAAAAGGAGTTAACGATGAAAAGATCAATATTAGAAAAGTTAATCAAGTTTGATAGCTTGGAGCAGCTAATTTTATTACTTTCCAGAGCAGATTTTAATGAAAAGTTTAATAACTATATTAATAAGCTTATTTTTATGGAAAAAATAGACTGGGATAGATTTCTGGGCCTGGCTATTAACCACCGGGTAAATGGTGTTATTTATAAAAAACTTAGAGGTATTGAGGGAATGCCCCAGACAGTAAGGCGGGCATTACATTATATGCATATATCGCAGAAGGAACGGAACCGTTGCCACAGGAATGAAATAAAGAAACTTTCTCTGGCTTTGGAAGAAAAGCGGTTTAACTATGCCTTTTTAAAAGGAGCAGTGCTAAATACAAGCTATTATGAAGATGGTGAGAGGATTTCCAATGATACAGATATTCTTGTAGATATCAGGGATTTGAAAGAAGTAATTCAATTATGTACATCAATGGGGTATATACAGGGCGAGGTTGAAAACGGAGAAATAATCAGGGCAACCAAGAAGGAAATATTATTTGCACAGTTAAATACATATGAGACGGTTCCATTGATAAAGAAAACAGGTAATCCATATTTGCCGTTTCATGAATTTGATGTCAATTTTCGGTTGGGAAATGACGATAAGAGCGGTTTATCTAATAATCTAATTCAAAATACTGTTCTATCGGGTGATGATGAATTTTCCCTTCGGACTATGACTGTTGAAAACTTTCTGATCTATCTCTGCATTCATTTATACAGAGAGGCTGTGATGGTTTACAAAATAACACAAGGTGCAGATTTAATATTATATAAATTTATGGATATTCATCATTATATTGAGGCTAACAGACAAAACATATCATGGAAAAAATTGCAGGAAGAAGTATTTCAGCTTGATAAGGTAGAAGATATTTACTATGTATTGTTTTACACCGAAAAGTTATATCCGGGAACGGTCGACGATAAAATATTGAACATGTTTGAGCCGGAGGATGTCCGTTATCTTGGCCAGTATAGGGGACGGGACAATTCCGATGAGGTATACGACTGGAAAATGGATTTTTATGCGCGTATGTTCCATCCACGGGCAAGGATGGCAGAGGCAGAGAAGAATATTGGCCGGGAGTCAGAGCGGTATCACAGCATAAGAGAGGAATTGCAAAAAGTTGAGGATTAAAGACATCTTGCATAGAAAAAGGAACAGAACCAAAACGGCTGTGATCTATAAAGACCATGAGTATTCCTACAACGATATTCATAGACAGGTGCTTACTCATTCAGAAAATCTGATGGATGCAGGCAGTCATAATGTGGGTATCTTTATATCAAACTCGGCTAATTATGTAATCGCTTATTTTTCCGCCGCCTACATGGACAGGGTGATCATACCGATAGAAGCAAACAGCAAAAAGAATCAGATCCTTAGTACCATTGCTTACTGCGAATTGGAATTGATTTTAACTGACAATCAGCACTTTGCATATCTCTGGGAAGTAGTGTCAAAGGAACTGGATCAGGGTATTTTGTTATATAATGTGGATTCCTGCGAACATAGTTATTTTGGCAAAATGGGAAAGAAATCGGAGAAAAAACGGCAGGGTTCAGAGGGAGAGGAAGATGTGGCTATCATGCTTCATACATCGGGAACGACCAGTGACCCGAAGAAAGTAATGCTGACACATGCAAACCTGATTTCAAATATTGAATCAAACATCGCTTCTCTGGCTTTGAATAGTGACGATAGAAGTCTGATCGTACTGCCAATGTGTTTCGGGTATTGTAATACATCACAGTTCCTGACGCATTTCTATCTGGGTGGGAGTATTGTTATTTATGATGGGGCATTTGTCCCAAAGCGGTTTCTGCATTTCATAGAAAAATATCAATGTACGAATTCCACATGTATTCCCACTATGCTGTATCTGCTGGTGAAAAGCAATCGGAAAGCGGATCATTTACCCTACTTTCGGTACCTGTGCTTTGGGGGCGGCCGTATTTCGGAAGAAATACTTGCCAGAACCATTGATATGCTGCCAGAGACAGGCATTGTCCAGACCTATGGGCAGACAGAAGCCGGCCCCCGTGTCACATGCCTGCTGCCGGAAGATGCCAGGAGGAAACTGGGGTCTGTCGGAAAAGCGATCCCGGGTGTCAGCGTGAAGGTGTTTGATGAATATGATCAGGAGGTGCCGTCCGGTACTGACGGCGAGATTGTTGTAAAAGGAAAAAATGTGATGAAGGGTTATTATAAACATCCTGATGAAACAGAAAGGACAATCGTAAACGGATGGCTTCACACAGGGGATATGGGACGGTTTGATGATGAGGGGTACCTGTATATCGTTGGAAGGAAGAAAAATGTCATTATCTCAGGGGGGCTGAATATCTATCCAGAGGAGATAGAGGAACTTCTGCGCACCCATCCGGCAGTATCGGAGGCTTACGTGTATCCCCAGGAACATGAGCTTCTGGGAGAGGTGCCCGCCGTGCGTATTGTGCCTTATGCAGGAGGGAAGTTAGATATTAAAGAACTTTATGAGTATTGTAAGGCAAATCTTGAGATACAGAAAATTCCAAGTGTGATCGAAGTAGCAGATCACATTGAAAAGACTTATAACGGTAAGATCAGGAGGGTTGGAAATGAATGAGACAGAGAGTAAATTGAGGGAAATTATTTTAAAGACGGCAAGAATGGATCTTATAGAGGAGACAGAAAATCTGTTTTTGGATCCAGAATGTGACCTGATGGTCGATTTCGGTCTTGATTCGCTGTTAATGGTGGAACTGGTCGTGGATATTGAGTCGGCATTTGATATAGAATTTGGTCTGGAGGATCTGGATATCGAGGTGCTGAAAAAATATAATGAACTGTTAAAATATATCAATGACCATAAGGGCTGATCATATATGGAGATAAATCTACAAGATAAAGTGATTTTGGTTACTGGTTCATCACGGGGACTGGGCCGTGCCATGGCTGTGCGGTGTGCAAATGAGGGGGCGGCCGTTATTGTCAATTATCATGAGAACAGGCAGGCGGCGGAGGAAGTGTGTGGATTATTAGAGTCTCATCATAGAAAATATCTTCTGGTAAAAGCGGATGTGACAAAGGAGTCTGAAGTTGTGAGGCTTCACAAAGAAACCCTTCAGAAATTTGGAAGGATAGATATACTGATCAATAATGCCGGAAAATGTGATGATGACTACATACAGTTTATGAGCCTGAGCCGATGGCAGGAGATCATAAATGTAAATCTGACAAGCGCCTATCTGTGTTCCAGAGTGGTCTCCCGGTCCATGATAGCCGAACGAAAAGGGAAAATTATAAACATTGCATCGTTAAAGGGACAGTTAGGAAGTGAAGGACAGTGCAACTATGCCGCATCAAAAGCCGGGATCATTGGGCTTACAAAATCACTGGCGAAAGAGATGGGGAATTTTGGTGTGGCTGTCAATGCAGTCTGCCCCGGATATATTACAACTGACCTGAACAGGGGAAATACAAATAAGGTGCAGATTGCAGAGAGGATGAGTACTCTCAGTTATAAAGGGGCGCTGGATGATTTTCTTTCATTTATTGTATTGCTGTGCTCGGATGCGATATGCGGCATCAGCGGGCAGGCATTTAACCTAGATTCTAGGATATTTTGATTATCGCGGAAGAGGTATTTATGGAGATGGGAAAAACAAGTTTGATGATGGATATTGAAAAACTATTTGATAAGGAATACGAGGGCTTCTGTTATCAAAATTGTATCCGGGAGATTTTGAATTATTATCAGTGTAGGGAATATGATTTCTATATCAATATGAGTCTTAGTACGAAAATGATCTTACAGGAAGAAGATTATTCTATTTGTTATGATAAAGATGCATATGGGATAATTACAAGTGAATTGGAAAAAGTTCAGCGAAAGGATGATGAGAGAGATGGAGAGATTGTTCTAGCTGATAATTTAAGAAGGGTGGCAGAAGGATATCCGATTATTACATGTGTCGACGGATATTATCTGAAATATTTTTCTTATTATAAAGAGAAACATTGCAGGCATAATTTGATCTTAACAGGCAAGGGGACTCTTGATAGCATTACTGTATTAGACTGGTATACGCCCCATTTTTACTGTGGTGAGATTGCAACGGATGAATATCTTATGGCAAGGGAGTCTTCTAACCCAGACGATGGGAGTATATATAGCGGTTCCCCAATTAGAAATAATTGGGCTATTGTTGAACGGGATAGCTGGAATCGACACAAGGAAGAACTGATTTATGAAAACCTATCTCTTTCGCTAGTACAATATTTTCCGT
The DNA here is from genome assembly GCA_910574015.1 of Eubacteriaceae bacterium. Lineage (GTDB taxonomy): Bacteria > Bacillota > Clostridia > Lachnospirales > Lachnospiraceae > Eubacterium_F. Next base: position 9,328 of record CAJSYQ010000048.1, on the reverse strand, counting down.
CAGATCCGAACGAAAAAAATATTTTGTATGGAATCAGGGTATATCAAAGAATTAGAGAAGAATTGAAAGAGATAGTACATTTGGATCAAAAAATACGATGCAGGAAATTAAGATTTGCACATAATGAATTGTATCAAACGGTAAAAAGGAAGCATTTATTTTCTTATTTTTTGAGATTAATCAGTGAGAGAGTAAACAGCGATTTGGTTGAGAAGGCAATTGAGTATCTGCGGGATCTTATTGCAGACTGGGAAAGGTTTATGAGCGTGTTGCTAAAATGTTCCTTTCGGGGAAAGGAAACGGATATTCAGAAATTGGAGGGCATGCTTGCCTTACTTATAGGTAAGGAGGAGGGGCTATATGACCATGTCTTCTATATTAGAAACAACTTATGAGGAGGCGATTATAAATGGAACATATGGAGAAACGAGAAAAAACCTGGCGGATATTGTTTGTAGTTCACCCGATCGGTTTTGTAATCTTTCTTGTGTTGGGAGCGGCGATGTTTCTCGGTGTTACATCTCAAATACAGGTTCCTGTCTACACTTCTGTTAAGACGAGTATAGAAAAAGTGGAAAATGGGATCAGGATGGATCGAAAAGAGGTAGCGGTATGGCATAACTCGCCTATATATATGTATCAATCAAGGGAGGACTCGATGGAGGAGGTTTCTTCTTATGAAATTGATGGAAGATACATTTTACTGAAGAATCATGAATTAGGCAAACATATAAGAGAAGGAGAAATTTTTTTGGATATCCAGACAGGACAGCAGACGTTATTAAACCTGATTTTTACAAGTGGAGGAGAAAATGGAAGATCAAGCTAAAACGAAAATGACTTTTTGGGGAGCAGTAAAGTTTATCAATGGATTTCTGGACAAACTTCATTTTAAATTGGCGTTGTTCTATTTTGGGTGGCTGTTCGACACTGTGGCAGAAGTGGTGACGCCTGTTCTATTTGGTGTTATGGTAAACCAAATTGTATATTACCGGAATTTGTCATTATTCATTGTTATTGGTATTGTCTTTTTTGCCTTATCTGTGTTTACCAGTGTATTGTATTTTCTGCTCTATGAAATGTATGGTATCTTTTGGAATGAACTCATTTACCGAATGCGCTGCCGGATGTTTTCTGTCGTGCTGAAAATGGATGCAAAGGCGATGCTTGATTCCAATTATGGAGATATAGCGCAGTTGATCCAGTGGAAGGTTATGGAATGTGTGCACTTTATTGTAAGAAATATAGTTCACAATATAAATAACTATTTCAGGATAGTTGCCTGTCTAATGATTTCTTTTCTTATTGATCCGTGGATCGCGCTGATTATGGTTTTTATGGTTCCAGTATCTGTGTTTGTTTCATGGAAATTCGGCAAAAAAATCCGTAGGGAAAGAGATCGCAATCAGGCGGTATACGGCAGGTATCTCAGCTGGCTGTATGAGGTCTTTCAGGCATTAAAAGATATTCGTCTGCTGGGGGCAGAAAACAGGGTAAGAAAAATTTTTTATAAGCACCAGGAAACAATGATAGAGACAGATATCAATGCCAGTGTGGAAACACTTAAGGCGGAGAATATAATTGCAAATGTAAATACGTGGATACAGATGGTTTTATATGCCGTACTGGCAGTGCTTGCCGTTTATCAAGGAGTGTCAATCGGTTCTGTCATTGTTATTCTTACCTATTTCGATTCTTTGACAGATGCATTGGAAAATGTCAGCAGCAGGTATATGGATGCACAGGAGCGTATTTCGGTTATTGAGAGGATAAAGGATTTTATGGAACGCCCGGTTGTGGAGGCATCACACCGCATTGAAGAATTATCGGTGAAGGATGGGGAAATTGAGTTTCAGGATATTTCTTTTGCCTATCCAGGAAAAGAGCTTGTATTACATCGGTTCAGCCTGAAAATAGAAAAGGGTGAAAAAATTGCCCTGGCAGGGGAATCCGGTTGTGGCAAGACCACATTAAGTTATCTGCTTCTTGGTTTTTATAATGTGGACAAAGGAAGGATTATGATTGACCATATGGATACGGCTGCATGTACGCTGGAATCAATCCGCAGCAATATAGGGGTTGTCCAGCAGGATGTTCTGATCTTTGATGGGACGATCCGTTATAATATCATGCTCGGGAATGAAAAAGCCACAGAGGAAGAGTTTATCAAGGCATGTAAAGCCGCCGGAGTGTATGATTTTGTAATGGAAATGGAGAATAAATTTGACACCCTTCTGGGACGGGAGGGGAGACAGTTATCAGGGGGACAGAAGCAGAGAATTGCGATTGCAAGGATTTATCTGAAAGATCCGTCGATTATTGTATTTGATGAGGCAACCGCTTCTCTGGATACAGAGACAGAAGAACAGATCCATGGGGCATGGAAGGAAGTTCTGAAGGACAGGACATCCATCATTATTGCCCACAGGCAGAGCTCCGTGATGCTCTGTGACCGTGTGGTAATCCTCCGCGGGGGTCAGGTAGTGGAAACAGGGACGCCGAGGGATCTGGAGCAAACAAGTGAGGAGTTTCGTACATTATTTGCCATAAGTTAGGAGATAGACTCATGATCAATAAGATAAAGTATAGAATTCAAGTTATTCGCAGACTTCGGCCATACGCAGCAGGTGTGAAGAAGTTATATATCATAAATTTTTGCGCTGCAGTTATTGTTCTGTTTTTGGGATTAGCTGTTCCGCTGTTTTACAGCCTGTTTATAGAGAAGGTAATTCTGGGCCAGAAGCTGGTTTTCTTGTTTCCGGTAATAATAGGATATGCCAGCATTCAGCTTATGAATACCGGAATTACATTTTTGCGGAATTATTGTCAATACCGGGTAAATAACCAGGTGACGGTAAAGATGAAGCTTAAAATATTAGAAAATCTATTGAAACAGCCTTTTACAGAATATGAAAAAATAAATGTAGGAGAGAAAAAAATGGTTATTGACGACGCTGTTTTGAGAGTACGTGATTTTACCAATATACAGACAACGGAGTATCTGATCAATTTCTTAAAAATGATTCTATTGTTTGTTCTATTATTTGTTCTGGAATGGCATCTGGCCCTTATTCTTATCATAGCAATTCCGCTGACATTCTGGATCAATCATGTGATCGGGAAAAAAGCCAGGAAGAACGATGAAAAAATCTGGCACAATGACGAGGCAATGGGGGGATACATATATTCTGCACTAAATGGATGGCGGGAAATCCGGGCATTGAATCTGGAGGATACCTGTCAGGGAAGGTTTATGTCTTATGCAGAAAAATATTCCCGGTTGTTTTTAGTCTTTATTGAATACTGGGTGGCAAGGGTGATGATCATTCCCAAGATAAAGGATGAGTTCCTGATGCAGTTTCTGCTGTATTTTCTTGGCGGGCTGCTGATTTTCCATGGAAATATAACGATAGGTGCCTTGCTTGTGTTTGCCCAGTATTATTCGCAGCTGGTAGATACCGTTCAGGCAGTAGTCACTGCGGACACAGATTTACAGGAGGGGACTGTTTATTATGACAGGGCACTTTCTGCTTTGGAAGAAAATTCTGTGGAGGAAGAAAAACTGGTTTCGGATCTTCCCAGCTGTGAACTGGTCTTTGACCATGTAACATTTTCTTATGAAGATGGTGGCTTGGAAGTACTGAATGATTTTTCCATGGAGATCCATCAGGGAGAAAGGGTAGGTATCGTGGGAGAGAGCGGACGCGGGAAGACTACACTATTAAAAATGATAGTAGGTATGCTGGAACCAACATCTGGCAATATTTTATTTGGAAATTACAATATCAAGCAGATTTCATTGCAGGCAGTGCATAGAAAAGTTGGTTTTGTTCTTCAGGACAATCTATTGTTTAATACAACGATTCGTGAAAATTTATTATATGGGGATGAAAGTGCGACAGAAGCGGATATGCAAAAAGCCTGCAAACGGGCATTTATAGATAAATTTATCGATGGATTGCCTGATGGATATGAGACGGTGGTTGGTGAGAAGGGAATTAAGCTGTCCGGCGGACAAAAACAGCGGCTCGTTTTGGCACGGCTGTTTTTAAGAGATGTTGATATGTTCATTTTTGACGAGGCGACAAGTGCGTTGGATCAACATGCAGAAAATGAGGTACAGCAGGCGATTAAGGGGATTGGCCGGGATAAAACAATTATCGTGGTATCTCATCGGGCGTCGTCATTGAACCTGTGTGACAGGCTGATCTATCTGTAAAATAGAGGGAAGGTGTTTTTTTGGATTTTGCAATCCATGGGAATATTGTATATAACAATGTTTTGTGGGAAACAGAAGAACTCTGTCGATTGAAAAAGAAATTTGATGTTTTCCTGCAAAGAGAAAACATACATACAACATCGACAATTGCCTTGGCAATGGAACGAACGCCAAGGCTCTTGACGGCGGTTATGTCATTACTAGATCAGGGAGTTGTCTTTCTGCCCATAGACAGAGAACTTCCGGCAGAACGACTGCAATATATGCTCGATACGGCAGAGATTGATTATATCATAACCGATGGTGAATGGATACAGGAAAGGAAAGTAGAATGTCCGGTTCTATTTTTTGATCAAACGGATCTTGAGATTCCGCCGGAACCAGTCACAGGCATACCTGCGGGAAGACAGGAGCTGGCTTATTTACTCTTTACATCAGGAACGACGGGCAGGCCAAAGGCTGTGGAAGTACGTAGGGAGGGGCTTCTCAATTTCATTTCGGCTATGCTGGAGAGAATTGATTTCCCGGCGGAAAGCCGGATTGCATGCTGCACCAGTGAAATGTTCGACATATTTTTCCTGGAATCCGTTCTTGCCCTGTGTACTGGCATGACTGTTGTACTGGCAGATCAGGATGAACGGAAAAATCCAAGGATGGTATGTAAACTTTTGCAGGATGAAGATGTGAATGTGATTCAAATGACTCCCTCCTATCTGCAGATGATACAGTCAGTAGACCCAGAATATCATTGTCTGGAAAAGATGGCGGTAATCATGGTGGGAGGCGAGAGTTTCCCACTATTACTTTTGGAGAAACTGAGGGCAGTAACTAAAGCAAGAATATATAACATGTATGGTCCGACAGAGACTACCATCTGGTCTCTTGTTGCAGATCTGACAAACTCCAGGGAAGTAGTGATTGGCCAGCCTGTCAGTGGGACAGAAGTGTTTATTTTGTCTGAAAATGAGCAAATAGTAGAAGCAGGGCAGGTGGGAGAGATCTGTATTTCCGGCAGAGGACTTGCCAGGGGATACCGAAATAATGAAGAGCAGACTCAGAAATCTTTTAAAACTTTACAGTATGGCGAACAGGTGGCTAGAATTTATAAGACTGGGGATCTTGGCTGCAAAAAAAGTGATGGCAATTATACCTGTCTTGGCCGAAAGGACAATCAGATAAAAATACTTGGACATAGAATTGAATTGGAGGAGATTGATGAATGTATGAAACAGATATCATATATCACGAATGCCGTATCCTGCCTGAAGGAGGATACTCATGGAAAGAAGATTATCTGTTTCTATACTGCCGTAGAGGAGAGGGCAGGGGATGATCTCCGCAAAGCGTTAGGAGATAAATTACCTTCCTATATGCTGCCTGCCCGCTTTGTAAAAGTAGATGACTTTCTATATACCATCAGTGCTAAGATAGACCGGAGTGAAATGGTCCACAGGTATTGTAAAGAGTATGATGAAGAGTCAGAAAACCGACAGGATAAGAAATGTGGGAGCAGGCAATGGGTGATTCAGTGCTTTGGTGGCCTATTAGAAACAGAAAAAGGAAATATTCAGGATCATACGCCAATAGAAACATTAGGAATAGATTCTCTGACATATATAAATTTTATTGTACAGGCGGAAGAAGAATTGGGTATAGAAATAGATGATGAATACCTGGCATCTGGTTCGTTTTCTACCGTAGGCGATATCATTCAATACTTTGACCATCTGAGAGAAACGGGGAGATCAAAATGAAACAAATCAATTTGAAAGTAAGAAATCTTAAGAGGGTTAAATTTTTTATTCCAGAATGTATGGAATATGCTGCTGTTGCTTATGGTGAGACAGTGGGAATTGACTTGACAAAGGCTTTTTCGGGTGGATGGTATTTTGGCTTGAAGGAAGGGCGCCTATTGAAGGGAAGAAAGATGGGAGATTGTATAGAGGAGAAAAGGACCTTCCGCAGGGAGTATTTGGAATTTAATGGAGTTCGATTTGTATTTACAGATGTACGTGATGTAGATGAGCTGTTGAAAGTAATTGACGGCAATCTTGCGGATGATCTGCCGACGATCATACATATGGATACTTATTATTCCTATTGGGGTTTCTTATATCAAAGGGAACATTCCGCACATTTGGCTGTAGCTGTAGCAATTGAGCCAGATCATAAAAAAGTATGGATCGTCGATCCGGAATTTTCTGAGGAAGCATTTTCTGTAGATTTGGAATTGTTAGAGAAAGCATCTAAGTTTTATGTTGAAGTAAAAATAGAAAACGAAAATAAGTACTCCAATCATGAATTACTGAAAATGGTATGTTTGAAAAAAGTAAATTTTATCGAACAATTTGATCAGATGGAGCAATTTACAAATGCTTTTAAAGAATATTTCGTCCCCTCCGTAGAATTTGAGAATGAGATGGATGTAGATTGTGTTTTGGATTCTGAATTGATTACGAGGATCCGGCAATTGATAAAGGGAAGGAATTTGTTTATTGTTTTTCTGGAGCAATTTCAGGAGATGGAAGAAAAAGTATCCCAGGTAATTGATTATCTTTATATTTCTATTGGCAAATGGAATACTGTTATGAACATGATGTTCAAAGCAGCAAGAACAAGGTGGAGGCCGGACTTTAATGAAAAGGTTTATAATATCCTGATGTCTGCAGTTCAGATTGAACGGGAGGCATATGAAATCCTGCAATCTTATATAAAAGGGAGTACAACCCCGGAAGTTCAACGATTATCCGAGCCAGTGAAGATGGAGTGCATACCTGTCGATATAAGGGACAAATGCAATAACAGGGGTTTTATCTATCAGGAACAAGACAAGAGGGATTGTGACCTGACAGGTGACGGTGAATATATTTTATTAAATGCTGCCTATGAAAGTATTTCATATAATGGGATAACATTTAAGACAAATTTCAGATCTAAGAATGATAATATTGTGTGTAAGGGTCAGATTATTTCTATAAATAAAAGTGCTCCTGTCTACTCTCTAGCATTTTTGCTTTGTGCAGAGTGGGGGGGATGTGAGGATTCGATCAAAGTCATATTTGAAAATGGAAACAAGGCAATAATGAAAATTACTGCCAATGATATTTCAGATTGCAGCTCAGGGAATATCATTGAGGTGGGATGTTCAAAAAAAGCCACAGGGGAGATTGTTAATTCCAAGGTATTTATCACATATAATAAAATAGTTTTGGGACATAGGGCACAGAGAATTAAAGCTGTGCAGCTGCCTGTCAACCCACATCTGCATGTGGTGGCTGTGAGCAAGTTGTCAATTAAATCATGAAGAAAAAGTGGATATTTACTGGAACATAGGAATGAACGGTGAACAGGTATAGAGTATTGATGATTTTGCTTTTAGGAAAGGGCAAACATATGGCACTACCATGATTGAAATGCGTAAAGATAACAAAATGTAAGAATGCTTGGAACTAGTGGGGATTGAGTAAAAGCAGTATCATTGGTATGATATAAAAAACAATATTTTGCTTAAAGAAAATTTTTATGTTTGAGAAAGTGCAATTTTTTTGATGAAGTTTTTACATGCAGATATTCTTAAATAAGAAATTGATATTAGAACTTTTGCATGATGAAACAATAAGGTGGTTTACTGGTATGTATACAAATTTAGAAACTTAAATATTGTAAAGAAGGAAGGGATAGAAGATGATTAAGGGCGTTATTGTTCCTAATATTACGTTTTTTGACGTTGATGGAAATGTTGATTTGGTAAATTGTAAAAAACATATGGAATGGTTACAAGACAAGGGTATAAGCATATTGTTTTTGACAGGTTCTTATGGTTCAGGGCCACTTATGAGCAATAGTGAAAAATTAGACTTGTATAAAGTCGCATATTCGATTCCAGATATAGACTGCATTGCTAATATTGGTGGGATTGAGACGCACCAAAGTTTAGAATTGTTAAAGGAGACAGAAAAAGTCGGAATTTACAAATTTGCTTCTTGTGTACCATATTATTATAAGTATACACATAGAGAAGTGTTAGATTATTTTGAGTGTATTTGCGGAGAAACTAAAGGAGACGTATTTATATATAACAATATAAACACTACAAGATATAGAGTCGTGCCAGATATGATTGGTGATCTAGTGAATTGTGGAGTTAAAGGGATAAAAGATAGTTCGTTGGATATTAATTTAGTAAATTGTGTGTTGTATGAAGAGAAATTTGATTTTCAGTATATTGCAGGTTCTTCAGCAGGTTGTTTGGGATTGTATAAAATGGGAGTGCAGGCTTTTGTTGCAGGAATGGCTAATTATGTACCAGAGTTAGTAGTTGGATTGTACGAGAAAATGGTTAATGGAAATATTAACAAAGCCAGAGAATTTTATAAATATATGATGCAGATTAATCGAAAAGTTAAATATATTGATTCAACGGTTTTGTGTAATGCAATATTGAGAATGCGTGGATTTAAAGAAATTTTCGTTAGATCTCCAATGAGGGAGTTAGATGAAAATAGTGAGTTTTATCAACATATAAAAAAAGATCTTGTAGATATTTATGGAAAGTTAGATTTGTTATGGACAGAGTAGTGAATAGCAAAGAGCTATATATGTATATTAATTATTATATTCTCACTAATGATATTAAATGCATATCTATTGATTTGTGGGGAACTTTGATATCGGATAATATGTTGGAATTAAATAAAATGAAAACTAATATTTTAAAGTGCAAAATTAATGATATAGATAAACGAATTCATTTTGATATTCGTTTAGCGAAATGTAAAAATATTTGTAAGTGTATGGAAAGGGATGGGATAGTTTGTTCGGGCTTAGATAAAATTACATATTTTTTTGCTGGTATGCTAGAAGAAAAATATTGTGGCGAAATTCTTCATAGAATAGAGCTGATAGAGATGAGTTTTCCGATAGTAGTTAACGTTGAACTATTACAGTGGTTATTATATTGGACACCACTTTACAACTTTTTGAAAAATAAAATAACGCACAAGACACTTTCTCATGTATAATAAGTTTGCACATCAAACTATACGAAAGAGAGTGATCTTGTACGTCAGACTTATTATACAACGAAAATAATCTAATTGGTAGACTGTA
>CAJSYQ010000047.1 GCA_910574015.1 Eubacteriaceae bacterium | reverse complement strand
AAACTGCACAAGCATCAATATATCCGCAGTCTAAAACCTCTAATTGCATAACCTCAAATACCACACACCATTTCACAGGCAGATATCCTTATCTGTTTTGTTTTCATGTCTTAAAATCTGGTTACCCACATCCACCTCCTGAAAATCCGGCATGACCAGATTTTTTCTCTGTTGGAATCAAGATTGCGAACTTGTTTCGCAATTATCTATATATAATATGTCTGTTGGTCTTAAAAGAGCATGTAATATTTATCTACCACTTCTAATCCATCCATTATTATATCTCTTGCATATGCACAATCAGTGATTACAGCCGTATCCTCGTCGCTTGCAGACCAGTGGGAATATGGATGACGGACACTATTGTATTGGGTATAAAGCTTGTTTAAATAGTCTATCTGCTTTGCATTTAGCTTTCCCGTTTCTTTACTATTACATTCATACATGCCAACACTATTTTTGGAAAAATATGAAAATTTATTAGTTCCGTTGTCGGTTTCTGTATCCAATCCCATAACATCTCCTAATATTCTATGCAAATAAAATTCATATGCCCTAAAAATAGGTGTCACTAAGCATGTATAATCGGGCATATACCCCGTCAGCATTGTATTGTATACCGCTGACAATAAATTGGCATAATGCTTTTCACCCTCTTTTCTATAATGTGGTAAAAGTTGATCAAACCTATTTTCTACTTCTGATTTCTCTAGGGTTAAAGCATGATAACTGTTTAATGTTTCAATTACGCTCTGACCTGTTCGTAATAATTCTATGGCGGTTGCAATTACTTTTTGGAAAAGCACTGTCTGTTTTCCCTGCACATATGATTTAGAATTTGAATAACAATTTATCACTACCTTATTATTGGCCTGAAGAACTGTTATCTTATTCCTTGAACCCATATTTTCTGTTTTCAAATTGATTTCTGGTATATTTTCTTCAGATAAATTCTTATTTTCTTCATTGATACAGTCAACTATTGCTTTCCAATCATTTAAGCCATAACCTACAAAATATACAGAGCCATCATTATAAGTTTTATATCCTTTAGCTAACAACGCACTTTTAGCCAGTGCATCAACTTCTTCATTCAGTTCAATTCCCGAATGTGCTAATACTTTTATAAATTCTATGTCTATACTTTGTTTCTTTTGTTGAATAAAGGAAACATATTTTTTTGTTATATCTTTCTTTGCTTTCCACTCACCTGTTGCCCACTTTTCTATCCCTTCATAGTCATAAAAAACTGTCAACTTTTTCTTTTTATATGTGATAGACCAATTTACCGCCTCTTTTACACCTTCGAGTTCTGCTACAACATTTCTTAATGTAATAAAATCCACTCATAAATTTTTTGTAAATGCTTTATAAAGAATATCTCTGTTTCCACCTGAACTAATAATAATTGCGCCAAATGCTGATTTTTCTTCCTCTACATTATAACTGCCATCGACAAAGGCAATGACTTCATCTTTTTCCAATGAGGCTATTTTATTATTTACCATTGAATTAAAATCTTCTGTTGATATTGTATCTTCTGTCAAATTTGCATTATCTGAATCAAGCTTTTCAATACTCTCGTCCAACATAAAATTCTCTGCTTCGCTCAACGTGGCAAAAGACTTATAACTTGCACTTGGAAATCCCTTTACTTGTTCTTCGCATTCGCTCCATGTACTATATATACCCGGTACCTTTCCTACTTTAACCGCATAAAACTTCTTTTTAGCCATAAAAGCAACTCCTTTCTATCAAAAATTGGTCTATTATTATATCAAATCCTGCTATAATATGCAAGATTTTTTTCAATTTTTTCTTCTTGGCTATTTCCATTATAAAACGTCTCTTTTCTAAATACAATAAAATTTCTATGCCAGATTGCCTTCCCTATATAATATAATATTATCTCACCCTTTACACGAATCCAGGTCACAAACTCCCCCCGTCCGCCTAGTGTTATTTCGTCCATAATCCTCCATCTTGTCCACAAAATACGGTACAATCAGCACCAAATAACACTAAATAATGCGGTTTTCACCCTGTCCCCAAATTAGGACACAAAATACTCTACTGCATTCTCAGGGAACATCTCCTTGAATTCTCCATAGAGCTGCGCCGCAAGCGTCTTGTTGTGGGCGATTACGAGAGTTGGCTTCTGCAATTCCTGAATGACATTCGCCATCGTAAATGTCTTGCCGGAACCCGTAACCCCAAGGAGTGTCTGGAATTGATTGCCTTCCTTGAAGCCTTTCACCAGCTCGGCAATGGCCTGCGGCTGGTCGCCTGTGGGCTTGTAGGGGGCTTGTAATTTGAACTCTGGCATATGAAAACCTCCAATTTGTGACCGAAAAAAGTTTGCTTATTCGCCCGAAATTCGTGTAATTCAGTTTTCGATTCGTGTAATTTGGGCTTGTAAAGCTGGCGAATAAGCGTTAAAATAGCAATTACACGAATGCAGGTCACAAAACCGTATTTTTAAAACGAAACAACACCGAATAACACCAGCCAGTATAGATAGTATTATCCAGTCACTTGGTTTTTCATTATAACATATAAACTAATAAAAGTACAGAGCAAAATCGAACTTTTGTTCTGTACTTTTTTATATCTATTTATGGGATTCACTTATGCCAGTATCTTAGTTTCATGCAAGAAATTCACTAATTTGTTCTATATAATTACCTTCTGAAAAATCTGTACCACTTTCACTATCTTCCTTTGGGATTACTTCATCAATAAATGGCTGGAGATCGTCTAAGCAGTCCTCAATAATTTCGGCGGTATCTCCGTAAACATCTATGGTGATGATTTCTTTTGCATGTCCCATTAGCTGTGATACCGCTTTGGGATTGAAATTGTTCTTTATTTTCTTTCTTCCAGAATTGCTTCAAACACATAATCCGGTATGGGTATGGTTCGATAGCTGGACGGTGTTTTCAGTCCGATTTCCTGCTTTGTAAACATCTTAGCTGGAAAGTCCCCGACAGCCCGATTTGGCTTCTTGCCTAACTACCGCTGCACCTTTAATGTCCGGTTGATATAATCTATATCGGAATATTTTACCCCGTTGATTTCACACCGCCTCAACCCCAACAGCACTGCAAATAATACCTGAATTCATTGGCTCTGCGTCTGTGCGTCTGGCTCTTTGATAACTGTTACCTTTAGTTTCTTCGCTTCAATCAATGTTTCCTGCATACACTTCGGACAATAGAGAGGATAATTTTTCAAAACCGTATCATCTCTAATTTTATCACGGGTTTTGTTTTTACAAACAGGACAATGTACCCATTCTGATCTTATCATAATGATACCTTTTTACCTTTCCTTTAAAATTACCTTTTTACAATCTATTTCTTTTCTAATCCAATCCCCCATTATATTCAAATCATATTCCGTATGAAACCAATGCTCACAATTCTCAGCAATGGTAAGATTACAACCGAACTTCTTCGTAAACTGTTCTACAAGGCAACGGTCAATCATTTTATCATTTTCCCCATACAATATTTTAGTTGGAAAATTCCATTGTTTAATCGGATTCTCTAACACATACTTCCAATATTCCCATGAAAGTGTCTGCCCAAAGTCTGTTGGAATCAAACGCTGCTCTTCTAACTGGGTTTGTGATACTCCTGCCCATTCCATCATCTTTAACATAAGTTCTTTCATATCTAAGACAGGGGAAACAAACAGGCAGTTCTTTAATGGCTCATTTCCAAAACTCAACATACTGAACCATGCACCGATGCTGCTGGCATATAAAGAAATATACTTCCACCTATCTTTGACAAAATCCATAATCCCAGATAACTCCGGCACAATGCTCCAAGGCTCAAATTCCACTGTCCCATTTATCCGCTCTCCATGTTTCGGCAAATCCATACTAAGAACCTGCCAACCGAAACGGCAAGCCACATCTGCAAATGCTACCGTTTCTTCTTTACACCCTCCCTGACCGTGTACATAAAAATATAGCCTTTTTGATGGACCCCCCCAAAGAACAGCAGGTATTCCATTTATATCAAGTTTTCTTTTTATCATCGTCATATTCTCTCACTTTCCAAAAATCTACTATAAATAGTTTATATGCTAATATAATTAGTATTTTATCCAATAACCATATGATTGTCAATGCTCAATAGAATAAAATCTAATAATAATATTGACTTTACTAATTATATTAGTTAAAATTATTGGAAAATATCTTTGTGAGAGGTAAACTTATGCGGATAACAAAAGCTGATGTAATACAAACTGCTGCGGATATAGCGGATAAAAACGGTTTAAGCAATGTTTCTTTAAAAGTCGTTGCCGAGAACCTTAATATCCGTACCCCGTCATTATACAACCATATAGACAGCCTTGAATCCCTGCTTAGAGAAATAGCCCATAATGGCATGAAAACCATGAATGAACGGATGATGCAGGCAGCTATCGGCAAAATTGGGGACGATGCAATAAAAAGCATAGGTATCACTTACCTTAATTACATGATTGAACATCCTGGAATTTATGAAACAATACAGTGGGCAACTTGGCATGGCACTGAGGAAACAGGAAAAATATTTGATAATTACCTTTCCCTTTTAAAAACGCTCGCCCTTTCATGCAATTTTAATCCAGTAAACATTGATGAAATCTTAAACTTATTGACAGGCGTTCTCCACGGCTACACAACCTTACAACTGCGATATGCGTTTACCAAGCCAGATGAAGTCAGGACAGCCTTATCCGCCGCCCTTGATACCGTACTGGCAGGGCTGCATCAAAAATATGACCAACACGAAAAGGAACATTTATGATGGCAAATAACATACGCTGCTTATACAATGCCCAAACAGGCATTGAACTGATTTTCTGCAAAGACTCAACTATATCTTACCCGTTACATAATCACGTTTCCGTACTGACAATCGGTATCATACTGGATGGCTCTCTTGTCCTCACAACGAATAAGGAAACAAGGGTTTATAAACAAAACATTTACGATATTCCCATATGTGCCGCATAGCATTTCAGCACATGACAGTTATACCCTGCTTAGCCTGTGCATTGATAAGAATGCTGTAAATGACATTGATGTTATCACAACACAAAAACATATTGGATTTCTTCTGATGCAGGCTCGGAATATGAGAAAAATCAATCAATATCAGATATTACAGCTAATAAACTGTCTAAATAAAACCTCGAATTCTTCCAACTGGCAGTTTAAAAACCATACCCCATATATCCACGACTTGAAAAAGCAGTTGGAGTTATACCCAGAATACAAACTTTCTGTCGAGGAAATGGCACAAAACGCTTTCATCGCAAATACCACTTTATCAGAAGCTTCAAGGCAGAGGTAGGACTTACGCCGCACCAGTTTCAAATCCAGAACCGCATCCGCAAAGCACAACGCCTAATCCACGAAACTAATACAATAACCGAAGTAGCTTTGACCACGGGTTTTTGTGACCAAAGCCACTTCATAAAGCAATTTGAAAAATATGTAGGCTTGCCGCCTTTAACTTATAAATCTTCTTCTGGAATTATCCACAAAATACCTCTATACCCTCTGGGTACTCGTGTCATTCGGCGATGCGAAAGAGATATAACCAGATAGACCAATCAGCAGAGGGCGTCCGTCTGTCCTTTCGGATGTGATAATGTGTTTCAGTTCCACGCCTTCAAAAGTAGGATGTTTCGACCACGGGATAGCATCAAATATAACTGTGGCATCTGGTAACAGCAGCTTTCCTCCCTCGTTAAATTTTTCAAACAGATTTTTGTAATCCATTTCCAACACTTCCTTTCAAATTTTTTGGCAATTCCTCTGCCTGCCTACATCATACCAACAGGCTTATTATTTGAATTGTAAAAAATTGCGGAATACAAAACAGAGCCGATGTATTGTGATTTCAAACTATCTCACAAATTCATCGGCTCTGCGTCTGTGCGTCTGGCTCTTGATTGATACTTGATAAGGATAAAAATTACCAGTCGCTGCAAAGCGTCTTCTCGGATATAGTGCTGCGTACATTCTTTATTCCTGCTGTTCCCCTTGTATTTTGCACAACGGAAGTAAGACTTATCCCTCACTACGCAGAGGTTTAGCTTCGCCCCACAATCAGCACAGTAAAGCAGACCCGAAAACATGCTGACATTGCCCGTCCTGTTCCTCCTGCGTTTGCCCTGCCGTATCACCTGTACCTTTTCCCATACTTCGCTGTCAACAATCGGCGTGTGGGCATTTTCGATATATGCCCGCCTGTCTTTTGAAGTGGGGATTCTTTTTTTGCTCTTAAAGCCTAAGCGGGTGGATTTAAAGCTCTCTGTTGTTCCGATATACGCCACATCCTCCAATATTTCCACCACTTTCGACTGATGCCAGTTATAAGGGTTTTCCGACACCATCGGAACACCAATCCCTTTTGATGCCTTATATGCGGATGGCGTCAACACTTTATCTGCCCAGAGCATATCTGCAATCGCTGTCGGACCATAGCCTTGCATACAAAGCAAAAATATTCTGCGGACGACCACCGCCGCTTCCTCGTCCACTAGCCAGCGTGTTTTATCGTCTGGATTCCGTAAATACCCGTAGGGCGGCGCGCCTAAATGCTCGCCTGCAAGCCCTTTTTCAATGTCCGCCGACATTTCCTTAAAGCTTGGGCGGTCAAATGCTCATGTACGATAAAGAAGCAAGCAACCGAAAACAAGAGTATACATGATATGTTCTCTGTATGCTTCTGTACAGGGCATAAACGATTCCCCCTTTCTCCCACATGGGGCAGTGCATGGTTTACAGTTGTATTTATAATTCAAAGAAACAACATTACTTCCTGTTGTTACTTGATTACACCACTTTACAAGTTTTTGATTAGCCCACACAGAGACCAGAAGGATTTTTGTTCATAGTAGCTTACTTCAATGTTTAGAGATAAAAGTTCATATTTACACACACTTGATACAGTTCGTTTGAACGACTATACTATACATAGTACGCAGTAGGAGGTCAAAAATGTTTGAATATATGACAGCACAGCAAGCCGCAGAAAAGTGGAATGTATCGCTTCGGTGGGTACAACGACTTTGTAAAGAAAACCGTATTAACGGTGCGATGAATATCAACCGTGTATGGCTTATACCAAGAAATGCCCAAAAACCCATGGACGGTAGGACGCTAAGGGGAAAACATAAAGAGAAAATTGAAAATGAAGTTTGATTGCCGCAAACCGATTTAAGGATTATTTAATAACTTCTATGCTACAATCGAATCACAAAGCGAAAGGAGAAGCGAAAATGTATTTACGAATACTAAAAAAAGACCTAAAGCGCAAAAGGGCGATGAACGTGATACTGCTGGTATTTATTATACTTGCGTCGATGTTCATGTCCTCCGGCGTAAGCAACATTATCACGGTGACGACTGCGCTGGACAGCTATTTTGAAATAGCGGACATACCCGATTATTTCGCGTTTTGCGAAAACAAATCTTCCGACCAGGACATTTGCGGGACGCTTGAAAACGCCTCCGCGATAGACGAGTTCCGTATTGAGGAGCTAGTCCGTATGTCCCAGTCCAATATTACGCGGGTCGGCGAGCCGCTTGACGATTCCAACGTCAATCAGATATTAGTATTACAGAGCGACAGAGATATGGGGATGAATTATTTTCTGGACGATGAAAGTATTCTTAAAAGCGTACCAAAAGGGGAAATTTACGTTGCCCGTTACATAGAGGAAAACATGGGACTTAAAGTAGGCGACAAAATTACTGTGGAAATAGAGGGTGTAAGTCGTGAGTTTACCTTCGCGGGCGGTTTCAAGGACGCTGCCTGCGGCACGGAATTGATAGGTATTAAAAGGTTTATCATTAACGGCGAGGAATTTGACGAATATATGTCCAACGAGACGATAAAAAACGTGTATAGCGGAAAATCCTTATACATATACACCGCCAATCTTGACAAGGCCCTGTCCCAGATAGCGGATATATCCGACAGTTTTACCTTTGCGGGTGACACGGATATACTGGGGAAAGCCTATATTTTTGATATGATAATCACGGGTCTTATCCTTGTAGTGAGCCTTATTCTTATGATCATATCCTTTGCGGTGCTGCGATTCACCATATCTTTTACTCTCTCCGAGGAATTTCGCGAGATAGGCGTTATGAAAGCAATAGGTATACGGAACATAAAAATCCGAGGGCTGTACCTTACAAAATACTTCGCTATTTCCGTTGTTGGCGCGGCAATTGGTTTAGTGTTCAGCTATCCGTTTGGCAAAATGCTTATGAGCTTGTCAACAAATTCGATTATTATCAATGAAGGAAATACCATTTTTGTCAACGTTATCTGCGCAGTTCTGGTAGCGGCTATCATTCTCCTGTTCTGTCTCGGCTGCACGGGCAGGGTAAGCAAAATGTCCCCTATCGATGCTATAAGAAACGGGCAGACGGGGGAACGCTTCCGCAAAAAGAGTGTTATGAGCCTTGGAAGATCAAGACTTGGCACGACGGCTTTCCTTGTTGCAAACGATATTGTAAGCAGTCCTAAACGCTACGCTGTCATTATCCTTACGTTTTTTCTGTGTATGTCGCTGCTGATAATACTTTCCAATGCCACGGCGTCTCTTAAAAGCGGAAAGCTGCTGAAATATTTTGGGCAGGCGGACTGCCACGCCATTACGGACATCGGCGATGAGGCTATGAAGTTTATGGCCGAGGACGGACATGAAAAGGTTGAAAAATATCTTGCGGACATGGAGCAGACCCTTGCAGAAAACGGTATGCCCGCAGAATGTATGACGGAATATTATATTTATTCGATGATAGGACACGGCGAATATGAAAGCAAGACAGCTATACTTCAGGGTACGGGAACAACAATGGATATGTACGAATATTTAGAGGGTACTCCTCCCCAAAACAGCGGCGAAATTGCAGTAACGACCATTTTGGCAAAAAAGCTGGGTGTGGAAATAGACGATACCGTTACCATGTCCTACCCGACGGGCGAAACGGCGGAGTTCATCATAACCGCTCTGTATCAGGCAATGGTCAATCAGGGCATATCCATAAGGGTTCACACCGACTGCGATATAAACTATATCGCAGCAAGCGGTTCCCCCGGTACGCAGATAAAATTTACCGATGCCCCCGACGATAAGGAAGTATTAAGCAGAATTGAAAAAATCAAGGAACTTTATCCTAAGTTCTCAAGCGTTAAAACAGCGGGTGAAACAGTAAGTGACACTACCGGAGTTGGCGACGCCATAGATGCGGTTAAAAAAATGTCCGCCGTCCTTACGGCAATTTTAGTCGCGCTTATAACCGTGCTTATGGAGCGTTCCTTTATCGCAAAAGAGCAGGCGGAGATCGCCCTTATGAAAGCCATAGGCATGAGGAATGCCAAAATATACGGACAGCACACGTTAAAATTTTTCATTTCGGCAGCGGCGGCTGTATTTCTTGCGGAGCTTTTGGGTATGCCCCTTACAAAGCTTTGCTTCGACCCAATTTTCGGAGCAATGGGTCTTGAAATGGGTGTGGAATATACGCAAACTCCCATGGAGATATACGCAGTATTTCCCGTTATCGTCCTTACCGCCACAGTCGTAAGCGCGTTTTTGACCTCTCTGTACACAAGAAAAATCAAATCCTCCGATACGGCAAATATTGAATAATGAAAGGAAGAAGCAATTATGAACATTCTTGAAGTAAAAGACCTCTGTAAAACGTATATCGTAAACAAGCGGCAGAATAATGTACTGAAAAATGTAAATTTCAAAATTGGCGAGGGAGAAATGGTCGCCGTTATGGGTCCGTCAGGCTCTGGAAAATCCACGCTACTGTACGCAGTTTCGGGCATGGATAATTTTACCGCAGGAGAAGTGAATTTCTGTGGGAAAAATATCGCAGGGATAGGCGAAAGAGAACTTGCAGACCTGCGCCTTGACGAAATGGGTTTTATCTTTCAGCAAATGTATATGCTGAAAAACCTCACCATATTGGATAATATCATACTTTCCGCAACGCAATCCAAAAAGCTCCGTGAACCCCGCAGAGAAACGACGCGGCGCGGGCAGGATTTAATGCGCAGGCTCGGCATTATCGACATTGCCGACAACGACATCAATGAGGTTTCGGGCGGTCAGCTCCAGCGGGCGTGCATTTGCCGCAGTATAATAAACGACCCGAAAATGATTTTTGCCGACGAGCCGACAGGAGCTTTGAACCGTGCTTCCTCCGACGAGGTAATGGAAGAGCTTGTAAAATTAAATTCTGAGGGAACAACAATCATGCTCGTTACTCACGATGTTAAGGTCGCGGCAAAATGTACAAGGGTCATGTACATTGTTGATGGGAACATAAAGGGAGAGTACGACTTAAGCCACTGTTCCACACAGATAAGAGAACGGGAGCGCGCATTGAATAACTGGCTTTTGGAATTAGGGTGGTAATATGGATATTCTCATTGTTGAGGACAACAAGGAGCTTGCCGACCTGCTGTGTGATTTTCTCCGTGCGGAAAATTATACGGTATCGGCGGTTGAAACAGCCGAAAAAGCCTTTCTGCTGTACGAAAGATACGGCGCAAGGCTTGTCGTGCTTGACATCATGCTGCCCGATAAGGACGGATTTTATGTTCTGGAAAAAATCCGCAGGTCGAGCAACACGCCCGTATTGATTGTAAGTGCGAAAACGGAAAAGGATGACAAGCTGAACGGACTGAATCTCGGCGCAGACGATTATATAGAAAAGCCATATGATATTGATATTATGCTCGCAAAAATAAGCGGGATTTTTAAGCGACGATATGCTCTTGACGAAATTACTGACGGCAATATACGCATAAATAAGGCGAGCCGTTCCGTTTACAAAAACGAAAAAGAACTCGAAATGACCGCGAAGGAATTTGAGTTGCTTCTGCTTTTGATGGAGAATAAGGGCAGGGCTTTGAGCAAGGAATATATTTTTGAACAGGTCTGGGGCAGCGACAGCTTTTCAGAACAACAGACACTGACGGTACACATAAAATGGCTGCGGCAGAAAATAGAGGACGCCCCCAAAAATCCTAAAAAAATAGTTACTGTATGGGGGGTGGGTTATAAATATGAAAGCGTTTAACAGAATTTTCTCGGTAGTTGCGGTTGCCGTGATACTATTGTTTGCTGTCGTGAATTTAATTCTTGCTGCCGATAAGACCAATAACGGCAGACTGTACCGCGTAGAGATAAGCCGCCTTGTTCGAGAAATAGAAGCGAACGGTTCTGCCGATATTTCCGAATGTGAGTATGTAACAAATATTGAACGATACGGAAAAGATTTTTACAGCGCGGACAGCGACTATGTTATCCGTGAAATAAACGGAGAACTGTATCGTTTCGATCACCGTGCAAATGGTTATTCCAGCAAAGCACATCTTGTAGGAATTGTAAACGCAGTTCTTGGTACTATGGCGATTTTATTTATCGCAGTTATGCTTTACATAAAATTTGCAATTCTTGCGCCCTTTGAACGCTTGAGCAGTATCCCCTACGAACTTTCAAAGGGTAATCTCACCGCGCCAATAAAGGAAACGAAAAACCGCTTTTTCGGAAAATTTCTTTGGGGAATTGATATTCTCCGTGAAAATATAGAGCAGCAAAAGCAGCGCGAATTGGAAATGCAGAAAGAAAAGAAAACACTGCTGCTATCGCTCTCACACGATATTAAAACGCCGCTTTCTGCTATAAAATTGTACTCGGCAGCACTGTCGAAAAATTTGTATTCGGACGCGGAAAAGCAGCACAAAATCGCTGAAAACATCAATGAAAAAGCGGACGAAATCGAGGGTTATGTTTCACAGATTATAACAGCTTCAAGAGAAGATTTCTTCAGCCTTGAAGTGAATATGGGTGAGTTTTATCTTTCGGAACTTGTTGAAAAAATCGCGGGATATTACAGGGAAAAACTGGCGCTTATCAAAACAGATTTTATTATCGGGAAATATAAAAACTGCCTTCTATCGGGAGATTTGAGCAGGAGCGTTGAAGTGATGCAAAACATTATTGAAAATGCCCTCAAATACGGCGATGGCAGACGTGTGGAATTGATTTTCCCCAAAGACGACGAATGCGTCCAAATTGCAATCATGAACGGCGGTTGTACGCTTGAGAAGGACGATTTGCCGCATATTTTCGAGAGCTTTTGGCGCGGAGGAAATGCAGGAAACATTGGTGGCAACGGGCTGGGGCTTTACATTTGCAGACAGCTCATGCGCAAGATGAATGGCGAGATTTTTGCGAAAATCGATAATGACATCATCACCGTCACCACAGTTTTCGCAAGAGCGTGAATGATTGAGAATTGAAAAAAACTTTGTAAATATATGTGAAGCAATTACTTAGTAGAAATAGTCTATTGTCCCAAAACAACAACGAGGTATTGGAAAGATGAAATTAAAGATTCACTTTGCCTTTGCCAGCCGCACTTACACCTATGTATCGACAGAGGGGGAAGATGCGGTCCGGCAGTTCCGGCAGGAGGAAATGCAGGGGCAGCAGCCGGATTGTTTGGCCCTCTTGTGAGTTTTGCCCTCTCAGGGATGCCGGGGATTGCCATGCTGCCGTTTATGATGCTGGAACTGTGTGTATATGGACTGGCTGGCTGCCGGCCATTGTACATTCATTTGGTGGAGCGTATGAAAAATGAAGAACTGTGATTTGGAAAGAGCAATGGACATATTTACTTCCGGGGATTTGTGTTCTGTTCAAAGGAGGGGTAATGCTTACCAGCACAGAACGTGGGGTAAAACCACTCCTGCAATGGCTGGATGGGGAAAACAGTGTAAAGGGCTTTTCTGCCGTGGATAAGGTGGTTGGCAGAGCCGCTGCATTTCTGTATGTTTTGCTGGAGGTTAAAGAGGTATATGCCGGTGTGATGAGCGAAGGTGCCGCCCATTATTTTATTTGTGCCGGATTATGGGTTTTTGTTTACCCTCTACATTTTTCTCCAATGCAAAGACCATGCCGGAATCCCTCTCAAAAAAGCCGGAACCTTTCTTCCAGCTTATCCCGCATTTACAATGCTGCAGGCCGATAAATTGCTTATGGCCCGCCTTAGGCGGGACTATTTTCATCTTTTCTTCCGCAGTTTGGACACACCTTATTATTTTTCCCCATTGGCAAGCCCCCTATAAAATATTTTTTAATAAAATCCAAAAACTGAAAAGTATCATTCTGAATAAATGTTCTTCCCAAATTCATACGCTGTTTGCAAATAATCTGTCTTATCAATCTGCGGCTTGCCATTCGTATCCCCGCATCCACCGGCAAGCACCATCCCCCTGTCATGGAATCCAATATAATTTACCATTGTAAACTGGTAATAGGAAACTGCCTGCTCAAACGTCCAAAAGAAATCGTCTGCCGAAGTCATAAACAGCGCACAGTCCTTGACCGGATATTTTTCATACCTGCCAAGCGGCGGGTTGGAATCTTCCTCTGCAATACAATAAAACCTTTCAATAAAGGCCTTTATCCGGGATGATACCGTCCAGAAATATAATGGGGAGGCAAACACAATACAGTCTGCTTCTTTAATTTTCGGAACCATACTGTTAAATGCGTCTTTCTGCACACACGGTTTCCCATAACGGCAGGCATTGCAGCCAAGACACCCCTTAACCTCATTCTTTATGAGTGAAATAACTTTCACAGAATGCCCGCTTTCCTCTGCCCCTTTTACAAAATGGCTGACAAGCTGTGCCGTATTCCCATTAGCCCTGCCGCCACCCTGCACTATAAGAATTTTCTTCACTGCTGCACCTCCAGATTATTTCGTCCTTATTCCTTGATAAATGCCATATCCGCTGCCGGAACTCCGTTTTCATCAGATACATACCGTTCCACCCTCATATGCAGGCCATACTTTTCCCGAAGTTCCGTAATCTTTGCCATCATGGTAGAAGCATGGTGAACATCTAAGGAATGCTGGTCTTTCCAACTGTCGATTAAAAGCACCGTCTCCTTATCATCCATAGGGAAAAAATATTCATATCTTATATTTCCATCTTCTGCACGGATGTCACTGACAATGCCGCTTGAAACCATTTCTTCCGCAAATTTAACTGCATTTCCATTCACACCGCTGTAATAAATGTTTACTGTGACCGCCACTCCATTTACCTCCCTCTATCCTGAACCACAAAACTCCATTCCTCTTTCCCCAGATAAATAATGTCGCCGGTCTCCGCTATTTCCACCAGTTCCCCGACAAAGCGTTCCAGATACTTCTCCACCTCATTCCAGTCGATCTTCTGTTTATTGGAAAAGATTATATCAGGCAGGACAACAACTTTACTGCCGTTTTCATCCAGTGCGATTTCCAGTGTTTCCATGACATTCCTCCCTTGTGTTGAAACCATTGTAACACGCACAGAGAGCAATACACAACCGGAAATTTCTTTATTCATACCGCCTGCGTATCTCCATCATCCTTACCACCGAAGTTTCTGGGTAAAAATAGGACAGTATGACTTCCTTTGGCACACGGACTGCCATTGCCCGCTTTACTTCCTCTTTCTGCTCCACGCTGAATTTCCAGTGGAACAGACGGCAGGAAATGGAATCCCCGATTACAAATCCCTCCGGCAGCCCGTCACTTCCCTGCTGCTCACTGTTCCCTGCCGTCCGGTTTCCTGACGTTTTCGCCTGCCCTGCCGCAAAACCTCCATCTGCCCCATCTTCCGTATCAAAGGCATATTCCAGTTCCAGCCCTGACTCCATATCTTCATCCAGGCGCTCCTGCTGTTCCAGCCCGTCCAAATCCATAAACCGTTTCTCCATATCCACCTGGCCTAACAGCATAAAGTCCTCATAAGGGATTGTGTCAATATAAACCGGCTTCCCTTTCTACCTCATCCCCTCATAATAGGCAAGGGACTTTTTATTCAGGATGGTAAAGCCCGGCTCCGCACTCTCCACCGCTGCCAGTGTCAGCATGTAGTAATTTTCATCCGTTACCTTTGTGTCCTTGACTTCAAGTCGCCTGCTGCCAATCTTGTAATATTTCCCGCCATACTCCAGTAAATTCTCTGTAAATGCCGGCTCTGTGCTGATTTCCTTACATCCCGATGGAAACACCTCATGCACCGTTTTCATCCCAGACCAACCGTGGTCGATTCCTATCACTTCAATTTTGTAGTCCATTTTCCTTGTCCTCCTCCTAATATATAAGTGTAGGGTTTCAGTACCCAACAGCCAGTTGGGACTTCTCCCTCTCATTGTTTAAGCTGTATAATGATTAGGCATCGGTCTGACATTATTCTCCT
>CAJSYQ010000046.1 GCA_910574015.1 Eubacteriaceae bacterium | reverse complement strand
TTATGCGATTCGTTTTACAGCTTTGAGTTTACGGTAGGATTGCCCTGTGCCACTGGTGATTGCAGCAACAGCAACCGCTAACAGACTGATATGGGCAAGTGTATTCAAGTTTGTAACAGATGATTTATTCCTTACCCACATACGTTCCTGCCCGGTATTTTTGAAACGGGAATTGTATCGCTCACATTCTGTACGAAGAGAGTAATTGCTTTTGAAATATTTACTGTCTCTGTCGAGGGACAGTCTTAAACCATCGGGAATGGTGATGTACTTTGTACAGCCGCGATGCTTTTTGCCATTGTAGAAGTTTTTGTGACGGCATGGACAGTCTGCATTTCTGCTTGATTTTAATGGACAGCAGAATTTTTGACGGGTGCGCCCACGATCGGAAAACCTGCCATCCTTCCACATGGCAAGCCCGGCTTCACAGATAGGATTTCCTTGTGGAAGAAGTTTTGGATTTTTGGTATTTCGCTTGTTTAAAGGAATCATACATTCACCTTCGTAGAGTTCCTGCACCTGATCATAGATATTTTTAACATCATAGCCTTTATCAGCAAGGAAAGTACATTCGGTTATAGGCAGAAAGGCATGTGTGTCAGCAAGGATATCAAGTGCAACAGTGGAATCATGGACATTGGCAGCAGTGGTCAGTTCATAAATGGGAAGGCCTGAAATACAGTCAACAAGAACATGATTTTTGTATCCCCAGTAGAATCCATACTTTTTCTCATCTGTTCGGTTAGAAGCAGTATGTACACCAAGTTTACAATCGGCATCCGCTTTGGGGTGGTTATCCGGCTTAAATTTGTTGGATAAAAAAGATTTCGGATTATTCTGTGAAGTGTTTGCAGCAATCGGAGTTGGATCCAAGCCAATAAAAGAGGTATCAATAATACCCTGATCAGAAAGATAAAGAACCTGGGATTTCATAACGGAGGAAAGCATATGGTTATCAATATGTTTTAGAAAACGGCCGAAAGTCCAGTAAGATGGTAACGGGGCAGAAATGTCAAAACCACAGTAATGGGCAATAAGAAGGTTATTGTTAAGATAATCAACAAGGTCTGTGATCATGGAAAAACCTTCGCATTTCATAACAATAAAGGCACAAATCATGGCGTGATCAGAAAAACCTTTTCGCCCGGTTTTGGGGAATTCCGGTACAAAGGATAAATCAAGATTCAGAAAAAGCGAATCGTAAAACTTTGCAACTGGCTGTGAAGTAAAAAGACGGATGTCTTTCAAAATTTCTTGACGGTAGATAATAATCAGCTCCTTTCGGTGAATTGATTTTGACAACTTAATTATACCATCTGGAGCTGGTTGTTACTATAAATACAGAACCAAAGGTTCTGGGAACCAAAGGTTCTGGGAACCAAAAGTTCTGGGAACCAAAGGTTCTGGGAGTGATATAAGAGGTAGCCATGCCTCGCAAAACTGCATAAATACTGAATGTGTAGAGTTTTGCTCATGGCTAAACTTTATTCAGAATGGAGGGGAGAGGTTGTACTTGGAAATTCGCTACATGACACAATTAGATGACAAGCTTGCTATCAGTAAAGTGTATGAGGAAAGCTGGAAATATGCGTATCAAGGCATTGTGCCGCAGGATTACCTTAACAGTATTCTAGAGGGGCAGTGGGCATCGCATATAGAACAGGCAGATAGAAAGAATCTGGTCATGGTTGAGGATGGGATAATTATTGGAACATCTGGCTTTGGCAAGTCAAGAATGGAAGAAATGAATGGCTTTGGAGAGATTATTTCCCTTTATTTTTTGCCGGATTATATGGGGAAGGGGTACGGTAGATTGCTATTGCAGGCAGTTGTCGGTGAATTAAAGAAAATGGGATTCGACAAAGTGTTTTTGTGGGTATTAGAGGAAAACCGGAATGCAAGGCAATTCTATGGAAAGTGTGGGTTTGTGCAGACAGAGCGTTGTTTGGTTAGTAATATTGGTGGGAAAGAATTGAGGGAAGTTCAGTATTGTTATCAAGAAAGGTAATATTTTATTCGTAATAGAAGGGGAAGAAACATGGAGTTAATCTGGAACGAATTATATGAAGCAGCAAAGTGGGTGCAAAATGAAAGGAAAATATCGGATTACATAGACGCAGGTGGAGTGGCAGCAGCTATTCTTTCTTCTTCTGGAAAAATCTATACTGGAGTCTGCATTGACACCTGTTCCACATTAGGGATTTGTGCGGAACGTAATGCCATATTTAACATGATTACAAATGGAGAGCATATCATAGAGAAGGTAATTGCTATTATGCCAGATGGGAAAACGAGGACACCTTGTGGTGCATGCAGGGAACTCATGGTGCAGCTCATGCCGGATGACTATCAGAATATTGAGATTATGATGGATTATGAGACAGGGAAAGTAGTGACACTTGGAACTTTGACACCGGATTGGTGGATTGGGAAATAACAGGATAGCTGGTACAGGACCAGACAGGCAGGTGATAACGGTATGAAAGAAAATTCTACACCCTTTGATGTGGCGGAATATGACAGGCAGATAAAAAGGACATTACTTTTTTATGAGGAAATGTTTCAGCAGGTTGTTGATATTGTGAGAATATTGAATTTGCAATCCATCAGATGGCTTGATGTGGGATGCGGAACAGGGAAAATGGCTAGAACTGCGTTGGACAATTTTGATATACAGAAAATGGTGTGTATTGACGTGGAGCAAGAAATGCTTGAGAGAGCAGGAAACTTTTGTGATAATGAAAAAGTAGAATTTTTGCAATGTGATATCAGAGAGCTGCCATATCAGGAGATGTTTGATGTTGTGACTGCTGTGCAGATTAATCATTATTTTAAGAGGGATGACCGTATAGTAGTGATTAAAAAATGTTATAATGCCCTCAAGGATGATGGAATATATATTTTCTTTGAAAATTTTGCACCGGACAGCAAGGAAGGCACAAAATTGTATTTAGAGCGTTGGAAGCAGTTTCAGATTGCGAATGGGAAAAGCAAGGAAGAGGCAGATTTGCATATTGAAAGATATGGCAGAGATTATTTTCTGGTTACGATTTCAGAATCCATCAAGCTATTGAAGGAATGTGGTTTTCGCATGGTTGAGATTTTGTGGGTGTCTTATATGCAGGTGGGAATATTGGCAAGGAAATAAATGCTGCATATAACATGAGGGACGCTGTTTGCATTAAAAATGTAATGTTATAATGTATTGGTCTGTATAACCGATAAGGAGACAGTATGGATATACAAAAGGGGCACACTGCGGAAGTATTTGATTATGATGGAGAAAGGGTCTGCAAACTATTTTATCAGGAGATACCTTACGAATATGTTCAGCAGGAATTTGAAAATGCCAGAAAACTTTTTGAATTGGGAATTCGTGTGCCGGAGGTATTTGAGATAGTGAATTACGATGGGCGGTGTGGGATTGTTTACGAAAAGATTGCCGGACTTCCAATGTGGGAGCATATGCAGAATGAGTGTCTATTTGAGAAATTTATTGCAGAGCATAAAAAATTACTGGATATTTCAACGGATGTACTAATGTCATACAAAGATTTTTTGATTGCGATGATATGCGGAGGGAACAATAGGGAAGTATCAGGGAATATTATAAAAAGGATTTCAGACTTACTGGATGGTAATTCTGTTTTGCATGGAGACTATCATCCGGGTAATGTAATGCTAACTGTGGATGGGGAGTTTGTAATCATTGACTTACTTAATGTTTGTTGTGGACCAAAAGAATATGATGTGGCACGAACCTTTTTCTTATTGGAGAATGAAAAATGGCAGGACAGATATTTGAAGGGGATGGGATATTGCAAAGAAGATATTGAAGGCTATTTAGAGGTAATCAGGGAAATACGAAAATATGAATGATTTGCTGGAGATACCAGAAGATGAAAATGTTTGAAGGAGAATGAAATGGATTATCAGATAAGGGAAATCAGATGGGAAGAATATGCGATACTGGATGAATTTTTGTATGAAGCAATTTTTATTCCGGATGGAGTATAAGCACCTCCCAAGTCGATTATCAGACAGCCGGAGCTGCAGGTTTATGTTTCTGATTTTGGTAAAAAAGATGACCACTGTCTCGTTGCAGAGGTGAATGGAGAAATCATTGGTGTTGTCTGGACAAGGATTATGAATGATTACGGGCATGTTGATGATACCACACCGTCTTTTGCCATTTCCCTGTATCAGGATTTTCGTGGGCGGGGGATTGGAACTGCGTTGATGGAAGAAATGCTTGCACTGCTTAGGAAAAGAGGATATAAAAAGGCATCTTTATCGGTGCAGAAAGAAAATTATGCCTATCGATTGTATCTAAAAGTTGGGTTTGTCGTTGTGGAGGAAACGGATGAAGAATATATTATGGTGTGCAATTTGTAAGAAGTAAATTCCGACAGCACCGTAACGAAAAGAAATAATAGCTTAATAAATTTGGTTATAGATTGGAGAGAACAGATGATACGACTTGCAGAAATAGCAGATTTAGAAACTGTTTTACAGATTACCCATGACACCATATCGGAGATATATTCCCATTATTATGCAGAAGGTGTGGTTGAATTTTTTCAGGAGCATCACAGCAGGGAAAATGTCTTATCGGATATTGAAAATGGGATTGTATGGCTGTTGGAAGAAGAGGGCAGTATGGTAGGAACTGTGACAATTAAGGAGGATGCGGTAAACCGACTTTTTGTTTTGCCCGGCTATCAATCTCATGGATATGGCAGTCAGCTTATGGACTTTGCGGAGGACAAAATCGCACAAAAATTTGACTATGTTCATATAGATTCCTCATTGGCAGCGAAAGAAATGTATTTGAAACGTGGGTATAAAGAGAAGAAAACCTGCAGGATTCCGGCAGATCATGGAGATATCCTGATCTACGATGAGATGGAAAAACGGGTTGATAGGCAGTGGGGCAGAATAAATTATAACGGTAAGATTTTTATTCCTCAAAGGAATACAGAAAATGGGGAAGTGGATGGGAAAACGATATTTCGCTATTTTCAGGAGAATGATTTGTTCTGGGCAGAGTACAGTGGTGGGGATGTGTTAAAGGGGCATATGATTGGCACTGTAGATAAGAATGGAAAGTTGGATTTTCATTATCAGCATATGAATAAAGACAGGCAGGTAAGGATTGGAAAGTGTCACAGTATCCCGCACATCATGGACAATGGCAAAATTGCATTACAGGAGAAATGGCAATGGCTGAATGGGGATTTGTCCTGTGGAGAATCTGTGGTGGTAGAGCAATAGAATGTTTTTTACATGGTAGTTTGGGAATAAGCTGGGATTTGTTTATTTTTCTATTGTAAGACAAAAACAAAATGTATATAATATAGTTAGGGAGAATCCGCAAGGTAAGGAGATGATTGCGATGACAATGACAAAGGTAGAAATTGATGTGCCGGAAGAAATTGTACCGTATACTGTGCTGGAGGATAAAGACGCACAAATAACAAGGAATGCAATGCTGGTATACCCTTATATCAAAAGTGGCGTCATGTCTCATGGAAAGGCAGCAGAAATGCTTGGACTTCATAAGATTGACTTGATTACATTGTATGGCAAATTAGGTCTGCCATATTTTGATGAAACGGAAGAAGAGTTTGAAGAGGATTTAGCAGTATTGAAAAAATTAAGAGGTGCGACCGTATGATTGTTGTTTCAGATACCACACCGATTATTTCACTGATGAAAGCAGGACAGTTGGAATTGTTGCAGAAATTGTTTGGTGTTGTTTATATTCCAGAGGCAGTATATCGGGAGTTGACAGAGAATGAAGCATTTTCTGAGGAAGTAAGAATGGTGCAAGAGTGTGAATTTCTTTATGTGGAAGAAGTGGACAATGGAAAATCCGTTACCATCTTGCGGAAATTTACCGGATTAGATGCCGGAGAGAGTGAAGCAATCATTTTGGCAGATGAAAAGCATTCAGATGTACTGTTGATGGACGAGCATAAGGGCAGGCAGGTTGCTAAGAAAATGGGCATAACAATTACTGGTACGATTGGAATTCTGACACAGGCTTTTGATGAGGGGTTGCTGACAAGAGAAGATGTGGAAGGATGCATTGAACGGATGAAGGAAAGTGGGATACGGATTAGTGAAAAGTTGTATCAGCGATTGCTAGCACAACTGAAGAAAAATGATTAATAATGGTAGCATATATCAGGATTGAGCATCAGAAATTGCAAAACTATTTTATAAATAATATAGGAGTATGTTTATGGAGGCAAATGTTTTATTATTAAAAACGATAAATGAGTTAAATAAATATTCTTTTTTTATTCCAGCTTATCAGCGTGGATATCGCTGGTCGGATAAAGAGGTAATAGATTTGCTTAATGATATTAATGATTTTATCCCACGTTTGGTAGATGAGGTGACTGGGGAAAAAACGTGGTATTGTTTACAACCAATTGTGGTTAGACCTAGAGAAAATAGCGAGTATGAAGTTATTGATGGGCAGCAAAGATTAACCACTATTTTTTTAATATGGCATTATTTGAATCAGGATTTTGTTGAGAAAAGGCGAGATAAGTTGTTCAGTCTTACATATGAAACAAGACGGAATACGCAGAAGTTTCTTGGTTTGCTGGATGATACAAATACAATAGATGACACAAATGTTGATTTTTATCATATATCAGTGGCTTATAAAACAATAAACGATTGGTTTGAAAAGAGAGATGAAAATTTTGATCAAGGTGATTTTAGATCAAAATTTAAATTTTCATCTAAAATTATTTGGTATGAAAGCTTGGAAGAAGATTCTATTGCAATTTTTACTAGAATAAATATAGGTAAAATACCACTAACTAATGCGGAATTAATCAAGGCTTTATTTCTTAATAGTTCTCATTTTGAAAAAAAAGCAGAGGAAAAATTAAGGTTGAAGCAACTTGAAATTGCCTCTGAATGGGATAATATTGAACACAGATTACAGGATGATAGATTGTGGTTTTTTTTGACAGGGAATACAAAGGAGACTAATAGAATAGAATTTATTTTTGATTTAATGAAAGAGAATGATGACAAGGATACATATGCGACATTTAGATATTTTAGTGAAAGGATTAGAGAAGATAATATCGAAGAATTTTGGGGAAAGGTAAAGAGTTATTATCAAAGTTTTTTGGATTGGTATGATGACAGAGAACTTTTTCATATAATTGGCTATTTGCTGGCGATTAATGCAACTACAATAAAAGAGGTATATGCACAATCAGTATGTATGACAAAATCAAATTTCAAAATATATCTAAAACAGATAATTAAGGACTGCTTTAAGAATGTTAAATTTAGTGAATTACAATACGGAGAAAAAAATGTGGAAAAGCTTCTTTTATTGTATAATATATTAACTATGTTAAAAACACAAAAAGATAATTCGTATTTTCCTTTTGATTTATATAAAACGGGAAATTGGGATATTGAACACATTACTTCGGTGAAAGAAGCTATTCCTGAAAAAAATCAGAAAGCATGGTTGGATGATGCTAAAGTTTTTATTAATACTTCTGTTTCAGAAGGTCGGAAATTAAAAGAACGAGCAGAAAATTGTGATGTATCAAATGAGGAAGAGTTCAAAGCTTTGTTTGAAGATATTGTTAGTCATTTTAATAAAGATGTAAATGATGATGATATTAATGATATTTCAAATTTGTCTTTATTAGACTCTGCTACTAATCGCGGGTATAAAAATGCAGTGTTTCCATTAAAACGAAAAACAATTATTGATAGAGACAAGGCGGGAATTTTTATTCCTATTTGTACAAAAAATGTTTTTTTAAAGTATTTTAGCGATTATCCACCTAAAATATCGTTTTGGACACAAGATGACCGAGAGAACTATGAGAATGATTTATATGAAGTTTTAAAGGAATATTTACCAGGAGGGCAAGATGAATAATCAACAAGATATCATATGTTTTATCGATTTATTAAAAAAAAATAGAGTAGAGATACCAATAATTCAAAGAGATTATGCACAAGGTCGAAAAAATAGTTTAACTATTCTTAGACACTTTTTGAATGCATTAAAGTACAGTCTTGATGAAAAGAAAGAGGTGCGTCTTGATTTTATTTATGGTGATATTATGGACGATTGTTTTCAACCTCTAGATGGGCAGCAACGTTTAACAACATTATTTTTGCTTCATTGGTATGCTTATATGAAAGAAAAGAGGTTTAATGAAGAAAATAGAGATTTATTATTGAAATTTAGTTATGAAACTAGAATTTCTTCAAGAGACTTTTGTAAAGCTTTAGTTGAAAATTGTATAGAAATAGATATTGGTAATGACGTAATAAGCGACACAATTATCGATTCAAACTGGTTCTTTTTGTCTTGGAAAAAGGATCCTACAATAACAGCTATGTTGAATGCTATAGATGAGATTCATTATTGTTTTAAAGAAAATCATACACTGTGGGATGAGTTGGTTAAACAAAGGTATATTTCTTTTTATTATGTTGAATTACAAAATATAGGATTGACTGATGACTTGTATATTAAAATGAATGCAAGGGGGAAGTTGTTGACCAATTTTGAACATTTTAAAGCAGATTTGCAAAAAAAATGTACAGAGGAATTATGGGAAATTGATAGAAATACACAGGAAAAATTTTCTTTTAAAATAGATACAAAATGGACGGACTGCTTTTGGAAATATTTTAAAAAGGATAACAAGGTTGACATAGCTCATATGGCTTTTATGACGGCAATTATAATGGTGCGGATTGTTTTAGAGAGGCATGATGATAGAATATCATTAGTACAAAAATTGCAAGACAATACGGAGTTTATCAATAGTTCATTGATATCATTAGAAACTTTTCAATATATAGAACAGTGCTATGATTTGTATGCAAAAATCGATGTTGAGGATGAAAAATTTTTGATATCTTTTCCTATGTGGAGACATGAAATTAAACGAAATATATTGTCATCTATTATATTTGATGAAAGTAATTACACTATTGGTCGAAGTGATAGTTCTTATACTCTAAAAGTGCTATTTTTTGCTCACACAGAGTATTTGCTAAGAAATGAAAAATTTGATCATGATAGATATCTTGAATGGATGCGGGTAGTGAGGAATATTGTTTCGAGGGCGGATGTAGATAGGGATGGGAAGAGAAGTGATATTATCAGGAGTCCTCAAACTTTTATAGGCGTAATAAATTTGATAAATGAATTGGCAGAGGGATGTAGTGATATATACAGATATTTGAATTCTACAGGAACTATTAAATCTACATTTGCAAAAGAACAAGTGGAAGAGGAACGAATTAAGGCAAAATTGATAAAAGATAATCCTAATGTTAAGACGCTGTTATGGAAAGTAGAAGATAATCAACTTCTTAGAGGAAGTATTAAGTTCGTTTTGTATTGTGTAGATTATGATAAAAATAAAATATTAGACTTGGACTTAGTTACAAGAATTCAAAAAGTTTTTGAATTGTATTTTAATGATGAAGAAGAGAGAATAACTCCAAACTTAAGGAGAGCATTTTTATGTACATCAGTTGATGGCGCATATGAATTTTATAATTACTGGTGGTCAAGGTGGACGGTGAACTCTATGACAAAAAGGAAACTTCTGGATAATTATAGAGAATTGGAATATATAATGTATAATGATGAGAGGGAGTATTTCAAAAACCTTGTTTTAAACTTAACAGATTGTAATTTGGAAGATTACGTTAATTCCTCTGTGCTTCCAGATAGTATGCCAAATTGGAAAAAGAGATTGATTAAGGATAAACAGATTTTGGATAGTGCGAAATCTAATTATATAGCAATTTCTGAAGATAATTCTTGTTGCTATATTTTGAAAAGTAGGAGACCGAGAGATATGGAGGGGTGTTTTAGGATAGAATAATGTATATATCGTTTGGAGGTTGGCTCTAAAATGGCTCTAATTATTTTTACAGAGCCAAGTAATAAATGCAAAAACATGATTTTGAAGTGAAAATAAGTACACAAATGTACCTAGAGACACAAGGATTACCTTATCCGAGCAAGAATTCGAGTAGTAAACCGAACCCCACAAATGGCGTAAACACGCTGTTTGTGGGGTTCTTTTATGTTCTGTGATACCTTTTTGATACCTATATCGGAGGTATTTACGGAATAACAGAATTTCTTAAACGTATTTTCTATTATTCTTATGCATTGCCATGTTTCGTGGCATGGCTTAAGTTGCGGAGCAACTTGCAATACAACTGCGTCAGCAGTTGTGATATTCAGGATTCCGTTTCGGAATCAGATTTTTTCCATTGATATTTTGGCTCACATGGTTCATGAGTGGGGCCTCGCTCGCAGCAGGTATCGGGCCAGTTGAGTTTCCATTCCAGATATTCAGCCTGTGTGATTTGCCCCTCTGCCAGTTCCTGCTTGTGTACCATCCATTCGTGCATGAAGTCATTTACGGAACTGTAATGGAACCACATGCCGACAGGAGGGGTGGAGGGCATGTCGTCGTTATTGTCATACTGTGCTTTGATGGCATTTCCCGTTTCGTATTTCTTTTTACTCGGAATTATCGGAAAGAAGTGCAGTGCTTCCGGATTGTCCTCGTCCAGCCAGAAGAATGTCTGCATGATGTCCTCGGCAGAGCCGGACACCGGGGTAATAAAGTTGAGGGGGCTGACATCCAGTGACTCTGCGATGTCTTCCAGCATATCTTTCTTCGGGACACGATAGTTTGTCTCATACTGTGCCATGCGGTTGTCTGCCCCTTTGGCAGGCAGTCCGATGGCAATGCCCAGTTGCTGCTGTGTCATGCCCCGGAATGTACGGATATATTTTATCTTTTCACCAACGGTCATAAGAACCACCTCGTTTCATTGGATTGACAGATACCGAAAAATGCCCTGTCTCTCCTCATTATACGGTGTGGAATGGAGGAAGTAAAGAGAAAATTAACAAAAAAGCGAAATAGAAGTATTAACATTAACAAAATTGCGAATTATAATGGGTATCAAAATAAGATTAACATATAAGCGAATGGAAGAAAATGATACATAAAAGATGGAAGGGGGTGTCGTTATGGAGCAGGGTGTTTTTATTACCGCAAAGGAAGTGGCGGAACTGCTTGGGATTTCAAAGTCTAAGGCATATACCATTGTCCGGGAACTGAATGAAGAATTGTCTGCAAAAGGCTTTATTATTGTTGCGGGCAGGGTAAGCAGAAAATTCTTTGAAGAAAAGTTCTATGGAGTGGCAGGCTGAGTAGGGCTTGGAGAAATTATTTGGAACTGGCAGTTGCATTTCCGGCTGTGCCAATAATAGAAGACAGGCGGAAATCGTGACAGCATGACAGCAGAGTGGCAGTCACTTTTGCAGAAAGGAGAGGATTGTATGGCGGCATACAAGGATGAGGAACGAGGCACATGGTACGTCTCGTTTCATTTTTATGATTGGACTGGCAAAAACAAACGCAAGCTGAAACGTGGGTTTAAGACCAGAAAAGAGGCGTTGGAGTGGGAGCAGCATTTCCGCATGAGGGAGGAATCCAATCTGGATATGACGTTTGGGGATTTCTGGAAATCCTACAAGATGGACATGAAGCCGAAACTCAAGGAAAACACATGGAATACCAAAGAGGCGGTGGTAAAGAGCAAGATACTTCCCTATTTTAAGGACAAAAAGATGAAGGATATCAGGGCAAAGGACATTATCACATGGCAGAACATGATATCGGCACAGCGAGGGGCAGACGGGAAACCGTTTAAGCCAACGTACCTGAAAACAATCCAGTCGGAGCTGTCTGTCCTGTTTAACCATGCGGTGCGGTTTTATGAATTGAAAGAGAATCCGGTCATTAAAGCCGGACCGTTGGGAAAGGGCAAAGCCGATGAAATGAATTTCTGGACAAAGGAAGAATATTTGAAGTTTATTGAGGCGGTGAAGGACAAGCCGGTTTCCTATTACGCTTTTCAGATACTTTACTGGTGTGGATTGCGTTTGGGCGAGCTGCTGGCGCTTTGTGCCAGTGACATCGACATCAAAAACAAGGTCCTCCACATCACAAAATCATACCAGAGGATAGGCGGGAGGGATGTGATAACCGATCCGAAAACACCAAAGAGCAAGCGGGATGTGAGCATTCCTGATTTTCTGTGTGGGGAACTAGAGCAGTATTTGGGGATGCTGTATGGCTATATGCCAACTGACCGTATTTTTCAGATTTCAAAATCCTATCTGCACCATGAGATGGATAGGGGAGCAAAGGCGGCAGGAGTGAAAAGAATTAGAATCCATTATATCAGACACTCGTCAGTGTTCCTGCTTATCAACATGGGATTTACAGCGGTCGCAATCGGGAACCGGGTAGGTCATGAGAGTGCAGATATCACTTACCGTTATGCCCATATGTTTCCGTCAGAGCAGAAAGAAATGGCAACGATGTTAAATGAAGCATTTGTAATGGAACAGCCGGAAAAATCCAGGAAGAAAACGGAGGAGGGTTAGTTATGCCGGGAAAACACAAGAATCCAACCATCAGCTTTCGTGTTTCAGACTATGAAAGACGGGCGATTGAGGCAAATATCAAAATGAGTGGAATGCTGAAGAAAGATTATTTTATGCGGAGCTGCATTTACAACCGGGTATGTGTGGTGGGGAAGAATGAGACTATTTATCCGCTGGTAGAGGAACTGCGGAAGATGCAGGAGCAGATGATAGCACTGGGAGAACAGTTTGAGGCAGAGGGGAAAATTGAGATGCTGGAAGAAGAATTTGCGAACATGCAGACGGATTACCTGCATTTGCTACGAGCCGTCATTCGGATGCTGGATGGTGCAAAATATCTGTGGGAGAGAAACAGCGGAAAAGAACAGGAATAAAGCAGGGGTGACGATAAGTGACGGTTGCGACGGTATTTTATGTATTAGTGCTAATGGTGAAAATACCGTCACAATCGACGCAACCGTCACAAGAGATGAAAAAGACTGGTTAGATAGTGGGGAGATTTGGAATATGTGCAGACGGGGATATAAGGCTGGTAGGAGAGCCGAGCAGTCAGCGTGGAATATTTGGCGTTGTACGACAAATATTTCATCGGCTGTCTGCAGAAGTAAGCCTCCGGCAGGACGCAAAACCCGCTTGCGGGTTACATTTTTGATGGGCTTGCCTGTCAAAAATGCTTTTGTTACTTTTGACAAAAGTAACAAAAGAGGGGCTTTGCCCCGATGCTGCTCGGACTACTAACGTCCGAGCAGATACCGATAAGGACTGCCTCAGACTTCGCCTGTCGGCTCGTCTTTGGCTGGAAGATGATTCGCTGGAAGCAGATATTCATGTAAAACACTGTATTACAATTTGTAAGACAAAGCAAGCGGAAATTTTTTGCAGGAAACAGGAACGAGAGTTGAATACAGAGGTTGTATTACAGTTTGTGCGACAAAAGAGAATTTTGTTTTACAGTATGTCAAACAACCGGAAAATGAAAAATTTGCTTTTGCGGGTATTAGTTGCTTAATGGCATAGGCAGAAAAATTTGGAAAGGAGATTTTAGGGTAATGAGCAGAGAAATTTTATTAAGGGGATATACGGATAAGGACAGAAAGAAAGGGCGTTGTGTATGGAGAGAACGATTTCGATGATGGTGGGGAAAGGTTCACTAAATCATAATAACCGGACATTTATCGCCAAGAATGTAGACAGGGAACGAAGCGAAAGTAATAAAGTTTATGTCAAAGAAAATATCAAAAAGGTGTATCACACATTCTTTGATAAGGCACTGGAGGCTTATAATGCCAAACAGAGCAGGGCAGACCGCAGGATTGACAATTATTATGAAAAAATCCGCACCAGCAAGCAGGAAAAACTGTTCCATGAGTTGATTGTTCAGATTGGCAACAGGGATGATACGAACTGTGGCATGGTAGAGAGTGTTTATGCACAGTCTGCATTGGAGGAGTATATGATGGGATTTCAAGAGAGGAATCCTAATCTGCGGGTATTTAATGCGGTTATGCACTTGGACGAGGAAACGCCGCATTTGCATATTGATTATGTGCCGTTTTCGACTGGAAATAGGCGTGGGCTGTCTACAAAGGTGTCCTTAAAAGGTGCATTGAAAGCACAGGGATTTGTGGGCACAGGACGGTTTGATACCGAGTGGAAACGCTGGGTGGAGAGCGAAAAACAGTGCCTTGCAGAGATTATGGAACATTATAAGATGGAATGGCTGCAAAAAGGGACACACGAAAAGCATTTGTCAGTCTATGATTATGAGAAGAAAATGCGGAAAGCAGAGGTAGAAGAACTGGAACAGGAGATTTCAGGGCAGAAAGACAAGATAGCGAGCCAGAGCTTTTTGATGGGAGTCAATGAGGAGACATTGCAATCCCAAGAGCAGATTTTGGAGGAGAATGAGGCGAAAGTAGAGAAAATCTGGCAGGAGACGGAGAAAGCAAAAGAAGATTGGGAAAAGGTACAGATAGACAAGGATAGGGTGCAGGATTCCTATGAACATTATAAAAGTCTGGAAGAAAGTATAAAAGGGCTGTATGAACTGTATCATTCATGGTATGAGGATAAAAAGAAATCTTATGAGGAATATGCCGAAAAGAGTAGTATGCTTGAGGAGAAAACGGATTATCTTGAGCAACAAATAAAAGAATTGGAACAGAGAAAGTTCGATAAAGCGGAGGAAATACAGGCAGAGGAGATAAAGCTGGATATTGTAAAGTTAGAGCTGCAAGAGGCTGTGAATGAATTTGAAAATGTGCAGAAAGAGGCAGATTTTGTAAAAGAGCAGGCTGTGCAGCAGTATGAGAAGTACCGTAGGGTTGAGCCTAGCGAGAGAGGAACTGTTATGTTTGATGATATGCTTCGGTTAAAGCGGGAAAATATGATATTACAGGACGAGAACAGGATGTTGAAAGAGAAATTGTAGAAGGCATATGACTTTATGAAACAGTTTACTATCAATGGCTTGAATATGCTGGAGCATTTTCTGGAGTCTGTTGGCGAGAGGATGCAAAGTTTTTCGGAGAGTATCGGTTTTGTTGGCAGGAGTAGATAGTTGTAGTATGGGTAACAGAAACGGATAAAGGAAAAGAATTATCTTTCTTTATCCGTACATAAGAATGGAGGCGGATTATGAGTAAAGAATTAGCAGAAGTTATTGTGGAAAATGAAATTATGTACCGCTTGGGAGAGCATGATTTGTATTATCCTGATTTGGGATTGCATGAGGGAACGGATTACAATATAGGGAAGTATGGACTTATGCGGTGGGAGTATTTGCAAGTAAATTGTAGAGCAGAGTATTTAAGGTTGATGCTGGATGGCAAATTGAATAAACATTTGTATGAGATAGACGAGAAGTGTCATGCAAGGGTGGAAATGCTTGTAGAACAGATGAAAGCAGGGGTGGGGATTACGGAGGAGTTAAAAGCTACAGAGCAGATGAAGTGGCTTGGACTTATGAATAATGTGAGAAGTGTGGCGGAGGAGATTGCGTTAAAAAAGTTGGTATATGTGTAAACGCGTGCGGGGTGGGAAAACTGCTCCGCATTTTTGATTATGGAATTGTAAGGTGGTGTATGGTATACTATTTATGTTGAGGTAAGAATTTAAACTTTGCTGGAGAAACTTATGGGAATGGGGATTATTGTATGTGGCTTGAATGGCAGTGGGAAGAGTACATTGGGAAAAACTCTTGCAGAGAAACTGCATTTTCATTTTATAGACAATGAGGACTTGTATTTTCCTAAGACAGACGCCCATTATACTTATGCCTCTCCAAGCACTCGTGAAGAGGTGGAAAAGTTGCTTTGGAGTGAGATAAGGGCATATGAGAACTTTATTTTTACTTCTGTAAAAGGTGATTATGGAGAATCTGTTTATCCATTTTTTCAATATGCTATATTGATTGAAGTTCCAAAGGATATTCGGATACAGCGGGTTAAAAATCGTTCTTTTCAGAAATTCGGTGAAAGGATGTTATTAGGTGGAGATTTGCATAAGCAAGAAGAAAAGTTCTTTGATTTTGTTAAATCCCGACCAGAAAATACTGTTGAAGAATGGGTGAAGTCCTTAAAATGTCCTGTTTTACGGATAGATGGAACAAAACCAATTGAAGAAAACGTAGATTTTATTACACTACTTTACAACTTTATAAATGATGCCCCTGTTTCTTAATTAGCTGTTTTAAGGCATTTATTAGGGCATTTGATTTTATACTGGTTTCGACTTTTTCTACGAAAATGGCATAAAATAC
>CAJSYQ010000045.1 GCA_910574015.1 Eubacteriaceae bacterium | reverse complement strand
AAAGAGCAGTCCATACCCCTTATTTGCGTAGGTTCTGGGCTTACGTTAGCTTTGCTATGCCATAAACTCTCAATCTTTTCCATTTACAGAATCTAACTGCCAAATCCTATATTTAAATCAATGCGTTTTGCTCATCTCTATTCCTTCCATGTTAATTTAATCCGTTCCTGCTGATTACTCCGTGCCCTGACTTTTTCTGGTGCCGGAAGAGTACTGTTCTTTGCTTTTGAAACACTTGGAAAAAATGCAACTCCTATCATTAGAATTAAGCAAAACAAAAAAATTGGTTTTATAAGATTATTTAGCATCTTATCCTCCTTGTCTCATGCACATATTTCATTGATAATACATGAGATTCACTACATTTACAAGGGGTATTGCATAAACAGAAAAATCAATGCATAATCGGGCATGCCGCAATCTATATTATATCTCAAACCCGCTCTCCCTCAGCATCATCCTATCCTGCCGCATATTATTCCCGGAGGTAGTCAGCATATCTCCTGTGATGGCGGCATTGGCTCCGGCAAAGAAGGCCTCCCTTCCGCTGTCCCGCATCAGGGTACGGCCTGCCGCCAGACGGACATAGGCGGTGGGATTGAGAAAGCGGAACAGGGCAATGGTGCGCAGTATCTCATCCTCTGTCAGTACCGGCAGCTCCCCAAAGGGGGTTCCCGGTATAGGGATCAGCGCGTTCAGCGGGATGGAATCCACCTGATATTCGGCCAGGGTCAGCGCCATATCCAGCCGGTCCTCCCAGGTCTCCCCCAGCCCGATGATCCCCCCGGAGCAGACATGCAGTCCTGCTGCCTTCGCCCGCCGGATACAGGTGAGCTTATCCTGAAAAGTGTGGGTCGTACAAATATTAGGGAAATTGCGCCTGGAGGTCTCAATATTGGCGTGGTACATCGTCACACCACACCTTTGCAGCCCTTCAAACTGCTCTTCCTCCAGCAGTCCGTGGGAAGCGCAGAGACCGATACCCCTGCACTCCTCCCTCATTTTCCGGTATGCCCGGATGGTCTGGTCAAAATCCTCTCCAGACAGAGCACGTCCCGCCGTCACAACCGAAAAACGGCGGACCCCGGCCTTCTCACTTCGCCGGCATGCCTCCACCAACTCATCCTCCTCCAGGATGGTATGCTCCTGCGCCCCTGTATGATGATGTGCTGACTGCGCACAAAACCGGCAGTCCTCACTGCACCGCCCGGCGCGTCCGTTAATGATGGTGCACAGCTCCACCTGGTTTCCGCAGAGGGCTTTCCGAATGCGGCCGGCCTCTCTTTTTAACTCCGCCAGACCTCCCTCTATCAGGAAAGAAAGATCATCCTCCTGTGTCAGACGTCTCCCCGCTATTATTTCATCTGCAATCTTTTCAAACATATAAAAATCCTCCTGTGATAAATGAATTCTTCCGGTATCCCGCTACCGTCAGTTTACCACAGGAGGACAGATTGTCAACCATTATTTGATTTTAGGTTTTCATTTAATCAATGATGGAACAGGCGAAGTCCGGTAAAGCTCATGGCAATACCGTGTTTATTGCAGGCGTCGATCACATCCTGGTCACGGATCGACCCGCCGGGCTGGGCAATAAATTTCACGCCGCTGCGGTATGCCCGTTCCACATTATCACTAAAGGGAAAGAAAGCATCGGAGCCGCATGTCACATCCTTTGCGTACTCCTTCAGCCATGCCGCCTTTTCTTCCTTTGTAAACACCGGTGGTTTCTCAGTAAATATCCGTTCCCACTCGCCGTCTGCCAGCACATCCATATAATCCTCCCCGATATACAGATCAATGGCATTATCGCGGTCTGCCCGCTTCATATCCTCTTTAAAAGGAAGGTTCAGTACCTGGGGCGACTGGCGGAGGAACCAGTTATCCGCCTTATTTCCTGCCAGCCTGGTACAGTGGATCCGGGACTGCTGCCCCGCGCCGATACCAATGGCCTGTCCGCCCTTTACGAAACATACAGAATTGGACTGGGTATATTTCAATGTGATCATGGAAATTGCCATATCAATCTTAGCCAGCTCCGGGATTTCCTTATTCTCTGTCACCACATTGGCGAAAAACTCATCGTCAATATTCAGCTCATTTCGCCCCTGTTCAAAGGTGATGCCAAATACTTCCTTGCGCTCCAGCTGTTTTGGCACATAGTCCGCATCCATCTCGATCACAGCATAGGCGCCCTTCTTCTTTTCCTTCAGTATCTCCAGTGCCTCCGGCTCATATCCCGGAGCAATGATGCCGTCTGAGAATTCTCTCTTGATCATCTTCGCTGTGCACACATCGCACACATCAGAGAGGGCAATGAAGTCGCCATAGGAGGACATGCGGTCC
Source organism: Eubacteriaceae bacterium (assembly GCA_910574015.1). Taxonomy (GTDB): domain Bacteria; phylum Bacillota; class Clostridia; order Lachnospirales; family Lachnospiraceae; genus Eubacterium_F. The sequence goes on along the minus strand of CAJSYQ010000045.1, from coordinate 14,580 downwards.
GCCCCCCTGGCTCTGGCATAGGCAGCGGCCAGCGGAGTCAGCTCTCCCAGATCATCCACCCAGTAAATCCTTGCCTCTGTCTCACTGAGAGGAAGTCCCACCGCCGCCCCGGCAGGAGAAACATGTTTAAAAGATGTGGCAGCCGGATGCCCCGTCGCCTTCTTCAGTTCCTTAACCAGCTGCCAGCCATTGAAGGCATCCAGAAAATTGATATACCCAGGCTTCCCATTCAACACCCGGATGGGCAGATCTCCGTCCTCCATAAAAATGCGGGAAGGCTTCTGGTTCGGATTGCAGCCATATTTTAATTCTAATTCTTTCATTGTCACGGTCCTTTCTCTATTTAATCAATGATTAGTGATTCTTATTGACGATCTTCGATGTATATTTTCCTGTTTCAAGATCAATATATCGGACAAAAAGAGATACCTTATTGTCTGCATTCAGGCTCTGCCAGAGCATATCTGTAAAGGCATCCATATCATCTACCAGCTCCACCAGCTTCGGTTCCCCCTCAAAGCTTGGCAGTGGATCGCCGTCACACATATATGTATGGATAAAATGTCCCTCTCCCGCCAAGGGATCGCTGTAGGCAAATGTATACCGCTGGCAGGAATCCGGATTGCCATGGCTGCTCTTAAGAATGGACATGGCATAATTATAGGTTCCGTTCTCCACATGCAGAATGCCGGAAATTCTCGGTGTGTAATTGGGGGCATCCGGTTCAAATTCCCTTGTGCGCAGCGCCTGTTCAAAGGTCTGCTGGCTGTCCATCCTCTCATAGATCGTATCGGTCTGGTCGCCGTTGGTCACAATGGTCTTATTGCCCAGGACGCGCACCGGCGCATAGATGATCAGGCTGGGATCGCTGAGCTTTGAGGGGTCAAATGCCTGGGTGCGGATTCCCTCACCATCCTCTACAAAGACACGATTGCGGCTGTTCTCGCTCCGTCCCATAATAAAATACGCCGTCACCGCATATTTTCCATTGGGGGTCTTTCCAATCACGATGCCCCTGCCAGGGTACGCATTGCTTTTCAGTTCATTTTCCAGTGAAATTTTCTTCATTCCCTTTCCTCCATTTCAAAAAACATTGAGCCGATCACCCGAACGGCCAAATTAATAGTTGGTCGCCCAGGCGGTCGGCTCTCTTTCATCTCCATACTTCCCGTGGGTACTCCCACGAACATCTGCCGGTTTCCCCGGAAATGTCTCTCCGCCAGTTATATGGAATCTACTAATAGAATAACCTATCCCGGCGGAAATTTCAATCCCTGTTTTCCTATTTTTTCCCTTTTCTTTGGGAGGAATCCTTGTCAGCCCTCAATGGTAATATATTTCTTCTCTTCCACAGCAGGTACTGCCTCCTTCTTTGGGATCCTAATCTTCAGTATGCCATCCCGCAGCTCTCCCCGGATATCTGCATCCGTTATCTCTTCCCCCACATAAAATTTTCTCTGACAGGCGCCGCAAAAACGTTCACGGCAGATATATTTTGCGCCTTTCCCGGTTTCCTCTGCCATCGCTGCATCCACTGTCAGATAACCGTCCTCCAGAGAAACCTTTATCTCCTCCTTCTGGAAGCCCGGCAGCTCCATCATCAGCACATATCCGTCTTTACATTCCCTTACATCGGTTCTCATCCATCTGCTGCGCTGGGAAACATATGACTTTCTTCCCGTCCTCCTGCGGTCTCTTCCCTGATACAGCGGAAGATCAAAAAATAACCGTTCAAATGGATCGTTTCTATAAAAATCAGACATCATCATATGCCCTTCCTCCTTTTATCCATACTGCCGGCACCGGTATGATGCCGGCCCCGCCGTCAGCCCTCAATGGCAATATACTTCTTCTTTTCCACCGCCGGCTGCTGCTCCTTCTTTGGAATGATCATTTTCAGGGTTCCGTCCTGAAATTTTGCTTTAATATCCTCTTCTGTAACCGCCTCTCCGACATAAAAGCTTCTGCTGCAGGATCCCGTATGACGTTCTCTCCGGATATATCTTCCATCCTCATCCTTTTCCTCATTGCGGACCTCGGAATTGGCATGGATCGTCAGATACCCCTGCTTCAACTCTGCTTTTACATCATCCCTCTTTACTCCGGGCAGATTCATCGTGATCTCATAGCTGTCTTCATTGTCTTTGACATCGGTCTTCATCAGCTCCATGGAATCTGCTGCAAAGCTGCCAGACGGAAAATTGAAAAAATCATCAAATAAGTTCTCTCCAAATACACTTGGCATCAACATAAGGCATCTCTCCTTTTCTTTGTTTTTGTTTGAATCTGACTATACTATACCACGGTTGTTAGCACTCGTCAATAGTGAGTGCTAACAAAAATTATGAAAATTTTGTGTCCTGCGCGACGTCACCTATTTGACCCTGAATATATTTTATGCTACCATATCAAAATAGAACCTATAGCGAAAGGAAAGGAAGTGGATATAGATGAAAACCCACATCACCGCATTTCTTCTTATGATCAGCATACTCTGCCCCCGGCTCTCTGTACCGGTCTGCGCCTATGGCGAATTTCCCATCCAGACAGAGCTGTCGGCAGCAGATACAGCCACCGCCCTGCCAGAGTACCAGAACTGGCTTTCCCGATGGAAGGAACAGGCGGACGCAGCCACTGGAAATATGGTTCTGAGTCCCGGGGCAGACGAGGCGGGCATGAATTTTTCATGGTATTCCCAACAGGCCGGCACCCCGGCCATACAGCTGGACAGCCGCGGTGATTTTGCCAAGAGCCGTATCTTTACCGGAAAATCCACTCCCATCTGCCGGAGTAATGGTACTACCGTTTATTTCGCCGCGAATCACGTCACGGTGGAAGACTTTCTGCGGCCGGGTATTACCTATTATTACCGTTATACTGAAAATTATGACCCAGCCGGCTGCGACTGGTCCGGCACCTTTTCCTTCAAAACTCAGAATTCTGTCTCATTCTCCGCCATCTTAGCAGGCGATCCCCAGATCGGCGCCTCGGGCTGCATCCCCGCGGATGCATTTAGTTGGGAGAAAACACTGGCATGCGCTGTGAGAAAAGCACCGGATGCCTCCTTCCTTCTGTCCGCAGGCGATCAGATCAACTACAAATCGGATCAGGACGAGACGGGCGTCCGCGAGAGAGAATATGCCGGATTTCTCTATCCTGAATATCTCCGCAGCCTTCCTGCCGCAGCTGCCATCGGCAACCATGAATCAAAGGGAACCGACTACAAATTTCATTTCCATAATCCCAACACAGAGGACGGCTATGGTGCCACCCCCTCCGGCTGCGACTACTTTTTCAGTCGCGACAGTGCGCTGTTTATCGTGCTTAACAGCAACAGCCGGAATATCCCGGCCCACCGGAAACTGCTGAAAAAAGCCGTCTCTTCTCATCCCGATGCCCGTTGGCGCATCGTTTTGATGCATCACGACATTTATGGTTCCGGCGTTATGCATTCCAACCGTACTTCTGCCAATCTTCGGACAATCTTTGCCCCCCTGATGGACGAATATGGTATCGACGTGGTTTTTTCCGGACACGATCATTCCTATGCCCGGTCACATTTTATGCTGGACGGAACGGCAATCTTGTATCCCGGCGGCACCGTCACGAATCCGGCTGGAACCGCCTATGTTTCCCTGGGAACCTCCTCCGGGAGCAAGATGTACGGCCTTGCCTCGCCCCGGCAGTTTTACGTAGCGGAGAGAACCAATGCGCCGCAGCCGTCTTTCTCCATCCTTTCTGTAGATAGAACTTCACTGTCCCTGAAAACCTATGACGCAGAGGGAAGACCCTATGCAGACACTTTCACCATTGTGAAAACGAAGACAAAAAGCAACCCCCTTTCGGCTGTAAAAAAAGCTGGGAAATTAAAAAAGACCGGCTATACCAAGTCCAGTTTCCGAAAGCTCAAAACCGCCCTTTCCCGCTTTCACCGCCTGTTCCATCCCACCGGAACAGATAGAGGCGCCGCAAAAATTACCCGGTATTTCCGAACCTCCAAAGATCCTCTGAGCTATTACGGATATGCCGCCGGAACGACAGAGGCTCTTCCGGATGGCTTCTCCACACTGTTAGATAAAACCCGTATGCGGCGTGTATCCGTTACGGCATCCGAATTTCATAAAGCCTGCACCGCTGTCACAGACGCAGTAAAAAAGCTGAAAAAGACCTCGCTGAAAATAAAAACGGGAAAGAGAACACGGAAAGACGGAGCTGTCCTCACTTTAAAGAAAGGAAAAAAACTCCGTCTGAAGATCAAGGCATCCCCTTCCCGCTATAATGTTACCTGCCGGTCCGGAGCAAAGAAATATGTCTCCATCAGCAGGAAGGGAGTGATCCGGGCCAGGAAACGGACGGGAAAGAAAAACACGGTTCCGGTCACCATACGTTTCCAGAACCGCGTGATAAAATTAAAGATCCGGGTAAGATAGCTCTGCGGTGTCAGTCCGTCACCGCATCCTTCTTGATAAAACCAAGCATCACAGCTGTCACTGCCGAGCCGATAAGCCATGCCACAACGTACATAAAAGGATTTCCTACTGTGGCAAAGACAAAGATGCCCCCGTGCGGTGCCATCAGCGTACAGCCAAACAGGGCGGACAGAAAGCCTGCCACTCCGGCCCCCACCATAGTACACGGGATCACGTGCGCCGGATCCGCTGCGGCAAACGGGATCGCTCCCTCCGTGATGAAAGAACATCCCATCACGATATTCGACACCGCAGAACCTCTCTCTGCCTTTGTAAATTTCTTTGGAAAGAGCCAGCAGGCAGCGGCGATACCGATGGGCGGAACCATTCCGCCTATCATAATGGCGGCCATGGAGATAAAACATGCCTGGACAGCCGGATCGGAAGCCTGGGCCCCCTCCGTCATCATCTGTGCCGCTGTAGCCAGCATACCGCTGCCAAATACATAAGCTGCCTTGTTGATAGGCCCTCCCATATCAATAGCCATCATCGCACCAAGGATCAGGCCGAGAACCGTGATCATCCCGGCGGCGGCAATACCGCTGAGCATATTGCTGAGACCCGTATTGATCAGACCGATAAGCGGGTTGAATATAAAGCACATCAGGACGCCGACAGCAAAGATACCAGCCAGTGGATAGATCAGCGTCGGTTTTATACCATCCAGGGCATCGGGAAGCTTCTCACAGATCTTCTTTAGTCCCAGTACAATAAATCCAGCCAAAAATCCGGCCACTATGCCCCCTAAGAAACCGGAAACCGTATTTCCGCTGTGTTCCCCCACAAAAGCAAAATCTGCAATAAATTTATTAATGCCCCTCAGCTTATCTAAATGGTCTCCAAATACGGTACCAATCAGAACGGCATTCCCATTTGCAGCCAGCAGTCCTCCGGCAAATCCCACTGCCAGACCGGGACGGTCCGCTATGGAATAGGCAATATATCCTGCCAGTACCGGCACCATCATATTCATGGATAACCCGCCGATATATTTGAAAAATGCCGACAACGGCGTACAGCTTCCAAAATTAGCCCCGCCGCTGGTTCCATAACCAGCCAGGGTATCAATAAGGAAAGCCAGTGCGGTCAGTATGCCGCCGCCAATGACAAAGGGCAGCATATGGGAAACACCATTCATCAGATGCGTATAGATCTGATGACCGATACCGCCCTTTCCTCCCTCTTCCTGCTCTGCGCTGCCGCCAGAAACACCCGCCTCATAGACCGGGGCTGCACCGCTCAGTGCCTCTTCCATCAGCTCACCGGGGCGATTGATGCCGTTTGCCACCTTCGTCACTACCACCCGTCTGCCAGCAAAACGGTCCATGGGAACTTTCGTATCTGCCGCCACGATGATCCCGTCGGCACCGGCAATATCCTCTGCCGTCAGTACGTTTTTGGCGCCGCCGGAGCCTCTTGTCTCCACCTTGATATCATATCCCAGTTCTTTCGCCTTCTTTTCCAGCGCCTCTGCCGCCATATAAGTATGAGCGATCCCTGTGGGACAGCCCGTCACCGCCACAAGCCTCTTGCCCTTCCGGGTTTCCTGTCGCGATGCTGTCCCTTCTTCCTCCTCCCTGCCGCTCTCTGTCTCATCGATGATCTGAAGAAATTCCTCTACATTTTGTGCCCGGCGGAGACGCCCGGTAAACTCTTCATCCATCAGCAGGACAGAAAGCTTACTCAATACATCCAGATGTACATTATCCTCTGTATCTGGCGCGGCAATCAGGAAAAACAGTGTCGCGGGTTCACCGTCCAGAGAATCGAAATCAACTCCATCCGGCAGCGTCATGGCAGCCAGCCCCGGTCTCACCACCGCATCGGACTTGCAATGGGGAATGGCGATTCCCTCTCCGATTCCCGTCGTGCTCTCTTCCTCTCTGGCATAGACCCCCCGGCGGTATTTCTCCACATCCTGCACCCTGCCGCTCCTGGCCATTAGATCCACTATCTGATCCAGCGCATCCTTTTTGCTGTCCGCCCTGCCGTTCAGGCAAATACTCTCTGGGCTCAATAGATCTGTTATCCTCATATCTCTACCTCCTTTTCTAATGCAGCGCCGCCGCTGCTGCCGCCAGCCTGATCTTACCGCCTGTCTCATAATCATAAAATTCATCGCCAAGGATTTCCTTCGTGAATTCCGTTGTAATAATGACAGCGTTTGCAATTTCACCAAATTTTACACAGGAATACTGTGAAAATTTACTGGAATCACACAAGACAAAGCGTTCTGCACAATGTTCCATGGCGGTTTTCTTCATAATAGCCTCTTTCACATCCGGCGTGGAAAAACCGCCCCCAGGACTGACGCCGTTGGTTCCCCAGAAACCCTTTGTGAAATTATACTTACGAAGACTTTCCACCGCCTCTTCTCCCACTACCGCCTCAGTGGCTGCCTTAAACTCACCGCCTGGAATATATGTGGTGTATCCCATCTGGGACAATTTCCGGGCATGTGTCAGGGCATTAGTCACAAAGACGACATTCCGTTCACTCAGATAATCAATGATCCATTCTGTTGTAGTTCCGGCATCCAGAAAAATGAAATCATGAGGACGGATCAGGGATGCCGCATATCTGGCAATGGCCTGCTTCTCCTCCAGATTGCGGTCCCGGCGGCTGGAGACTGGATCATCCTCCGCACTGTAGTGGCTGCCGCATGCCATGGCGCCTCCCCGTACCTTACTGATCCTCCCCTGCTGATGCAAAAGTGTCAGATCCCGGCGGACTGTGGACTCGGATATATCCAGCTCTTCAACCAGCTCCTGGATCGAGGCACTCTTCCGCCGCTCGATCATGTTCTGGATCGTCTGCAGCCGTTCCTCTGTAAGCATTTTTTCACCTCCGTTTCTCTCTATATCCGATTATACTTCCAAAAACTTTCATTGTCAATCATATTCTTTCAAAACCATTCAGTTTTTTTCAATATTGAGCAAAACAAGCGGCAGACAGGAAAATACTCCCGGAAAATTTCCATCCCGGGAGCATCTGTCCATATTTCCTGTTTTTAATTTTCTATATCAGATCTTCTGCTACCGTTACCGCACAATGGCATACGCCGTATATGCGACATACATCAACACCATCACCGCGCCCTCCACACGGTTGATCCGCCGGCCGCTGCAGACAAAGGCATAGGCGATCATACTCACCCCCAGCAGCATGCCAAGATCTACAAAGGATGCCACGGTGATCCCAATGGGATGGAGGGTTCCGGATACTCCCAGGATAAGAAGCAGATTAAAAATATTGGATCCCACCACATTGCCGATGGCCATGCCATTCTGCCCCTTAGAGGATGCCACAATGGAAGTGACCAGCTCCGGCAGGCTTGTCCCAATGGCCACAATGGTAAGACCGATGAGCGTCTCACTCATTCCCCATATGGCCGCCAGCGTCTTTGCGCTGTTCACCACAAGCTGACCGCCGATTATGATCCCCGCCAGCCCCATCAGAATATATAAAATACTCCGGCCTATGGAAATCTGCTCTCCCTCTTCCTCTTCTGTTCGGTTCTTTCTGGCAATATATATAGTATATGCCAGATACAGCACGAAAGCTGTCACCAGGATAAGACCGTTCCACCGAAAAAGGGTTCCCGCCGCCGCATCCACATTGTGAATATCCGTACACCTTCCCGTAAATATCAGATTTCCGCCCAGCAGGATGAGCAGCAGCGTCGCCGCCAGCGATATTGGAAAATCCCTCTTTTTAATACCAGGATCCACCGGCAGCGGTTTCATAATGGCGCAGATCCCCAGCACCATAAGAAGATTAAAAATGTTTGACCCAACCACATTGCTCACGGCAATCTCATTGGAGCCGGACAATCCCGCCGAAACGCTGACAGCAAGCTCCGGCGCGCTAGTTCCCATAGCCACGATAGTCAGACCGATTATAACTCCCGGCACATGAAAGAACCGGGCCACAGAAGCACTTCCCTCCACAAAAAAGTCCGCCCCCTTGATCAGCAGGACAAAGCCGGCCGCCAGCAGTAATAGATTAATGATCAGATCCATGATAACTCCTCCTTCCCGTTAGTGAAACAGCTCTGGTACAAATTTCTTCAATGCGTGGGGGATGCCGTCCTCCGTGTTGGCCAGTGTGACATAATCCGCCGCTGCTTTTGCCTCTTCCTCGGCATTTCCCATGGCCACGCCAATCCCCGCTGTCCGCAGCATATCTATATCATTCCCGCTGTCGCCGAATGCAATCATTTCTTCCGGTTTTATTTTCAGATAAGCTCCCAGCCACAACAGCGCACTGGCTTTCGAGACCCCCTCTGCCGTCACCTCAATATTCTGCATCCCGCCGGATACGGGAAGAAATTCAGGAAAATCCGACAGGATTTTCCATGCCGCATCGTAATCAATCCTTCTTCCCTGCCCGTCCAGAGCAAAATTGATAGTAAGCTTCTCCACATCATCTCCCCGCTCCCGAAGGGCAGCTGCCTGATCCTCCACCACGGTTCTGGATATGCGGAGATATTCCTTAATCTCTTCGGGGCCATTGATCCTGTCGATCAGCGGCACCTTCCTTCTGGTCATATAGGAATCTCCCTTCACAAAGGCATCTGCCATTACCTCCAGCTCCTCCAGCTGCATAAACAGAGGCAGAAGCTTATCCAGCTTCATACAATCCTGATAGATGCATGTCCCGGTCTTCCTCTCATAAATCCCGCCGCCGTTAGTAGTCAGTACATAATTAACCCCCTTCAGCCCTTCCGCCTCGGAACACAGCCCCCGGTAAGGCCTTCCGGTAGCCGGGACAACCTCGATCCCCTGTTCCGCTGCCCTCTCCAGAACCTGTCTTGTGACCGGGCGAATCTTTTTGTGGTCGTCCAGCAGTGTCCCGTCCAGATCCAGGGCAATCAGTTTTATCATACCGCATCCGCTCCTTTCTCCATTATATGCTGTTTCAGAAATCGCACCACAAGGAAATATGCCGGTATCAGAAAGGCATCCGCCAGGATCCAGGCAACCGGACTTGCCATACACGCCGCGGTAAATCCCAGTCTGGGAACGAAGAAAAATCCCACTACGCTGCGGGCAGCCATCTCACACACTCCGGCCAGGATGGCCAGCTTGCCAAACCCCAGCCCCTGTATCGTAAACCTCACAATGTTCACCAGCGCCAGAGGAAAATAGAAAGCACTGGTCCATCGCAGGTAAACCTCAATCAGTCCGATCAGCTCTGTCTCTTTGCTATCCACGAAGAGAAGCGCCATATATTTCCCCACAAGGAATACTACAGCGCAGGCCAGCAGGGAATAAACCAGTGCCAGCCGGCTGCAGGAAAAGATTCCCCGATCCACCCGGTCCAGTTTTTTTGCTCCCAGATTCTGTCCTGCGTAAGTCGCCATCGTAGATCCCATGGCATCAAAGGGACAGCACATAAACATGCTGAGCTTGCCGCCGCTGGCAATGGCCGCCACGACGGCTGAGCCAAGGCGGTTCACCGACTTCTGGAGAATTACACTTCCAATAGCTGTAATGGAATACTGTAATCCCATCGGAACACCCATGCCGCACAGACGGGCCACACAGTGGCTGTTCAGACGCCATTCTCCCCTTCTGATGTGCAGGATCGGAAATTTTTTTATCATAAAAAGAAGGCAGAGAACACCGGAGATCAACTGTGCCAGCACCGTAGCATAGGCCGCTCCCGCCACTCCAAGGTGAAAGACAAGGATGGCGGCCAGGTCAAATACAATATTCAACAAGGAAGATATGATCAGAAACACCAGCGGCGTCCGGCTGTCCCCCAGCGCCCTCATAAAACCGGAGAGCAGATTGTAAAGGTAGGTTACGGGAATACCGAGAAAGATAACAAATATATAAGAATATGCCCCCTCCATAATATCCGTCGGCGTATCCATCCACATCAGGATATCCCGACAGAGAAGGGATACCGTCACCGTCATGACCGCCGCAAACAGAATGGCCAGCCATACGCTGTTTGCCACAAAGCGCCTCAGTCCCTTGTCATCCTTCGCCCCAAACTTCTGTGCCACCGGGATGGCAAAGCCATTACAGACTCCCATACAGAAACCGATCACCAAAAAATTCACAGATCCTGTCGCCCCCACCGCCGCAAGCGCGTCCGGGCCCAGAAACCTGCCTACAATAGCGGTATCCACCAGATTATAAAACTGCTGGAACAGCATACCGAAAAGCAGGGGAAAGAAAAATTTCAATATATGCGATGCCGGATTCCCCACTGTCATATCCTGCATTGTGTTCTTCTCTGCCATAACTACATCCTCATCTTCCCTCAAATGATATATAACTCAATCGTGCCTATGAGTCTACTCATTGTACCATGGGCAATATAAGAAAGCAATCAAAAAACATCATAGACTACATATTTCTCCACCGCCGGTTCTCCCGCCGCCCACACAGTCTCCCCCTGCTTTCTGCCGCCCAGTCTGGCGATAACTCGCCTGGACGCCTCATTATCCGCCAGGCAGACCATATACCATGGTATGACCCCCTGCATCATGGACAGAGGAGCCGCCTCCCTGAGCATGCGCACGGCGTATCCCTTCCCCTGTTCACAGGGGCGGATGCTGAAGCCGATATTGCCCATCCGGGCCAGGCTCTCCCCTGTCTGCCCCCGGCGCAGGTTCAGCATACCCAGCAGCCGCTTTTCCTCCTCCCGCACATAGAGATAGGTGCTGGAACTGCAGCCAGCCAGGGAATCCTTCTGCAGCTTCCAGTACAGTGTCTCTTTCCCGATCGGATAATGTGGACCCAGCCCCTCCCAGTCCATGCCTGCCTTCCTGAATTCTTCTTTGTACTGCTGTACGGCATCTTCCCATGCCGGATCCCAGGCAATCAGACTCTCTTTATTTTTACTCATAATTTTTCAGCCCTCTCTCCTTATTGTATTGATTTGCATACGATATCGTGGTATACTACAGGAACAGGTTATATAAGAACCAAAATTAAGATAAGGAGGTTCTCGGCATATGGGAATCATTATTCGCATTCGGTAATACCGGCAATAAAAAAGATGCACCATGCTGAACGGGTGTTTTTTTGTCGTGCAATATGCGAATTATTTTCAACATGCCTGGACCCCATCCCGGCGGCTTTTTATCCATGCCGCTGTATTTCTCATATTAGGGATGCCGGTTCTGTCAGACCTGCATTTTTTTTATTGCCTTTTATTATAGAAAAAACTATAAATGGAGGGCAATATGTCGAAAAAGAATAAACAATCTGATTATCTGCAAAAGCTTTCCGCATCACAGAACTTTATCACCAGCGGAAAACTTCTGCACCGCATCGTAAACCTCAGCAGCATAACCCGGCAGGATACCGTCATCGAGATCGGTACAGGGAAAGGGCATCTGACCCGTGCACTCTGCCAGAAATGCGGATTTCTGTATTCCATCGAAATCGACCGGAAATTATATCAGCACGCAAAAGAAAGACTAGCCGGCTGCCAAAATCTGAAACTTATCCAGGGTGATTTTCTGGATTACCAGCTGCCAACTGGAACGGACTACAAAGTATTTGCCAACATTCCCTATTTCATCACAACCCAGATCATCCGTAAATTGACGGAAACTGCCTGTCCGCCAGCTGACCTATGGCTGATCGTGGAAAAGGGTGCCGCCAAAAGATTCACCGGCCGTCCCAGAGAGACGACGCAGTCCCTGCTTCTGAAAACCGGCTGGGATATGAAGATTCTATACCATTTCCAAAAAAATGATTTTCATCCCATGCCGTCTGTCAATTCGGTTCTGCTGCATCTTTCGAGAAAACAAAAACCGGATCTTGCCAGAAAAGACTTACCAGAATTCCGTCAGTTCATTACCCATTCCATGAAATACGGATTATATGGCAGAAGAAGCCTCCTAACGAAAAAGCAGGTGGGAACAGCACTCAGGCTGGCAAATCTTCCTCCCCTGAAGCCGGGCGGGGAGACGCTCTACATCCAATGGCTCTGCTTATTTCAATGTTATAGAAAAATGAAATAACATTCCAATACAAAACTCCCCCGCATAACCGGACCGGCTCTGCGGGGGAGCTGATTCTATGTGTAAATGATTGATAGGACTGCTGCCACAGCGCCGCTCTGTTTTTAAACAGACATAAGGTTCTGGATCTCTCCGGCAATAGCTTCCACCTGCTGTCCCGTCTTCTCGCCAGCATCCCGGTTGGCAACACTGATCTCTTCCACACTTCTGGCACTGGCTGCCATTTCCTCCGAGACAGCAGACATCTCCGTAATGGCATCCACCATAACCTGATTGGATTTTCTCAGTTCCCGCATCTCATCACGAATGCCGGAAGCCTCCCTGTCCAGTTCGTTCAATTCCCGCTGCATAACATCAAACTCGGAATAGGTCTTATCAATATTGCCATTCTGCTCGTCAATATCCTCCAGCATGCCATTTACACTGTGGCGCACCTTATCGGATATCTGGTGAAAATTCTGCAGCAGACTGGTTATCTCCACTGCGGAATTCTGTGTATCCTCCGCCAGCTTATGGATCTCCCCTGCCACCACAGCAAATCCCTTGCCGGCCTCACCGGCTCTTGCCGCCTCAATGGATGCATTCAGAGAGAGCAGGTTAGTATTTTCTGTAATATTCTGGATCACCGTGATGATTTCCTGCATATCATCCGCTTCCTTTCTGAGCAGGGACAGATTATCCGCAATGTCCTTGGAAGTCTTCTGGATCATATCCGACTTGTTTTTCGTATCTGACACCATACGGCTGCCAGCATCCACCATCTCCATGGCCCTGGCAGAAGTCTTAGCCATATGATCTGCCGCATCGCTGATCATCCCCACAGATTTCTGAATATGCCGGGTCACATCGCTCTGATTCTCCAGCTTTACCGCCACCTGATTCACGGCGGAGGACATCTCTCCCATTGCCTCCGACATCTGGACGGCGCTCTCCACCTGTGTATTCATACTCTGTTCAATCTCAAGTATATTCCCCTTTACATTTTCACCGGCAGAGAGAATCCGATCCGCCACCTTCTTCGATTCCTCCATGCTCTCCGCCAGCATTTCCTGGCGCATTGTATTTACCTTCTGAATCTGGCGCACCGCCAGTGTCAGGAATATACCGCTGAGCAGGACTCCGAAAAACTGTACTTCATACTGGGTGATATCCACCGGACTGGTGTTGCCCTGCATGGCATACCAGGCAATGCGGATTATGACAATGAGCACCGAGGTACTGCAGACGATGCCGCAGAAAAGCGCCCTTCCATATGCTGCTACCACAGCAAAGATCGGAATGATATAGATCACAGTGACAGCATACGGACTCTGGAGCATATTTACAAGATAGAAAATCTGATAGGAAACTGCCATCACTAAACGCAGCGCCCGCGCGTCCGGCTTCAGACGGTACATTATGATGCCTGCGATCACTGGTGCGATGCCGATGGCAAGAACGATACATACATAGGGCAGTGTACGATTTCCCTTTACCACCTCTATTATGTAAGCAATGCATAAGATAAAAATTGTGACTGACCAAGATGACAGAGCTAAAAAATTTTTGCTTCTCTCAATCTTTTTTTCCATAACATCCTCCAATCAAATTATTTTTTCAGAGATATGTCTATTGTATCAAATTAAAAAATAATTTACAATATTTTTGTAACAAAATGGCTATAAAACGGTTTAATAAGCAGATTACCAGAGAGGGGAGAATGCCAGTGACTATAGATCAGTTCTATCGGGATAATTATTCCATCGTATACGGCTATCTCCTTTCCCTCTGCGGCAATCCCTCTCTGGCTGAAGAGCTTGCCTAAACAGCATCCTTGGCACATGGCATATGAAATCAGAGCGCCTGCACAGTAACTAACCCAAATGCCGGCGCCCTGTCTATGCAATAGGCGGTCTGGTACCATCAGATGTACGGATTTGTTTATTTTATTCCAGACCGGCACATTACATCATTATATAAAACACCGGACACGATCATTTCCCTACAAAAAAGCTGAATTTTCAAGGTAAGTGCAACACTTGTAAAATAACCTAACTGCAACACTTTTTAGACATTTTTTATGTGGAATAAATTGCGGAAATTGTATAAAAATACTGTTTTCAGAGGAATTTCTCTAAAAAA
>CAJSYQ010000044.1 GCA_910574015.1 Eubacteriaceae bacterium | reverse complement strand
CGAGATTTTGTATTTTTTAGGTCTTGCCATAGGAATCACCGCCGTTTCTTTTAGTATACCACGAAACGACTTGGCAAACCAGTAGTATTTAACTTTTTATCAATGATACATTACACTAGTCTTGTTTGCATAACGAGTGGATTAATATATCTTTTTTTCACATCAATGCTAACGGAATAACGCCCTAAGGGAGGAAAATCTCCTTCACAAACATGTGTAGCATTTCTAAAATGGAAAAAAGCATCCTGTATCTCTTTGACACCACAATTTTCAATCAAACGAATAATTTCTAATTCTGAATATCGATACAAATCTTCTTCTTCAATGATTCCACAATTAATTACATATGCAATAATATCTGCAAAAAACTGCATTACTATCTTATCTTCATTGCTTTGAAACAATGACCACATTTTGCTTGCACCACCTACAAACTTCTCTGCCGTCTTCTGAGATTTAAAAGCAATTTCCGGATCCCCCTCCTCATTATTCAAAACAATTAAGTCTCTATACATATCTGCAACATCATGAATACTCCATTCCTTTGTAAATGTCATTCCACTTGACAAAGTATATTCCAATCGATCTGCTGATAATTGGGGGGATGAATTATCTGCAATCGGATATTTTTTATAATCGCATACATCATCTACTAATATTTTATCTTTTGATAATAGCGCCATAATATGACTAGATTGAACAATGATATCCCTAGTCCTACATTCTGTGGTTTCCTGTTCCATATAATCTTTATGTAAATAATCAATGCAATGACTAAAGCTAGGAGTCGCGATATCATGAAACAATCCCGCTAATGTTTGTTCTTTATCCTTTGTAAAATTCCAAATAATTAAAGCAACACCTATACTATGTTCCAGTCTACTATAAAAGTATTTATTTTGAAATATATCCGTATAGTCTGTTCCACAATTCAATCCAATAGCTCCAATACGCTGCATTTCAGGAACCTTGCTATATTCATGCAAAAATTCAGGCATATCATCCGATAAAATCTTATAGTATGCTTTTATAGTATCATCTGCTTTTTCCAATTGTAAACCCATTTTATAGCCCCCAATTATTTTTTTATAATTATATCACTCTTTTTCTTTTTTTTAAACTCATCCAAAAAATTTCCTTCCTATGTTATTAAATAGAGACTTCCTACATGCTTTGCTTATATATTTGGTATGAATTGTAAAGAGCAGAACTGGAATTTTCCGGTTCCGCTCCCATCTGTACCCCTATGCCGTATATTTTTGGATCAGTTGATCCAGCCGTTCCTGATTGGATGCGATCCAGTCCGCATAGACCATATTTTCAGATGAAACCATCCTCCCCAGCTCTACAAAAAACCGGGGGATGTCTTCTATCGCAATGGATTTTCCAGTATCGGCCAGAACCTCTTCTCCCCGGCGGTCACATCCGCCGACAAAGAAGGCAAAGGCCGGTTTCGGGCCGTCCGGCGTCTGTTTGACGGCACCCCGCAGGCCGATGCCAGCAGTCTGATGCGTGCCGCAGGAGGAAGGGCAGCCGGAAATATGAATCTTCGGAAGAACGCCGTCCGGGAAGTTTTCCTTCCGGACCGCCTCCACGCAGTCCCGCAGTAGAGCCTGGGAATCCCGAAGCCCCACCTGGCAGACAGAATTGCCGATGCAGGCAGTGGAGGTCTCAAATAACGTATCCGCTCCGTCCGCCGTCCGCTGGAGTACCCGCTCTGCCTCTCCGGCGCTGCAGTTGATCACATAGAGCCCCTCATCCGGGGTAAGCCGGATCTCCACGTCTTCCATATCTTCTATCAGATGGTATAATTCCTCAGCCTTTGCCGGTGTGAGGCTGCCGCCCAAGGGCTGGTAAAAGACTGCGTAGAGCCCCTTTTGCTTCTGGGGAATGATACGCTTGTCCTCCACCGCCGCCTCTGGCCCGGTCTTTGAGAGAACTGGCACTGCAATATCCACGTCCAGTTGTTCCGTGGCAGAAACTTCCTCTAATTTCTCCTGATACGCTTTCACAAGTCCCTTTTCTCCCAGTGTATCCTGCAGGTAACGGGTTCTTGCCCGTGCGCGGTTCTCGTAATTTCCATATGTGGTGAAGGTATTCACCATGGCCTTGATATAATAGAGGATCTTCCCTGGATCGATTCCCTTCGCCACACAGACTCCCAGCTTCGGATTGATCCCCAGCCCCCCGGCGGCATAGACATCAAAGGTCCCCTCCGGGGTGGCGGCAAAGCCGAGATCCCGGAAGGTGACATGGGTCTCATTGGCCGGGGAATTGGAGAAGCCCACTTTCAATTTGCGGGGAAATTTTACCGCCTTGATAAAGCCCATCATATAATCCCCCGCCGCCTGAGCATAGGGGAGCACATCGAAATATTCATCCCGCTGTACTCCCGACAGAGGAGACGCCAGGACATTTCGAGGGAAATCACCACCGCCGCCCCGGGAGATCATACCCGCCTTCCAGGCAGCCGCCATCATATCATAGAGATCCTCCGCCCTTAGATGATGCAGCTGGATGGACTGACAAGTAGTAAGCTTCAGTCTTTCTACGTGATATTTGTCACAGATCCCTACGATAAATTGCAGGCGCTCCTTTGTGATCTGTCCTCCCGCCATCCGGAGCCGGAGCATATGGGTCTCCCCGCCCCGCTCTGCATAGCTCCCGAAACCACCGGAAAATCCTTTGTATTCTGCTACCGACATCTCTTTCCTGTGAAACTTCAATGTTTTCTCTCTGAACTCTTCCAGGTCTGGAAGAAATTCGGACAAGTAATCCCTGGGCAAAAAAATCCCTCCTTCTTCTATCTAAATATGTATTTTGTACGATTTATGATCCTCCTATGCATCGGGCGGTATGGATGCGCGGCTATTTACAGCTATCACTATATAAAAGCTCTGCCCGCTCCCAGTTCACTACCTGCCACCAGTCATCCACATAGTTACCCCGTAGATTTTTGTGCTTGAGATAATAGGCATGTTCCCACACATCGATGACCATCAGCGGCACGAGATGCCTCTCCAGCGGGGTGTCCTGATTCGCCGTAGTGATGATCTGCAGCTGCTTTTCCCCGTCCGTCACCAGCCAGGCATACCCGGAACCAAAAACAGAGAGCGCCGCCTCTTTCCATTTCTGGAAAAATGCCGAGTCGGAACCGTACTGCCGCCGGATCTGCTCCAGAAGCTTCCCTTGGGGCTGTTCCCCCTCATTCCGCAGACCCGCAAAGAAAAACTGGTGGTTATAAACACCTCCGCCGTTGTGCCGGATGGAAGTCCGGAAACTTTCGGGAACCCGATTCAGGTCGGAAAGCATCTCCTCCAGAGAAACCTTCCACCATTCCGGATGCTCTTCCATTGTCTGATTGAGATTGTCCACATACGTCTGCAGATGCTTATCGTGATGCAGATACATCGTCTGTATATCAATAAAGGGTTCCATCCTCTGAAAAGGATAGGTCAGCGGGTAATTGACAAAAGGATAAAAATGATCCATGGATTTTACCTTTTTCTTTTATTCTATGAGAAATTTATCGAGCCCATTCATAAATGATAAACGCCGGACCTAAGGGCGCTGTTCCGATGCCCCTGCCGCCATGTTCAGTCACGAATCGACAAATTTTTCATACATTGAAGATAAGAAACCAGACGTAATGTCTAAGATAGGAGAAAACTATGTACTATTTTTTTACTTTCTTTCTACTATTTATCCTTTTTTTCCTTATCTTCTTCCACTTCCGCAAACGGAAGATCATACGAAAGATCTGCTGTATGACGATCCAGGAAAAGTGCTGTCTGCTGAATGAACTGACCGAGCCTCTCGGCTATTGTTATGATGTCAGTCAGGATATATTCACCAGTACGACAGATGCCTGGCAGAAGAAGTTTGGATACGGTGCCATCTATGACAAATTTGCACCGCTGTTTAATATGGTGATGGACTGCCAGCCTGTCTATTTTGATTATGAGGGAAAAACATGGCTCATCGAATTCTGGAAAGGGCAGTATGGGATCAACACCGGATGCGAGCTGGGCGTTTACCACGCCGACGGCATAATCCCGCCGTCCCGAAGGAAATCCACCATATTCTCTGCCGCGGATAAACACGAGTATCTGGATATATCCGTTGAACTCCTTCGGAATGGGAAGGAAATCGCAGTCAAAAAGGGAAGGCACTGGTGGCAGACCATCTTCTCCATGGGGGTATTTTCCCATCCAGAAGAGCTCTTTATGAAAATTCACCTCTGTTTTCCAGAGACCGGGATGCGCAACGCCTTTGTGGAAGGGCTGGTGGCCGCGGGATATGATCCCGACTCCATCTTCCTCTCCATCTGCAGCACGGATGTTTCTTTCAGCTTCGGCTGCTCCCATGAGCGCTGGAGTTTGCTGAAAAGGATATACTGCTGCTTCGTCCAGCTTCTCAACAGGTTTTACTGCCGGCTGTACCGTTTCGTCACGCGGCCCTTTACCTGCACCTATGACAGACTGCTGTACCTGTACTATTATCTGCCCTTTGCATTCCGCTGTATGCTCCGCCTGAGACGGTATAAGCGCAGATCAAAAAAATGCTGCAACAAGAAAAAATGTAGGAGGGCCTGATTATGAGCTGTCACCATCGTCTCGATAAATCTTTTGAAAATGCCCCTGTCCTTCCCCTGGGAGGCAGCCGCCGGTATATTCTGTTCAGCGACTGCCACCGCGGGAACGGCACCCACAACGATAACTTCCTGAAGAACCAGTATCTATATCTTGCGGCACTCCGGCATTACTATAAGAAGGGATATACCTATATTGAACTGGGAGATGGTGACGAGCTCTGGGAAAACCGTAATATGGAGCAGATCAAGGAAGTCCACAGTGATATTTTCCGCGAGCTGTCAGCCTTTTACCGTGAAAAAAGGCTGTATATGATATACGGCAATCATGATATCGTAAAAAAATATCATTCCTTTTCCAGAAAAAAATGCGCGTCATACTTTTGTACAACGAGCCAGAAGCATCAGCCCCTTTTCCCGGATATCCAGTTCTATTCGGGTATAATATTAAAAAATAACCAGACAGGAGAGAGTCTGTATCTGACTCACGGCCATCAGTCCTCTCTCCTGAATTCTACGCTCTGGCCGGTAAACCGTTTTCTTGTCCGCTATTTGTGGAAACCGCTGGAGCAGGTGGGCGTACTGGATCCCACCAGCGCCGCTAAAAATTACACAAAAAAAAGAAAGTCTGAACTCCGGCTGAATGCCTGGGCAGAAGAACGGAACCATGTCCTCATTACAGGACATACGCATCGGCCCATGCTGTCGGATGATTCGAACTCCCATTATATGAATACGGGCAGCTGCGTCCATCCACTCTGTATCACCTGTATCGAAATCTGCGGCGGCAAACTGACTCTGGCAAAATGGTATACGGATACGAGAGAGAACGGAAACTTATTTGTGGACCGCGAAGAATTGTCTTTCCAATACTTTCCAAAATAAAATTTTCTTTTGTGGATACAATAGTATCAAGATAAACGAATGAAAACGGCGCCAGCGTTTCGGTACGACGGATTCACGGGATCACCGGGAAGACATCAGAAAGGAATGTGGCAGCCTGCACATTCCTTTATCTTTCCTATAGAAAAAGAAAAAATTTTGGAGGTAGCAAATCATGACAAACAATTCTTCTAAAATGGAAGTACCACAGGCTAAAGAGGCAATGAACAGATTCAAGATGGAAGTAGCAAACGAGATTGGTGTGAACCTGAAACAGGGTTACAATGGTGACCTTACTTCCCGTGAGGCTGGTTCAATCGGCGGCGAGATGGTTCGTCAGATGATCAAAAAACAGGAAGAGTCCATGAAGTAATTCAGACTCAGTGAAATACCCCGGAGCCAGTAGGCTCCAGAACAGATTTTTTCGCACGATACGAAGCGCCCGGAACCAGGAGTCTCGGTTCCGGGCGTTTCTATATGTTTTACAGCAGCGATGCTCTCAGTTCCGCTCCGCTCTTGGGGCTCAGATATGCCGGAGCAATGTCAAAAACAGTTTTACATCCGCTCTGTCCCTCCTCCGCCAGACGATGCGCCGCCCTTGCATAAGCCGCCAGCACGCTGGAAGTGAATTCCGGATTGGAGTCCAGCTTCAGGCGGTATTCCACCAGGTGCTTATGCTCCTTATCCCATCCCGTGACGCCGCTTCTCAGCACAAAGCCGCCATGGGGAATGCCGTTGTGCTTGGTCAGCAGTTCCTCTTCGCTGATAAAATGAACGGTGGTATCATAGTCGGCAAAGTAATTCGGCATTGTCTTTATCTCCTGCTCGACCCTTGCCGCATCCGCCCCCTCTTCCAGTACGACGAAGCATTCCCTCGTATGCTTTTCTCTTGTGGTGAACTCGGGATTGCTGCCAGACCGCACTGCCTCCAGGGCACTTTCTACCGGAATGGTATACTGCTTCGCATTTTTCACTCCCTCAATCCGGCGAAGGGCGTCGGAATGCCCCTGACTCACTCCCTTTCCCCAGAAGGTATAATCGCTTCCCTCCGGCAGAATAACATTTCCATACAGGCGGTTCAGGGAAAACATACCAGGATCCCAGCCCACAGAGATGATCCCCACATGGGAATTTGCCCGGGCCGCCGCGTCCACCTTGTCATAATGCTGCGGAATTTTTGCATGGGTGTCGAAGCTGTCGATCACATTAAAATATTTGACATATTCTGGTGTCTGCTCCGGAAGATCTGTGGCGCTGCCGCCGCACAGTATCAGCACATCGATCTTGTCCTTCCAGTCAGGAGCGTCATCTGCATGACAAACCGCTGCCCCCTCTGTGAGAATGGAAACAGATGCCGGATCCCTCCGGGTGAATACCACTTTCAGTTGCATATCCTCATTCTGCCGAATGGCACATTCCACGCCGCGGCCCAAATTTCCATACCCTAAAATCCCAATTCTGATACTCATAAAGTTACCTCCCTTTACCGTTTTTTTGTTTCTATTCTACAACACCATTTTCCGGTTGTCTACTAAAAACCTTATTCCGATAAGAGTTCATCTTCGTCCCGCTCCTCTATCTCCTTCGTTGCAAGATCATAGAAAATATACCGGCAGTGCTCCTTTCCCTTCTTTTTATAGCAGTGCACAAAACACGCCGTCCCCTCCAAATATTCCTCAAAACTGCATGTGTGTTCCGCACGGAGAGACCCTGCTCCAGATGCCGTTCTCTCATACCTTCCCTTCTGATCCAGATATTCCATAAGCACGTCCTCCCGGGCAACCCTGCCCGGTTCCGTGATATCCACATGAAACAGTCCGTCCCTCTGATACAATACGTCTTTTCCGCTCTCCCTGTCTTTCTGTCTCCACTCCATCCCAAAGGCAAGATAGATCCGCCCGCGGGCAAGAGCCATTTCTCCAGAGCTTAACTTGGTAAGCTCCTTGGACTCCAGCTTCCCCAGCTGTTGTATCAGTTTCTCTTCCGAAAGATAGAGCTCCGCTTTTTTACTCTCTCTGTTAAAATAATACAGTTCATTATCCCGCAGGAAATAGAACTCCCCGCGGTACAATGCAAAATCAACATATTTCTCTCCTGTGGGACACACAGCAGCAATCTTCCCCGTCTCAGGATCCAGACGGTACAGATTTCTATATGTCTCAAAGAACAACTCGCCATCCAGCATCAGGGTGTGATCCTGACTGTCCGGAACCAGGGTATCGTCAACAAAATGTCCCGCCATACTCAGAGGCGACACATCCTCCTCCCCCGCTATCAGCTTTGTCTTTTTCTTTGTCTTCAGATAATATTTATATAATTCCGCATGATCGCTCTCCCGCTCCAGGATCAGATAGGAATCTGTGGCATAATAAATAACTATTCCTGATGAGCTCCATATTTTCTCTCTCTGGTCTGTCAGCAGACGGTCCCCTTTTCTTGTTTTCTCAATAGGGATCCGATAGAGGGTATCCTGGTATTGCTCATCCCAGCCGGTGTAATAGACCCACTCATTGGACACCCACTGCACCTCATCGATCTGCAGCTCTATTTCCCTGACCTTTGTTCCATCCAGCCGATATTGTATCAGCCCGTCAAACTCTTCATTTTCTTTATACCGGTTATCATCATTTTCATAGCGGCTCTTTCCATTCTTTTCAGATCCATCGTCCCTCACGGATACGATACTTCCGCTTATGGCCTCCCCTGTTATGGCATTTTCTCCTATGATCCCCCCGGCAGTGTAGGTTCCTGTGCCGGAAACCGGTGAATTGGCGCAGCCATATAAGAAGATAACTGCCAGTACCATGAAGCTTGCTTTGATCCATTCGGCCTTTCCCATATTGACCCACCTCCTTGCTTTTTCTCTTCGCAGGCTCCGGTCAAGCTTATACCAGAGAACTGTTTCATGCGCTCCACATTTTTTTAATTTTCTGTGTGGCAGGGTCATACCGAATCTCAATTACATTCTCTTTCCCTTTTTTCTCAGTATAATCTGCATAAATATAACCGTCACGTATATCGCAGATCTCACCTGTATGTTCATAATAAATCAAATCAGGTTCCTCGTCTGTATCTTTCTCATACTTTCCGTTCTGATCCAGATAATCCATCAATCTGTCTTCCCTGTGCAGCTGGTCATAATGGTCCCGCGGAACAGAAAATAACTCTTCTTTTGAGAATATTTTCTTTTTTGCGTTAGAGCTTCCTCTACTCCATTCTACCGCTATCTCAAAATATACATTCTCCTGTTCCACATAGAATTCATATACCTCTGCCTTGGAAATAGTTCCCAATCCCAATCGATCCACTTCCCTGATAAAACTTCCTTCTGGAATAAGGCAGCTCACCTTTTTACTGATACTGTCATACTGGTAGAATGCATTGTTGATCAGAAAATAAAACAGGGTGCCAGACTGCCTGTAAGAGTCGATAACCTCCTTACCGGAAAAGAATATAGCATCATACCTTCCGCTCTCCGGATCCAGAAGAAAAAGCCCCTTCTCTGTCTCTATGAACAGCCTGCCTTCCATCACGATGGGGTTCCCAGAACAATCATCTGTACAAACCTCCTCTACCTCTCCCAGTTTTTCATCGGCCATCTGCTCTACGGCCCTTCGGTTTTTCAGATCGTATTTATACAGCCGGTCCCCTTCCACATATTTATCTCCCGTTTCCCATACCCTCATCAGCAGATAATCCTCCGTTGCATAAACAACATACAGATCTTCCATTGCAAGCAGCTTTTCCCTCTTCTTTATCTTTACCTGATCCCCCTTCTTTTTCTGCTGGATCGGCACCCTCCAGAGCTCGTCCCTGCCGGTGTCTCTATACACAGAATAGTAGATCCATTCATTTGTAACCCACTCTACGGATCCGATCTCCATCTGGATTGTCTTTAGTACCTTCTCCTCCGCACGATCCATTTGAAACAACGCATCTCCGAAACGCGCCTGCACATAGGCATTGCGGTCATTGGCACAGGGACTCCCGACCTGCCGGGAAACCGCTACCGTGTCCTCTCCTGCACCATTCTTCTCCGCTTCTGCTCCATTCACTGCACCGAAGCTGGCATTTCCTTTATCCGTCTCCGGAGTCCCGGCTGCCGTATTTATAACACGGCAGCCGGTAAGCAGGCTGACCGCCAGTAACACCGCTGCTGTCCTGAATAAATATCTATTTTTCACTTTTCCTCCTGACACCGTCCGTTGATGCCGCCGGACCGGATTTTTCGTTTTCATGTTCGGCCCCTGATGGGGGCAAGCTCCCGGATTTCCTGCCACCCGTGCATATCACCCCACATGAGACCGCTGTTATCATAGAACGGATAGAAGGTCTCTGGTGAATTCCTGCCGATCACCCGAAATTCCCTCTTCCGCAGATCATAGATATCCTTCGCCATCTTTCCGTTCTTTTTGTACAGTCCTGAGAAATAGAAGATCCCATTGGCGATCCCCTCACCTATCTCCACCTCATCTTCCAGGATTTCACCGTCTTCATCCCTCTCTATCTTATAACTTCCCTCTTCCACCTGTTTATAACACTCTTTTATCTCTTTTCTGGCATGGGCTGTGATCTCCTTCTCCACAGTCCAGCCATCCTCTTCATCCATGTTCCGGCTGACACAGACCGAATCCTGAAAGGAAATTTTCTTTCCCTTCTTATCCTTCACCGCAGAGGGATACTGGATCTCGGCATAGACGCGCTGGTTATACCAGCCAATGTACTGGATATCCATACCATCCCAGCCCCCTGGTTCCAGCCAGTCCTTATCCCAGGGCACTCCCTCCTCTTCTGCCACGCGCTCTCCCTCCTCCTTTGATATCACTTCTATCGTCTCACCACTGTTCAGATCCAGTAAAATATCTCCCGCACCAAAAGGAGAATAGGGAAACCGTAAATAATACTTCCTGCCCAATCGAAGCCATGGGTGTCTGCCTGTCTCTAATACTTTACTCTTTCCCGTTTTTAAATCCGTCAGGACGTCACACTGCTTCTCTCCCTCAGCAATCATATATCCTGTCCCTGCTGCATTGATACTCTCTTTCTCCCTGTCACGAACCAAATACCGTTTCTGTTCCCCGGATCTTATGTTATACGTCCCAAGACCGTCTCCCGCAAAATAATAAAGCGTATCCCCATCCCATTGAATGAAAGCATTCTCTGTAAAATCAGACGACGACAACCCCTCCGGCTCCGTAAAAAGATATTCTTTCCCTGAGAAATCCGGAATCTCTCTCCCGTCCTTATGGGCCAGCGGGACACGGTACAGGGATTCCGCATCACTGTACGGGTCGGCAGAATCCGCCATCTCAGAATAATACAGCCATTCCGCATCGACATAGAAGATTCCGCAAAAATTCTCCCCCATCTGATAAGAATCTGACAGCCTGCCCCGCAGATCTCTCTGACAGATTATATCGGCATCCTCTACATCCTCAAAATCAGTATAAAAATAATCCCTTGATACATAACGGAACGTCTCCGGTTCCTCTTTCCCCTCTGCCTCCATGGCAGACGACGATACCACTCTGGTGGATAAACTGTCTCCACTCCCGGCAGTACATCCCGGCAGAAAAAGTCCCGCCAAAAATATCACCGTCAGCAGCATATTACATTTTTTCTTTATCCCGCACTTCCTATAACCGTTGTCCACAGAAGATATCCTCGTACTTTTTTTCCCAAATTCCTTTCTCTTCCCCATCCATAATCTCCTCCGTCCTAATATCATAAATCACATATCGCTTCTCAGATACATTCTCTTTTGGGTGATATATGGCCGCGATAACGCCGTCCCAGCCACCTAAAATTCCACCCATTGAACGACACTCCGGTTTTCTCTCCCCCTTCTTAGCCAGATAATCCACCAGCTTATCCTCATGCCGAAGCTGCGCCAGATCACTGAGAGCTGCGCTAAATAATTCGTCTTTGAGGCAGACAGCCTTCTTCCCTGTTGTTTTATCCCTCTCTGTCCATTCTATAGTAAATGAAAAGTAAATCCTGTCCTGATCCAGCCACATAAATTCAAAGCAAATATCTTCAATATCCCCATATGGCAGCCGACGGACTTCCTCTCGGAATTCTGCCCTTCCCAAGACACATTCTGACTTTTGGGTGGAACAGTTTAAACGGTATACATTGTCATTCTCTGTCTTATAATAAAGTTCATCCCCTTTTAGCCCATAGTCTTCCAGAATATAGTGTTCCCGCCAGTCCCCCTCTGAACTGTCAAAGGTATGCAGCGGGGAGACTTCGCCATCCTCCGGATCCAGAAGGCACAGTTTATCCCTTCTCTCAAAAAACAGCTTTCCCTGCCACATAAGGGGATACCAGACACCCCAAAGCACTTGCGCTTCATCATCTTCTTCTTTTACTTTGACCAGCTCCGTCCTCTTTTCCGTCTTACAGTTGTATTTGCACAGCACCCAGTTCCCATTGATCCAGACATCTGTGATCACATAGAGATCGGTAGCATAATATACTTCTTCACTGCATCCTTCCAAAACTTTTTCTTTTCTCTCCGTAAGCAGCTTTTCCCCCCTCTCTGTCTTTTTTACAGGCATTCTCCAGAGAATATCTACATCCCGGACCGTTGTGTAATAGAACCACTCATCCGTAACCCATTCAATTGCATCGATATCGAATCTTATTTTCTTTATCTTTTTTCCTGCCAGGTCAGACTGGGCAATATAGGAGTTACCTTCTTTATCCTCCACTATAGTATAGTGGCAGTTACTGTTTTCCCGGTAATCCTGATTCCTGACATCCAGTCCCCCGTCATCTTCTGCCGCCACACTCCCGCTCACCACTTCTCCGCCTGCATTCTTCCTGTCTGCCTCTGATTCACCGCCCGCCGTATTCGCTATGCTGCATCCGGTAAAAAGGCATACAGACAGGACCAGGGCAGACAGCCGTATCCCTATCTTCTTCATTATCCCACTCCTCCTGATTTTCATCAAATGATAGTTCCCTGGCTGCCGTATTCGCCAGCCATTTTTTATCATTATAAGCTCTTTGGTTTAATGTGTCAATCAGAATTTTTCAAAAATAAGTAATAATTTGGCAAAAAATAAAAGCCCGCTTCCAAAGGCGGGACTTTGCCTTCACATCTCACCCCTAATACCCCTCTCTCCTCCTCTGCTCCCGCAGTTCCTTCCGCCTCTCACCGGCCTGCCACTCCGCCCTTTCTCCCTCTGTCTCCAGCAGGATACCCGGTACCCGGCGAAGCGCCCCTTCCGGTGTGACCCCCACCAGAGTGAGATAAGCCCTGTTGATAGGACGGCGCATTCCCTCAAAATCCTCAATATAGGTGTCCACCCTGATCTCCATGGAAGTATTTCCCACATAGGTGACTCTTCCGATCAGTACGATAAGATCTCCGAGAAAGGCCCCCTGGATGAACCTGAGTGTATCCACAGCTGCCGTGATGACATTCCCGTTGGAATGACGGATTCCCACCAGCCCCGCGATCTCATCGATCCACTCCATCAGCTTTCCCCCAAAAAGCCGGCCCGCTCCGTTCAGGTGCTCCGGCCGTACCTGATAGACCTGCTCGATCCGGGATTCCTGGATTGATTTTTTTCGTTCTTCCACACAGGCACCTCCTTGCCAAAACTACATCCAGTTAAAACATCGGATATTGATCCACATCTGGGATATTCTCCTGTTCGCTTCCTCCGAAAAGCAATTCATCACAGCACTGCGACGCAGGACTTCCTCCGGCGGATACTGGGCGTACAGCTGCCGTTCCAGCTGTTCCCTGTCTGTCACCAGTATGTGATCCCCCTCGTCTCCGAAAAAATACGACATGGGATACTCCGCCGTATCTTCGCCATCTTCCTCCGCCCCGTAACAATACTCTGCGTATTGATAGACCAGATCGCTGTCCCCGCCGGCTATCACAGATGTATAGCCGACATAATACATATTGCGTATCACATTGTCCGGCCGGGAAAGAAAATTGATCCACGCCTGTGCCGCCTGCTGCTTCCGCCCATCCTGCTCCAGACCGTCCCGCATCATGCACCAGCCGTCAAACCAGAGGTTGCTGCACTCCTCGGGGACCGAGTAGGCAAGCCGCACACCGTCCTCCTCTGCCTGATCCAGAGAATATACGGCGTCGCCGGACCACTGCATATTTGCCACCACCCTGCCTGTGACCAGATCTGCCTTGCCGCTGTCCGTCTCCAGGGAGTAGGCGTTCTCCCTCATGTCGGAGAGGATTTCTTCCACCTTGTCCACCGTCTCCTGCCCGGTGTCATTCAGCCAGCGGGAAATGGTGTCCGAATAGCCGCTGCTCTGAACAAGGGCGGGATCCAGAAGCTCCTTTTCATGCAGGATCCCCAGTCCCACAAAATAAGAATCCCTCACACTGTCCTTCATGGTGATCTGTTTGTGATAGGCGGGGTCCAGCAGCATATCCCAGTGCTTTACCGCCTCCCGGGAAACCTTCTGGGGATTGTAGACGATGCCCATCACCCCCCACATATAGCCGGCGCCGTAACGGCTCAGTTCCTGATCACCCTGCTTCAATTGATGGAAGATATCGTCAATATATGGGGAGAGCCCCCGGATATAATAATTCCGTTTGTCCGACCGGTCAAAAAAATCATCGGAAAAAGGCTGCAGTCTCCCCTCCCCCATTAACTTCATGATCATATACTCAGAGGGACAAACCACATCGAAAGTATTGCCAAGTGACATCTGGTTGTACAGTTCCTCATTTGTTCCATAGGCAGAGTATTCCACTCTCACCTCCACGCCATACGTCTCCTTATACCATTGTTCGAAATCGTCTATCATGGAATTTGTCCCGATAATGGAAGTCCCGTCTTCCAGTTCAATGCGCTCCTCCTCATCCCAGCCGCCCTCGTCAATGTATTCCTCCGAATTTGCCACCCGGAGTATCACTGCGCTCTCCTCACTCTGTCCGCAGCCCGCAAGGAGAAACAGACCGGCCGTCAGAGCGGCAGACAGCAGATATCTGATATACGTGATGGTTCTTCTCTTCTCCATTCTCCTTCCCCTCATATGGCACCTTCCTTTCGTCTGCCCGGCCGCACATTCATCAGAACCACCGCCAGGACCACCACGGCGAAGATCAGTGCCGACAGCGCCCACAGGGCTGTCTTAATACTGGTCTGCGCTCCCTTTGTGGCATTTACCACATAGGTGCTGATGGTATCAAAGACGGCGGGTTTTGTGTAGGTGGTAATAAAATA
Organism: Eubacteriaceae bacterium; assembly: GCA_910574015.1. GTDB lineage: Bacteria > Bacillota > Clostridia > Lachnospirales > Lachnospiraceae > Eubacterium_F. Next base: position 5,686 of record CAJSYQ010000044.1, on the reverse strand, counting down.
ATCATCCAGCGATAACGTGACGGCGGTCATAAACCCAGACACCATCCCCGGCGCCAGTTCCCGCAGCACAACCCTTCGCAGCGCCTGAACCGGCGTACAGCCAAGATCCAGTGCCGCCTCGTAGACAGACGGATCCATCTGCCGGAGTCTCGGCATAACGGACAGATAGACAAAGGGAGTGCACAGCGCTGTCTGTCCGATCACAAGAGGCACATAGGTATCCTTGTCCATTCCCAAAAAGACAATCAGAAGAATGCATACAGAAAATCCTGTGACGACATCCGCATTCACCACCGGGATCTGATTGGCAAATTCCAGTCCCGTCCGAAGCCGGCGGCCGCTGTAAAAGGCACCGACAGCCCCCATTGTACCAAGAATTACGGATATCAGCGAGACGCCAAGGGCAAGGACAACCGTGCCCCGGATCATATCCCGCAGTTCCGGAGTGGTAAAAAGAGTCACATAATTTTTCAGGGAGAAACCACGAACGGCACCGATCATGGTGGAATCCGTAAAGCTGTACACCGTCAGGACCAGCACCGGCAGATACAAAAAGATAAGGATAAGAAAAAGCCACACACTCTGACACACTTTTTTCCTCACAGGCTCGCTCCCCCTTTCCGTCCCTCGCTGTCCCCGAATCTTCCACTGATCCATGACAGCAGCACGATCATGAAAAGCAGGATGGATGATATCATAGAGCCGTTGTTCCAGTCATAGGAACTGAAATAGCTCCCGATAAGGCTTCCCATAATATAGGTACTATTATACATCATATCCAGAACGACATAATTCGTCATGGCCGGGAGAAATACCATAGTCACCCCGCTGATGATCCCCGGCATGGACAGCGGAAGCATAACCTTCCAGAAAACCTTCCAGCCCGGCGCCCCCAGATCGGCCGCCGCCTCCAGAAGCTGGGAATCCATCTTGAGAATCGACGTATAGATGGGCAGTATCATAAAGGGAAGAAAATCATAGGTCATGCCGATGATCGTATTAACAAAGGGATAATAGGCAAGATTCCCCTCGATGACACTAAGAATTTCCTTCAGCGCCGTGATCCGCAGGGTAAAGTTGATCCACATAGGCGTCACCACTACCATCAGCAGTACCCCGCCGCGGGAAAACGGCCCCCTGGCCAGAATATACGCTGTGGGGTAGGCCAGGAGCAGGCAGGCAAGCGTAGTGGTGAGAGCGATCAGAATACTGTAGATCAGGGTGCCCGTGGTTCTGGAATTTGTAAAGAACGAAAGAAAATTGTCCACGGTAAACTGCCCCTCCCCATTGGTAAAGGCATAGTACAATACCACCGAAAGCGGCAGTATCACAAAGAGTATGAGAAAAACTGCATAGGGAATGCACAGCTGCTTTCTTGCAAAAGTCATGGCCTTCTTTTATCCTTTCCTCTTATAATGTATCTTCTCCTCTGGAACAATCACGCTGACATAGTCCCCGATGTTCCACAGCCATTCATCGTTGACATAATAGTCCATATCATTCCTGCTGCGGACAGTATAACTGTAATGATCCCCCTTATAAATGATGGAGACGATCCTGCCCTGTACAAGTCCCGTATCGGGATCGTCACTGAGTCTGGCGTCCTGGGAATCAAAAGAAATATCAAACCGTATCCCCTCCGTATGCAATGCCCTGCCCTCCCCAGAGTACAACATCCCGTCCATCACCCGGGAACCCGGAAACAGCCGGGACAGCTCCGGCACCAATACGCCGTCGGTCAGCTGGATCCTCTGCTCCGCATCCATCCAGCCGGTATAGTGGTTTTTCGTCATATCGTATGGCATAATATGGATCACGGAGGGCTTTAGATCGACGCCCATCCGCTCCCCCCTGGAAAAGGAAGCCTTGCTCTGGGCCACGATCTCATAATTATCACTCTGCACCGTAACCTCATAAAAGGTGCCCTTAAAGACAGAAGAGATCACCTCCCCCTGCAGCTTTCCCTGCCGGGCTGACGTCAGCGTGACATTCTCCGGACGGATCACAGCATCCACCTTCGTCCCCACCGGATAGTCGTCTACACAATCAAATTCTACATCGCAGAAGGTCACCCTTCTCTCCCCGGTCATGAAACCGTTAAAGATATTGCTCTCACCGATAAAATCTGCCACAAAGGGATTCTTCGGCTTCTGGTAGATCTCCTCCGGCGTCCCCTCATGCTGGATCCTCCCATGGGCCATCACAACGATCTTGTCCGACATAGTAAGGGCTTCCTCCTGATCATGGGTGACATAGATAAAAGTTATCCCCAGCTCCTCATGCATCTGCTTCAGCTCCAGCTGCATCTCCCTGCGCATCTTGTAATCCAGAGCCCCCAGCGGTTCATCCAACAGGAGAATCTCCGGCTCATTGACAATGGCGCGGGCTATGGCGATCCGCTGCTGCTGACCGCCGGACAGGGTAGTGACCCTTCGTCTCTCAAATCCTTCCAGATCCACTATCTCCAGTACACGTCTCACCCTCTCCTGGATCTCTTCCCTGGGAAGTTTCTTGAGCTTCAGGCCGAAAGCAATATTTTCAAATATATTCAGGTATGGAAACAGCGCATACTTTTGAAAGACCGTATTGACCGGTCTCTTGTTTGGCGGCAGCTTACTGATATCCTGTCCGTTCAAAAGAATCTGTCCGGAGGTCGGCAGCTCAAACCCGCCGATCATTCGGAGAAGGGTTGTCTTGCCGCAGCCGGAAGGCCCCAGAAGGGTGACAAACTCCCCCTTCTTCACCTGCAGGCTGAAATTATCAATGACCGGTGCATCGCTGTCATAAATTTTTCTAATGTTTTTTAATTCAATGATCGTTTCCCTTTTTTCCACAGCTTGTTCCTCTCTTAGCCCGTCAGGTTCCTATTGACACCGTTGAGCTGGCTCCATTAGTATCACCTTCTGTCCATATCCATCTGGATCTGCTCAAGATAATGGACGAAAGTACCCGAATAAGTCGAGATCTCGAACGATGGATCCATCTCCGCCAGTTTAAAATTTTTCGGTCCGCCGGACTGCATCCGGTCCCAGAATCTTCTCAGTTCAGTGAACGGCAGATACATATATTTTTCTTTTGATTTAAAATAGATCAGAAGAAATGCTATGCCATCCTGCCCCTCAAAGTCAGACATAAATTCCATCTGATGATCGTGCACATTACTTCCCAGGGCAAATGTCTCCGTGGCGCACTCCTTCGCATCGAAACAGACGGGTATCCCCTGCACCACGCCGATATAATCCACCGTGCTCTTCTGATCGAAATACGCCAATGTGATATGCCGGGATTCCCTATCGATCTTAAGCGGTTTGATTGGGGTCGGCACCTTCTGTACAAGAGCCAGCTTCTGCATCCGGTATTTCTCATTGGTCATATTGATGATCTCTTCCAGAAAGGAGCCCCGCAGTCCCCTCGAATTCCATGTACCCATGACAGTCTCCCCCGTCCTTCAGCGCCGGCTGTCCTGCCGATCAGGCCATCGGCTGATAGACAATCTTCTCCTTTATCTCATCTCTCTTCTCCGGGCCCACCAGAAGCTCCAGCAGCTTCAGTCCAAATTCCATGGCCGTACCAAGTCCCCGGCTGGTCACAATGTTCCCATCTGTCACAACCGGTTCACGGGACACCTCTGCCCCGGTAAGATTCACCTCATGATCTGGAAAACTGCACGCCCGCTTTCCCTGCAGAAGTCCATATCTGCCAAGAACTCCCGGCGCCGCACAAATCGCAGCCACGATCTTACCCGCCTCATGCATGGCCAAAACTGCTTTCCTCACAGCGTCGCTCTCCCCAAGATGCAATGTTCCCGGCATGCCGCCCGGCAGGATAATGGCGTCATAGGACAGAAGATCCACCTCACCGAGCACGGCGTCCATACCGACACATACTCCATGAGAGCTTGTCACTGTCTCTTCCTCGGTAATGGATGCCATTGTCACTGTCACCCCGGCACGCCGGAGAAGATCCACCACCATCAGGGCTTCCACCGTCTCATAACCTTCTGCAAATAACATCACTGCTTTTTTCATTGTTCTACCTCCAACTCTCTCTTTATTTTCTCAAAGTGCTGCGGAAGAGGTGCCCTTACACATCTTCCGCTGAGCTGCAAAAATGGTTCCGAAAGCTCAGGAAACCTTATCTCGCTGGAATGCAGCAGATATCCGGCCAGTCCCCTGTATTTCCTTCCGCCGTATTTCACATCCCCCAGCAGGGGATGTCCGATGCTGCCAAGATGGCTGCGGATCTGGTGGGTCTTACCGGTGATGAGTTTCACCCGGAGCAGCGTATACGCCCCGTTATCCCCCAGAGGCTCATATCCAGTCTCAATATAGGAACGCCCCGGCCCCGCCTCATGGTATATGGCGGCCTGATTCGTCTTTTCATCTTTCCTGAGGTAGCCCCGGATCACCTCCGGCCTTTTCATAACCCCTTCCACCACAGCGAGATAATATTTTTCAACCCTTCGTTCCCTCAAAAGCTCCGACATCTTCTGAAGTCCGGAGAGGCTCTTGCCGGCTATAACAATCCCGCTTGTGTTCCGGTCAAGACGGTTGCAGATTCCCGGGGTAAAGGTACCGCCCGGCTGCCACTCCCCCCGGGACTGAAGATATCCGAGAAAATATTCCACCAGACTGATATCTTCCCGTTTCGCCTTTTGGGAGAGCATCCCTGCCGGTTTGTCCAGAAGAACCACATTTTCATCCTCGTATAAAATATCCAGTTCCCTCTGTGGATACCGCACCTGCTGCGGCACTGTACGAAACTTCTGTATCGTCTCCTCTGACAGATACAGCGCCACCCGGTCACCCGGGGACAGAAGCTCCCTTCCCTCCGCCCGGCTGCCATTTAGCTTAATATTCTTTTTCCGGAGCATCTTGTACAGAAACCCCTTCGACGCTCCGTCCAGATATTTCTGCAGAAATTTATCCAGCCGCTGTCCACTGTCATTGTTTTGAATGATAAGCTCTTTCATAGCCGTCCTTCTATACCGCCAGGGAACGAAGATATTCCCTGACCTTCTCTGTCCTCTCCGGATCTGCCTCTGTCTGCGCCAGCTTGTCCAGATGCCGGATCATCTGTCCGTCGGTATCAAAAACCGTGATATGAAAATCCGGCGCCGCCTTATGGACACTGTCCGCCAGATATTTCTTCATATATTCCACATCCTGCCTGGATGGGGCAGTCACACCCAGCACATTTCCGTTTCTGATCAGCAGAAAATCCAGGTGCATGATCTTCTCCGTGGAGGTGAACACATAATCCGTAAACAGAATCCCCTCCCCGGCAGCCTGGGACATCCTGTCGTACCGCTCCCGCTCCACACCCCTGCGCGGCATCATCACAACCAGCGCCACAACACGCTTGGCCGCCGGAAGCACCATAAGCACGGCGATCACCGTAAATATATTCGCCCTTGTCTTCGTCAGCAGGTATCCACAGATAAAGATTGCCACCCCGATCAGTATAAATGCCGCCAGCCAGATCAGATTGATCTTTTTCTGATTTCTGATATAGCCAAATTCACCCTTGTCAATCATTCTGTGCATCCGCTCCTTTCTCTGTCTGAATCCTATAGGCGTTTGCGAAACGCCAGAACCCGCATAAATACGGGATTCTTTTTGTTACAAAATAAAACAACTCCTCACTGGTTTGTGGTATAATTGAAATGTCCAGTAACAATTATCTA
>CAJSYQ010000043.1 GCA_910574015.1 Eubacteriaceae bacterium | reverse complement strand
TATAATCAAGAGGGATGTGGTTGGAATTGAGAAGATAAGCTGTAATAACAGAGCCTTGAGCATTGGATAAAGAAGATGCTTACGGGGTCTGCCGGTGGCAGCGTGAAAATGAGAAACAAAAGACACCGGAACAATTTCATCAAGGTTGATGGTATTTTCGAGGAGTTCAAGGAAGGCATATTTATCGTTATCAAATTTATTCTGGCAATCGGTAAAAAAATCTGCCAAAGAAAGCTGTTTGTATGGTATCATATAGGTACAACTCCTTTCTGGTGGATGGTTAATTGTTACTCGACATCTCAATTTTACCACAAACCAGTGAGGAGTTGTTTTATTTTGTGACAAAAAGAATCCCATATTTATGCGGGGTCTGGCGTTTCGCAAACGCCTAAATATTATATAATTGGAAAGGAGGAGAGACAATGAAAAAAATGATATTGCATCATATGACAGATGGTACATACATTGGTATGGTTACGATATTAGATTATGAAATTTCATTAAAAAAATCTTTAGTAGAAATCTCGTTTCCTCCAGAAGAAAGCAAGAGAAAAATTATTGTAGATTTGGCGTTAAAATGTGGGATTAATCAGTATAGATTCGTTGTATTTGATATAAGTGCAGCGGGTAAAGTGATGTGGAATACCAGTGAATATATTGTTCCTAATAATGATATAGTGAATGTAGCAAATATGTATTTAAAAGAAAATAGGGAAATTGTGCTAAATTCAATGTTGCCGACATTAAAGAAAAAGGAAATATTGAATATATAAAAGTTAAGTATCTGCCAGACCGATTGATTTTCAAAACGAGAATCAGTCGGTTTTTTTATTGCCCAAAACCATACATAGCCATTCTGTCATTATGCAGGGTGGCTATTAAAATTTCAGGAAAGGAGGTAAATAAAGTAGTGGGTGGGCAGTTTCGGCTTTACGTCAACCTTGCTTGAGATGGATGCGACAATGACGGTAGTGCTATGGCGGTTGCCAATGTTATTCTGAATGATAAGAACAGGGCGGGACACCCCGAAAATGCTGATGCGTGATAACGCAAGGGAAGTCACCAAACGGTCAGCAGCGGACTGACGCCACGGGAGTTCCACCCCAACTGTCGGTCTGACAGAGCCGCCCCCATTGCCTGCGGCGGGCTGGTTACCGCTCGGACTGTGGCTGGACGGGAGTATCATTGTCCTCTTTGTAGGTCTTGGCGGAATCGGGAGCTGCCCGATATTTTCAGTCGGTATTTTCCGCTTGCCGCCTTTCGGCGGGTCATGGCGTACCGCTGCACACGCTTATGCTTATTACAGCCACAAAGAGAATGTATTTGGTGAATGGGTATTCGGTTTTCAAAGAGCTGTCCCGTTTTCGCAATACACAAGAAAACTGGGTGAGAGTTTTTTTGTCCTCTCACCCAGTAGCCGATGGGAAATCCACAAATATTAGATGGTTATAAAATATTTTTTAATTTTTCTCTGAGATGCCAGACACGGAAGTTGACTGCACTTACAGATAAGCCGCATTTCTCTGAAATCTCCATGCTGCTGTAACCATCCATTTTCCATAAGGCAATCTGGATGGTAAGCCTGTCCACCTTAATCAAGACTTGATAGAGCCGCTGGTTTTCAATGCTGTCCCAAAATTCCTCAACCGTTTTCACTTCGGGCTGTGCCGTGTCCTCTGCGACTTCCTCAAGATATGTACCTGCATCCTGCAATTTCTCATAGTACCGTCTGTCGGAATTGAATATCGCCCAATCATGGACACGGAGCTTTTCAATATCGTCCTCGCTGACACCCAAGCTCCTAAGCTGCTTTTCCTCAGCTTCTTTCCATATACGCCATTTTCTTTCTTCTCTGGCTTTGTTGTACGCCATAATCCGTTACCTCCAATCTGAATTTTTTTGAAAATCCAGATTGGCAGGCGGTGAACGGCATCCCACGCCAGAAACAGCCTTACGGCGTATTCCAACAAAAAACGACAAAAGAAAAACCGTAAATGCTGTTGCCACATAAGGAGATAATTTGAAAACATCAATCAAATACAACCTATGGGCGACAGCAAAGGCAAAAGCCAGTGCAAAAGACATAAATGCTTTTTACGCTGGCTTTCTCTATGTAAAAATATAATCGCACATTCGCAAAATTGAAATTCCCTTGCTACAATATAGAAAAAGGTAATACAAAGTTCAAAATAGCACTTAGCGGTTGAAAACTTGCTTATCAAAACAGTCAACACACCAATCAGGAAATTCAAAATCAGAATGCGGAGGTTTAGGATTATGGAAAAGACATTATTTGAGCAAATGGGTGGGACATATACAAGAGTTGGAGATTATTTTCTCCCCGATTTAAAACTACCCGAAGAAAAAACAAAACATATCGGCGTATGGGGACAAAGGCACAAGCGCTATCTGCAAGAGCATAAACGAGCGACTTATACTACTCTGCTCACAAGCGGTAAATTGAACGGATACCTTGCCGATATCGACAAGCAGGCAGAGGAAATGTTTTCTCGGCTGGTAGAGCAGACGGCAGAGCGTGAAGGTGTAACGGAGCAGTTGAAATCAGACAATCAGCTTGAATGGGGGCGGAGAATAAATAATATCCGCAACAGAGCAATTGAGATTATAAATAATGATTTGATTTATAACTAATTGAAAACAGCGGCAGAGAAAATCAACTCTCCCTGCCGCTATCCTTTATTTTTTGTTTTCCCAAAAAGTAAGGTACATTTGTGCTACCGATTCAAGTAACACAAACAATATATGTACGATAATAAAGATACAAATAGCTGTAATATATTTTAATGTTGCAATCGGTAAAAGATTCTGCATAAGAGAAACCGCTATAAGACCTACTAAATATATAATCTGAACAATAACATTGTAAGTTATGTTAGAAAGTAAAATCTGAAATAGGGATAATTGTTTCCCATTAACGGGCTTATATTGTTTCCTTTTTGATTCGGTTTCTTTTAGACATTGTATATTTTTATTGTCCGCAGATACTAAAATTGTAATAATTGCTACGGAAAACGAAATTAAAATTGCTACGATGTTTATCTGTGTATCTATAAATCCAGAAAAAGTCGATAGAACTTTTTCTGGATCGCCGATATTGAAAAATATCGCTAATAATAATGCTGTCAAAGCAATCATTATTGGAATGAGGAATTTAATAAAGACTTTTTTCCTTGAAATAAAATAATCCCTGATTGGAACAAAAATTATATTTTTCATGTCTTATTCCTCGTTTCTTCTATAAATTCTTGTGCTTTCAGAAAGAAATCAAAGCTGTTTACCTCGTTGGTTACAGTTTCAGCAGCAACTGATAAATAATGTTTCATTTTCATCAACTCAGTATCAACCTCAAATTGACCAGCAGTATTTGTTCCTTTAATAGTAATTTTTTTAATCTTTCCGTTTGCTTTATCTTGAGAGTTATCAAAATAGGCTTGTATAAGATTGTCAGGAAATCTTTTCGCACCTTTTGGACGCTTAAGGCATATTTCAACCTCATCATCAATTTCAGCTTCGGTTCTTCCGGCAAACATCAAAAAATCATCTTTGATATCTTCTTTGCTTACTACCAGTTTCAACACAGACATAGTTTTTGCTTTCTTAATTGAGGAAAGAAAATCTTCACCCGGCATAATTTCATATGATATTGAGTAATGATATTCGTCGTTAGTATCCTCATTATAGCTAATAAATTGAGTGTTCAAATAATCAACAATACAATGTAATGTTATGCCATAATGATTACTTTCATGAACCGCAAGAAAACGATACTCACCAGCGTTATAACGAATACACAAATGCGTCTTTTCTTCATCACCATCTTGCTTACGCTTACGGGTACCAAGTTCTGTCATCGTTTCCGTATCAATCTCATTACGGACGTGATTATATTTGGCGGATTTAAAAATAATATTGTAATTGCCGTTTTTCAAATCCTCATAGGAATCAAGCCATACAACCTTTTCAGAACTTATAATGTCTTTTTTTCTATCGTTTAGTCCCTTTTCGGTAATGTATGGTAATAATTTTGAAAACGCATCCACTATTTGTTGTATATCGTAAGTGGAAGAATCACTACTATCCTTTTGTTTTGCAATTGTAAGATAGTAAAAGTAAATCGGAACATTTTTCTTCGGTTCTTGGCTACTCATGTTTTTCCTTTCCTTCCATATCCTTATAATACATCGGATAACAATTTCCAACTATTGCTCTTAATATCGTCAGAATAAGTTTCTGTACAAATGCAAAGTTCGCTGCTCTGCTTGTCCTGCCGAACAATACCGCCAAACAGATTGTATTTATCAGTGTAGGATTTTAATTCTTTGAACTTCTTAGCGGTATATTTGTCAATATCCTCACTATCTCCCGATTTAGTAAATCCGCCTTTTGTTTCAATTATCCACACTTTACTGTCATTTGTTCCAACGACATAATCTGGATAAAATGATTTTTGCTTTCCAAAGTTATCCGTATAAACGATAGAAAAGTATTCAATGCCCTTATCTCCGTTTTTGTAAAACCACTGGATATTTTTGCTGTTTTCACAATAGCGTTCAAAAAGTTTTTCAGGCAGAGAACGCTTTTCGGCAGAGGAAAGATATCCCTTGTATACATTTTTTGAAAATTCTGCCTGTGATTTTGCAGTCCCATCATATGTAAAAATCATCTCTAACGGAAAACCTATGGGTTTTTCTGTTGTTTTCGGAATTGCCAAAGTCAGTTGCAGGGATTCGTCCGCCATAGCGTCTCGAACATCCTCAACCAACAAATGCTCATTATTGATTATAAAGGCGTATAGTTCCCTTGTTTCAATTTTTAGAATTTTGGAATCACAGCGCAATCCGTTAAGAAATAATTTACGCATAATTGTATTCGTACTATTGTAATCCAAGTTTACTTTATAGCCTATCTCTGCGACGCAATGATGATATTCCTTACCATGTTTATGTGTGTTTAATGCTTCATGTATCGAAATATCATTCAGTTCGGCTATATTTTCTTTTGACAAGGTGCTTACAGAACCTGATTTTGTATAGTCAATGATATCCTCAGAAAAGGAATAACCGTATGCCTCCAACAGCACTTTGTTCTTAGCGGTGTCGCCTGTGATATGATATTTCTTTTCAAAATACTTATGTATTACCTTAAGAGACAGCTTTGCATCACGAGGATACGGAACATCGGTTTTATATTCGCTGATAAGCGTAAAGGAACGGTGCTCCGGTTTTAAAAATACCTTGTATGCGTCAAGCGCTCCTTTGCCTAAACTCAACTTTACACTTTCTGTGAACTTCTCGTCCAAAGTATATAGATAACAGCTATCGAGCAAATCACTCTCATAGTGTTTGGCTTCAGGCATACGGCGAATTCGTCCGATAGTTTGAATCTCAAATACCTCGCTCATATTATCACGAAGCTTTACAAGAATTTGTGCACGAGGACAATCCCAGCCGGTAGCCACAGCCTGTTTGATGATAACTGCGATAGGCTCTGCATTTGGTTCTTCGATATACTCAAGATTTTGTTTCTTGTCCGAAAGCCATACGGCAAGTGAATTATTCTCGTAAGTAATCCCCTTGCTTTCAAAATATTCTTCAACCCTGTCAAGTAAAGCGTCAGATTTATTTGGAATCTGCACAATAATAAGGGGATTGATTTCTGCTTTCCGATTCAGATATTCGGAATGCAACTCTCGCTGCTTATCTATCGCTTTATCAAGCAAATATTTAATCTGGTCATCCACGTTTATATGCTGCTCGAAATTCTCATTGATAATAAGCAGCTTCTTAATTAAACCTTCTGCAATGACATCTTCTTCTGGAATATCAATCAGAACAGCGTCTTTATAATTTTTAGGCGTAGCGGAGCAACGAATTATTTTATCTGATTGAAACAGTTCGATAATATCATCCGCTTTAATTGTGTCATGTTGATGAGATTCATCAACGATGATTTTAAAATTTAAACCATCATCAAGCGCATTTCGAATATGCTCGATTAAGTTAGTGCGTTCACTATCTTTAAGGGCATTATTGCCTTTCTTCGTCAGCTTTTCCCAGTTGATAAAGCAAGCATCGTTTTCTTCAAAACCAGATGTCATAATGTCCGAAAGTAATTTTGTTTGGCTTCCGTGGATATATCGATCCATTTTTTCTTTGCTCTGTTCTTCAAGGTTGCCTTTACCGGGCGTAAGCCAAATAAATACAGTTTTGTGATTGCTTTTGAAATACTCGTCCATAAAATGAGTGAGTATAATGGTTTTTCCGCTTCCCGTACAGCTTTTGAGGATAATATCTCTGTTCGGCTGTTCCATTGCGGCATTTAAATCAGCGATTGCTTTTATCTGAAAAGTCCTAAGGATAATATCCATTTTTAACCCTCCAATTCTTTATAGTAATAATCAGGAATAATATTTATTGTTATCTTCCTGTCTTTCAAAATCTGTGCCTGTTGTGCATCCATTAAAATGTCATGCCCCAAGTATAACTTTTTACATTTTTCATCAATATGTGAGATAAAATCATCAAGTTCTTCTTCAGTCAGCACGATAGCAATTTCAGCGTTACCTGTAAAGTTGATTGCATTTTCTAATTCCACCAATTCACGAATATGCTTTAAAAGCTCATCTGCGTATTCATAGTACAAGCGATCTGAAATCGGAACATAGTCAACTTTATAATATTTAAGACTTGCGGCGTACCTCTCTTTGTCAATTACACGCTTGATACGCTCGTATGTGACTTCACGGCAGATATTATTCTCATTATTGGTGCATAAAATAAAACAACGATTGCTGTTTGTTCTTTCTGCATTATATTGTAAAACTGCGTGCCCTGTAGTACCGCTACCAGCAAAAAAATCAAGTATAATACTATCACTATTGGTAGCGATTTGAATAATTCGTGTTATTAGTTCTATAGGCTTGGGGAATGAAAAGACATTATTTCCAAGCACATTTTTAAGGGTAATTGTTGCTTTTTTATTTCCTTCAATACCTACCCATAAATTACCCGGCTGTTTTGTTCTTCCCTCAAGATAAAACTTCTGGTAAACTTTCCAACCTTTTTTATCCTTTTTCCATTCAATTCTATGCTCTTTTACAAGATTATGATATGTACTTTCTTGACAACGCCACCGACTTTCGTAACCACTTGGAGCTATTGGATATACCTCTGTTCCGTCAGGTGCAAAAATTGGATAATACATACTTGGTCTATCTTCTCGACGATCCTCGCCGCCTGTTTTTCTTAATGGTCTATTTAGATAACGCCCATATTCATCAATCAAATTATAAATTTTAGAACTTTCATCATCAAAAGGCAGACCGTTAAAAATTGCATTTGATGTCCTTGCATACACCAGTACATAATCAATTTCATTTGAAATTGTAGCGTTTCCTTGTCCTGTGGGTGTGCCAGTTGCTCTGACAATTTGTCCTCTGAAATTACTATTGCCAAAAATCTCATCGCACAATATTTTAAGTTGAGCCACCTCATTGTCATCTATACTAATAAATACTAAACCTGTATCACTCAAAAGCTTTTTAGCAAGAGATATTCTTGAACGCATAAAAGATAGCCATTTACTGTGCTTAAAATTGTCAAGGCTATCAACATACACATCATCATATGTAAAATCTTTATTACCTGTATTATATGGTGGATCTATATAAATAAGGTCGATTTTGCCCTTGTGTGTCTTTTTAAGCAATTTAAGAGAAGCGAGGTTGTCCCCCTCAATAAGAAAATTCATTTGCCCACCATTATTAATGAACAGGCCTTTCTCTTCGGTCAGTACGGGAGTATGTGTTTCCAGCACCTCGTCAATTTCATCACGGTGTTCCTCAAATACAAGTCCGTATTTCTTGCCGTTCACATCTTTTTCAAGCTCGGAAAGGTATGACAGCAGATTACTCGTATTCTCATCCTGTGGAGCGGCGGAAATAAATGTGCGAATTTTCTTGATTTTTGCAAGCAAGTCCTCACGCTTTTGCTTTGAAATATTTGTACTCATTTCTGATCCTCCGTATTTTCATGCTCTTTGGGAACAATATTAACCATTGTATTTAGCAGAGTATTATATGCTTGCTGAGATTTAGCTTGTTCTTGCCATTGCCTTATCATTCCATCTGGAACATATGGGTTTTGAATAGTTTCCCAAGTAACTTTATCCTTATATCCAAGTGATTTTGCCATTGTTTCTAATAGCTTGTATTGTGCATATTGAATTTTCCTAAGTTGTGTTTCATCAGGATTTTGCACACAATACTTATCGTGTAAATCTTTCCAAGCCTCACAAACTGTTTTATCATCAGCAAACACAATATCGATTATATTCATGCAGTGTACGCTGTCCTGTGTCCACCCATATATTCGGGAGGTCATAAGAATCTTAAAAATTTGCATTTTGTCTTTTCTTTTTTCAGATCGGCTCTGTAGCCACTGCCCAATCAAAACTGCGGCTATGGGAATTACAATTATTGCTATTAAATTCAAAATATCTTTACATTCCATTTTTCTTTCTCTCCTTTACATCCACTCGCCATTATTGGCAGACCATTTTTCATTAAATTCTTTGCATACAACCGCCGCTGTAAACGGTTTTATCAAGAAGGTTTTTATTGTTTTTAACACGGTACTATAATCATCCGTTTTTGTGTCAATCTTACGGACAAAGGCTTTCCATTTTTTCTGCATTGCATCATCGCTATCAAATGCCATAACTTGCTCAAACTGTTCCGCTGTAAAGGTATGTCCACGATTTTCAAATGTCTTTCGCAATGCTTCTGTCAGCGTTGCTCCGTCAAAATCAAATTTATTTGCAAGATAATAAATATCGTAATAATCTTTCATGCGGCTGGAAAATTCCATAAGACTTAGGATAGCGTCAATCTTTTCGGCTATCGTTGTTTCAAGAGAGTAGGTATTTACTGTCGGCGCAGTAAAATCATCAAGCTGCGTTGGAATCTTCCTCTTTTCCTGCTTCGGCACGATAACATCACCCACCCCGAAATCAATACTAAATGGCGTTTTCGTATTTTTAATTCGAGCCACAAGAGAAACCCCAATACCGGCGTACTTCTTTGCAACGGCAATAGGGGCAATATCTTTAATCTCAAAAGTCACAAAATCATTGCCTGTAGGCGTGGAGATGATTGTCTCTATTACAGTCTGTAACTGTTTAGGAGTGTTGGGAACTTTCCGAAGAAGAAAATCTACATCTACCGTCACACGGCTGTCAAAATCGGTAACGGAATAAATGAACAATCCGCCTTTCAGCACAAGATTTTCCGCATATTGTGATTTTTCCAAACGGCGCAGGAATTCCTCTTGACAGAAGAGTTGCAGACAAAGCTGATAACTTCGTCCGCTTTCTTTTGCCTTGTTTTTTAATCTTGCAAGCACAGATGCAGCAATATCAGCCATTGAGCAGTACCTCCATTACATTCATAACTTTTGTATACAGTTTCATTTCCTTTGCGTATTTTGACAAGTTTGCAAGGTTCTTTTTTTCATCAGCAGCGTAAGCATTGACAGCTTTATTGAAAATTTCATTATCAAGTTTTGTGCGGTACTTAAAGCAATCGCATATGGTTCTCTCCCGGTCATACACGGACAATGTCACACCGTTAAAACTATCCACAGATTTTCCGATTGTCAGAAAGTCTTTTTGAATATAGTATGCCTTCATCGGAAATTCTACAATATTCTTTACGACACGGGACGCTGTTCTTGGTACGGCAATCGACCATTCACGGGGAGAAAAATCATTGTATCCATAATGGAATAATGCAGACTCCACGCAAATAATCCCTTGCGGAAGAAGCTCATGTATGAACTGTTCCTCCATCGTGTCATTGCTCTGCGGAAGCTGATAAAATCCCCTTCGAATCCTCTCAATAACGCCTTCTTTACAAAAAGCTGCTACCTCGTATTTATTTATTCCTTTATCCGCAAAGTCTGAAGTTTTTGCAATACCACCGTTATTTTCAATCACATTTTGTATGATTTCTTTCTTATTCAAGCAGACACCAACTTTCCACATACAAAAAATAAATAATGCACGTATTCATTATAGCGTATAATTAGAAGAATTGCAACAACTAAGCACTAACACTTTTCTAAACTTGCGTGTCAATCGTACATGTCATATAAATTTAACTTCTGGATTTCACTAAAATTAAATATTATTCCCACTTTCCAAAAAAATTATTCAAAAACTTTTTGGAAAGTATTGACAAACACTTGTTTTCTCCAGTATAATAAACTATCTCTCAGGAGAATCACAACCAATTACATATCTTCACAGAATATTGGGGTACGGCTTTGCACCGTACACGCCTGCGGTATGCGAAAAGTAAATACCGCCGCTGCCATTGCCACCTTGAACTGTCGGCGGAGGTCAAGCGTAAAAGACAGTTTCGACTTTGAATCTCAAAGCCGGTTACATCATTGTGAAACCAAAACCGCAAGGGGTAAGTCTATCCTTTTGTATTGGTCGGTACACATTGATGTGCCGGCTTTTTTTGCTGCCCAAATGCCGGTTACAACTGAATGACCGACTGAATGGGATATGATTTTGCGATAACCTCTTTTTTCGGAGAGTGAGCGAAACAACGCCGCCTGAGATGGGGGCAGGGACAGAAAAACGATGTTCAGACAGACCGGCGGAAAACAACAGATGGTATGCGGCAGAAAGGGTGTCGCATACCGCAGCAAGCAGGGAAACTGTATTGACAGTTTCCACCAAAATCGGAAGGCTGCTCCGATTTCACTTTAGGGACACCCTAAAACCCGTTAAAGAAATCAAAGAAAGGACTGATATCATGAACGAAGCCAAGAACAAAAATTTATTTATCCGTGTGAGCGAAAAAGAAAAAAATATCATTGAGCAGAACGCCAAAAAGTGCGGGCTTTCCATGTCAGAGTATCTCCGCCAGCGTGCTTTGGGATATATGCCGAGAGCCGTCCTGCCCGAAATATTCTTCTCTTTTAACGATAAGCTGGACGAACTCTGCGTCGCTGTCGAAGGCAAAATTACAGCGGATACGGAAGAAAAAATTATTGGACTCATTGACAGCATTACCGAAGAACTGATACTGCCAAAGCGTGAAAGGCTGGTGGTATAAATGGCGACTACCGGCTTCTGGCCTGTCAAAGACAGGCTGAAGGAAGTGATTGACTATGCGGAGAATCCCGACAAAACCATTGATAAAAGGTATGTGGACAGCGATTTATACGCCGCCCTGCGGTATGTTTCCAATGACAAAAAGACCGATGAGCGTATGTATGTCAGCGGCATCAACTGCAATGCAAAGCGGGCGTATGAGCGTATGACGGCAACGAAAAAACGCTTCGGGAAAACGGGCGGCAATGTGGCATACCACGGTTATCAGAGCTTTCAGACCAGCGAAACCACGCCCGAAGAAGCGCACAAAATCGGACTGGAAACCGCAAAACGGATGTGGGGAAACGAATATGAAATTGTTGTTACCACTCATCTTAATACAGACAATGTCCATAATCATTTTGTTGTAAATTCCGTCTCCTTTAAGACGGGCAGGAAATTTGAAAACCATATCTCCGACCACCATAAACTCCGTGAAATCTCTGACGCCGTATGTGTGGAACATGGGAAAAGCATCTTGAAAGACGCAGAGTTTTACGGCGGAAGCAAAAAAGAATACTGGCGGAAACAAAACGGCGGGCTGTCACATCGGGAGATTTTGAAAGCAGATATTGACGCCGCCCTCGCCCAGTCCGCCAGCTTCAAGGCTTTTGAAATCCGTTTAAAGGATATGGGCTATGAAATCTGCCGCGATGAAAACTTCGCCCATTATTCCGTAAAAGGGACAGGCTGGCAGAGGGCAGTCCGCTTAGACCGGCTTGGAAAAGAATACACGCCCGAAGCAATCAGGGCAAAGCTGCTTGACAATCAGCGGCACGTTGGCTATATCCCATTCCACAAGCCGAAATATACGCCGCTCCTTACGCTCGAAATCGAGTACCATAAAATACAGCGCATGGACGGCATACAGATACTTTTTGCCCTTGTGATTGAACTTTGCAGGCTGATTACGGGAAACAATACCGCCCCCGAAACTCCCCGTCCGCTCTCCCCCGCCATGCGGCAGGAAATTGTAAAATTAGATAAAACGCTGAAAGAATACAAGCTCCTATGTGAGAATAACATTGATTCCCCGCAGGAGCTTGTTTCTTTTATCAGCGAAAAGCGTGGGCAGATTTCCGATTTGGAAAAAGAAAGGCAGTCAGTTTACAACCGCAACCGCCATAAGAAAAGTGGGAAATCAAATGCACAGGCAAGGGAAATCTCCGCCAAGATAAAACCTCTGCGGGCGGAATTGTACCTTGCAAAGGCTGTCCTTGAAAAAATACCGAAGCTGGAAGAAGTAATTGAAACCGAACGGCAGGCGGAAACCGCCGTTATAACCAAAAATAAGGAAAGAAGACATGCACGATGACAAATACCAAAATTAAAACCAATACCCCGCCGAAGAAAAAGGCAGCGAATATCCAAGTAGATAAACTCCGTACTTTTGAGGGACATCCCTTTAAGGTACTGGATGATGAAGATATGGGCAACCTTATCGAAAGTATCAGACAGCAAGGCATTATCTCCCCGCTGATTGTAAGAACGATTGAAAGCACAGATGAATATGAAGTGATAAGCGGACACAGGCGTTTACACGCCGCCATAAAAGCAGGACTTTCCGAAGTGCCTGCTTTAATTTATCCCCTTGACCGAAACGAAGCGGTGATTGCGGTTGTAGACAGCAACCTGCACCGTGAAAGGCTGCTCCCAAGCGAAAAAGCCTTTGCCTACAAAATGAAAATGGATGCAATGAAAGCACAGGGCAGGAGAACGGATTTAACTTTGTCGCAGGCTGCGACAAAGTCGGATACCGCCGCCGAAATAGGAAAATCACAGAATGAGAGCCGTGACCAAGTGTTCCGCTATATCCGTCTGACTTATCTTATCCCCGAACTGCTTGACAAGGTTGACGAGGGCATTGTCGCACTCAGCCCCGCCGTGGAGCTGTCCTACCTCTCCAAAGAACAGCAGAAAATATTGCTTGACGCAATGAGCCTGAATGACTGCACACCCTCCCACGCACAGAGTATCCGCATGAAGAAACAGGCTCAGCAGAATACGCTTTCCTCGGATAGTATTTATGAAATCATGTCAGAGCAAAAGACAAACCAGACCGAGCGCATCAGCTTTAAGGTACAGGATTTAAAGGGATTTTTCCCGAAAAACTTTACGCAAAAACAGATGACGGACACGATTCTGAAGCTGCTTTATGAGTACAACAGAAAACTGGAACGCAGGCGAAGCAGCCGTGACGAAAGGTAAGGTGCGGGTATGAAAAAGTTGGAAAATTTTACGGTTAATCCGAATGAAATTTATGTGCTGCCGCCTGAGCCGATAGATGAAAATGAGAAAATCAATTTATCTCAGCAAATACTGATCCGTAGTCCCGATACCCGCATTGAAAGCGGAAAATTAGTGCGTTTCAGTGGGGAAAACGAGTTTTCATTAAAAATTGGCGGCACGACCTATGAGGTCAATACCCATTTCAGCAAGAAAGGAAAACAAAGCGTATTGAAACAGTTTAAGGAACTGATATTGTCCGAAAAACTGATTTAATATTGCACATTGGAAAAAGATAACTGGGTATAGTAAGATAACCTTGCCTTTGCTATGCCCGGTTGTCGGAAAGGAGATTATTTTTATGACAACAGCAAAATTAAACGGGCAGACAGAAGAAAAAATCACGGCGTTGTACTGTAGACTATCGGTTGACGACGATAACAAAGACGAAGAATCCAATTCCATAACGAACCAAAAGCAGATTTTACAAGATTACGCCCACAAAGAAGGCTTTGCAAATACGATGTTTTTCGTAGATGACGGCGTGTCGGG
Organism: Eubacteriaceae bacterium; assembly: GCA_910574015.1. Classification (GTDB taxonomy): domain Bacteria; phylum Bacillota; class Clostridia; order Lachnospirales; family Lachnospiraceae; genus Eubacterium_F. The sequence continues at coordinate 7,188 of CAJSYQ010000043.1, read as the reverse complement.
TACGACCTTCCAAAGACCGAATTTTATGCGTATGGAGCGTATGGCGGAGAACGGTGAAATCGGTACGATTATCGTCAAAGACCTCTCACGCTTCGGGCGCGAACAGGTGGAAATGGGCAGGCTTACGCAGGTGGTGTATCCGTCCCTCGGCATCCGCTTTATCGCCATACAGGAGCGTGTGGACACTTTGACCGGCGACGGCGTGGAGATGATGCCCTTCCACAATATTTTCAACGAATGGTATGCGGCGCAGACCTCTAAGAAAATCCGTGCGGTGTGGCAGTCCAAAGCGGAACACGGCGAGCGTATCGCTTCCATCGTACCCTATGGGTACAAAAAATCGGAAGATAACCCGAAACAATGGATTATTGACGAGCCAGCGGCACAAACCGTTAAAAAGATTTATGCCCTGTGCCTTGCAGGGAAAGGCCCGATGCAGATTGCAAGGCAGCTTGAGGAAGAAAAAATACTCGTTCCCGTTGCCTATTTTGAATCCATCGGCAGAAAACACGCACAAAAACTCCCGAAAAATCCTTATGGATGGGAACAGGCGACCGTCGGCTATATCCTTGAAAACAGGCAGTACACTGGCTGCGCCGTTAATTTTAAAAGCACTACCGTCAGTTACAAAGTCCATAAGAGAATCCAGAACAACGAGGAGGATTACCAAATCATCCCCGATATGCAGGAAGCCATCATCCCCGAGGAACAATGGCTGAAGGTGCAGGAACTCCGCAAACACAAGCGCAGACCGACGAAAACCGGCAGGACGAGCCTTTTTTCGGGACTGCTCTACTGCTACGACTGCAAATCGAAAATGCACTTTGTAGCCGCCAAGAGCATGAAACGGAAACAGGAGCATTTCCGCTGTTCCCAATATAAATCCGGCAGAGGGAATTGCGCCATGCACTATATCCGTAATATTGTCCTTGAAAGGCTTGTGCTGGAAGCGGTCAGCGACTTATCCGATTTTGTCCGCTGCTATGAACCGGTATTCCTGTATCTGCTAGCAAAGAAAAACAACGCCATGCGGCAGAAGGAATACCAACAGCTTCAGCAGGCGGTTGAGAACGGCACAAAGCGGATAGCGGAAATCGACAGGCTGATTGAAAAAGTATTTGAGCAGAACGCAGGCGGCATACTCTCTGATGAACGCTTTGCTAAAATGCTTCAGAACTATGAAAAGGAACAGAAAGCATTAACGCAGGAAGTGAAAGAAAACCGCCAGACCTTGCAGAACGCCGAACAGCGGGTAATGGATTTAAGGCTTGTCTTACGCACTTTGCGGGAAATGACCGACATTAAAGAACTTACCCCTACACTTGTCAATTCGCTGATTGAGCGTATCGAAGTCCACAACAGCGACAAATCCAGCGGTCACAGCCATGTGAAGGTAGATATTTATTTTACGGCGGTAGGGATGATAGATATTCCCACCGAAAAAGAAATTCTTGCCACGATGGAAGAAATACGGAATAATCCGCAGGACTTCAAATTTGTGGCGTAAGAAAATGATACGGTGTAACCCCTTTTACAGAGTTACACTGTATCCTACATAAAAACATCCTTATCTGGCGACCGCAAAGGCTGTCGTACCTTTACGGTTTATAGATATTTTGGTTCTTATATATAGAGATTTGACTTCTACTTCTTGGGTAGAAAACCCCCTTGCACTGACAAGGATTTTTTTAACAGGCTGTCCACCCATCCCCGATATGATATATGTAAATGGAAATTGCTATTTGCAGGCAATAAAAATCCCTCCAAACTTCAAAAAGCGAAGTCGGAGAGATTTCAAAGCATTGCAAAGCAGCTCACCGAAACATCGTTTTTTTTATTCGGTGGGCTTGTTCAGCCTATGTTTATATAAAAATAGAGCCGATAAACTATATCATTTCTCACAAGTTCATCGGCTCTGCGTCTGTGCGTCTGGCTCTTTCATAACAACTACTTTTAATGATTTTACATTGATTAAACTTTCTTGCCTGCATTTCGGGCAATACAGAGGGAAGTTCCTTATTTCTGTATCTTCCCTTATTTTCATGCGTGTCTTATTTTCGCATATAGGGCAATATATCCAATGATACCGTTCCATATCTTTCTACACTCCAAAACTATTTTACAATTACTGTTCCGCTGTTGCTCATGATAGATAAACTGTTTTCTCCCTTTCCGATGCTCCCATCCTTGCATCCGTCCGTATCGGTACTGAATTCCGCATTTTTAAGCTGTACGGTTACATCGTCCGAGCCACTGGATATATGGCAGGATAAATTATCTGGCATCGTTTCATGGGTCAATGATATATCTCCCGAACCCGTTTCTACGGACAGGGAATCATAGCTGTTTATGTTGCTTATATTCACTTCGCCAGAATCTGTCGAAACAGCAGCCTTTCCAATAACTGCATTTTTCATAGTAACATATGCAGATTCTGTATTGATATTAGAATACGTACATGAAGCATCTGTTATTTTAATATCGCCTGAAAGAGATTTTATTTTTACGCTTTCAGCTATGAAATCAGACATCGTTACATAGCCAGACTGGTTGTTCAAGGACAAAGTGGAAATGCTGACCGCTTCCAACTCCATCTCTCCCGAACCATTGTTCATGGATAATGAAACAGCATTATCTTTAGGAATATACAGTATTATCTTCCCTGCTTCACCAAACGAAAATTGCTCCGCCAGATTTTTGTCCGTATCATCATCCTGCTGTACCATTAGTTTTCCATCTTTCTGCACAACCTGCATATCACGGTCATTTTCGACTTTTCCCTCGCAGGCTATGTGTACTTTGTCATCACTGGAAGCCATCACTTTTAAATTCCAAGAGGAAATATCCAATACAATTTCTGAAATGCCTTCCGCCGAAAATTCCTCGTTAGAATCTATTTTTTCCTTGTTTCCACATCCGCATATGCCAAAAGCTATCACTAAAATCCCCGCTAACAGTATTTTTTTCACATTCATAACCCCGCCTCCTACATTAAATCTTTGCTTTCCACATTTATGATTGACAAAGCGGCAAAAAGCAAAGAAATAGCCGTCAAAATAATAGGAAATACTGCGTTGCCTGCCATTGTGAAATCGCCAATGTTCGCCTGCGTGAGAAAAATCAGCAAAAATGAAGTGACAATCGTTGCCTTTGAAGATTTTAAAGCCATCCCGACAAACAGGGCAATAAAGCTCATGCTGACGATTACCACTGATTTTAGTATCAGTTGTATATAAAATGACAGGCTGCCTATTGAAAAATCAACGACAAAGGATGACTGCATAAATTTTGCCCCAAAGAACACGCACATATAAATTACCAGTTTTGTTAAAATGAGTGCGACAAAATTAAAAGTCCAGACCGCAATCATTTGGGAAGCTAAGATTTTCTGCCGCTTAATAGGGTAGGAAAACATCAGATTCATGGTCTTGTTTTTATATGCGCTTACAATAAAGGATGCCAACATTACACTGGTGTAAATAAGAAAAGCCATGCTGGTAAATAATTCAATGGGAGCGGAGATTGCATCTGTCCCAGGCGCAGCGTCCAGTGTTCCGTCGGGGTCGTTGGCAATACCCAAAAACGCTAACGCAAAAACAAATAAGCCAAGCAGAGCCGCCATAATGATTACGCCTTTGATATATTTCCCGATATTATTCTTTTTCCATTCAAGTCTGACAAGCTTTAACATGATTTTCCCACCTCCGATGTAATTTTTAAGAAATAGTCCTCCAATGTTTCGGTATGTTGGCTGATGGAAGCAATCTCTACATCATTTGCCATCAATTCCCTCGAAATCTTTTGTGTGGTGACACCCTGCTCATAAATACGAATCCCCGAATCGTTTACGATTTTAAAATTACTTAACTGCATTTTTTCAGCTAAAACATACGCCGCTTTCTTTGTATCCTCTACGGCAAGCTCGATATACGCCGTATTTGTTTCCGCAATTTCTTTCATGGATATTTCTTTCATCATCTTTCCATGATGGATAACGCCAACCGTATCGGCAATACTTTCTATTTCTGGGAGAAGATGACTGGATATCATAAGCGTCATTCCATACTCGGTACATAGCATCCGAAACAAATCTCTGATTTGCTTCATTCCTGCGGGGTCTAAACCATTTGTCGGCTCGTCAAGGATAACTAACTCTGGCTTGCACAATATGGCACGGGCAATCCCCAGACGCTGCTTCATTCCTAAAGAATAGCTGCCCGCAGGCTTATCCGCCGCATCCGAAAGCCCAAGCATCCCGAGTGCTTCCTCCACGCTGCCTTTGTTATAATATCCCATATACTCACAATGAAGCTGTAAGTTGTCCTTTCCGCTCATATGGTCATAAAATGTAGGAAATTCAATGATGCTTCCCATACGCTTCAGCACCTCGTAAGAGTTTTTTTCCAATGCTTTCCCAAACAGCCAGGCCGTGCCGCTTGTCGGTTTCCAAAGGTTTGTAAGCATCTTCATCACCGTGGTTTTTCCTGCCCCGTTCGGTCCTAAAAATCCATATACCTCACCTTTCTTTACATGGATATTCACATCTGTGACTAACTGTTTCCCATCTATTGTTTTGCTTAGATGGCTTGTTTGCAAAATATAAGACATTTTTTGCCTCCTTTCCTTAATGTTGCCAGCTTTTTGGCATAGAGGGATACCCGTAGGGCGTTTCCTTAGTAACGCCTTTTTCGGACATAGCAATACGCCCAAAGGTGTTTTATGAATATCATTATAGCGATATAGATTTTCAAAACTCTTGACTAATTCTTACGAATTTCTTTCGCAGGGAATTTAATAAGTTATTTTTTTGAGGCTTACTGTAAAAGTTGTTTTGACATTCGGTATGCTGTTTAAAAATATATCGCCCTCTAATTGCTTTGCAAGGTTCTTCGCAATCGTTAAGCCTAATCCGTTCCCTTGTATTTCCCTGTTTCTGGAATCTTCCATTGTATAGAGCCTGTCAAACACATTCGATGCAAATTCCTGTTCAATCCCTTTCCCTTTATCAACCACATCAATATATACATTGCTCTTGTCTTGACGCAAAAAAACTCCTAAATATTTTCCGTCGGAGCCGTAGCGTATTACATTTGACAATAAATTATATAAAATCCTGTGCAGGGCTTCTTTCTCCCCCTGCACAAAAATAGCTGTTTCTGGAATAAACAAATCAACATCGAAATCTTTCTGCAATAAAATATCGTAAAACTCCAAAACATTCTCCCTGCATATCTCGTTGATATTGACTTTGCCAAGATTTATATTTGTATCGCCAGACTCCAGTTTTGCCAATGTAAAAAACTGATTGATAAGGTTCATAACTTGATTCGCTTTTGTTTCTACTTTTTTCAACATCTCATTATCTGCATGGTTCAAGCGCATAATTTCCAGATAACCCAATATGACCGTTAGAGGTGTTTTTATGTCATGGGAGATATTTGCCAACATCTTTTTAGATGAAATTTCTTCCCTTTTAAAATCTGCCCTTATTTTCTGACGGTCTATCAGCAGGCGGTTGATTTGCCCCCCTAATTCCATCAAAACAGGGTTGTCCGTAAATACCATTACTTTCTCGTCACTTCCATTTTCTAAAATTTCCTCCAATTTTTTATTTATCCGTCTTATCTTTGACTGTATTCCCCTGCCAAAAACAAAACGCTGGTATAAAACCACAAGGAATAATAAGCAGGAGACAACTGCCAAAAAGAATATGATTGTTTTATCGCTCATCATTTCACTCCCCCCAATTTGTATCCAATTCCCCATACCGTAATCACATACTGCGGTTCACGAGGATTATCCTCTATTTTATTCCTCAATCTGCTGATATGGACATTGACAGCATTTTCATCACCATAATAGGTATCATTCCAGACAAGGGAATAAATCTGTTCTTTCGTATATACTTTCTTTGGATTCTGCAATAACAGCTTTAAAATTTCAAATTCTTTTGATGTAAGCTCTATTTTACAGCCGTTTTTTGTTACTGAATACTCATTCAGATGCATGACAAGGTTTCCCGTTTGAAGTATTGGCTGCTGTTCTGTTGCACTTGCAGCATACTGTGTAGTTCTTCGGATATTTGCTTTTATCCTTGCCAATACTTCTGTGACAGAAAACGGTTTCGTTATATAATCATCTGCTCCCAAACCTAAACCAAGCGTTTTATCAGAATCGGTATCTTTTGCCGATATAATAATAATCGGGACAGTGCTGTTTTCTCTGATTTTTTCCATGACTTCAATTCCGCTTATTTGAGGAATCATCAAATCAAGCAAAACCAGACTGAAACTATCCGAAAAGAACCTGTCGAGGGCATTTTTGCCATCATACGCTGTAATTACCTCAAATTTTTCTGTGTGCAAAAAATTCTTTAGCATGGTACTGATTTCCATATCATCTTCAACCAATAAAATTTTACTCATTGTTCGATTCCTCCTTATCTCTTTTCTTAAAACGCCCGTCTTTGGGTTTTGATGCAGTCTTTGGAATTAGCCACACATTGCTGATTCGCATTACATTAGGGATTCGGTTAGTAGCACATAATACCTGTATTCTCCGTTCGGATAATCCCCATTTTTCAGCCGCTTCTTTTACATTCATGTAATCAAACATTGAAATAACCTCCTTCATAACTGATATTATAATGCGTCAAAGCGAATAATACAATTATGAAAAAAGTGCTATTGAGAAAAGTAACACCACTTTACAACTTTTTAAAAATATAATAACGCACAAGGCACTTTCTATTGTATAATAAGTTTGCACACAATAAAATACGAAAGAGAGTGACCTTGTACGTCAAACTTATTATATAACAAAAATAATCTAATTGGTAGACTGTACCGTTATTTTTATATTTATTTTAAAACTTTTTCCATGCCGACTATTGAAACATTGTTTCTGCTGGTGCTGTCCATCCTGGCTATGGAGTCGGCGTATTCCATCCGCTCCCTGTACAGGCATTTCCTGACAGGGATTACCCAAAAATCACTGAATGCCTTTTATTATGCCTGTTCCTATGCAAAGGCTGACTGCTTCAGGTTTATGAATGTGACTGCTGCAATGGTTTTGAAAATAATACCGCAAAACCTGACTTCCCAGCCTGTTTTTCTGTGTATCGATGATACAATGGCTGCAAAGTTTGGTGAAAAATTTGAAGATGTTTCAAAACTTTTTGACCATGCT
>CAJSYQ010000042.1 GCA_910574015.1 Eubacteriaceae bacterium | reverse complement strand
GAGGGACAGTGTATGTTTTACCAGAAATATCTGTCAGAGTAAATGCAACACAGGCATTTTTCAGAGTTACTGCAACAGAGTGTTGCATTTACCTTGAAAAATCTCGTCCCTACAAAAAATTTTGAAAATTTTTATCTTCCATTGCCCTGACATCGAATTTATAGTATAATGATTTAATAATGCTTTTAGAGAATCGTAAGAATGGAGGTTTGTTTAGAAATGAGATTAGTTACACGGTCTGATTTTGATGGACTGGCATGTGCTGCCCTGTTAAAGGAAGCAGGGATCATCGATCACTGGAAATTTGCCCACCCAAAAGATCTGCAGGATGGTCTGATTGAGATCACTGAGGATGACTGCCTTGCCAATGTACCATTTGTACCGGGATGCGGGCTCTGGTTCGACCATCATTCCAGTGAACATGAACGACAGCAGCTGGAAGGAAAATATAAAGGTGAGAGCCGCATTACCCCATCCTGCGCCCGTATTATTTATGAATATTATGGAGGCAGGGATAAATTTCCACAGTTTGATGATATGATGGAGGCGGTAGATAAGGTAGATTCCGCCAACCTCACCATCGATGAGATCCTGCATCCCACCGGCTGGATCCTGGTGGGTTACATTATGGATCCCCGTACTGGACTGGGGCGATGGCGCAATTTCCGCATATCCAATTACCAGCTGATGGAAAAGCTCATTGATGCCTGCCGGACAATGACGACAGATGAAATCCTGGCCCTTCCTGATGTGATCGAGCGAATCGAGATCTACCACGAACAGGCCGAAAAATTTCAGGAAATGGTCAAAGCACATACCCGGATCGAAAAGGATGTTATCATCACCGATCTCCGGGGTGTTGATCCGATCTATTCCGGCAACCGCTTTATGATCTATAGTCTATACCCGGAACAGAACATATCCTGCTGGATCGTAAATGGAAAGGGCGGCAAGGGATGCTCTGCCGCAGTCGGTTACAGCATTTTAAATAAAACATCCAATGTAAATGTAGGCCGTCTTATGCTGAAATATGGCGGCGGCGGACATAAGGCAGTCGGTACCTGTCAGTTCAGCGATGAAAATATGGATGCCGATCTCCCCAAAATGCTGGATGAACTGGTAAACTATACCGAATAATATATAAAAAGGGCGGTACCCACACAATTCTGTGGATACCACCCTTTAACTTTATCCCCTGTTACCTCTTTTCACAAACCGGACCGTTTCCTGTAACATTCTGTTTCGTCTGCGATCACCTTTGCTATTCCAAGAAGCAGCTCGCGTTTTTTCTCATCCAGAGCCCCAAAATAGTATAAGAACTCCTGGAGCTGAACATCCGGAACCTCATTGGGACAGGATATGCCAAGCTCAATCTCCACCTGCACATCACTGATCCCCAGAAGATAATCTGCCGTCACGCCAAAAATCTTAACACAACGCTCGATCATCGGCTCACTCAGTGGAATAAGATGGCGCTCCAGCTTACTGATACGCTGCTGGGATGTATGCAATTGAAACGCCAGTTCTTCCTGCGTTATATTTTTCTCAATGCGCAACTGCTTTAATCGGTTCATGAAAAAATACTTCCTCTTCTTTTTTCACTATTATATAGAGGAACCGTTGTATTTCTCCATACCCGCAAAGCGTATCTACATCTTCAGGCAGTAAATGGTCAAATATTTTTCATCAGGTTTACCATTTCAATGGCGGAACATGCCGCATCATATCCTTTGTTGCCGGCTTTCGTACCGGCACGTTCGATGGCCTGCTCAATGTTATCGGTGGTGAGCACTCCAAACATCACAGGAATCCCTGTGTTCAGCCCCACTGCCGCAATGCCCTTGCTGACCTCGGCGCACACATAGTCATAGTGGGAAGTGGAGCCCTTGATCACAGCCCCCAGACAGATCACAGCGTCATATTTACCCGAAGACGCCATCTTCTGTGCCACCACCGGAATCTCAAAAGCCCCCGGCACCCATGCCAGATCCACGTCATCGGTATCCACACCGTGGCGCACCAGTGCATCTTCGGCGCCGCCGATCAGCCTGCTCACGATGAATTCATTAAATCTTGCCGCCACAATCCCCACCTTAATACCATTTCCAATTACATTTCCTTCCAAAGTTCTCATGCTCATTTCCTCCATTATTTCACATTATAGTGTGTCATATGCTGCATCTTTTCCTGCTTCGTCACCAGATATTTGTAATCCTCCGGCTGCGGCTCCATCTCAATGGGCACGCGTTCCTCTATACTGATCCCGTATCCGGCCAGGCCGGCGATCTTCGTGGGATTGTTGGTGAGAAGGCGCAGCTTTCTCACCCCGAGATCATACAGGATCTGAGCGCCGATGCCATATTCCCTCAGATCTGGTGCAAATCCCAGCTTCACATTTGCTTCCACTGTATCATAGCCCTGTTCCTGTAGTTCATATGCTTTCAGTTTATTGATCAGGCCGATGCCGCGGCCTTCCTGCCGCATATAGAGAAGCACGCCACGCCCCTCCTTTGCGATCATCCTCATGGCATTTTCCAACTGTTCCCCACAGTCGCAGCGTTTGGACCCAAACACATCACCGGTCAGGCACTCCGAATGAACCCGGCAGAGAACCGGCTCCCCATCCATAATATCTCCCATGGTTAGAGCCACATGATGTTCCCCGTTTAAGATATTCTCATATCCGTGAATTGTAAAATCCCCAAATTTCGTGGGAAGCTTCGCCTCTGCCTCCCGTCTCACAAGGCTTTCCTTCTCCAGTCTCCTGCGGATCAGCTGTTCAATGGTGATCACACGAAGATCATGTTCCTTCGCAAACTCCAAAAGCTCGGTAGTCCTCATCATCGTGCCGTCTTCCCGCATGATCTCACAGCAGAGCCCGCACTCTTTCAGACCTGCCAGTTTCATAATATCCACCGTAGCTTCCGTATGCCCTGCGCGCTTCAGCACGCCGCCTTCCCGTGCCTCCAGCGGGAACATGTGACCGGGCCGCCGGAAATCTTCCGGTTTTGCATCCTCACTGACACATTTCATCGCTGTAAGGGATCTCTCCACTGCCGAGATGCCGGTGGTAGTTTCCACATGATCGATGGAAACAGTAAAAGCCGTAGAATGATTATCCGTATTGACTGCCACCATCTGATCCAGACCGAGTTTTTCTGTGAGCCCGCTGCTCATCGGCATACAGATCAGACCTTTTGCATGGGTCGCCATCATATTTACATTCTCTGTCGTTGCAAACTCAGCCGCACAGATCAGATCCCCTTCATTTTCCCTGTCCGGATCGTCGATGACAAGGATGATCCTGCCATTTCGGATGTCCTCCAGTGCTTCCTCTATCGTTGCCAGTTCTGCCATTGCTGTCTTCCTCCTTTTTCCTCTCTCTAAACCTACAAACCGCCTCCGGCGGCAATCACCTCCCGGGTGTCTACGAAAACCCATTCTCCGCCAGATATTCCACGGTCAGACGGCTCTTCTTCTGCGGCGTCTCCTGGGGCAGCAAAAGCTTTTCCACATATTTGCCTATGATATCTGTCTCCACATTCACGAGATCCCCCGCCCCTCTGTCAGACAGCACAGTATTCGCCTGCGTATGGGGAATGACAGACACGCTGAAATCCTTCCCCGTCACCTTTGCTACCGTCAGGCTGATCCCGTCTATCGTGACGGATCCCTTCTCCACAATATACCGGAGCACCTGCGGTTCCGCCATGATGCGGTACCAGACAGCAGTTTCATCCCGGTCAACCTCCTGTACTATCCCGGTGCCGTCGATGTGCCCCGCCACGATATGACCGCCAAACCGTCCGTCCGCCGGCATCGCCCGCTCCAGATTCACCCGACTGCCGGGCCTTAATGTCCCCAGCGAACTGCGACCAAGAGTCTCTGCCATGACATCGGCCGTGTAGCCGCGTTCCTTCAGGGAGGTCACTGTAAGGCATACCCCGTTTACCGCAATGCTGTCTCCCGTCTGGGTGCCCTCCAGCACCTTCTGACAGCGTATGTGAAGGATGGCAGACCGGCTGCCTCTCTCGATACGAATGATCTCACCGATCTCCTCTACGATTCCGGTAAACATGACGCCTCCTCCTTTCTGACGCATCCGGTGATACAGATATCCCCGCCAAGCTTTATGATCTCCGAATCTGTCATCTCCAATGCCTCCCTCATATAGGAAAATCCATCTCCCTCCACCGGAGATCTGGCTTCCTTACCCCCGATCAGTTTGGGAGCGATATAACAGAAGATACGGTTTACCATGCCGCTCTTAAGCACCGTGCCATGAAAGGTCCCGCCGCCCTCGATCAGGACGCTGTCGATCTTTCTCTGTCCGAGCTCCGCCAGAAGCTTTGCAAAATCAACCCTTCCATGTTCATTGATCTGTATCAGCTCCACACCGGCCTTCCTCAGATCCTCTTCCTTCTTCGGATCCCCGGAGGCATATGCCACTATAGTGGGAATCCCCTTGGCCGTCTGTACGATCTGACTTTCTAACGGAATCCGCAGGCGGGAATCACAGATGATACGCACCGGATCCACACCCTCCTCGATCCGGCAGTTCAGCATCGGATCATCCACCAGAACGGTGCCGATCCCAACCATAATGGCGCTGTAGCGTTTCCGCAGCTCGTGCACATGGCGGCGCGCCACTTCCCCTGTCACCCATTTGGAATCCCCAGTATAAGTAGCGATCTTACCATCCATCGTCATGGCATACTTCATGGCCACATAGGGAATCCCGGTGGCGATATACTGCATAAACACTTCGTTCAACTCCAGGCATTCCTTTTCCAGGATCCCCGTCTCCACTTCCACGCCATGCTCCCGCAGAATCTGTGCTCCCTTACCTGCCACCTTGGGGTTGGGATCCATCGCCCCGATATACACCCTGCCGATTCCCCGTTCCAGGATGATATCGGTACAGGGCGGCGTCTGTCCCTGATGACAGCATGGCTCCAGAGTCACATAGAGATCTGCTCCCGTGAGGTCTTCCTCACAGCGCAGCAGAGCATTGCGCTCCGCATGATATCCTCCATACTGTTCATGAAATCCGTCTGTCATTATCTTTCCATCCCTAACGATCACACAGCCCACCATGGGATTGGGCGCGGTGCGCCCCATGCCTTTCCTGGCCAGTTCGATGGCCAGCTGCATATATTCATACTTTGTCACTTCTCGTTTCCTCCATCACTCTTTCGTCACTGTCCCATAGAAAAAGCCCCGGGCAGACGATACTCAGGGCATGATAAATCCTTATGTGAATAAAACCGAACAATTCCTCCACATCTTCTTCCATCCAGACTATACTGTCGGCTCCGGAATCTCACCGGATCAGCGGTACGCTGTATTCGGATACCGCTCGCGGGCTTTACCGCCGGTGGGGAATTTCACCCCGCCCTGAAAATGTTTTTTCTCTTCGTAGGCTATTATAACCTATTATCCGCTGTTATTCAATGTTTTTTCTGAATTTTTCTGACATAAAAAAGAATCCCTTTCCAGAGTGAATCAGGATTCTTTTATTTTCTCTCTTCATTTTCCTAATCTGTCTATGCTCTCTCTACTTTTCCAGAACGAAGGCATGAAGTACATACATACTGTTTCTTTGTACCGCCGTTTACCTTTACTCTTACAGATTTGAGATTTGACTTCCAGATCTTGTTACTCCTTCTATGAGAGTGGCTGACAGCGTTACCAAAATGTACGCCTTTTCCACATACTGCACATTTAGCCATGAAAAGCACCTCCTTCTGAATACCTTTTTCTTCGCATGTCTCTCTCTATAATAAAAATTTATCTCACACACGACAACACGACCATTTTAGCAAAAAAAGAATATTTTTGCAAGTAAAATTTTCATTTTTTGTAAGTTTTTTTAAATAAAGCTCTGTCAGACTGATTTATGGACAGAATCCCCCTGCCTGCTATTTTTTTCCTTTTTCCTTATCCTGCCCGTCATTCTCCTTGTCGCCTTTCTTGGAAAACTTCTCTACAATTCCAGGCACCATATCAAGAATCTTCGTCATGCCATCCTGATTTTTTACATTGACCAGCTTAGAATTCCCGTCCTTGATAACGAGAACCGCACTGGGCTGAATCTTTGCGCCCATACCACCCCCGCCATTATTCTTCGTCTCACTGCCATTCTCATTGGCAAACGCCCCGGCAGCCACACCAAAGCTCACATCCACCAGCGGAAGAACGATGGTTCCATCATCAAAACGAACCGCATCTCCTACTACTGTCTTTGTTGTAATAAAAGAATCCATGCCATTAAATAGTGATTCCACCGTATTACTAAAATTATTTTCTGCCATTATGCAGCCTCCTTTTTCAACTTCTGAATCTTATTCCATAACTTTCTCAGTTCTTTGTCCCGGTAAAGCCGGATACAGAGCCGGATAAAATATAATATCCGTATCTGTCCCTTTATCATTCCATCTGCTGCAAAAACCCTGTCATCAAAATCCGGAGTAATGACGATCCCCTCCCGATATGCAAATGGCAGAAGGCTGATCCCCCCGATCAGCAGACCGGTGGAGGCCGGATCTCCCGTTCCGATCACAAACCGCCCATTTATCTTCCGGGGTGCCAGATAGCACAGCAGCAGGCGGAGTTCATTCCGCATCTTTCTGAAAACACGCTTATTTTCTGTATCTCTGACAAAATTTATTATACCCGATAGTATGTCAAAAGAAAAGGCTTTTTTTCTTTTCTTATTTTTCTTTCCCGATGTACTCTTTCCCTTTGAGATGGATTTTTTCTTCCCGGTCTGCGCGTGCCCCGTATCATGGTTCCCTCCAGGCTTCCCGCTCTGTCGCCGGGACTCCGGTTCTTCCGATCCTGCTTTCCCTTCCCCCGCTCCCCGGTCTGTCCCAGTTGCGCCGGCAGACGTCCTCTCTTTCGTCCCCGGACGGTCTCCTGCCAGCCGTACCACAGGTATTCCAAACAGCCGGAGCCATATCGCATCGGAATTTATTCTCTTCCCAACGGAAACGATACGGCAGAGCCAGGATACCCGAAACTGATAGCGCAGCACATCCCGGTAACTTCCTGACAGACGGTAACGGACCGGCACAAATACCACGAGAACGCCAAACAGGAGTGCAAGTCCAAGCACTCCACCCAGTACGATACCGATCCACTTTAATACAGCCAAAACAATTGCCATCCTGTCACTTCCCCGTAAAATCACTCTTGTCGAATCTGCTCCGAAGCGTAAACTCTTCTCCCTGTCCTGCCGTCTCCAGCAGGATCTGCTGCAGAAGCTCCAGAGCGGAGTCATAATTCTCCGCAAGGCCTACTATATACAGGTCCAGATGCGCATATCTTCTGAAAAAAAACTGTTTTGTCTCCATGATATCAAATAAATTTTTGTCATTCGAGGGCAGTGTTATCACGTAATAGCTTTTCCAGAACTTCGACAAACTCTTTCTCAGGCTTCCGGCACACCGCTCGATGTGATGCTTGCAGCGGCGCGGATTTCCCCTGACCTTCTGATCCATATACAGATCATGATACCAGTGAATCATCTCTGCCTCCCATCCGTCCATGCCCTGCAGCAAAGGCTGCCGGCAGGACATCCATCTTATATCTCTTCCTGCATCAGATCCCAGAGAATCATCATTACCACGCATTTCTCTGCCTTATCCTGACATCCCATAAGATTCACCTGTATGTATTCCTGAACCTCATGGTTTTTTTCAAACATCATCGGAAGCTTCTCAAGCACCAGTCCCATAAGCGCCCTCCTGACAGGGCGTGAAACCTTATTCAGTTTCTTCAGCAGTTCTTCCAGCAGTTCTTCCGTTCTCCTCTGGACATACGCCGCATCTGCCCTCTCCTCCTTCGATGACTGCTCCAGATCCACAAAAAGGCTGTCAGACAGAAGATTCGCCACAAGAACAAGATCATCATAGAAGGCCGTAAGACCGGCAGTCCCCAGCTCGTCTCCGTAAGACGCCCGGATCTCCGTCAGAACTGACTCAAGGGCGCTGACCTTTTCCAGAAGTGGTTCAATCTTTCCCTCCAGAGGCTCCAGCATTTCATCCCGATACTGCCGCTGTGCCAGACATACCCAGATGGAACGGCATGCCTTTACCAGTCTGCCCTCCCTGTCCGGCTGCTGATGCCGCTGCAGAAGGCACATGGCAAAAATACTATTCACCACCTTCTGCAGGCCGTAATAAAAATCTGTGAGGGCACGGATCTGACGGGCTCCCTCTTCCAAGCCTGCCGTCAGCTTATGATAGGCCGCTTCTGGCAAACCAGTGTAGTCCGCAGCCTCCAAAGACTTCAGCAGATCCCGGAGCTCTGGATATTCCTCTGTATACCTCACCGGCTCATAGACCGCAGCCGCCGTCCGGATCATATAGATAAAGTTTTCCAGCGCACCGGCGTCTCCGTCCTGATACAGCGTCATGGCCTCACTGATTCTCTGAAAAAATTTGTTCTTCGTCATATGGACAGGGAGCTGCCCCATCACGAGGCGAAGCTTCTCTTGGATAATGCTCTGATCCCGGTCAGAGAAAAGCCATGTCGTAAGCTCCTGCATATATGCCGTCTCAGGAAAAGCTGCCAGCTTCTGATCCAGCTCCTCCTCTGGCAGGTATTTCAATTCCATCCGGTTCAGCACATATTCATAAACAAGCAGACGGTCGGTATAACAGGTAAAAACATCCATCCTGTCTGTGATCTCCTGCCTCAATTCCCTGACCCAGGGGATCAAATCCTTCGGTTCCGTGCTTCTTCTGCCAAGCTCTCCCAGCGCCTCAAGGACGCTCTGCAGCATTCCTCTCTCCCGCTCTGCCAGCTCCGGCTTCTCTTCCGTGATCTCCTGAACCATAGTGTAAGCAGAGAATGTCAGCTCCAGTGCCGCGTACTCCATATAGGAAACAGCTGCCATCGTTCTGTATTTCTCAAGATTACTCTTTAGATTCTTCCCTTTCATAAGCTCATGAATCAGTTGTTTCACAATTTTCCTCTCTTTCTCTCTTAGCAGAACGACGATCTAGGACACCAGCTGCCATTGCGGCAGCCAGCGCAGCCCATCCCTGACATAGGATTCCGTCACAGGTTCTCCTGACAGCACAGGATAGAACAGCAAGAACAGCAAAAAGGCCGCAATAATGTATACAAGGATCCATTTAAACCACTTCTTATCCTGATCTGCCAGACGCACCATCACATACACAAGCATCATAGCCAGAAAAGGTACGCTGGGGAAGTAGTGGTATGCAAAAGTACACCTGGGCACGGTCATCCACGGCACATACTGCACCAGATAGGCAAACACAAGAAACAGCGCCGTCCGGTCCTTCTTCTTTATGATGCGGAACAGCATATAACCGAATGCCGGAATTCCCGCCCACCAGATAAGGGGGTTGCCAAATGCACTGATTCCCTCCTTGAGCCCGTTGGCCAGGGTCTGACAATAATAATACATAGGCCGGTAGATCACTGGCCACTGATACCACGTGGACGCATAGGGATGTCCGCCCTCCAGTTCCGCATGGTAGCCAAACATATCACCCTGATTCTTCACCATACGTTCCCACAATCCCATTTCCTCCCCATTGGAGAAAGGAAGATAGGATAAAAGATAGATCAGCCCGGCAATGATCACAAAGAACACGACGCAGAACAAAAGAGTCCATCGAAGCTTACCGGAAAATGTCTCCAAAATATCTTCATGGCGGATGCCGGCGGTGGTTCCTTTAGGATCCTCCATGGCATACCGGTACTCCCTGTACCTCCGGTACATAATGGCAAAGAAGAAAATCCCCAGTCCCGCCGCCGCATACACTGCCGTCCATTTGGAAGCACACCCAAGTCCCATGGCGACGGCACTCAGTCCAAGAGGGACAAAGGTCTTTTTCAACGGCGTATCGTAGAAGCTTAGCTGGCTGTACCAATACATAAAGAAGAACATCACTATGATAAAAAATGTGCCGTACACATCAATCGTGGATATTCTTGTCTGTGTGAAGTGCATGAAATCAAAGGCAAACAAAAACGTGAGGGCACCCGCCGCCCATGTCTTCGCCTGAAAGAGCCTTCTTCCAAAGAGATACATAAAGGGGAGCATGAAGATGCCAAACATCGTGCCCACGATCCGCCAGCCAAAGGGATTCATGCCAAATATACGGATGCCAAGGCTGATAAAGAACTTGCCAAGGGGCGGATGGGTCCACTCATAGTTCCGCAGCCCCTGAGTCATCTCATAGGCGGTCCTGGCATGATAGATTTCGTCAAAATAAGTGCCCTCACGGAAGGTAATGATGTCCTTGTACTCCTCCTGCTCGTCAAAGAGCTCCGGATAATCTGACGCATTGGCAGGCATCAGTATATTTCCGTCCTTATCCTTTATGATCAATTCCCGCAGGGCCGATTCTGTATCCAGCGACGTCAGCCGGACATAACGGTAATCATAGAGGAGATTGTAGGTACTGTTGTCAAACTCCTCCCCCTGCTGTTTCTCGATCCGCATCTCATTCCATGTAAATACATTTGCCGCCTTCACGGTACCGAGATCTGCATAAGACTGTCCGTCCTGGGAAAAGGACAGGGTGAAAAACCGGTTCTCATAGGTGCCGAGAAATGTATGGATCATATCCACATGCTTCTCTTCGCCAAGATCCAAAATAATTTCCGATCCCTGTTTCTGCGAATTCCACTCCGTCTCCGGTGCATGGGCCTTCCCCAGATCATACAGGGCAAAGGCTGAATACACAAGCATTATGCCCCCCAGCACCACCCAGTCCCATTTTGTAAAACGGGGCATTCTCCGGCTGGCAAGGACATGGGACGGAGCCTCTTCTTTCTCCTGGTTTCCGCCGGAACGACGGTTCAGGATATAACTCTGCTCCCCGCCCTTCCGGGGTTTCCTTGAAGGCCGCTCTGCCAGGGGCTGAATCCCCGTCTTAGCAAAAACTGCAGTAAACATATATCCATAGACGGCAAGGGTGAGAAGCGCGGTAAAGCCTATGATGCCGCCCTTGGGATTCGTGGACTCGAAATCCACGTAATAATAATATACATGAAATATATTGATAAATTGTACGATGGAGAAACCAGCAAAGGTGAAAAACAGTTCCTTCGCCGGCCTCACCAGAAATCCGCACAGCGTCAGTGCCAAAACGGGGAAGAGGTATCTCTCATGCATCCGGACGGAGAACAGAAACATCGTACTTACAATAACGCTCATGCTAAGAAAATACTTTGACCGGTCCTCCTTCAGGCGGAAAAAGATCCATCCGCTGAGTGCCACCGATGCCAGGATCGCCAAGGTCCCCCATTGGCGGTACTCCAAAAAGAGAAATCTGCCGGTCTGATCTGCCCAGTTCAGCCCAAAGAGTCCCCATATATTATACGCATTGATTGTACAGTGTTCATAGGAACCAAGGGTATCCACATATTGACTGACCACCCTGCCGAGGCCGAAGGGAAGCGCCGTCAGCAGCATCATGGCAATGGCGGAGAGCCCGCCTGCCAGCTCACGAAGTATTTTCTTCCTGTCTGTCTTTCTGCGGAATACCTGCTCGATCACCGTCCAGATCAAAATCGGCGTAAAGATCAGTGTCTGCGGCTTGATCAGCACACCGGCAGCGAATACGAAATAGGCCGGTATCCGCTTTTCCTCCATACAGAAATAACAGGTCAGGAGCACCAGCAGGGTAAATACACCATCTGTCTGCCCCCAGACAGAGGAATCCAATATTACCACAGGATTCAGTACATACACAAAGGACAGGAGCAGAGAAGATGGTTCTGAAAATTTCTTCCTGGCCAGAACATAGACAAGAAAACCGGCCGCCAGATCAGAGAGCACCGGCACCAGTTTGATCAGAACCCGCCCCAGATCCGTTGTCGTCCCGATGGAAAAGATCTTCCGCACCGCCGCCACAACCCACAGGATCAGCATATAGCCCGGCGGATAGTCGGTAAAGGTATCCAGATGATAAAACTTGCCAATCCCATGCTCGAATATCAAATCCGACCAGGCATAAAAACAATTCATATCTGTACCATGACCTTTATAAGCAGCGGCAAAAATCAGTTTGACCAGAAGGGCGGCTGCCAGCAGAAGAATAATATTCCCCCACTGCATCTTCTTCTCTTTATAATATGTGCGTATCCCCGATACTTCATAATGAAGCCTGAAGCAGTACACCAGAATAAAACCTGCCAGTGTGATCAGTGAAACCAATATCAAAAGCTGTATACTCTCCTGCATTCTTCGTAAATCCCTTTCTGTTATCTCGTATAACGAATATCAATCAATGATGAACATGTTCATGGGTAAAGAGATGCTCCGAACAGTACTCATAATTGCCATCGCACTTTGAACAGTAGCGGAATTCCAATCCCGGCGCATCCTTCTCAGTCCTGCCGCAGATGGCACACCTATGCATCGTCCCGTCCGGCGCCGCATCGCGGACCTTCTTTTTATACTGTACCTTTCGTTTCTTCTGGCGGTAGGCACCCTGTACACCGGGCCTTCCCCGTCCAAAGATGAGAAACAGCGCCACATTCAGAAGCGCCCCCACGATCATAACAACGCCAAAATAATTTCCGGACCGGATGCCCTGGAACACAGTAAATCCATCCAGCAGCAGCCATACCACGGCGAGCCATTTGGCTTTTACCGGCACCACAAAATACACCAGGAACTGGGCATTGGGGAACATCAGGGCATAGGCTAAGAACAGAGATGAATTGAGATGATCCAGCGTCGCGCTCATGGACAGATAGGTACTCAACAGCTGCGGCGGTATCCCTCCCACGGCAACCATGATAAAATAAGTCGCAAACGTCACCAGAATAACAAACACGATCCCTCCGAAATAAAAGAGGTTGAAGCGGAATGTGCCCCAGATCCGTTCCAGCGACATGCCAATGCTGTAATAGACATACATCCAGATAGCGAACATAAGCAGCCCCGCAAATAGAGAGCCGCCGCCGGCACCGGACGGATACAGGACAAAGGTAAATACCCGCCAGATCTGCCCGTGTAATATGGCGTATATATCAAGGGCGAGATATCTGTAATAAAATACCGGCGATACAATATTAATAAGAAATCCCGCAATATTCAATGCGATGACATATCTCATAAGATCAGGAATCCCAAATCGCGGGAATCGTCTTTCCAGTCGGTCAATAAAGTTCATATACCCTCCTATCTTCGAGCGAAAAATTGAAAGAGCAGGTAATCCCTGCCCATGCTCCCAGCGCACACTCCATCAGAACAAATCCTTCTTCCGGAAGAAGAACGCCACAACCAGCGATACAACAAGTGTCAATATAATAATAGTATAAAATCCATATGGAGCATGTCCAAGGGGAATATTGTCAAAATTCATTCCAAAAAAGCTGGCGATCATCGTAGGAATAGAAAGGACGATGGTCACAGTTGCCAGAAACTTCATTACAATATTCAGGTTATTGGAGATTACCGAAGCAAAGGCGTCCATCGTACCGCTCAGTATCCCGCTGTAAATATTGGCCATCTCGATGGCCTGCTTGTTCTCTATAATGACATCCTCCAGAAGGTCTTCATCCTCCGGATATTTCCTCACCCTCTCTGTCCGGAGCAGCTTTTCCAGCACTACCTCGTTGGAGCGCAGGGAGGTTGTGAAATAAACCAGGCTCTTTTCCAGCTCCAGCAGCTCAATGAGCTCACTGTTCTTCTGTGAAATATGAAGCTTCTCCTCGATCTGCTCACTCTTGCGGTCAATGATCCGCAGATACCGCAGATAAGACGTGGCATTCCGGTACAGGATCTGGAAAACAAATCTTGTCTTCTTAAAGGTATAGAACTCTCTTACCCGTTTGTTTTCAAAGGCTTTCAATACCGGGGATTCTTCCAGACAGACGGTGACGATCTGCTCCTTCGTCATAAAGATGCCGAGAGGGATCGTCACATAGCGGTCCTTCTCATCCAGGGAAGGGATGTCCACCAGAATCATATTATAATGGTCTTCAATCTCCACGCGGGAACGCTCTTCGTCATCCAGAGGGGCACGCAGATCGTCAATATCAATCCCGGTCTCTTCCTGCAGCCTCACCAGCTCTTCACTTGTAGGTCTGGTAACCGATACCCAGCATCCCTCTTCTATCTTGTCCATAGATATCAGCTCATCTTCTATCGTTTTGTATACCGAAATCATAGATACCCTCCTTCCCGTATCCGGAGACCTTCCGCATGGCGGCACACCGCAGGGTACCGCCATGCCAGCTCAATCCCCTTTATTATAATTGTTTGTATAGGCTTTGTCAAACCTTCTTTGGCAGCTCATAGATCACATCCGCAGCGATAATTACCTGTTCTGGATCATTCTTGCGGAAGAACTCTTCCATCGTGATTCCGTTTTCCCTCAGAATAGCTCCGAAGCTCTTAGTTCCATCGGACACACATTCCACGCAATCCCTCGTCTCTTCTGTTTCCTCCAATATTTCCTGCACCCCTCGTCTCTCCTGTAACTCTCGTCTCTCCTCTGCCCTCTCGCGCTCTGCCTCTTCTCTGCGCTCCCGTTCCTCTTCCATCCGCTGGCGCTCATCCTCCAGGCGCTCCCTTTCCTCCTCCAGGCGCTCCCGCTCATCCTCCATCCGGTCTGCCCTGTCCTCAAAACTCTCTCTGGGCTGCATCATCCCATTCTGCGGAGGCGCTTCCTGCGGTCTCACCGGCCTTCCCATGGGCGGACGCATCATGCCTCCAAAGGGCCTTGCTACAGGAATACAGATTTCCTGACCTACCTGCAGATTGTATACATCAACATATGGATTCGCACGAAGGATAAGGGCAAGCGGAACTCTGTATGCCCTGCTCAGCTGATAAAGATTTTCTCCTTCCTTTATCACATGTACCATGCCATTGCAAAATCTTCGATTCATAGATACCTTCTTTTATTTTTGCATCTTTTCCCTACCATCCTATTCAGGAGATTACAAAAGGTTCACCCCTTTGGAAATGAATCCCTGACCGATTTTGTTGCAAAAGTATTCTTTTTGTCGTATAATGTCATGAGACTTATCTTAAGATTCTACAAATTTGAAATATTAATATTTATATTAAGTAGATACAGGACCACAGAGCAGGAATGGAGGGAAAGCATGAACAGAGCAGGTATCGATATCGGTTCCACCACTGTAAAGATCGCGATTCTGGATGAAAATAATAATATCATTTTTTCGGCATACGAAAGACATTTTGCCAATATTCAGGAGACACTGAAAAATATAATAGAGCATGCCTGTCAGGAGCTGGGCGACTGCGGGATCGCGCCCATGATCACCGGTTCCGGCGGACTTGCCATCTCAAAGTATCTGGATATTCCTTTCGTTCAGGAGGTAGTCAGTGTGGCTTCTTCCCTGAAAAGCTTTGCTCCCCATACAGATGTGGCCATCGAACTGGGAGGCGAGGATGCCAAGATCATATATTTCTCCGACGGAATTGAACAGCGTATGAATGGGATTTGTGCCGGCGGTACGGGTTCCTTTATCGACCAGATGGCAACCCTGCTAAAGACAGATGCCGCCGGCCTGAATGAATATGCCAGGGACTATCAGGCCATCTACCCCATTGCGGCGCGCTGTGGTGTCTTTGCCAAAACCGATATCCAGCCCCTGATCAATGAGGGTGCCTCAAAACCGGATCTCGCCGCCTCCATCTTTCAGGCAGTGGTAAACCAGACCATCAGCGGTCTTGCCTGCGGCAAACCGATCCGCGGAAATGTGGCATTTCTGGGAGGCCCCCTTCACTTTCTGACAGAATTGAAGGCCGCCTTCATCCGCACCCTGAAGCTGGAGGGAGACGCCATAATTGCACCGGATAATTCCCATCTCTTTGCCGCCAGCGGCGCAGCAATGAATTCTGCCTGGAATCCCGCCCTTTCCGATGAGGAAAACAGCTCCGTGGAGGGAACGACTACATTAAAAGCTCTTTTAAATAGGTTATCCAGTGAGATTAAAATGGAATTCGAGGTAACAAGAATGGAGCCGCTCTTTCAGGATCAGGCGGAATACAATGCCTTCCTCGATCTCCACAACAAGCATATGGTGAAGAAAGGAGACCTTGCCTCCTACGAGGGAAATGTATTCCTGGGCATCGACGCCGGTTCCACCACCACAAAAGTGGCACTGGTGGGTGAGGACGGCTCTCTGCTCTATTCCTTTTATGATAACAATAACGGCAGTCCGCTGAAGACAACGATAAAGGCAGTAAAAGAGATCTACGAGCTGCTGCCAGACAGTGCTTCCATTGTCCGCTCCTGCTCCACCGGATACGGTGAGGCGCTGATCCAGTCCGCCCTGATGCTGGATGAGGGGGAGGTAGAGACCGTATCTCATTATTACGCCGCTTCCTTCTTCGAACCAGAGGTTGACTGTATCTTAGATATCGGCGGTCAGGATATGAAATGCATTAAGATCAAAAACGGTTCTGTGGACAGTGTACAGCTTAATGAGGCATGCTCCTCTGGCTGCGGTTCCTTTATCGAGACCTTTGCCCGCTCGCTGAACTACGAAGTAAAGGACTTTGCCAGACTGGCGCTATTCGCAGAAAATCCCATTGATCTCGGTTCCCGCTGCACCGTCTTTATGAACTCCAAGGTGAAACAGGCCCAGAAGGAGGGCGCTACCGTTGCCGACATTTCAGCCGGACTGGCAATCTCCGTCATTAAAAACGCCCTGCTGAAGGTGATCAAGCTGACCGATCCAAAGGATCTCGGTACAAACGTAGTCGTTCAGGGCGGAACCTTTTATAACGATGCCGTTCTGCGAAGCTTCGAACGGGTATCCGGCTGTCAGGCAGTGCGTCCCGATATCGCCGGCATTATGGGAGCTTTTGGCGCCGCCCTCATCGCCAGGGAACACTACGAGGAGGGAACGGAGACCACCATGCTCTCCCTGGAAGATATCATCCATCTGAAATTCGAGAGCTCTATGGCTCGCTGTAAAGGATGTACCAACCACTGTCTCCTGACGATCAACCGCTTTACCGGCGGCCGCCAGTTCATCTCTGGCAACCGCTGCGAACGGGGTCTGGGAAGGGAAAGAACGAACAAAGAGATACCGAATCTGTATGAATATAAAAACCAACGGCTTTTTGAACATTACCAGCCTCTGGCACCGGATCAGGCATTCCGCGGCAGAGTAGGGATTCCAAGAGTTCTGAATATGTATGAAAACTATCCCTACTGGTTTACATTCTTTACCGAGCTGGGTTATGAGGTGGTGCTCTCCCCCACCTCTTCCCACAACATCTATTCCCTGGGTATTGAATCCATCCCCAGCGAATCGGAATGTTATCCGGCGAAGCTGGCCCACGGACACATTATGTGGCTGTTAAAGCATGATGTAAATTATATTTTCTATCCCTGTGTTCCCTATGAGAGAAAGGAATTTCAGGGAGCGGGCAATCACTATAACTGCCCTATTGTCACCTCCTATGGTGAAAATATAAAAAATAACGTAGAAGAGCTTTCCGACAGTTCCATCACATACCAGAATCCATTTGTCTCTTTTGAGAGCGACCGGATCCTGGCAGATGAACTTGTGAAATATATCGGCAGAGAAAACGAAATCCCGGCCGCTGAGATCCGCAATGCCGCCCACAAAGCCTGGGCAGAGCTGGAGAAAACCCGGGAAGATGTCCGCCGGAAAGGCGAAGAAGTCCTGCAGTGGATGAAAGTGAATAACAAGCGGGGAATCGTCCTTGCCGGCCGGCCATACCATATTGACCCTGAGATCAATCATGGGATACCAGAGCTTATCACATCCTACGACATTGCGGTTCTGTCAGAAGACAGCATCTCGCACCTGACTCCCGTGGACCGCCCCACGATCGCCATGGATCAGTGGATGTACCACTCCCGTCTCTATGCGGCAGCCAGCTATGTCCGCACACAGGAAAATCTGGAAATGATTCAGCTGAATTCCTTCGGCTGCGGTCTGGATGCCGTAACTACCGATCAGGTAAACGATATTTTGACAGACTCCGGAAAAATATGTACGGTACTGAAGATTGATGAGGTAAACAATCTGGGGGCGGCCCGCATCCGCATCCGGTCCCTGATCTCAGCGGTCAAAGACCGCGCCCGAAAGGGAATCCGTCCGCATACAGCAGATTCCGCCCATCACCGGGTGGTGTTTACGGAAGAGATGCGCAAAAATTATACGATCCTCACCCCCCAGATGTCACCAATTCATTTTGATATGCTGATCCCAGCCCTGGCCGCCTGCGGCTACAACATGGTTCAGCTTCCCAGTGGTGTGGGAGAATTGGAATACGGACTGAAATATGTCAACAATGACGCCTGCTACCCGTCCCTCCTTGTGGTGGGCCAGTTTATGAAGGCGCTGCTGTCCGGCGAATACGATCTTGACCGCACCGCCGTGATCATCACACAGACCGGAGGTGGCTGCCGCGCCACCAATTACATCGGTTTTATCCGAAGGGCGCTGCGGAAAGCAGGAATGGAACAAGTTCCTGTCATCTCCCTGAGTGCCGGGATCGAATCCAACCCCGGATTCAAAGTGAATTACCGCCTGCTGAAGGGCGCCATCCATGCCCTGATCTACGGAGATCTCTTTATGCGGGTTGTTTACCGTACCCGCCCATATGAGAAGGTGCCCGGCTCTGTCAATGCCCTTCACGAGAAATGGAAAAAGATATGCATTGAAGCCGTGAAAAATCCAAAACAATCGGAATTTAAGAAGATCATTAACGGCATTGTAAAGGATTTTGATACGATAGAACTGGATGAAACAGTGCGCAAGCCCCGGGTGGGTATCGTCGGGGAGATTCTTGTCAAATTCCTTCCTGCCGCCAATAACTATGTGGTGGAACTTTTGGAATCAGAGGGCGCCGAAGCGGTTTGTCCGGATATGCTGGATTTCTTTATGTACAGCGCCTTTGACAGCGTATTTAAGGCCGATCACCTGGGATTTAGCAAGACGGGCAAGACATTGAGCAAATCCGCCATCTGGCTTCTGGAAAACTTCCGAAAGCCGATGTGCAGGGCACTGAAAACCAGCAATCGGTTTGACGCACCGCCTACGATCTACGAACTGGCAGAATACGCGAAACCCTTTGTATCCACCGGCAACCAGACTGGCGAGGGCTGGTTCCTGACCGGTGAAATGATCGAACTGATCCACAACAATGTGCCGAATATCGTCTGTACACAGCCATTCGGCTGCCTTCCCAACCATGTAGTGGGGAAAGGAGTGATCAAGCAGCTCCGAAAGGCATATCCGGGAGCCAATATCGTTGCCGTGGATTACGACCCCGGCGCCAGTGAAGTAAACCAGTTGAACCGCATCAAGCTGATGCTGGCAACAGCCAATGAAAAAATAACAAAATAACCCTGTATACAAAAAACCACCGATGGCAGGAACGTCTGCCATCGGTGGTTTTTTTCATTATACTTCTATTTAACTGCTTTCCTATTCATATCGTTTCTTTCTATAAATCAGAACAAATACAATAGCCAGTGCGGATGCGCCCATTATAATAAGCGGAATCAGAAGATTTGTATCATCTCCTGTCTTAGGGGCCCCAGGTGCCAGCGGCACTTCACCATCATCAATCGTCGTAATCTTTGATTTTGATGGTACTGCCTTTGCTCTTGGCACATCCGGATCCTCCAGTGAAGTAGTCGGTGTGTCATTGTCCTCTATCTTTGTCGTACCTCCCGGATCAGCCGATGGTGGGTTATCCGCAGTATTCCCATCTCCATTGCCCGGATCTCCTGGAGTGGGTGTCGGAACATATCCGTCCCCTGGATCCCCTGGTGTTTCTGCCGGAAATTCTCCCGGGGTCGTCTCCGGCTCTCCCGTGGATCCTGCCGGCGGTGTCTCCCCTGGCAGAACTTCTGGAGTTCCCGTCGGTTCTGTACCTGGCGTTCCTGTTGGTATCAGCGGATCTCCTGTCTCTTCCGGCTTCGGCGTCTCCGTCACAGCCGGTTCTGGTGTTGCCGTCGATCCAGGCTTTGGTGTCACATCCGGTGCCGGCGTTAATGTCGGCTTTGGTGTTCCTGTGGGCTTCGCCGTGGGACGGTGGGATGTCTCCGGTTTCGGTGTCGGTGTCGCCGTCTGTGTCGGAACTGGCGTCGCCATTGGTTTCGGAGTTCGGGCCGGCTCCGGCGTTTCCTTTGGCGTCGGTGCTGGTCTCACCGGATCCTCCGTTTCATTTGGTGTCGGCGGCTCCGTCTCCTGCGGCTTTGGTGTCGCCGTCGGTGCTGCTGTCCTCTCCGGCTCCGGCGTTTCCTTCGGTGTCGGCGCCGGTTTCACCGGATCCTCTGTTTCATTCGGCGCCGGCGGCTCCGTCTCCTGTGGCTTTGGTGTCGCCGTGGGCTCTGCCGTCTTCTCCGGTTTCGGTGTCCTCATGGGATCCGGCGTTTTGGTAGGAAACGGTTTCGCTGAAGGCTTCGGCGTCTTTTTCGGCGGCTCCGGTGTCGGCTTTACATCCGGCACCTTCTGATAGATCATATGCCACTCGCTGGGATTTGAAACAACTGTATCACACACAAGCCAGCCTTCCCCTGTCGTATTGATATTCACAAATGCCCGGGGAGCTATCACCGTGGCTGCCATATTATCCGATTCAATGGCCAAATTGTTCAGATTCGGCATATTCCAGATAACATTCTGCGCTATCATATCTTTCGTTTTCTTTCCGTCCGTAACCTTCAGCGTATATCGCGGTATACTGAATTTCTTATTGTCCTCACGGATATTCAGCACAATTGTCTGATCCTCCCTGAGCCTGATCTTCAGTCCGCCGGGCTGAATCCTGCCAGCCGTGAGATCTTCCACCATCTGATCGGCATTGACATATACAGTCTTGTCATCCTTATTTGAAATATCAATGATGTAATTATTCATGTCTGTAACTTTGGGAGAATCAAAATTGCTCTTATCCAGCAGAGACTTGGAATATTTATACACCTTTTCCAAAAAATCTGCCGCTTCTTTTTTGACACTCTCATCCACATAGACACTCCCACCGGCAGTGTGAACCTTCACATCCGCGGCAGTCCCTTTTTCCCCATTGGCGCAGATCACCTCACCAATGCGGATCTCTCCCGGCGCATTGGCTTTGTTATCCGATACTGTATTTCCCGTATACTGTCCGTTCCCTGAGTACTTTCCTGCCACAAAGTTAGTCTCCATGTCAGCCGTCTGATTCAAATAGTTACATATGATGCCATATTCTATATAGTCCCCAAGAAATGGCTCATTCCCCTCACCCGATGCAAATGAAATCCCGCCTATAATCGCAAATACTATCACTACTGCCGCCACGCAGGCAGCTGCCTTTGCAACAAAGCCCTTCCGCAACCTTCTCATAATTGCCTCCTATTCAAAAAGAACATCGGTATCTATAATTTTAAGTATAACATATTGATTTGTTTTTGTATAGTGCCAGATTTCCTATTTATTCATTCTGTAAGATTTTAAGCTGAATTTTCAAGGTAAGTGCAACACTTGTAAAATAACCTAACTGCAACACTTTTTAGACATTTTTTATGTGGAATAAATTGCGGAAATTGTATAAAAATACTGTTTTCAGAGGAATTTCTCTAAAAA
>CAJSYQ010000041.1 GCA_910574015.1 Eubacteriaceae bacterium | reverse complement strand
TTTTTAGAGAAATTCCTCTGAAAACAGTATTTTTATACAATTTCCGCAATTTATTCCACATAAAAAATGTCTAAAAAGTGTTGCAGTTAGGTTATTTTACAAGTGTTGCACTTACCTTGAAAATTCAGCTTCCGTTCCTGAATAACTGTCCCCAACGCATCCGGGAGTTTGGCAGTTAATCACAACCACTACTGCTGATAGAGCCATTCCTTTAATCTACTCCACCCGTCTTTCTCTTTCTCCATCCGATAAACAGGACAGTCATACCTTGTTTCCTCCAGTTTCATTTCTTCCATGAAATTCTCCACCGTCTTTGTTCCTGCGGGAGATTATGCGTTTTTGCCAACGCAATGACAGATTGCGTTTAGGAAAGGAGATTTTGATTTGGCAAAAGGTTCTGTAAGAAAAAAGGAAAGAAATGGTACTACCGCTTTTATGTGGAGAATGAAAGCGGAAATCTGGTACAGAAGGAGTATGCAGGAACAGAAAGCAAGTCAGAAACGGAGAAGCTTCTCCGCAAGGCAACGGAGGATTACGAGGAAAAGAAGTTTGTGGCAAAAACGGAGAATATCACGCTGGGAACACTTCTTGACATCTGAGCAGAGGAAGAACTAAAAACCGGAACATTGAGTAACGGAACGGTTGAAAATTATCTTCTCACGATTAACAGAATAAAACAGCATCCTATCAGCAACCGCTAATTGAAGTCCGTTACATCCAAGCATTTACAACAATTTTTGGACCTTCTCACATTTGGAGGCACTGCCGGGGAATTTACTTCAAAAGGGTACAGCATCCATTTATTTTCCATGGCTTTTCCTTATTTTACCAACATTATAATTCATAATTTTTCTTCCGAAATGAACATACATAAAGTCTTTCATTTTACACCAATGCTGCGTATAATGCTCAAAAAACTTATCGGGATTTGGGAAAACGCCCAAATCAGACACAATAGCAGCACTCTGAATATAGGTGTTGTTTTCATTCCAATCAACGGAAATCATTTGAAAGTCTTCTGTTGCAATGGCAAATTTCATAAATTCGCCTTGAACATGAGAGTATTTGGCTTTAACGGCTTCAAGATATTTATTGTCTATAATAACTCCTTCTAAAGCAAGCCATTGACCTTTATAATAGACTTCTGCCCAGGTATGTACAATTTTGTCTGGTGCAAGTGCCGCAATGATACCTGTGGTTGCTCCATGCTGAAAATCTTTTGATACTTCAAATCCATGAATACGGCACGGAATATTGGCACCTCTTAACAATGCCATTAAAAGCGTTGCTTTTGTATTGCACTGTCCGTATCCGTCCATTAATACCTGTTCGGCAGTTAATGTATCCTTACGGTTGTAACCCAAAGGTATTTCATTTTGCACAAATCCATAAATAGCTTTTATTTTATCAAATTCACTCAACTCGCCCCATCGCTTTTCGTTGATGAGTTTCTGTATGCCAACAGACTGATAATTCAGCATTTTAGTTTCTTCAAGAAATTGCATATCCATAATTAAACCTCCTATTTGTTTGGTTTAATTATATCAGTTTACTTCTTCTGTAACTTTCAAAAAAACGCTATTCTTCACAGAAATACTCGCAGGCATTCCCATCATCTTTTTTGTAACCGTTGCAAAATGTGATGGTGAATCAAAACCAGACAGCATTGCCGCTTCCGTAATATTTTTACCATTCAATAATGCTAAAAAGGCTGTTTGCATTTGATGAAACTGAATATAGCTTTTTAAGGGCATCCCCATCTGCTCCTTAAATAAGTGTGACAGCCGGCTTGATGACAATGCCACTTTATCAGCAAAATAAGCAGTTGAATGGGTATTGCAATTACACTGTTCTATTTCGTATAGCAAATCCTTAATTCTATCATCATATATTTTAGATTGCTCTTTTAACCTTAAAAATTTGTATAGTTGTATCATAAACTCTCTATACTCTCTCAGTCCGTCGCTATCAATAAGGCAATATAATAAATTTTGGATGTATTCAATATCTTGATTATCAAACATACAATACTTCATTCCACCCATTCGTTCCTCCAATTGAATGGCTAAACTTGAAGTCGGTTCAATTATCATAGTAAAATACATTTTGTTGCCTGTTGAAAAACTATGTAATATGTCGCGGTTTATAACAATACATCTACATGAAATTTTATTATCTTCTACACCTATCTCCAAATTTTTTTCTATGCTTAAAAATAACTGCATTGCCCAATGCTTATGTGGGACAGATTCAATTTGGTCTGTAATGATTGAGATTTTATCTCTTTCCCAATATATTTTATTCATAGATGTTACCCCTCTTCTTTTTCCGCACAATAACATCTTTCTCTATTTTATCCCTTTTTCCTATGTGCCGTTATAATAGTACAGCTATGTGCATTTACTGTAATAACAATGTCGTCTACAGTCACATACCAGTTTTTTCCTCTTCTTGTAATAATGGCATGAGCTGAACTGATTTTATCTTTGCACCATTCGACAATATCGTCCGTATCCAAAGACAGATTTCTTTTTATTCGTACAACGCCTAACTCTGTAGTGTGTAATTTATCCAAATGGTTTAGCAGTTCCCATACAAAAACAAATCCTATGAATGGTGTAAAGTCATACCGTTCAGACAACTCGTCCCTTTCCGTAAATGTAGAAAATCCTGCCACCTTCCCATTTACACAGACAGCGCACACTCTTTCCCATTCCTGAAAATCATTTTCCTGCATTTTCCCTGCTAAAAAAGAACCCGCCTTCCATGAACACCTTTCCGCAAATGCAATTGTCTCTTTCCAATATGCATGTTCTGCTGTCATCAAATAATTTCTGTCATATATCTTTGCCTTTTTACTCCAGCTCTCTTTATCTTTGTACTCCATTGCTATTCTGCCAACTATAAATCAAAAATACTTAACTGCTTTTCTTTCAACGATTTGACTTTTCTCTCTGTTATCTTATCGTTCTCAGCCAGCGCACCACACAATATCGGTGACTCTGGGGCGTATTTTCCACAATTCTTTACAACGCTTTCTTCACTATAATTTGCATAACAATATCTGCATCCATTGTTACATGTATTATATGTCCCGATGTCTATACTTTCCATGCAGCCACACTCCCCACGTTGATTTTTATCCTTGTCTACCCTAAGCCTGCATCCAATAAGATCTTCAATAAGGGTTTTATCAATACAACAGTTGTGTTCAATACCGCACTCATGCAAATCTATTCTTTCCGCACAGCTCGCTATCGTCATTCCATTATTCCTTGCGATATCAGCTATCCTCTTTGCAAATGCTGACAACTCATTTTTATTAATTTCATATGAATCAAGTAACTCCATATTCTTCTTATTCTTAGCATACACATCAACAAAGCTTATAACACACTTCTGGGTA
Source organism: Eubacteriaceae bacterium (assembly GCA_910574015.1). GTDB lineage: Bacteria > Bacillota > Clostridia > Lachnospirales > Lachnospiraceae > Eubacterium_F. Next base: position 22,408 of record CAJSYQ010000041.1, on the reverse strand, counting down.
TATCCTTTCAGGGCTCCTGCAATTTGCTGATACGCTTTCAAATGGTACTCCGGCGTATATTTCTTTGTAAAAATAATAGGGTCATATCTCCATATTACCTTTTTCATCCCAATCTTTTTTGATAACTCCTGAAATATAGGAATCATTTTTTCCTTTTTATGCGGAACATTACACTCCACATCTTTTCCATATCCAGTCAATGTAAACTGAAAATAGTAATCATACGAAGTAAGTTCATCCAATCGGTTAAGCATCGGCTCTGGATTTTTTGTCCAAAACACAATGCAGTCGACCACCTTAGGTGTTATATCAAGCTTACTTACCTGATGTGCATTCATTGGATTTCTAACATATACGAATCCTTCTTTTATCCTATTAAAAAACCATTCCGAATAATAGTTAGGAATGTCGGTTCTGCGGCTTACACTTAAAATCATTATTATCCTTCTTTCGCAAAAGGGCGGCTAAACTGGCTAAAGGAAGAAGCCGAGAAAATCAGAAATTGTCAGCCACTATCCTATACAATATTTATGTTTCCCCAACAAAGGATTTTATCTTCATGAGTAATTGCAACACCCCACTCTATATCTTTATCAAAAATAAAAGCATCGACTTCATCCCACGGCTCAAAGCTTTGAACAAAACGGATAACATCGTTTATTGTTGTGCCATATAACATTTTTTGCCGTTCATCATAAAGCAAAACCGATTTATCTAAAGGAAATGGAAGGTTTTTTATATTTTCTATAGGCAGGCACTTAACAGTCAAATTCTTGTTAAGTGAGTTCCATAACAGGTAATACTTCTTGAGTTTTTCTCTATCAGCATACCGTTTTATGAAACATGTGAGTATGCTGGGAGCTTCGTTTAATGTGAAGCGTATTTTATACTTTAATTCGAGCATATATCCCACATATCTTTCTTAGTTGAATTTGTTTATACTGTTTCTGTATGCCCCGGCTTCCACAATATCAAATTTTTCTAATAATTCACGCTTCGCTTTGCTTTGCCTATACGTAACCGCCGCAATCCTTTTTCTTATGTTTGTCTTACTCGCTCTATGGTTACGCCCTGTTCTCTGGCTACTGCTGCCATTGTCCGATTATTTATAAATATCTCTTTTATTATGCTGTTCTCTCTATCACTTGTAAAATGTTCAACAATGCCCCACAATTGGCTTTTAGAGTGTTCGGCATATATTTATCTATCATTTCATCTTCAAGGCTAAAATCGGCTTGTATGGTATCGGAAAGTGTCAAACTGTTATCATCTGCTAAAGGTGTGTCTAAACTGAGAAGTCAGCCCACAAAAGCAACGACTTCTCTTTTATTTTATCACAAAACCGCCTTTTTGCATATTTTAAAAATATTTCAGAATGGCAGCGGGACTAAGCCTTTTTGAAAATGCCCGGCAATTTGGCACACTTACTACCGCTATGCGGCGTTTTGCTATAAGACCCCCACGGCATAGTATTTAAGGCAAAACAAAAGGGTATCTACGCAACCGATACCCTCAATAGGTTTATGTGTTATTATGCTATTTCTTCTTTCAATTCTTTCTTGTATTTGTAGTATGTTCCTTTTGAGGTGTTATGCAAATATTCCCTCAATATCTTAGCATCTGAATACTTACCGTCAAAGTCCTTTGATAAATCCTTTATCGCCTGTTTTATATGCTCTGCTTTATCTGTATTTATATTACAACTTCCCTCCGGTCTGCCCTGCTTCTTACTTGATGTAGCTTTGCCCTCCGTTACCCTCTTAATAAGGAACTGCCTCTCATGCTCTGCCTGTTCAAATGCAAGCCGGATATTATCTTTCAAGTTTTCCTGCTCAAACTCTGCCACAAGTTCTAGTATTCCATTTATGAGGTTATCCATTTTCTTATTACTGGATGATACTTTCTCTATATGCTTTTGTGTCCGGCGTTTGTATTCGTCTGTATCTATGTGCCTCTCCTTCAGAAACACAAGGGAAATGTCCTTGCTCATAAGTTCCATATACAGAGAAAAGCCCTCATCCGCATTCCTTGACATTCTGGAAACTTCATCAAATATTATTGTATCTCCCGGCTTTACCTTATTCAGCAGCTTCTTAAACTCAGCCCTATTGTCTATGTCTTTGCCGGATTGCTTTTCGAATATGATGACTGCATCCTTATTGAATCCTATAATATTGTTTATCTGCCTTTCTACCTTTTGTTGGATTGTAGAAACTCTTACATAACCGTATATCTTACACATAAGGCTTACCCTCTCTTTCCGTAAATGGTTCAAAAATAATTATAAATAAATCTATACTAAAATTATACTTGTTGTTGATGTTATTGTTAAGAGAAAATGGTATAATTTAATCAATAATATTTTTATACTATTTTTGATGCACGAATGAAAAACCAATCTTTATGTATCAATAGGAATTGTCACAAAAGAAAGAATATGGTAGAAACCAAAAACCTCGCATTTTCAAGGATTTTATCAGGAAATGTAGGAATAGTCAAGTAATAAACAACTTTCCTACACCTCCTGTTACCCTTTTCTACTGCCAAAATCGCTATTCATTTTACGTAATATTTTCACCGGATTCTGATGGTTCTGTTTCGATTTGTGAATCATCACCCTGTTCGGGTTTTGATTCTGTCTCTGCTCCTTTAACAGCCAACTTCTCAATCAAAATCTCAATTGTAGGGATTGATGAATTCTTGTTAATGGATGTGAAATGCATAACCTCTGCATTCAGAATCTCATCCTTGATTGCTTCATATTCCCCAGAAGCAAAATTAACAAGGTTCTTTTTATCTCCGTTTTCCAGAAGTTTTACATCAAATTTTGCCTCCCCTTTGTACCTCTTAACAAGTTCCAAAACTGTTGTCTCATTCATAACAATACCTCCGCTTATTTTCAATAATATGTATCTCACTCAGAATCTTTGTTATAGTTTGCTGAACTAATGCCAAGGGTTACCCCAATGAATGTATCAATGGCCGTAATTGTTCCGACGACCTGTTCACCATATGGCAGCCCCCAAATACCAGCCAGTGCAAAATATAAAGTACCTAAAGCTGGTAAAAATAATTGTGCAACCCACTTCAAAATATCATAAGTCTTATTACTCATACTCATTATCAATCTCCTCCTTTTCATAAGTTGATTTTTTAATAGGAAGTTTATCTACTTCCATCATTACTCTTTTTGCCGATCCATTTCCACCCAGCTTTTCATACGGAACGTACAAATAATCATGTAAATTCTCATATTCGTCCTGTGTAATGAATCCTCTGTCGACATAATGCATACCTAAAAACAATATGCGGTCATGCGCAAGACCAACTAACATTTCTGTTTTAACGTCTTTTTTTTCAAGCCTCTTTGTGATATAGGCCCACAGTCCAGAAGACGCAAGAACTGAACTTAAAACTGTAAGAATAATCTGTTGCCATACTTCCATGGTCATCCTCCTTAATTTTTTATTGTGGTGACCCATCTGTTATCACCAGCTTTTTGTTTACTACAGTAATAACCTTATCAAACAAATCTTCATACAATTCAATAAGATTAGTTCTCTGTTGCTTAGATAAAAGTTTATAATAGCTACCCATCCAGCCGCGAAACATATTTTCAATGTTTTCATATGGAAGTTCTCCTGCTTTAACCTTTACAGCAAGTTTCTTGAGTTTTCTTCTCATAGAAGTAACTCTTGATGGATTGATTCGTTTAATCACTTTTCCATCTTTTGTCAAAGAATATTTGATTTGCAGAAATTTATATGTGCTTGAAATCTTTACAATCCTGGTTTTCTTCATGTTTATATGAATCCCCAACTCCTTGGTTATGCCAGAAATATCGTCAAGCAAATCCACAAGTTCTTCTTTACTTGTGTTCATTATGTACCAATCATCCATATACCGTCCGTAAAATTTTTGACTTCTTACATACTTCACATAAGTGTCTATACGGTTTGGATAATAAATGCCAATAATTTGTGATAGCTGGTCGCCAATATTGACCGATTTAGCCATCCATTTCGTACCATTTAAGTTGTTTTGGGAAATTTCACGATATTCTAGTTTATTGAACAATGTTTCTTCACACATCGCATATTCCTCATCCGACATATAGGATACATCTATTTTGAAGCCATCAAAAATAAGAGTTAATATCCAGTCAATAAATTCGTCATCATCAAACAGTTTTAATAACTCTCTTTTTGCTATTTCGTGAATAATATTGTCATAGAATTTAGAAAAATCTCCGAACAGAATCCAGCCTTCATTTCCATGAAGCTTGTAAAACTTGCGAAGATGGACTTCAAACCTATTCCGCTGAAAGGAAATTCCACGTCCTTTTATAGAAGCGCCATTATCATAAATGATATGCTTTTTAACTTCAGGAAGTAGAATGTCATCACACAGAACATGGCGAACAATGCGATCTCTTATTGGAATGCTTGTAATAGGTCTTACTCTGCCTCGCTCAGATAATTGAAATTCCTGCACCGAACCATTTTGAAGTTTCCGGTTGAGAAGATCTTCTTGTATGTCAAAGATATGTCTCAGAAAATTCATCATAAATTTCTGGGTATTTTCCTTCCATTTGCTACCTTTTACCGAAGCTTTGTAAGCCTTATACAAATTATTGGCGTCACAGAGAATCTCCTCATATTTCATAATTTATTCACCGTGATAGCAATAATTACCGTAGTAAATTGCGTCCGGCTTTGTCATTTATCCATTGAAATGGAACGGATAACGTCTCCTTCTCTATTGGTTAGGTAGAGAATCCGGACGAACCCCATTAGAGTTCGTAGCGTTGTTGTAGTTCGCATTGCCATTGTTGTTCACATAAGCGAAACAATTCGATGAAACGACGCTTTTTAGACATTACCCTGGTAAATATGATTTGATTTTATTATCTCTCTGACGCCACTTTTTTATCAATCCGATTTCTCGGTCGATAGCTTTGATATATCTGCCGTAGACATTGACGTCCACCTCAAACACTTCTACCACTCTTTGGAGTTCATTTATAAGTTGTTCACAGCTAACAATCGCTGTATTTTGATAATCTCTTCGCTGCTCATATTCATGTATGGATGTTGGATATATGGTGTTTGCGGCTCTGACATTCCCAGTAACAGAAGCCGCAAGTTTATCTACCCGATCCTTAAATTTCTGCATTAGATACCGGTATTTTGCAAAATCTTCACGCTCATCTTTTCCATAAGCATATCTTAATCGAACAAATTGATCCAGATCCTTAACTCCAAAACTTCTTTGCATAAGTTCTATCAACATATTATGAAGTTCTACTGAATATGTAATAGCCTCGAATTTTGATTCAGAACGGTCACCGACAAGGACACTCATTTAGTAATCCTCACCGGTGATTTCGTTATATTCCTCCTCAGTGATCCATCCTTTTACTACGGCATTTCTGACACGAGCCACATTCCACAATCTTTCCCCATTAATAATGGTGTTGTAGTAATTCTTGACCTTGTCAAAATTCTTGCTATATTCCATGGTGTTCCTCCTCGCTTTCATTTTAATCAAAGTTCTACATCGCACATCATAGCGATATATTCAATGCTTGCCTGTATTTTTGCTTCTTTGAGTTCGGACTCTGAGAGTTCACGAAGCACAAACCAATACTCATCCTCCATCTGTGTTACCTGGACACACTCCATATTTTCATGGACGGTCTCGGTTTCTCCATCTGAAATCATAACAAAATGACAGTTGCCATCAAAGATACTCTTGTCAATCTCTATATCCGAAACAAAATTGTTTCCGTTCAATCTGAGATTTTCGATAGTTGTACCATCGGCTAATGTAACAGAATAAATCTTATCATTCATTTTGATATCTCCTTCCAATCTTATAATTCTTATAACATACTTTTCGAGCACCTGCGTGCTGTTTTTTATTTTTGGGGCACAAGGCCCCTAGATTTACTAACCAATAGCGAAAGCCGGACGAACCCCACCAGAGGCCGTAGCGGGGCTGCAGTGCGCAAGGCCATAGTAGCTCACAAAAGCGAAACAACGCGATGAAACGACATCCCTCAGCCACCAACTTTCAGATCTGTTTACGATTAATTGAGGACGCAATGCAAACAATGAAAGCTGAGTCTTGTCAATTGTGTAAAGTGTTGGTATCGTAGAGCCATCACAAGCTGGTGTAAAATGCGGATGACCATATACCATACATTCGTTCATAAGGTCTACTGTTGAATTTACCCATGCTCCAGCAGATGGTTTTCCATTTGATACGGCATTTACAAAATACTCTCTGTGCGTCAATACCATATTACCAAATGCAGATGTAATAGTGTTTTTAGCATTCGCAAGGTTAGTCGTATACATCACAGATCCAATATAACCACCTTCCGTAGTAGGAGGGGTAGTTTGCGGATTCATCTGTGCAGTATATAAAGATCCCTCTGGAATAATAACCAGATGATGCTTTGTGAACACCGTATCTCCACAGTTATACCAGTAATCCATATCTGCAATCAGCCATTTAATACCACCGATAGTCCAATAATCCCCGATGAACAAATCATCGAAAGTTCCATTTTGAATTGCCGCTTTCTGCGCTGCCGTAACAGAGCCTCCCAGATTTTTACCACGATATGTATTACGGTTGTCCAGATTCCTTGCAGCATTTTCTTCTGCTTTTTCAATTGCAGGATTTGTTAAATCTTCATACTTCATAGCCTTTGTTCCCGAACTGGTTTCAACAATTACCAAATCATTTGCTACGGGAGTTGTTGCACGAGATAAATCCGTAATTTTTCTTGTTGCCATTATTTCTTTCCTCCTTTAAATTGATAATATAATAGTGTGATTGTCATTCGTCACTAATTCACTGCCTGAATCATCCACTACAAGATGAGCGAAACCAGAAAGATCTTCCAATTCCACAACTCTGTCTATGAGCATATTTATGATATTGTTAAGAGCAGAGATCATGTTATCTACTGTCTCCTTGTTATAAGAACCGATGTCATCTGGAGTAATATTAACATAACCTTGTCTAAAATCTGTTTCGGCATCGCCTTTTATTCCAGACAACAAAGAACCAGCCAAGCAATCCCAATAACCATCTGCTGTATAATACACATTGGTTCCACATGGATACCTTATTCCACTACCATCTTTAAAAGTGTCATCTGACATAAAATCATCTGAAATATTGTATGTATATCCAGTTACTTTGGTTTGGTTTTGTAGTTCAGCAAACGTAATTGTACCCATTGGAATAAACGCTCCACTGAGACCTAAGCTTATGTTTTTTGTCTGTTCATAATAATACTTAGCATTATCTGTTGCCTCGCCTTCTCGATAATCTGTATCACCTACAGCATAAGAACGTGAAAGCGTAGAATATAGATCTGATGCATTAGCTTGCCTTCTAGCTTCCAGTTCTGAATTTGCTGCATTTGTTTCAGAGGACTTCGCTTTAGCTTCCGAATCTTTTGCATTCGTTTCTGAAGTTTTTGCATTTGTTTCAGATGTTTTAGCGTTCTGTTCTGATACAGCGGCCGCCGAACGAGATGCTGCTGCTTTAACTTCATAATCTATTACATTCTTGGCAGAATCTATTGCCTGTTGTATAACTTTCCATTCCGATGTGGATTCGATATCGTCTCTCTGTATCGGGTTTCTGTCAATGATAATACCAATAGAACTTGAGGCTGCAATAGACGAACCAATTCGCACCTCGATTACTGGACTTACAGTCTCGGCCAATACAACCATTTGATATGTGATTTCAAAATATGCAATATGCCGTGTAGAATCACATCCCAATGCTGGATTATAAACAAATTTACCATCAGATTTTCCAAGTTTTATGCTGATATTAGCATTTGACGGAATTGTATATGGTTGTCCATCACTAAACAGTTTTACCGCCAATAATGGAAGACTATCATCATACTGAACCACATGCACGGTTCTACCTATCTGTCTGGAAACAAAATCAGCATATGCGATATGCAGTATCTTTGTACTGTCTGGCACATAGGTTGATACACTCATAAAATATCACTTCCTTCCTTTTTCAAATATGTTAGAACCTTTTTCATCTGTGATGTAAGTTCGTCAATTTGTTTCTGCTGACTTTCTATTTTTTTATAAGCCTTTTGAAGCATATGGGTATTAAGCATCACAAATTCCCCATACCGTAATCCATATGAATATGCAGGTTGACCATCCTCATCGAAAATGTATTCTACTTCTTCTGTCTGTTTGCCATTTTTATCAGTTTTGTATTTTATTTTTCTATCTTTACAAAAAGCCCCAAGTTCCAAGTCTGTCAAACCAACTTCTTTCATAATTTCTTCGACATCCTGGGAGATTGCACCTATATGAACTCGATCCCCATTATTGAATTTGTATATAACCGGTCTAAGTTTATAAAAAAGATCTTCATACTTTTGAGGTATACTCTGAATTGAATTTTTCACTTTTCTATCCGAGGTGTTATTAGAAGAATTCTTACAATATACATTGGACCATTTATAACTTCCTGCGCCACACGACGTATCTTCATCGGTTAAAGGTCTTATGCCGACTGATGTGTCGGAAGACCCTGATAAATACGCTTTAAGTGTTTCGACAGTAACAGTATCAATTTTAGAATTTGATATTGTTGTACCGCCAAAGAAAATAACTTGACCTTTATTACCTGATGTATCCATAGCAACTTGTCCGTAATCATCAAAGATATAAAAAGCTCTTACTCCATCCGCAGTCATGGCTGTTGTTTTACCATTTCCCGATATAGATACTGTACCACCTACAATTGTGGCACCCTCTATTCTACCGCCATTAAATACTTTTCCACTTATAGTCGTACCTGTAATGTTCTCAGCCGCAACATGCTCCGCTGTGATTTTCAAGGCGTTGACAAAACTCGTAGTGACTGTATCATTGATAATCTGGGTGATTGGGTTTTCACCCGTATTAAAAAATTCCAAACCATCTTCACTCATTTTCATAAGCAAAACATTATTGGCGTTTCTTACTTCAATCACGCCATCATCTGTTCCGCCTGCAACAACTGTTCCACCTTTGAATGTCTTTCCACTTATAGTCGTACCTGTAATGTTCTCAGCCGCAACATGCTCCGCTGTGATTTTCAAGGCGTTGACAAACTCTGTGGTAACAGTATTATCAATAATAGTGGTAATTGGTTTAGAACCATTTCCATAGAACTTTAGCCCTTGAACGCTCATTTGTACAAGAAGATTATTTTTGGCATCCCTAACTTCTATGTTTCCATTCGTATTATCAAATCCGCCAACAGTCAACGTTCCGCCTTGAATAATGCTGGCGGTAAGATGTCCGGTATTGATAAAATCTGCCACAATAGAACCATCTTGCGTAATTGCAGTTGTATAAGGACCATTATATCCTGTAGGAGAGTATCCCAGTCCACCCTTATTCCATCTCCATACTTTTGTTGCTTTTTCAATATTGGGATCATCCATGATGAGAATTTCATCCGGATATTTACCACCACTGCTGCTACGAATAACAACATAACCACCAAGACCGCCGCTTATAAGCTGTGTTGCGGTCTGAATTGCTTTTTCCATAAAAGTCTGAGTCGGCTGCTTCTTAATCGTCTGGCTCTGTTGGGATACCGTATCAGAAAGTGTGGTTTGAGACTCCCCCAATTCAATTGAGATATATTTATTTGTGATAGCATCGTATGTCGTTTTTATGCATTTTGATGTTGCACTAATGCCAAGCAATGGAAATTCGACATTCACTGTATCGCATAAGCGAACAGTTTCAAGCAACGCCAAGGTCTCATATTCTTTTGTCTGAGATAACTGCTCAAATGACACTGTTAAAGACACAATCGGAACCCCAATATTATTGTTATCAATATACTTTTGTGCAAGTTCCCGTATCTCATCTTCAGATGGATATTGGTCATCCCATTCATAAGAATTTTCCCAATCGTTTGACAAATCAAGTGGCAGGATTCGAGTATAATCGTATGTACCAGCCGTCTTCAATGTTTTTTCTGGTAATTCAATCATTCCCCACTCATCGCTATACCAGAATGGATAAACAGCCGTATAAACATTGCTGCAATTTTCTTCCTGCTTTAAATCTGTCATATTTTTGCCGTATCGGATTGTGACGCCTCGATTAGTTCCCCGATTCTGATGAAGTATTACATTAAATCCATTAAATTCATACTCACCATCACCACCGTAGGTCTCAAGAATTGATTCGCCAGATCCCCCTAATAAAGAACGCATGGAAACTGGCTTTAATATTGTAAATTCCCCGGAGGCGCTCATATCTGTTGAAAGTTTAAAAGGGTGGGAAACAATAGCATTTGATTGTGCGTTTGAAATCGCCGCTTTAACATCTGATACCGAAAATGGCGTTACTGGATATCCAGCCATATCATAACTAATATGTTCCGCCTTTATTGTTACCAATCCGTTAATCGGCTTTGAGATTTCGTATATACGAAATGGCTGTGGTTCAGAATATGGATTTGGTTTTGCGACTATAATTCGCCGCAATTTCAAATCAGGATACCGTTTTCCAGAAATGTGATACTCCATTTCCAATTCAAAACTCCCATTTCGTTCTTCAATAACCTCACATTTCAGAGCTTCCGATAACCCGCCCAATCCGTTTGTCTGAAAAGACGTAGCAGTTGATTCAAACAACCGAATCAAAGAGTCCACCATCTTGGAATCACCTCCAAATATGTAATTCCGCCAGACCATCCAATGCTATTTTCTCCCGGAACAAACTCAGGGAAATTTTTATTCAATGTTATATCTGCATTTCGGTTGACGGTTCCTTTATATGCGTCCTGAATTTCGCTATCCAGAACAATCGAACCATTGATGCTTGAAATCGTAACTGTATGTTGGCCGACACTTAAAACCCCTCTGCCGCTCCCATACACTGTTATGCACGGTAACGAATTAAATCCAGTAGGGTTATAAAGAGTTGTCCGTTTCGTGATTTTAACAATTTCTTCCCCTGATTTAAGAAATCTCTGAGGTTTACAATTAAAATCAACCGTCAATCGACCAGCATGTTGCATTATGTTTTCTACACTAATTTCGTCTTGATACATCGCCATGCGATAGTATTCTGGTTCATATGAATCTTCCAAACGGGCATAACCGGACACCGAATGCAGCCATTCAGAAATCACGTTAGCCATACTTGTATAATCTTTTCGCAGATCACCAATAGCCATTTGATAAGATCTGTTTACGTTCTGGTATGAGCCATTGTCGATTACCAAATCGCCATTTCTCCCCGGAACATGTATAACTTCATAATCTCTTGCCGGAGCCTGATACTCAGGTGGGTGTTCCACCTGAATACCATAGTCCAGTGAAGAGATGCCGTTAAACATAACTATGCCCATGTAGCATTTCTCCTTTCTACTTGTTTCTGAAGTATGTACGATACTTCTTCCGCTATTTCTTTTGGATTGTCACCTTGTATATTGAAGTTATTATTTTGTTCAATTGACGGTTTACCTAATATACTGCTTAATGTATCCTGCAATTTGTTTATTGCATTAAGTGTTGAATCGTTTGCATATGAGGTACTTCTGTTCATAGCATTTGCTGTGGCATTCGCCAACTGGAGCGAACCTGCAATGGAGTAACCATTCATCATATTGCCAATTTCATTAGCTCCATTTTGAATGTCCGTCAAATCCATTATTGGTCTGATTGTCGGCTGGGTTTCAACATCTGAATTCAAAGCATCGTAAATATCTTTTATGGTTTTACCCATGATATCCGTTGCCGTATTATAGATGTCTCTTTCTCCAGATTCCAGACCTTTCACAAATCCAGCATCCGTGTATTCCCCAAGTTTTGCAAACATTCTGGAAGGTGATTTAATCCCAAGTGCTGCTTTTGCCGCATTATATGCTGCTTTTGCAACAGCTTTTGCCGTAGCAGATACACTCGATTTTCCGCTGTTCAATCCGTTCTTCAAGCCGGTACAAATATTATTAGCCACTTTCTTTCCAGCAGTATCATTCAATACTTCCTTCAGACCTTTTAATGTGGCTTTGCCAACTGACTTTGATCCGTCCTTTGCAGTTTTTTTATTCTTCTTCATAGACTTAGATAACTCGTCAACTGCCTTCTTACCTCCAGATTTTGATTCTTTCTTAAGCGTTGTACTAATGACATTGCCTATTTCTGTTGCCATAGCAACTAACGCTGCATTTTCATCTGAACCACTTTCTGTCAGTTTAGCAAGGGCTGACGTAAAACCAGCTATGCTCTGGCCACCAGCATACGCATACGATGATATAACCTGATCCGCTACCGTATCAGGAAGTTTCAATGATTCAGCAAACTGCTGATTAAACTGAGCGACCTGATCTGGTGTCATTGTTAGAAATGCACTGACATATTCATAACCATCAACACCCATCTCTCCAATCTTTTGAAGCAGGTCCTGACTAAATCCCATCTCAGCCATCTTCTGTAAGCCGGCAGCCCAATTCTTTGTCTCATTTAAACTGTCTTGGAAATTGTCGATAAGAGTTTGGGATGTAAGGCTTGATGACTTGGCAAACAACGAATTAGCTTTTGCTATTTCATCATTTGTCATTTTCATAAACTGATCGACATAATCGACGCCATCGGTTCCCATCTTTTTCAACTCTTCAAGAAGTCCCTGGGACACACCTCTTGCCGCCAATGTCTTTAGATTTTGTTGCCATTTTGTAACACCTGTTATTTGCGACTGCATATTTTCAAGAATAGAATCAACCGTTATCTGTGAATGGGAAGCCATATCATTTTCTGCCTGTTCAATATTGTTTTTGGCTTCTTCAATACTGCTTTCAACCTCCGATAACTGCGCGTTCAATTCCTTAACCCGTTTTCTTGCAGCAAGTGTATTCTTATCTGAATATTTGGCAATCTCATCAAGTATTTCTTTCTGTGTAGCCTCCAATTCTGACAAAGTTTTCTGATGCTGCTCAAGATTCTTTTTATCAGCCTCATATAAATCTGTGTTAGATTCAAATTTCTTAAATAAATCAATACCAGACTCAAGACTAACTTTAAGTGGGTCTAAAAATGTTGAAACCGATTCAGCCAACGTATTATGAATTTCATTGAAAACTTCCTTTGTATGTTTTGCAATTTCATTCTCATCAGCTTTTACCTGTTTCTTCGCAGCCGCTATAGCCTGTTTGTTTGATGCTAATTCTTTTTTCAAAGTTTTAGCGCGTGCTTTAGACGCTTTTGTGTTTGACTTCTGCGCCTTCTTTAATTGCTTCTGTAACTTAGTCCTTTCTTTTTGTAGAGAGGATAACTCTTTCTTATGAGTTTTCAGATTGGCAGTGTCTTCCGCATAATAATCGCTCTCCTCATACAACTTTTTACCATAAGCTGTAATTGCACTGGATGCCGCTTTAATAGCCTTTGTACCCAATGTAATATTTTTTGTTGAGGATAGATATGCTTTGCAGAACTGCGAAAACGCACCCTTTCCATAATCGAGACTCTTCTTTACAGATTTGACAGTGCCCTCATAAGTCCATGACATAATAGACTGTATCTTTTCCTTCATGGTTTCCACAGCTTTAACGGTAGCCGAAGTAGAAGATTTAACAGTTCCCACAACGCCAACCAATTTAGCACTCTTTGAACCTGATGATACTCCCTTGGAATATGCCTTTGCGGCTTTTTTACCTCCATCAAGAAAACTCGTTGCAATTTCATCTGCTGCTTTACCATTCAAACTTAAACGCTGCTTGTACAGCTTGTTAAGCTTTTTCAATTCCTTATTAGACATGGTTACCATAGCATTTACATACTTGGCTCCTGACGGTCCCATGTCAGAAAGAACTTTCAATAAGCCTTTATTGATTCCCCTGTCAGCAAGTATCCGAATGTTAGTAGCCCATTCAGTGATACCGGTTATCTGCGATTTAAGATTCTTTAAAAGCTCTTTTCCTGTGACATCTGTTTCAACAGTAAACTCGTCAAACACCCCCATGGAGTCCTTAATGGAATCTTTTACTGAATTCCTAAATGATTTGAACGCTTCTGCTGCCGTCTTTAATGTCATTTTGATTTTCTTGCCATTTTTATCTGTGTTTTCAGCATATTCTTTAAATACGCTGTCACTGCCTTTAAGAGACTTTAACACCGCTTTTGCTGCATCCACACCAACTTTCGCTAGTCCTTTTGTTGATTCAGCGGCTTTCCCTTTGTTGTTATTGATACCGTTCGCAAATCCAGATACCACATATCCGCCAATCTGTGCAAATACTTTGGAAGGTGAATGTACGCCAAGTTCGGCATTAGCGGAATTAACTGCGGCTCTTGCCATCTCAGCAGCTCTAGCCGATGCCATAAATGAATTACTCGTTATTCCGTTTGCAAATCCTTCCACCATATATTTTCCAGTATTATAGAAATCGGAATACCTACCGTGGACAGCATTTACCGCATTTGCAACGAGTGCTGTCATGGATGTTGTAATTACCTCTTTCCCTGTTGAAATACCTGATGTAAATGACGTTATAAGATTTTTCGCCGATGCCTCAACCTCAGAAGTGGCATCTTTGAATACTTTGAGAAATTCGTTTATTCCGTTTTCACCCAAATCTCCCAGTGCTTTTCCAAATCCACTCATTCCACTGGTATTTATACCGTTCATGTCCTTTGATAAGGAAATAAGATTTCCCATTTCGCGGATGACACCTGTTAAAGAGGAAACACTGACTTTTGAAATATGACTGTAGAAAGAACTAAAATAACTTCCAAACGATTCTATATCTTCTCCAAATTCTGCCAGTGATGTATCATCCGAAAACCATCCGCCAGATTCTGGTAAACTCTTTTCCAGTTCCACAATGGACGATGCCGCATTTGCTGTTGCCGTAACAATACCGGAATCAACGTTTTTCATATAGTCGGAATACGATGAAAAGTTCTTTCCAAATTCAATCAGCCGTTCTCCGAAATCTCCTATATCATTATCACCTGTAAACCAACTGACAACACCGCCAGTATTTGGAAGTGTATTAGCCAGTTCCACCAATGCCTTTCCTGCCGTTGCTGAATTTGTGATTGCACCAGCATCAATACCAGCTACTTCATCCGAATAAGATTTCATGGCTCTACCAAACGGAACAAGCTGTTTACCGAAAGTATCTATGTCATTTTCACCTGCAAAGAACCCGACGACGCCTCCACTGTTTGGAACGGTACTTGCAAGTTCCACTAAGGCCTTTCCAGCCGTTGCCGAATTAACAATGGTATCAGCATCCAATCCCTTGACTGCCAGCGAAAAGTCCATCATGGCTTTACCAAACGGAACAAGCTGTTCACCAAAGGTATTCATATCATTCTCGCCTGCAAAGAATCCAACAACACCTCCGCTGTTTGGAAGTGTCGATGCCATTTCCGCAATTGCTTTACCCGCTGTTGCAGCATTAACTACTACATCGGCATCAAGACCCTTAACCGTACTTGAAAAGTTCATCATAGCCTTACCAAATGGGATAAGCTGTTCACCAAACGTTTCCATGTCATTTTCACCAGAGAAGAATCCAAGTACCCCTCCGCTGTTTGGAAGTGTCGATGCCATTTCCGCAAGAGTCTTTCCAGCAATAGCCGCTTTTGCAACTAAATCAGCATCCATTCCGGATATAACATTTGAAAATCCAACCATTGCTTCTCCAAACGGAACTAACTGCGTAGCAAAATCTGTCAAAGAACTTCCACCAGTAATCCATGATGTTACACCCTGAAGAAGATCGGCAGCGGTAAGTAATAATATTGTTTCAACAAGTGCTTTTGCACCGTCAATCATTGAAGGTTGTATTCTGCTTGCTCCATCAACAAACGGCTGTACATTCGTCATAAATGATGATAAGTCTGTTCCAATCTGTGGAAACTGAGCTGTTATTCCACCCATAACCCCACCGACAATTCCTCCTATAAACTTACCGATAGCAGTTCCTATGCCTTCAAGCAGCTCACCGCCTTCGTTTATCAGCCAGCTAAGTCCCGGTATTTGTGCCAGTGCCCCAATAGCAGCAAGAACCAATGCCATTTCTGCAATAACCGCACCAACACCCAAAACACCAATCATAGCGCCTGGAACTAATGATGCGACAGCACTAAGGGCTATCATAATCGCAGATAACAAACCAATACCAACAATACCTTTCAGCAGAACATTTGTATCTATTCCGCTAAGAGCATCGGCTATACCTGAAAAGAATGCCATAAGAACGTCTACGGCAGCCTGAATAAGTCCCGGTAAATTTCGAGCAATGCCTTCAAGCACTCCAATCAAGAATTGATAAATTGAATCAATAATTTGCGGCGTATATCTAACCAAAGCATCAAGTACCCCAGCCAATAGTTTCAAAGCACCATCAGCAAGAGCTGGTACACATTCCACTAAAACATCCACCAAGGTTAATACAACCGCTTTGATTGCCTCTCCAATCGCAGGAACTCCCTGCGTAATTACCTTACAAAGAACAATAATTGCTTCTCCAATTTTAGCAGCTACAGCAGGTATAAGCGACGCAATCCCTGAAATAATGATAGTAAGTGCCGCAACAATAGCAGCCGCACTACCAGTCGTAACGGTTGCAAGCATACCTAACCCCGCTGCTATAGCAGAAATTCCAGCCCCTGCCGCAAACAAACCAGCACCAATCCCAAGAGCCGCAACCCCTAACAAAGCAAAGGAAGCCGATAATCCAAGAATAGCTGGAACCAAAGGCTGAAGAACAAGACCGGCAACGCCGATTATTGTGAATGCTCCGGCAAGTGTCACCAAACCTCTAGCAATTTGATCCCAACTCATGGTTCCAAGCAATTTAAGTGTCGGTGCAAGAATTGCCAAAGCTCCTGCTGCAACGATCATAGCCGCACTTCCGCCGATGGTGCCTTTCATAGCATTAAGACCTACTGCAAGAATAGCCAAGGAGCCACCCATTGCAACTAACCCTCTGGCAATTTCATTCCAACTCATACCGCTCATATTTTTTAGGGCACTTGCAAGTACCTTTAATGCCGCTCCAACAACCAGTAATCCTGTGCTGAGCGAAATCATATTTTTAGGCAACAAACGCATAGCAATTGTAACTTCTGCTAATGCTCCCGCCATAGCGGCAAGACCTCTGCCAAGCCGTTCCCAGCTCATGGCTCCAAAATCTTTTATAGCACTTGCAAATATTTTCATAGATGATGCCAGTATTACCATAGCCGTTGCCGTAGATATAACCTTCTTAGCATTTCCGGTAAGTTTCGTAAATGCAGATACTTCAAGCAGTAATGCTCCAACACTGGCAAGCCCTTTCCCGATTTCTTCCCATGACATTCCGCCAAACTTCTTTACAGCGGATGCTAAAACAACCATTGCTGAGGAAATAATCAATATCCCCATAGATGTACTTGTCATCTTACCGTCTAATTTTGCGAAATTCAGAAATAGAGCAAGCTCAGCCATCAAACCGCCAATAGCAGCGAGTCCTTTCACGATTCCTTCTGGATTTATAGAAGATAGCTTTTTTAGTGCGCTTGCCAGTATAAGAACTGCTGTACTAATGCTTATCATAGCTGTGCAGGCTTTAAATGTCCCGGTTAAATCACCACTTATTCTACTGAATATGGCAAGTGAACCCATAAGTTCTCCAAATAGTGCCGTAATTGCTCCAAGTGAAGCGGTCAACTTCTCAGGTTTAATTGTCGCTATGACTAAGATCGAAGCTGCTAATATGCCAATGGCACCAGCAATCTTTAATAAAGTTCCAGCTTTAAGATTCTGCTGATATGCCTCAAAGCATCCCCTTACAGAATCCAGAATTTTTGATACTTTTTTCAGTATTTTTTCAGTACCATCAAATGCACCTTCTATTCCACCAACAAATTTTTTGATTCCCATAAGAATACCAGCAAGCAAGCCTCCATTTAAAACATCAAGACCAGCCGCAATATCGCCGCTTCTGAACGTATCTGCTAAAACTTCCCCTATACCAGAACATGCTTCTGAAATCTTACTTCCAATTGTTGTCACTACATTCCATATGCTTTTCATGATGTCCAAGAAGCTTTCAAATCCAGGCATTTTGATTTTTTCTGTTACAATCGAAAAGAATTCTTTCATCTTCAGTATTGCCGGAGTAATAAATGTCGTAACTTTCTTTACCGACTTCGCAAATATATCTGTATCTTTGATACTATCTCTGAGACCGCTAACCCAATCCCCCCAGGAACCAGTGACATCCAAAATACCATCACCAAAACCAGTAAGATTCACAACCAAATCTTTTATTCCGCCAGCTACTGCTTTTACGGCTGTAAGTCCTATATCAAGTGCAGCGAAAAATCCTTTAAATGTAGACTTTACTTTTGCAGATTGAGACTCGCTTAATTTAAGATGGCTTGTAAATTCTTTGAGCGATTTTGTCATTCCGGCTAAATTCTTGGCAGTCATTGGCGGGAATATTTCCCTAAATGCTTCCTTTACAGGCTTTACAACGCTGGCTAACCCTTCAAAAGAATTACGGAAAGCATCTATCAAATCTTCTCTGCCGCCCATATCCTTCCAACCCTGTAACATGGAATTACGTGCATCTGACTGAGCATCAATAAATCCGCCTAACACCTGACTTAGTTCAGTCCATAGTATTTTCGCTTCCTCAAAATCGCCAAATAAGGTTTCCCATGTCTGCGCCCATCCGGAACCAACCGCTTCTTTCAGCGTGTCCATAAGCTGCGTAAATGTCTTAACATCCTGTGCGGCAGCAAATGCTTTCTTTCCTATTTCTGTATTTTCATCTGCATAATCTTTTAATGTATTAACAAGAACTTCCGTTGTCATCCATTGATGAGACAAACTGTCATTGAAATTCTGTGTGGCACTGATTGTACCTTTCATCAAAGCACCATTCGCATCCTTCGTAAGCACCTTATACATGCCATCGCTTGTCTTCTCTACAGTTCCCGCCGCTTCTGCTGCCTTAAGCAACTGATTCTTAAACTCAACAGTAGCCATGTTAGCGTTTTCTATGGATTTCCAGTCAATCAGCTTAACGCTGCCTGCTGAAAGTGCCTGCGAGAAATTATACATAGCCCTTGATGCCTCATTTGCATTCGCCCCGGATACAGCAGCTTCATTACTGATACCCTTAATTGCCATTACGGCATCTTCCAGTTTTACTCCTGCATTTGTGAATTTACCAATGTTGTTGGTCATGTCAGCAAAGGAATAAATCGTTTTATCTGAATATGTGTTCAAATCCTGCAAATACTCGTTTACTTCTTTTAGTGAAGCCCCTGTACTTGCCATGATTGTCTGAACTGAACCCATTTTCAATTCATATTCATCAAAACCGTCTTTTACCGGCTCGATAGTTAAGGATCTAACAATCCGTCTTCCGGCATCTATCGCCGAATTCGTAATATTTTGGAGGGCGGTTACAGCCATTACCTGTAATGCTGAAAATTTCACTCGTACAGATTCAACACCATTAGTCAAACTGTCGAATGACACTTTTTTTGTAGCCGAATCAATAGATTCCAAGCCTTTTACAGAATCTTCTAACTTAAGACTCTGCTTTAATTTTTGAAGGGTAGACAAACTTGTCTGCACATTCTGTTCAAACTGGCGGTTGTCAAACCGCATCTCGACAACCCTGTCATCGACCGTTCTGCTCATAGACTGGTAACCTCCTTCCACGCTTCTTCCAAAATTTTGTCAAAAATAGGCTGAATAGCAGGGTTGATATAATCTCTTCCCTGCACCCAGCCTCCGGTACCTGTTCCGTGTCCGTATTGTAAAACAATTGCTATTGGAACTCCGTTATGTACATTCGTATTATGAAAACTGATTACTGCCGAACCTTTTGTATGCTGTATTTCATACTTCCACGAGTCGGCTGTCGTACCACTGTCGATAGGTGTTGCAGACGCTAGGGCGGCTACTCCTTCTCGACCGTATTTATCGAGGCTGCTTATTTTTGCAACCTCTTTTACTCTCTCTAAATATCTTGTCAATTTAGAGAAGTCGCCCTTTTGTCTGAAACTTATCATTTTATCACCAACCTATCTTTTCAAATAATTGCAGGAGCTAAATCCTGTATACTGTACTCCGTCGATTGTGAACTGGATATACAGCCATTTTGAATTTCCGGACACATTGTAGTATCCAAAGCACTGCACTTTCGTTCCTTTCGGAATAAGACACAATGCCTTCTTGTTTGTTCCAGCATCATTACGGCAATACAAATCTGCGGTCGTCTTATATGTACCAGCTAAAGACTTGTCAACTTTCTTTGCTGCACATGTAGCGGTAACCTTTTTGGAAATTTTCTGGTTTTCGTTCTGAACTTTGTTGACTGTAACAACTGCGTTTCCGTTCAGAATCTGATTCACCATCTTTTGTACCGCCGAATAATTATATCCAGCTTTTTCAAGGGATTTCTTCCGTTCATCGCCTGTACCCCATGTACCAGCGATTACCTCACGAGCGATAGTCTTCACGTCTTTTCCAGCCTCTTTCTTCGGCTCGGAAACAGTATTGTTGTCATACTTAGGCGTAATGAATCCACGAATATATTTACCGTTGATGGATAAAGTACGCTTTTTGACGGAATCGCTGTAATTGCCCTCCATCACAACAAAGTAACCGGCAGACTTATGCGTCTCGATAATTGTTCCAACATGATCAGGCCATCCCGTATTATCACCCTTGCCGCTATCATCCCAATCATATAAAACAGCATCTCCGGGCTGTGCAATATAACCATCGTTCTCTTTCCAAACGCCCATTTTCTTAGCAGCATCAATCAGATAACCACAGCTAATCTCTATTGGCATAATGGCTGTATAACCCAGCTTAATTGCCAATGCCGACCACGTACATGCACACCACGACCAATCGTACTGCATCTTCAAACCGCGGGGGAGTTTACCCTTATATCCGTTGTAAATATCAATAATAGATTTATGAGTTCCATTGGATTCTTTTTTACCTTCCCACGATTTAACCAAGTCAACTACTTTCTGTCTCGATTTCATCTTTTTTCCTCCTATCCTTTTGAATTTAATTGTTTTCTTCTAGCTGCATTCAAAGCAGCATTACGACTTAATATTTCACGCTTGCTCATTTTCTTTGGCGGTGAATTCTTAACTTCGCACACACGTATCAAAGTGAGCAGGCGGTTCAAGTGCCACTTCTGACATTCAAATGGAATATTTAATGCTATCATCCAGTAATACACAAGTTCGGCTGTAATTTGTTCCTGATTCTGTTTACCGGTATTACTGTTTGAAAACCATGTTGCTGTCATAGGGGCTTCGATGTAAGCATTGACATCACGAATATTCTCTTCTGTAAGAAAGTTATAAACTTTCGGATCGACATTCTGTGTCAACGTCATGCATCGTATATAATCTATTGTTTCTTCGGTTGTCTTCTCCTGCCTTGAGAGAAACGGTTTACACCACTTTGATTCCCATTTTGAAAGGGAAACTAAAGAATGCTCCAAAACAAGTTTCTGTTCTTTTGATGTAACAAACTCTCCATTGGCTTCATCCCACAAATCGTCTCTCGCTGGAATAGTTATTTGAAGCATCCTCTGTCAACTCCTCTCTTTAACCCATTGGCTTATCATTGGCAGATACATTCTGCGGAATCTGGGTAACGTTTGTTCCCTGTGGTGCGCCCTTACTGATGTCCTTTTCATTAAATGAAATAACGCCGTTTACAAAAGCCGCAGCTTTCTTCGGATCTGTAATCAGCTCCATGAATAACTGGTCATATGCTTCTGTCTCCATAAAGTCTCTTGAAATCTCTTCTGATTTCATGAATCTACGCCCATCCGGGCTTTTCTTTCCGTAAGATTTAAGAATCAAATCCTCAAAGATTTTTATAATGGCAGGATTGTCCTGTGCCGCAATAATGTTCTCAATCATCTGTGTTAAACCGCCGGTTGTGCTTAACTCCATCTTTGTAGCCTCTGATTTGTTGAGATTGAAATAATGGTCCTCAGTCCTTTCATTTCCGGCATAATCAATAAATTTAATGGTCTTCTTTAACATGTTTTCTATCTCCTTTCAATAAAAAAAAAGGTAGGCGTTTGCGAAACGCCAGAACCCGCATAAATACGGGATTCTTTTTGTTACAAAATAAAACAACTCCTCACTGGTTTGTGGTATAATTGAAATGTCCAGTAACAATTATCTATATCCACCAGTAAAGGAGTCGTATCTATATGATAACACATAAACAGCTCTCTTTGGCAGATATTTTTACCGATTGCCAAAATAAATTTGATCATGATAAATATCAGTTCCTTGAACTTCTCGAAAATACCATTAACTTAGATGAAATTGTCCCGG
>CAJSYQ010000040.1 GCA_910574015.1 Eubacteriaceae bacterium | reverse complement strand
AGATAAAATCAAAGACATCATAATATAGCACATATCATTACATAAATAAAAACGGCTACACCACCATATTTACGGGGCTTGTAGCCGCTTTTTCACTTTCCAACTGTCAAAGATGGGAGTATATCATATCGGCACTGTCAATGCAAATTTTGAATCACGCTGCCGCCAGGAACCATTTGACGAATTGCCGGCTTGCCACTATAATATGAAAGGATAAACCGTACAGGAAAACTCTGCGCCAAATCAGAAAGGAGCCTTAACATGAAACCAAAAGAACATTTTCACGGCAGTGATCTGGAAGAAATAGAACAGGTATATGGAATAAAAAAAGAGGAGATCGTGAGCTTCTCCGCCAATGTAAATCCTCTGGGCGTCTCATTCCGCCTGCGGGAGACTCTGACGAAACACATCGATGCCATCACCACCTACCCGGACCGGGAGTACGCCTCCCTGCGAAAATGTATCGCTGACTATGTCCACACGGACTACCGGAATATAATAGTAGGAAACGGGTCCACGGAGCTGATCTCGCTTTTCATCCAGATCGCACACCCCGCCAAGGCTTTGATCGTGGGCCCAACCTATTCTGAATATGAACGCGAAGTTTCCATGGGTGGAGGCCGTTCTCATTATTTCAGCCTGACAGAGGCAGGGGAATTCGAGCTGGATACCGCCTCCCTGACAGAGGAGCTCTCTCATAACGTGGATCTTCTGATCCTGTGCAACCCAAACAACCCCACCTCCTCCGTGATCAAGAGAGGGCAGATGAGGGAGATCCTGGATTACTGCAAGCGCAAATCCATCACCGTACTGGTGGATGAAACCTATGTGGAATTTACAGAGGATCCTGACGAGGTCACCGCGGTGCCGCTGACGGAGTTTTATAATAATATCATTATACTCCGGGGTATCTCCAAATTTTTTGCCGCTCCGGGACTGCGGCTGGGATATGCGGTCTGTGGAAACCATGACCTTCAGCGGGAGATCGACCAGAGAAAAAATCCGTGGAGCATCAATTCCCTGGCAGCCGTGGCCGGAGAAATTATGTTCACGGATCAGGAATACATCGGCAAAACAAGGAAACTGATCTGCTCACAGCGCAGATATGTCTGTGAACGGCTGGATGCCGATCCGAATTTCAAAACCTTTCACGCCCACGCAAATTTCGTCCTGGTAAAGATACTGAATGACCGCTTTACCTCCAGCGATGTGTTTGACGCCGCCATCCGGCAGAATCTAATGGTGCGCGACTGCTCCACCTTTCCCTTTCTGAATAATAAATATTTCCGTCTGTGCTTTATGCTGCCGGAACAAAATGAAAGACTGCTAAGGGTGCTGTTGGATCTGGCGTCATTGAGTCAGTGAGAATTCCACCCCCTCTGTGACATTCCGGACGCCATACCGGATCCGATGAAGCTTCAGTATCTGTGCGCTGATGGCCAGCCCCATTCCGGAGGAGGAATTATCACCGGAACGGGCGGCATCAACCTGATAAAGGGGCTCCCAGATCCGGTCCAGTTCATCATCCGGAATGTGTTCTCCGGTGTTGAACACAGAAAGAGAGTTCTGGCAGATGACAAGCCGGATCGTCTTCCCCGGCGGGCAGTACCGCACTGCATTGGAAAAAAGATTGTCCACAACCATCTGCAGAAGAGCTGGATCTCCTTTTATGTGAAAGGACTCCCTTTGATCGATATCCAAATTGATCTGTTTTTCCCTGATGGCAATCTGATAATGTCCCGATACCTCCTGACAGACCTCCTCCATGCGGACAGGTTCTTTTTTTATATGATATCCGGCGTCCGCAACCTTGGTATATACTAACATGGCATTGAGAAGGTCGTTCATATGGTCGGCCTCTCTGTCTATCAGCTCAATATAATGCTTCTGCTTCTCGGGATGTATCCCCGCCCGGATGCACTCCGCCCCGCTTTTCACAACGGCTGCCGGGGTCTTCATCTCATGGGCCATGGCATTGATAAAGGTATTCCGCATCTGCTGCAGCCGAAGCCTGCGCTTATTGGTGAGAAGGACGCAGGAGATGATCACCATCCCTGCCAGCTGGCAGAACACCACGATCATCAGTACATCCTTGTGGAAGTCCTCTGAGTGCAGCGTGATATATTCCAGATCGGCGTAGAAGGAAACCCGGTAGGACCGGATCCGGCTCTTTTCATTTACGATCCGCAGCGGCGTTTCATAGATATCCTCCTCGGGAACAATTTCCACTCCCCGGACAGGCTTTCCGCTGTCCATTTTTTCATAGGCCCTTTCATTAAACTCTCGTTTCGTCTCGTTAAAGGAAGTCAGGATCCTGCCGTATTCGTTTGGTTCATAATCGATCCGCCCTCTGGATCCCATAACATTAAAACGCCAGAAGAGCCGGTCTTCTCCCGCCCTCTCCTTCGCCCCCTTATTCACCAGAATATATGTGATATTGTGCTTCTCCGTCTCGCCAAAGATAATCTTCACCGGCACATAGTCCCCGTCGTCGTTATAATACCCCTGCATCTTCTGCACTTCCATCTTCTTCAGCTTGTCTCCGGCATAATAGAGCTGATAATACATGGAAACCATTTCGTCCAGATCTTCCTTTGAAAAGAACAGATCCAGCTGGATCACCTCATCCTGCCCGTCAAGCGCCGGCCTCCACGCCATGATCTGATTCATCGCCTGGGTTCTGGAAAACACTGTGCCGTACACATCCATCAGCGACATTGCCACACCGTACTGCCTGCCGGAACGGGCTCTATTCAGCGTATCATAGATCCGGTAGATATCCGGTTCGGACTCCGGTTCATTTTCTTCGTATTCCCAGTCCATGACATCCCTCATAAAGGATTTATATCCTGCCCTCTCCCTCTCCAGCTCCAGGCGGTACGCCATCACCACGATAAATACCATGATCAATATGATGACTCCTTCAATGCTGGCAGTCAGGATAAGATTTTTCCGGAATCTCTTCTTCAAAGCACACCCCTCTTCTCGTCTGCGCTCGTGTCATTCACCTCAAAAACATACCCCACCTTCACCACCGTCCGTATATACTTTCCGTGTCTTCCCAGTGCCTTTCTCAGGTTTTTGACATGCGTATCCACGGAGCGTTCACTTCCCTCGTAATCGTATCCCCATACCTTGACGAGTATCTGATCCCGGGAGAGCGCGCGGCCCGGATTTCTCATAAAATACAAAAGCAGCTTAAAATCCAGTGCCTGCAGCTCCACTGGCTTTTCCCCGGCAAACAGCCGGTGTTCTCCCGGCGACAGGCGGATTCCTCCCATTTCCAGCCAGTCTCCGGTCCCATTATTTCTCGCCAGGATCGCCCGGCATTTCGCCAGCAGGACCGGAAGGGAGAAGGGTTTCATAATGTAATCGTCCGCTCCCAGCCGATATCCCCGCAGCTGGTCCTCCTCCTGTACTCTCGCTGTCAGAAACAGGATCGGCACATTTTCTCTCTCCCGGATCTTCCGGCAGAGCTCGAATCCATCCATGCCCGGCATCATCACATCCAGAAGCACCAGCTGATAGTTCTTTTCCCGGAAAGCCTCCCACGCAGACAGCCCATCCGCCTTGGCGTCTACCTCAAAGCCGTTTTGTGCCAGGTAATCCTGGACCAGCTCCCGCAGACTGTCGTTATCCTCCGCCAATAATATCCGATTCATGCCGAATCCTCCTCTCTGTCATGATGATATCAGACCGGTTTGTATTATTTTTGTATTCCCAAAAATTTATCCCTATAAACCAGATGATCATCTGAAATTTATAGGGATAGATTGATCACAGTGTCAAAGCTTATCAGCGGTGAATGATCTCATGGCGCCCGGGTCCGTTGGACACCATCTTAACCGGCACACCGAGTTCCTTCTCTATAAACTCAATATACCGGCGGCAGTTCTCCGGCAGGCTGCCATAATCTGTGATCCCGCGGATATCGGATTTCCACCCCGGCAGGATCTCATATACCGGCTTCGCCTTCTTTAACTCCCGGGTTGCCGGGAAGTCCTTCGTTATCCTTCCATCGATCTCATAACCGACGCACACCGGCAGCTCATCCAGATACCCCAGGACATCCAGCACCGTAAGAGCCACCTCCGTCGCTCCCTGCAGACGGCATCCATACCGGCTCGCCACGGCATCGAACCATCCCATCCGGCGCGGACGCCCGGTGGTGGCGCCGTATTCCCCGCCGTCGCCGCCGCGGCGTCTCAGCTCATCTGCCTCTTCCCCAAATATCTCACTGACAAATTCCCCGGCGCCCACTGCACTGGAATACGCCTTTACCACAGTGACGATCCTCTTAATCTCATAGGGCGGAATCCCCGCGCCGATGGCGCCGTAGCCTGCCAGGGTAGAGGATGAGGTAACCATGGGATATATGCCATGATCCGGATCCTTCAGCGACCCAAGCTGTCCCTCCAGCAGAATCCGTTTGCCCTGCTGCCGCGCCTCATACAGGAAAGCAGACACATCACATACATACGGCTCGATCTGCCGGCGGTATTCCGCCAATGTCTCCATCAGTTCATCCACATGCAGCAGGGGCTTATGATAGAGATTCTCCAGCATGACATTTTTCTTCTCGCAGATCCCCTCCAGCTTTTCTCTGAGGTACTCCTCGTCAAAGAGCTCAGAAACCTGAATGCCGATCTTCGCATATTTATCGGAGTAAAATGGTGCGATACCTGATTTTGTAGAGCCGAAGGACTTTCCTCCCAGACGCTCTTCCTCATACTGATCAAACAGTATATGGTATGGCATAACAATCTGTGCGCGGTCACTGACCCGAATCTCCGGCATCGGGACCCCCCGGTCTACAATCCCCTGAATTTCATGAAATAAATCCGGAACATTCAGCGCCACGCCGTTGCCGATCACACTGATGGTATGATCGCAGAACACCCCGGACGGCAGTATATGGAGTGCAAACTTACCATAATCATTTACAATCGTATGCCCCGCATTGCTGCCTCCCTGAAAACGAACGATGATATCGGATTCCTCACTCAGCATATCCGTAATCTTTCCTTTTCCCTCATCGCCCCAGTTGGCTCCTACAACAGCTGATACCATAGCCATTCCTCCTTAGAAGTCCCTTCTGTCAGGACTCATCGATTTTTTGCAAAAAACACATGCGGTTTTATTATACACGACTACGGCACATTATTCAACGTTTTTCTGCCATAGAACGGTTACACTCCGCCAGCCGTTTCTCCGGCCAGTCCGTGGAGGTATGGATATTCAGAATGCTCTGTGTCTCATGAGCAGCATTATAATACCACATGGCGGCCTCCTCATAGTCCCCTTTGCCGAAGAAATACTCCCCCAGCTCCCAGCACATCTCGGCAGAGCCTTCGCTGAGCAGATCCTTCAGGGACATCTTCAGCAGTGTGTGGCTGTCGTCCCGCAGCCTTGCCGCCCGGCAGACGATGCACACCGCCTCCTTCACTTCGTCCAGGCTCCGCTCCGGATCCAGCGCCGTGCCGGCGAAAAACTCCTCCGCCTCAAGAAAGTCCTTATCCTTTCCGGAAATGTACAGTTCCATGGCATACATGTGGTGCAGGCGCTTTGACAGGCGCACCCCCCCTCGTATCTGTTTTGTAAAGACGGCAAAATCCCGTCCTGCGTGATTGCTCTCCGGCCGGTGGTCTATGACGATATCTGAATCATAGATCACCGGATCCAGGCGCACCATCTCGTGAACCGGTTCGATCCAGACGAATTCCCGCAGCCTCTTAAAGAGCTTGGGGCGGTACTCCTCATCAAAATTGTACGCCGTGCCATGGGCAAGCTGATTTCCATATTTCATCTGCACCATCTCGATCTCCGGCAGCAGGATCTCCTTTAGCTGGCGAAACCGCTCTCGATTCTCCCCGTTTACTACCTCATCCGCGTCCGCCGAATAAATATACTCCTTCGTGGCCTTGGAAAAGGCAAAATTCCTGGCGGCAGAGAAGTCGTCCACCCATGCAAAATCATAGATTTGATCCGTATACCGGGCCGCGATCCGCTTTGTAGCATCCCTGGAGCCCGTATCTACAATAATGATCTCATCCATCAGATCCGCAATGCTGTCCAGGCAGCGGGCCAGTATCCTCTCCTCGTTTTTTACGATCATACAACAGCTTATGGTTACCATTTCAATCCTTCCGTCCTTTCCGGGATATCCTGCAATATCCCACAATCTGAATCTGTATCCTCTTTATCCCCTGGTATTCGTTTACTGACGGGTAATAGGTGAAGGCCACATCCAGATAGTTTTCCTTTCCCTCGTACATACGTTTCAACTCCGTCTCCCCCCACTCCCGTACCACAAAGCGGTCAAAGTCCTCCGCCCCCCGGAAGAGCATGGCGTCGCAAGTATTTCCCCGATCGTTTTTCACCCGAAGCTTCAGAACATTTTTTTCCCTTCCCAGGCGGTATCCCGCCAGGATCTGGAAATGCTGTTCCGCAAAAACCGGTTTGGGATTTCCGACGCCAAAGGGCTCCATCCGGGACAGATCCCGGATGAGCTGTTCCGTCACATACCCCACCGGCATCGGCGCATCGATATGTACTACAGGGCAGAAGTCCTCTTCTGTCAGACCGGATTCCTCATTCAGCCTGCGTTCCAGTTCAGAAAGATCCCTCTCCCGCAGTGTCATGCCGGCCGCCATCTTATGACCGCCGAACCGCACCATAAGATCCCGGCATTTCATCAGTCCGCGGAACATATGATAGGAGTCGATGGAACGGCCGGAGCCCTTCACAAGACCTTCCTCTGTCCGGGTAAAAACGATGACCGGATGATGATACCGCTCTTTCACCCGGCCGGCTATGATCCCCACCAGACTCTCGTGGGTATCCGGCAATAAGAGGATCAGGATGTCCGGCAATTTCCCGTCCGTCTCCTCTGTCCCCCCTTCACGCCTTTCTTCCACCAGCCGGTATGCCTTATCCGCCCCCTCTTCTGTCATCTGCTTCCGCTCCTCGTTGATCTTCTTCAACTGTTCCGCCCTCTCCAACGCCGTCTCCGGATCCTCTTCCATCAAAAGATCGAAAGATTCCTTCACGGTGGCGATTCGGCCCGCCGCATTAAAACAGGGACCGAGGATAAAACCGATGTGTCCGGCAGTGATCTGGCGCCCCTGCAGACCCTGCACCTCCATCAGAGCCTGCAGGCCGCAGTTCGCCGTGCCTGAGAGCCTCCTCAGGCCCTCCCGGACCAGGATCCGGTTCTCCCCCCGCAGCTCCATGACATCCGCCACGGTGGCGATGGCCACATATTCCAGGAATTCTTCTTTTTCCGCCGGAGGAATCCCACAGATATCATACAGGGCACAGATCAGCTTATATGCCACACCGGCCCCGCACAGGCCGTCAAAGGGATACGTCTCTCCCTCCTGTTTGGGATCCACCACGGCATCTGCCAGAGGCATCTCCTCCTGTACCTCATGATGATCCGTAACGATCACCGTCATCCCTCTCTCCTTGGCATATGCCACCTGCTCATTAGCCGCAATGCCGTTGTCACAGGTCACAAGGATGCTCCGCCCCTCTTCCAGTGCCTCATCGATGATACGCTCGTTCAGACCATAGCCCTCCCGAACCCGGTCCGGCGTAAATATCCGGCTGTCGAGACCGATTCTCCCAAAGGCGCGCCACAGAAGATATCCTGAAAAGATGCCGTCACAGTCAAAATCCGAGGCGATCGCCGCCTTCCACCCCTGTTTCTTTGCCTGCAGCAGGATCTGTACCGCTCTGTCCACATCCTTCATCTGCAGCGGATCCGGCAGGTCGGCCACAGTCCCCTGCAGATACTGCCTCATATCTGACTCCTCCTCCAGTCCCCGGTTTATCATGCACCGGATCACAAGGGGAGAGACTCCCAGCCGCCGGGCGAGGCTGTCAAAATCTCCTTTTTTTGTCTCTACTATCCACTTTTCTCTCATGGTGATCTCATTCCATCCGTCAGTTATTTGCTTTCATTATAACAGCTCCCTCCGCTTTTCCGCAAGTAAGGAACGGTGAATAAATTGACTTTCTGCCTGTTTCCCTTTACAATATAAAATAGAAAGGCTCGGCGGGGTCAGTTTCCGCAAATCGAAAGGTGCCGCCGGCCGGCAAAGGAGATATGGATTTATGAAATGGATACGATTTACCATCGACACTCATGTAGACGCGGTGGATATGCTCAGCTATATGCTGGATGAGATTGGCGTGGAGGGTATCGAAATAGAAGATCATCTCCCCCTCTCGGAAGAGGACAAAAAGAAAATGTTTGTGGATATCCTGCCGGATCCGGAGGAGAATGATAACACGGCGAAAGTACATTTCTATATGGAGCCGGAACAATGCGACCCGGAACGGGTAATCCTCCAGGTACAGGATATCCTGCGGGAAACAAAAGCCTTCTGTCCGGTGGGAAAGGGAACGGTCTCCCTGTCTGAGACAGAGGACCGGGACTGGATCAATAACTGGAAAAAGTTCTTCAAACCCTTCCGGGCCGCCAGCCATATCGTGATCAAGCCAACCTGGGAGGAGTATACAAAGGAGAGACCAGACGACGTTCTGATCGAGATCGATCCTGGCATCGCATTTGGCACCGGCTCCCATGAGACCACCAGGCTCTGTATACAGGCGCTGGACAAGTATATAAAGCCGGGGGATTCTGTGCTGGATGTGGGCTGTGGAAGCGGAATTCTCTCCATCGCCGCCCTGAAACTGGGCGCCGGACATGCCCATGCCATTGATATTGACGAGATGGCAGTGAAAACAGCCGGAGAAAATATGGAGATGAACCACATCCCACCGGATCAATATTCTCTGGCTCACGGTGATCTGATCTCAGATCCGCTCTTCCGGCAAAAAGCCGGCATGGAACATGACATCATCATCGCCAACATACTGGCTGATGTGATCATGCCCCTTACCGGCATTATCCGCCCGCACCTGAAACAGGGCGGCCTGTATATCACCTCCGGCATCATCGACACAAAAGAGCCGGAGGTATATGAAAAGCTGTTAGAAAATGAATTCGAGATCCTGCACATCGAACATATGAAGGAATGGTGCTGTTTTATCGCCCGATAGCTCTGCCTTCGTTATTTAGACGTAGTTATCTCGATATTACCAGTATCGGTCTCCACAGTCAGGCGGCGTCCACTGGATGCAGCCGATGCCGTCTGGCTGAAATTTCTTTTCAATTTATTTCCGTCCACGGTGACCTTTCCAAGATCTGTAGCCAGAGCAACATTATATTCGGAAAAGTTTCCCGCCGCTGAAAAGTAAACATTTCCCACATCCGTGTCAATCTGTGTGTCCTTAAACTCACTGGAACGGATCTCAATATTTCCCACATCCGACTCTGCCTCCAGACGGTTTCCGCGGCACGAGGTCAGCTCCACATTACCGACGTCGGAAGAGATTTTTGTCTGTTCCGCCGACAGATCAGAAACAATGAGATTGCCCACATCAAAGTCAAATTTGGCACTGTTCAGCACTGTCCCCTCCGGAATCGTTATGGTCATCTCACATTTCTTATTTCCCAATATATTTTTCCAGAATTTTCGAGTGGATGGCTGCGTAACCACCAGAGTTTCCCCCTTGAGTTCCATCTTGGGGATCAGATTTTCCGATGCCTTATAACTGATATGATACCGGTCACCTTTCTGAATCGTGACGCTCATTACAGCCGCATCGATATCCAGAGAACGGAATCCCGGCTGTTCTTCTGAATATTCCTTACTGCTGCCAGAATCGCCGCCGAAGGGAAAAAATCCCAGATCCAGCCATCCCCCTACATGCACCAGGGTCCCCAGGATAACACAGAAAACGGTTACCGCAGACAGCACAAAGATATATATTTTTTTCATTAATCATCCTCCTCCACTTTCAGTACTTTCGACAATCCTCCATAAATCACCCCTGCCACCGGCCAAATGATCCATGTGAAATGCCAGCTAAAGGTCAGAAAACTCCATATCATGTAAATGCAGGTAACCGTATACCAGTACACATTCATGACAAGCTCCGCTCCCGGCGAGATATATTTGTCCTTGACGCTGGAAGAACTCCTGTATTTCCCTGCGCCAAAGTTTTTGCCCTGCAGGTCTTCAAAGCTGCCATTCACAATACTGGAATAGACGATGAGAAAGACGCCAATTCCCACAAACACAAAGAGAAATGCTCCTCCAAGGGCATCCATGTCGATCACATGGTTCATCCCCTGCTGCAGCTCACCCACCTCGCTCATTATTGCTGCCGGCACAAAACTAATGATGCAGAGAACGATACCGATGGTCATGGACATGGCATGAGATACCCGGAACCGTTCCTTTTTGTCAGCTATCTTCTGCCTGGCAGGGAAGTCCAGATAACAGGACTCTTTCTTTATATAGGACCATTTTTTCATTATCATAGATGAGTACACAAACAGGCAGACACCCACCGCGATCATCCCCATAAAGGCGGAAACACCTATGGCATCCCCTCCTGGCATACCCTGGGCACTGATCAGCACCTCTGTCATAATAGGGCCGATGACACTCCAAATGCAGAGAAGCACACCCAGGGCTGTCTTAAAGGCATCCTTTTTCTTATCTGCCAGATACTGTTCGGCTTCCTCTGCCGTCACATGCCGTCCCGACTTTGCGCTGCCTCCCTCTCCGCTCATCACGCCGCGGATTCCAAGCTCCTCCGCAATTTCATCCAGATTGCCAAACTCTGCGATAACCGTGCCGACTGCCTCATTGTCGCTTTTGCCCTCTGCCAGCAGTTCATTGTACTTATCCTCCATCATCTGCAGCAGTTCTTCCTTTGCCCTCCGCACTTCCGGTGTATCCGGCAGACTGGCAAACATTGTTTCCAAATACTGTTTAATCGTCTCCATCCTTATCCCCCTCTTTCATAATGAAATGTTCTACCACTTCTTTTGTCAGATTCCACTCTTCACACTTTTCCCTGTAATACCGGCGTCCGTGATCCGTAATCTGGTAATATGTCCGCCGTTTGCCAGTGCCCGTCCCCTCTGCGGAGAAAGATTCCACATAACCGTTTTTCTCCATACGGGTAAATGCCGAATACAGGGTAGTCTCTTTGATAATGTATTTCTCCGCAGAGAGCTCTTTGATCTGCTTTGAAATCTCATATCCATAAGAGGGATTCTGTAAGAGAAGGAACAGGATCATGGTATCATTGTAACCACGGATCACATCACTGCTTATACTGTTCATGGCAGTTGTCCTCCTTTCTTTTCTGTTCTGCCGCGGCAGAAAACAGCCTCCAGCATGAACTCCATCTGTCGTTGCTACGTCTATCGTAGTACGTCTGATGTAGTAAGAATATCACAGGCTGACGGCTATGTCAAGTAAAAATACTGAATTAAAAAAACCAGCATACATAGATTCCTCAAATGTATGCCGGCTCTGCACGTACCTATTCCATGGACAGTCTCATTCTCTAAGATTGATAAAATGCAAACACGATAAAATACCTATTGGGCAAAAATATATACACCAGAATTCTAAAACTGCCACACCTATCCATGCGGGACTATCCGCTTTGAATACACCCAGCATGGGAAAAAACAAGCAGGATATAAAAAACACCCCATGCACCATGAGGAGATATTTCAGAAATCTGTCTGCCTTTGTCTGCTGGTTTACTGCCAATCCGGCAAAGAATGCAGCGAACGACATAACCGCATAACCTAACAAGTCATAGTTAAACAGCAGGCCGCATTGCTGAAAATCAAGAAGTGCGGCAGCCTGAGCCGTTAAATCATTGAGCCGGACAGTGGTCAGCTGTGCAAAATACACTAATAAAATGATAGCAGCATATATGGCGGCAAACGCCACTGAAATATAACCTGCCAATTTATTTTTCTTTTCGGAGAAGTGGGCATATCCGCACACCATCGGTACAAAACTAAAGGCAATGAACATGGAAAAAAAATAGCTGCCGCTGTCAAAGCCAAAAAGCATAGACAGGGCAAAGCAGATTACCGACGACAGATTTACAACAGAACTATATAATCCAATCTTCTTACTCATCAAGCTTCACCGCCCCCCTCAAACAGAATATCAATTAATTTACTTATACAAGCAGCCGGTTCCTCTTCTATTTTTGTCCATATCGGCCTCCCTGAACGTTGTTCAATTCAATTATATGGATCAATACACTAAAAGTCAAGAATGTCTACGAGTCAAAAAGCTCTTCCGGATATTGAATGATTTTTCTTATTCTCGCCGCGTCTTCGCTATCTACATAATACACACGGTTGTTAATTCGAAACGCATCCTTCTTCCAGGGATAAATTTGTTTAACTTTATCCCATTTTCCTTTCACTAACGCAATACATCTTACATATCCTTCGTATGGAGGTATTCTTTCGCTTCGTATTATTCTAGTGTCCCTGAATGCCTGTAACAGTTCTTCCTCGTCAACTTGATAGGTTTCCCCTGTACTCCCATTTGTTATTATTATTTCGTCCGGATTCATCATGCGCCACCCAATCACATTTGCCAATGTCCGGTGCCGCATATAATAAATTCCTATCCCTGCGGCAGCAACAAGGATGAGGATGATAATTTTTTTCTTCTCAATCATTACATGCCCCCCTATCCTGTTATCCCATTTGTATAATGCCTTTAAAAAAACAGTAGTTCGCCAAAATATGCTGCCCACCTAAGATTCAAATGTCTACGAGTCAAAAAGCTCTTCTGGATATTGAATGATTTTTCTTATTCTCGCCGCGTCTTCGCTATCTACATAATACACACGGTTGTTAATTCGAAACGCATCCTTCTTCCAGGGACTAATGTATTTAACTTTATCCCATTTTCCTTTCACTAACGCAATACTTCTTACAAAACCTTCATATGGAGGTATCCTTTCACTTCGTATTATTCTAGTGTCCCTGAATGCCTGTAACAGTTCTTCCTCGTCAACTTGATAGGTTTCCCCTGTACTCCCATTTGTTATTATTATTTCGTCCGGATTCATCATGCGCCACCCAATCACATTTGCCAATGTCCGGTACCGCATATAATAAATTCCTATCCCTGCTACAGCAACAAGGATGAGGATGATAATTTTTTTCTTCTCAATCATTACATGCCCCCCTATTTTGTTGAAAACATCACACTGGTATAGCTCCAGCTTCCATAGCATCCGCCCCAGACATAGCGATTAGAATTATTTGTCCAGCCGTCCGCTACTCGTATATAAATATCTGTCTTCTCTGAACTTCCGCTTTTGTATCTATAGGTCTCATATCCCAAAGCAAGCATCGCATGATTTCTATATTTTTTATGATTTTGAACATGTAATATACAGGGACGCCGATTCTTCAATTCTGAAACAATTTTTGTCCCCCCATTTGTACCATGATAGGTCCTTGCTTTACATTTTACGTCTCTTGAAGTACAATACCATTCAATAGCATCTGCTACGTTATAAATATTGGTTCCTTCCGTTTTGCTTGTATCACACAATAAAAGCATTCGATTAAATGTATTCGGCCATGTGCCATTTTTTAATTTGCTAAAACGTCCGGGATTATACCGGCTCCAATGATAATAAAGGTTAGTAATGGCAGTCGGAGTGCAAACCTCTCCTTCACTAAAATCCCCCATCTCATAATACGTTTTAAATACTCTGTTTCCTTGATTAGAATATTTAACGGAACCAGGGACATCATATGTTTGGGAAGATAATATCTTTCCTGAAACATAATCCTTAGGTCTTGTTATTATTTTCCCCTCACTGTCCTTAGCACTGCCATAATATTGACTGCTCTCTATGAAATTCCGATCCGATTCCGGTTGAGATTCCCCCGTACTAATATCTGTGTACTTATCGCCCTTTTGGGGATGTTTTGTCTTCAAAACATATGTCAGACCGCCAAGATAATATACTTTGGATTTTTTCTTTTCCTCTTTACTTTTACAAAGCTTATCTGTTGCCTCCTCCACAAAATTATTTTCACCGTAACAGTATTCGATAACTGTCCTCTGGATTCCTTGGCATTAACAACCGCATATCCCTGCTGTTTATGATCATTATTAAAAGTCACCATGTAGGCGGAAATATCCTCCTGCGAGTCATACATTGGAATTACATCTTTTTTCAAATCTTCCTCTATCCCGCCATTACTTTCCACCATAAAACACTCAGCAATTTTCTCTGCTTCCTGACTATCCAGTACCTCTCTTCCTCTTTCTTTACCCTGTGCATAATCATCCTGAATAAGAAATGATAGTACGCTTATGATAACCAGTACACTTAATACTCTCCTTCGCATTCCCATACTCCTCTCTCAATCTCAATGTTTCCCAACATAAAAGCAATCAATTTTTCCTAAATTTACCATAAATCACAAAACATTACAATGGTATTGGCAAAATTGGCATATTTTTTGGCAGAATGCACAAAGAACTAATTTTGCAGAACTAGCTCAATGGCGATATTGAGCTAGTTCTGCCACCGGATCTGTTCCCCATGGATCAGCGGATACCGCACTATTTTATTGCCCTCCAAATCTTCCCTGTTCATATCCACTGCGCTGATCTGATGATTATCATAGGAGGTGTAGTAATATATCCCCCGGCTGGCATTGCAGCAGGATGTATACAAGGTAACCTCATACTTTCCATCGCCCACTTCACAGCAGCCCTTCTGCTGTTCCACCGCACCGAGGATATGAAAGAACTGACTGACACTGTCCTCTTCCGAATCCCCGGTGCACACAGAATTCATTCTCGTAAAGGCGGCCCGCACAAAACGGGATTCGGAGGACAGATCACCGGGCAGCCCCAGCGCCCCCATCCCCCTGCTGTATGTGTGGAGGGAAAGTGTGGAGCAAAAATTGTTCTGTGGTTCTCTGGGGGACAGGGACATATAATTATTTAGCTGAAAGATCTGCTGCTCAAAGGGAGGATTATTCGTCAGTATCCCCACGGGATTATCATAGACCCGCAAGCCCGCCTTCGTGCACTCAACGGTCACAGCCTCCTGGGTATCCGCAATGATCCAGTGAAGCTGCGCCGGAGGAAGTTCTTTATTGAAAGGCATATTGGTGAGATTCACCTTTTCCAAAAGCTGGCGGGCCTCCTTCACAGAAGCGCACTGGGTAAGCACCCACGGAATAAATTCAAACTGTGCGATATTATTTTTGTTTCTCACCATTTCCCCGTACACGGCATTTCCCACGAAATTCAAGCCCGCCATCCCAAGCCCTTTCTCATTTACCGCATCATAATAAAGGGGATACTCCTGATCCACATATGCCATACCGATCATGGCGAAATGTTTCTTCATCGTACCCATACACCGAAAACAAAAGGGGTAGTTCCTAGGTGTCACCGTCACCTCATCCCCATAAGAAAAATCATAGTCCAGGGTCCTTCCAAAATAGAAATCCTTTGTCTGCAACGTTGCCGCAGTGCACATAAACATTCTCCTCTCTATCCCAAGACGCCGGCGGTCCAGCCGCCGCTGCGGGAAAATCAAAAAAATACCACCTGACAGCCAAGCATGCGCTTCACTATCTTTGGTGGCATCATTCCTACTTATATTCTGTTTTTATCTTATAGGATCAGGATATCCAAAAATCCCGTTTCCTACCCCTTCGTTTCTTACATTTCGTCCTCTTTTATCGTATTAAATGCTCCTGATACAGTCACCGCCACAACGGCAACTACGATAATTACTGCAAGGATAACGAAACCACCTACCATTGCAAGTGCTGTCATGATATTCATCCCTGACTCCTCCCTTCCATTTTCCTGAATCTGGACGGTATCACCGCCTGTTCCCTATTGTAACAGATTTTGGCAGATTCGGCAACAAAATCATTGCAGAAATAAAAATCTTCTGCTATAATATCACTGGTATCAGAAATTGATTTTCCATCTTCTTTTCTGCGGATATGGCGGAATTGGCAGACGCGCTA
Source organism: Eubacteriaceae bacterium (assembly GCA_910574015.1). Lineage (GTDB taxonomy): Bacteria > Bacillota > Clostridia > Lachnospirales > Lachnospiraceae > Eubacterium_F. The sequence continues at coordinate 10,432 of CAJSYQ010000040.1, read as the reverse complement.
GATTTAGGTTCTAGTGGGCAACCCCCGTGCAGGTTCAAGTCCTGTTATCCGCATCCCTTTCCCCTGCCCGGCGGCAAAACACTGCCGGCAGGGGATTTTTGCGCCGCTGGGCTATATAAACTCATCCAGACTGCCGAAACGGTATCCCTTCTTCTTCAGCATACGGATCACGGAACCCAGCGCTTCGGTATTGGACTTGGAGCAGGTATGGATCAGCGGGATCATTCCGTTATGATGGTAAAGCCGGAATCTCTCCCGTACATACGCTGCTCCCGGCTGGTTGGCCGTATCGTAATCATAATACGCAAGACTCCAGAAAATTGTGGCATACCCCATTCTCTGTGCCGTCTTCACACTGCGGATGCTGAAATTTCCCTCTGGCGGCCGGAGAAAATAATCCATTTCATACCCCGTCAGCCGTTTCATCTCCCTCTCACAGTCCCTGATCTCCTTACGTATCTGCTTTATCCCAAGCTTTGCCATGCGGGGGTGCGTGGAGGTATGGTTTCCCACCAGGTGTCCGTCCTTTTTCATCCTCTTCACGATGCCGGGATTTTGCGTGATATATGGTTTCGTTACAAAGAAGAGGGCCCTCACCTTTTGTTTTTTCAGAGTGTTCAATATTTTCTTAGTAAATCCAGCCTCATAGCCGCAGTCAAAGGTCAGATACACAACCGGATCTTTTTTTGAATGTTTTCCGATATACCAGGCCGCATCCTTCTTTAGCTTCCAGCCAGGAGGACCCGATCCACCAGGCTTCTTGTGCTCTCTGTTCAACCGCAGCCCCCAGTTGTAAGCGGCAGCGGAAAACTCTCTCAGGGGTTTCCTCTTCTTTGCTGCCAAAGAACCGCAGGGCTGTCCGATACCGATGATCAGACAGAGCAGGACAGCCACCCACCTCTTCCCATTCAACCGTTGCCTGTTTCCTATCACTTGTCTCCGTACACTCATCGCAATCCCCCATTCGCACGCTGCGCCGCTGTGTCTCAACCACATCCGGCGAATTCTTTTGTATCCTGTTACGATCTATTATACGGCATAGAATTCCAATATTCAATTGAAATCCCCCAGCCGGTGTGCTACTATAGGAATACCAAATCGGCTACAGGAAGGGATGCTGCATTTATGAATACCAATCTACGTAAAATGCTAAGTTACTACAAGCCATATAGAAAAATTTTCTGGCTGGACATGCTGTTTGCCGCTCTGTCAGCGGGAGCCGCCCTGGTGATTCCCCTGGTGGTGCGCTATGTCACTTCCACCCTCTTCTATCTGGAACCAGATAAAATTCTCCGTCAGATTCCATTTATCGGACTGTTTCTTCTGATACTGCTGGGGGTGGACTGCTACAGCCGTTTTTTTATAGGAAATTATGGGCATGTCATGGGGGCAAAGATGGAATACAATATGCGCGCGGAAGTTTTCGCCCATATGCAGAAGCTCTCTTTCTCCTTTTATGACGACGCCAAAGTGGGACAGCTGATGAGCCGTATCACCTCCGACCTATTTGATATTACGGAGCTCCTTCATCATGGTCCTGAAAATATCATACTCTCTGTATTGAAGATCACAGGGGCTTTTATCATATTGATGCGCATCAATGGCTGGCTTGTATTGGCAGCCTTCATCGTACTGCCTTTTATGTTCCTCTTTGCCTTCTTTCTCAACCGCAAAATGAGACGGGCCTTCCGCAGAAATCGGGAGAAAATAGCTGAGATCAATGCCCAGATTGAAGATAATCTCTCTGGAATCCGGGTAGTAAAATCCTTTGCCAATGAAGAGATGGAAAATAAGAAGTTCAAGAAGGGGAATGACGGTTTTCTCTCTGCCAAGAAAAACAGCTATCATTATATGGGCAGCTTTCAGGCAGGCGTGGGCTTTTTCACCACATTGATCCAGGTGAATGTCATCCTTGCCGGCGGTTTTCTTATTGCCTTTCAGCGCGTCTCCATCAGCGACCTGATCACCTTCCTCCTCTATATCGGGGTATTCACGGATCCCATCCGCACCCTGGTGGATTTCACCGAACAGTTCCAGAACGGTTATACTGGTTTTGAAAGGTTCCGTGAGATTATGGATATCATGCCGGATATCAAGGATTCGGAAGACGCCGTCCCTCTTCCAGTAGTGAAGGGCAGCATTTCCTTTGAAAATGTTTCCTTCCATTATAAAGAAAACAACAACCGTGTGCTCCATCACATCAATCTGGATGTGCCCCCGGGCTCTTATGTAGCTCTCGTGGGCTCCTCCGGCGCCGGCAAAACCACGCTCTGCTCCCTGATCCCCCGATTCTATGATGTCACCGGGGGCTGTGTACGGATAGACGGCTATGATATCCGCTCTGTCACTCTCCAAAGCCTGAGAAGCCAGATCGGCATCGTCCAGCAGGACGTTTACCTTTTTGCCGGTTCCATCTTTGAAAATATTGCCTATGGCAAACCGGGCGCCACAAGGGATGAGGTCATCGCCGCCGCAAAAAACGCCAATGCCCACGAATTTATCATGGCCTTTCCCGACGGATATGAAACCGATATCGGGCAGCGCGGCATCAAATTATCCGGCGGCCAGAAACAGCGGCTCTCCATCGCCCGGGTGTTTCTTAAAAACCCGCCGATCCTGATCTTCGATGAGGCTACCTCTGCCCTGGACAACGAGAGTGAAAAAGTGGTGCAGGATTCCCTGGAAATACTTGCCAAAAACCGCACTACCTTCGTTATCGCACACCGCCTGACTACGATCCAGAATGCCGAAAGAATACTTGTGCTTACCGAGGAGGGAATTGCAGAGACGGGAACCCATGCAGAGCTTCTGGCAAAAGGCGGTATCTACGAAAAGCTGTATCATATGCACTATTAGAAATAAAAAACTTGAAAAAAAGAAAAAACCTCTTGCCAAACTAGGCCGGATATGATAATATATCATTTGTTGTCAGACCTTGTTCTTTCAACCGATATGGCTCCATGGTCAAGCGGTTAAGACACCGCCCTTTCACGGCGGTAACAGGGGTTCAAATCCCCTTGGAGTCATAAACTCTTTAGGAGATGAATTAGGGGGGATTTGAACCCCGTAGAAGTTTGTTTTTGACAAACTTCTAAGCGAACTTGTTTCGCTTTATCCCCTTGGAGTCATAAACTCTTTAGGAGATGAATTAGGGGGATTTGAACCCCGTAGAAGTTTGTTTTTGACAAACTTCTAAGCGAACTTGTTTCGCTTTATCCCCTTGGAGTCATAAACTCTTTAGGTGATATAATCTCCTTTTTGGTTTGAATATGCAGTAACACTTTCAATGGATGCTGCATATAGTATAATTAAATAGGGCGACTTAGCCAAGTGGTAAGGCATGGGACTGCAACTCCCTGATCATCGGTTCAAATCCGTTAGTCGCCTTTAAAAAACTCTAAGTATTGGTTTCTCCATACTTAGAGTTTTTTCTTTTTGCGGACCGGCGCCCTCTGTCTCTTTCTTTAAACCGTTCACCTCTCCGCCGGAATCTTCTGATCCATTTTCATAATATGGTTAATGAGCCAGCTGGCAAGAAAGTCGATGAGTTCGTCCAGATACTCCTGTTGGTTATCATCCATCTCATCGAGATGGATGCCGTCCATCTTATCAATAAAGGACTGATGCACATTCTGCTGGACAGCGAGCCCCTCATAGTCAATGCTCTGCATATAACGTTCCTCATCCTGAAAATGTTTTACCGTATAATCCTTCAATTCCTCCACTACATCTGCTATGGCATCATATTTATCCGGTATAAATTCATCCCGGTTCAGTTCATTCATATCCGCCAGGATCTCAAACAGCCTTCTGTGCTCCTTGTCGATGATCTCCACACCGGTGCGGTATTTATCCGAGAAAGTCAGCATCACAGGATTTGCATGAACTGCTTTTGTCTTTCCGATCAGCGTGTCACTTGCCAGAATATGGCGGTAAAGCCAGAGGGACAGATATTCCATCATATCGTGGAGAACCCGGATCCCCCTGCTTACATCCATGGTATCCAGATCTATGCCGTTGATCTTTGAAGTGAATTCCTCATGCTCCTTTTTTTGACGTGCCAGCTCCGGGTCGTGGATCCCGTCCATATACTCCTCTTCATGTGCAAAATGAGTGGCCGCATACTCTTTTAATGTTTCCAAAAGCTCTTTGGCAGACTGCAGAACCTCTCCCGGTTCCCTCGTCTCATCTGACAGGATATCGGAAATAGAATTTATCGCAGCAAACAACTGACGGTGTTCATCATCTACAATATCGTAACCGGTCAGACAGTCATCCGTAAACTGATACATAACATCCTCCCTTTCTTTGAAAGCTTCCTAGGTTTCGAATCTATTAACCAAGGCATGACACCAAACATTATAGCACAAAACACAGGACATATGAAACTAGTTTTCCAAATCCTGTCCAGGGCTTCACAAAAGTTTTAAAATCGAAATGGCACAACAACAGGGTTTGTGATACAATAAAATTATTATAAAGTCTTATAAAGGAGGAAAGAGTGTTACTATGGATATCAAAGAACTCACTGATCTGCTGGTAATATCCAGCCAGCGAACCAATCAAAGTAAATACATCCCCTGGTGGGAAGATGACTTTGAAAACTGTATATACAGGTATGACATTTTTGAGGATGAGACTGTGCAGGACATCAATGCCCTCGTGAAAGATTGCGGGAAAGACGCACTTTTGGCTCCCGTTGGATACTATGGCCTGACATTATTCCACCTCTTGGTCTGGCACAACTTTTACGACGCAGTGAAAGATCTCCTGGACAGCGGAACATTTGGAAAAGATGAAGTAAACCTTCCCGACCTCAAGGGACACGGGCTTACGCCCTTTCTTCTGGCTGTTTTCCGCGGAAACCTTGCCATGACTCGTCTTTTACTGGATCACGGCGCGGACGATTCCCTCTGTGATGAAAGAGGCATGAATGCCTATCATTTTCTGGAGTATCCGCGTTTCGAGGGTCTGGTAAATTTCAGAATAGACGAGAGCATGGAACAGAGAACAGAGATCGCCCGCCTGCTCACCTGCGACATCAATCAAAAAAATCAGGAGGGACTGACCCCGCTGGAACAGATGCTGTCCCTCTCACACTCCTCGAACTTCTCCTGGGCACTGACAGAAATTTTCCTGGAAAAGGGTGCAACGACGGATTATATTGATGAAAACGGGAATACCCTCCTTATGATGGCACTGAGAAACAACCACATGACGGCTGCTCTAATGCTGATGGACCGGTACAGTGATATGGTAAATACCGCCAATAAAGACGGGATCACTCCCATTCAGCACGCGCTTGACTGGAGGAATGACGGGATCTACCTTGCCCTTGTGGACCATGGGGCTGTTCCACCTGAGCCAAAACACATGGACATAAGCTATTTAAGTCAGATCACCAGCAATTCCTTCTGCATGTCCTCCGGCGAAGAGCGGGACGGAATCAGCATTGCCTTGTATCTCACAAGAAAACTGATCAGCCAGATAGATGTGGATGATGATGACGAATTAGGAGAGATCACTAATATCCTGCACAATGCCCTGATCTCCGATAAGGATTACCAGGTTCTGGATGCCTGCAAAGAGGCCGGGCTGGATTTTACCGCACCGATCCATTTTCATGGATCCATATTCTGTCTGCGGGATAAATGTCTCGGAGCCGGCTATGGCATGGGCGCCATACAGAAGATGCTGGAGCTGGGCGTAGACATGGACAAGGCAGTGATACAGGGACAGACCCCAGCCAATATCATTGCCGCCATGGACAGGCAGACGGGGTATTACTCAAAATATGAGTCCTATTTTGATGATGCCGCCAAAATCTTTTCAGTGGAATCTATGGAACAGCTGGATAATAACGGAGAAGCTGCCATTCACAAAGCTGCCCAGTACGGACATGCCGGCATGCTGAAGATTATGCTGGAAAAGGGTGTGGATGTCAACCTTACAGAGGATGCCCCCGCAGAACCGGGGATAACTGCCCTTCACGAAGCCTGCCGCAACGGATATGCCAACATCGTAAAAATCCTGATGGATGCTGGCGCAGATGACAGCATGACAAACATGGACGGCGAAACTCCTGCACACTTTGCCGTAAAGAAAAAGAGATATGGCAATGATATAGAAAACAGCCAGAGGGCGGAGATCCTAAAGGAATTAAAGAACCTGGATCTGGCAAGGGAGGACGGCAAAACACCTCTTCTGCTCCTGCAGGTAATGGACATCTATTCCACCAGTGAACTTCTTGCCATATTCCTTGAACGAGGAGTGGATGTGAACCATACAGATAACAATGGCATGACGGCAATGATGCTGAATGCAGACAACCGTTGCTGTAAAAATACCCTCAAGGCGCTGCTCCGTTCTGGTGCCGATATCAACCTGGCCGACAACGACGGCAATACCTTACTGCATTATACCCTGCGGTATGGAAATGCAGAGACGGCCCGCTTTCTGATCAAAAAAGGGGCCGATTACAACTGCGCAAACAACAGGGGCGAAACTCCGGTGCAGCTGGCTGTGGAAAAGGGCCATGATACTGTACTGGAACTAATGACGGATATTAAATAATACATCCTATATACATAGAGGGCGTCCCCCCGAATTATGATTTCTAAAGTCATAATCTGGGGGACACCCTCTTTTTGTCATGTCATAGTCGATTGCTAATATTGATTCAGACTCTTCCATTTCTCTACATCAGGAGCATCTCCTTTTTTATCCGGTGCCAGAACCCGGTGTACCCGGTTAAGAAGATCATCACCGGCAAAAGGTTTCAGTATATAATCACATATGCCCAGTCTCGCACTCTCGATCACTGTCTTTTTGTCCTCTGCGCCGGTAAGCATGATCACCGGAATCTCAGTCCGGTCCTTCATATGCCGGATATCCCGCAGAGTCTCAAGCCCATCCTTAGGATTCATTCGGATATCCAGCAGGATAAGATCGGGTTTCTCCGTCTGAAGGTATTTCATAGCCCGCATACCGGAATTTACTGTAATGACCTCATACTCCCCCTGCAGTACTTCCGAAATCCGGGATAATGTAACCGCTGTGTCATCCACTGCCAGTATCCGTTTTTTCGCTCTTCCTCCCTCTGTCTCAGCCATTTTCACCTTTCCTCCCTTTCAAGTCTGCTTATAAGCTCACGCAGCAGTTCTTCCACATAATCATCCTCATACAGCTTAAGCTGCTCCTGTATCTGCCGGAGACTGTCCTCCACATCCTGCGGCAGATGGTGAAGCAGGATGGTCTCCACCGTGGCGGCGCACTCTCTTGAACGAAATCCCTCAAGCTCAACCAGTGCCTTTCCTACCTGCTCTTGTAATTCCTGTGCAGATAAGGCTGGCAGTTTTTCGGCCGTCCCGTCACTCTGCCGCCTCTTTTCTAAAAATAGGCCGATTTCGAACAGCAGTTTCTCATACGCCTCCAGCAGCATAGGGAATTGCTGGTTAATATACTCTGTGTCACCCCTTGCCGCCGCATTTTCCTGTTCCCTCGCCATGTCAGACAGCTCCATGGCTCCAATATTGGCGGAAGCACTCTTTAACCCATGTACCTCTGTCTGGTAGCGCTGGATATCCGTCTCAACAAGATCGCACAAAAGCTGTGATTTGCGCCTGCCATCTATATAATAGAGCTCCAACAGATCGGTAAACGATGCGTTGTCCCCGGTAAAATAGCGCATAACGGCAGATATATCCACCCCTTTGATCTGGAACTCATCTGGATCAAGGGCTTGAGATTCCTGCTCTCCGCTGCCATCCCGCCTGCGTTCCTCTGGAACCCAGTGGAGCAGCAGCTGGTTGAGCGCCTTTCTGTCAAGGGGCTTGGCAATGAAATCCTGAAAACCGCTTTCCAGAAACCGCTCCCGCATCCCCTCCATAACGTTTGCCGTCAGTGCGATTATAACAGGAGACGTTCCGTTTTCGCCACAGTCATTCCGAATTATCTCCACTGCTTCTATACCATCCATCATCGGCATCATATGATCCATAAAGATAATGTCGAACAACTGGGCACGCACCTTCTCAATGGCTTCCGGACCACTGCCCGCCTCCGTCAGGTCAAATCCATAGCCCTTCAAGAAACCTCTGGCGACTTTCCGGTTGACTACATTATCATCCACCACAAGTACCTTTACATCCGGCGCAGTGAAGGTTTCCATGGATTCCATCTCGTAATGCGGAATATCGGACATCTCAGAAATCGGACGCCTGTCTACGATCTTCTGTGGAATGGAAATGGTAACTACTGTCCCGGTGCCATATGTGCTCTCCACTCCAATAGTTCCCTCCATCATCTCCACAAGATGTTTCACAATGGCAAGACCAAGGCCAGTGCCTTCCACGCTTCGGTTTCGTTTGGAATCTGCCTGCCGGAAATCTTCAAAGATTTTACCTAAATCCTCCTGTTTAATTCCGCAGCCGGTATCCTCCACACAGAAGGTAATCCGCTCCTCTTCTTCCTGTCTTCCGGGTTCCCCCGTGACGCTTATACGGACATATCCCTCGGTTGTAAATTTGATGGCATTATTCAATATATTAATGAGAATCTGTTTAATCCGCCCCTCATCACCATAGTAGCAGCACGGAATGGAATTGTCACACTCGTATTTCAGGATCAGGCCCCTCTTAGAAGCAGCCATATCCATCATGCTCACTACCTCGCTCACCACAGGTTTCAGATAGTAATCCATCTTTACAAGTTCCATCTTCCCTGACTCGACCTTGGACAGATCAAGAATATCATTGATGATGGCCAGCAGATTTTTGGCTGCAGACTGCACATCCTTTGCATGTGAATAGATATCTGAGTCCTGACATTCCTCCATGATAATATCATTCAGCCCAATAATCGCATTCATGGGAGTGCGTATCTCATGGGACATATTTGCCAGAAATTCACTCTTGGCAATGCTCGCCTTCTCTGCCTCCTGCCGCACCCTCTTGATCTCGCTGATATATTTCCTGATATCGGTCATATTTAATATAAGGATGACGCAGCCCTGTTTCCTGCCGTTCTCATCTACTATTTGTTTGCTGTGGCTCTCATACTGCTGCTCTTCAATGGAGAAGCTGTGCGGCGCTTCATCACAAAGCATTTCCTCCCTAAAGTCCTCCAGCACCCGGATATTTTCCCCCAGCTTATGAGCCGGCAGATGGGTAAAGATATTGGCGGCCGCTCTGTTATAGCTGACCAGCCGGTCATGGTCGTCTAACGCAATGACACCATCTCCCAGATTCTCAAGTACTTTCTCCGCCGCCAGATAACGGAAATCATAATTTCTGCGGCTCCACACCACTATAACCACCATGGCCATGGCGATGGCAAAGGTCACCGGGGTAAGGTCAAACACATTAACAAATTTGAATACATAGGCAATCAATACTATTACTGGCAGAGAGGAAATCCCTAGAATCGTCCAGTACTGACGGTTGATCTGCTCATCCGAGCGCAGGCGGATCGCACGCACAAGCGTATGCATACAGAGTGCGTAGGGAATCAGGACACGGCTCATAAGAAATACTACATACAATGGGCCATAAGTAATACTAATATAATGAAATCCATCCGCCGCCGTCATCCACTGAACATCTTGATAAAAGAGACCATTCCAGTTGAAAAATACCGCAGGCAGGGCAAAAAAGCTGATGACAGTTAGTATCCTCAAAAGCACTTTAGGAGGAGACGCATAACAATATATGTAGATAAACCAGCAATAACAGATCGGCACGAAAGCCGAGCCGACATTCTCCACCTTCACCGCCGCCATAGCGGCATCCACAGTAGGAGCCGTCAGTTCCAATAAATAACCCACATTCTGTACCAGTGAGCCGCACATAATAAAAATAAGCAGCTTCTGTTCCCGGGCTCCATCCCCGTTGAGCAGCAGCAGCAGTCCAATAAAAGTGAGAAGTATGCCAAAACACTCTAAAACAATAACAAAATTCACCATCTTCTTCTACCTATTGCAACGAACATTCCTTTTCTAATATATTCATGTAGAATGATTCGTTGTGCTATATACATTTATTACAAATATTTCTAATATCGTACCTATAATAGTATATTTTACCTCTTATGTCAAGAATCTAAAAAAGTCATTACGGATCTCTCCATAATGACTTACTTTGATGTGCTTTAACACACAAACTCCCCGAGTAGGGCTCGAACCTACAACAACTCGGTTAACAGCCGAGTGCTCTACCATTGAGCTATCGAGGATTATCCCCTATATTGAAAAAATTCTTCTCCCGAAGAAATCTTTTCTTTCCCTTTTCTCTTTTCTGAACGTACTTCCGTACCTTCAAAACTACACACCAGATTATCCATTCTTTTCCCTTAAGGTCAAGCCTTCGACCTATTAGTATCTGTCAGCTCCATACATTACTGCACTTCCACCTCAGACCTATCTACCTCGTCGTCT
>CAJSYQ010000039.1 GCA_910574015.1 Eubacteriaceae bacterium | reverse complement strand
TTTGTTATATAATAAGTTTGACGTACAAGGTCACTCTCTTTCGTATTTTATTGTGTGCAAACTTATTATACAATAGAAAGTGCCTTGTGCGTTATTATATTTTTAAAAAGTTGTAAAGTGGTGTAAGGTAATGAGTTTGGATTTTTTTGAACTTGATGATGAGCAATTTGAGATAAAATTTCAAGAAAAAATAAATGATGAGCGGATTTTTGTTGTTGGAAAGTCGAGAGAAGAAACGATATATCGCATATTAAATGAATTAAGAAGGAAATATCCAGAGAGAGTAACTATAATTATTAAAAGTGAGACTGAATGGAAAAAACTAGACAAAGAGAATATGGCAGGGAATATATTGATTCCCTTCTTTTTGGCAGATAGTATTGCAGTTATAGCTAACAATACAAATATATTTATTTATGGAGAAGATGAACCATGTTATTATAACAGTAAATTAGAATTGCGAAAGAGAACCAAACAAAGTATCATTCGCTCTCTAGAAAAAGTAGGTATTGATGCACATGAAGCATATAATATGGTAGATAATACACATGGTTTATATGTTCCATTAAAAAAGAAACTTTTTAAGAGTGCTATACATAATAGACCAAAATGGATGGAGGAACATTCGGATACGGTTATGGCAGCATTATTGTGTGGTAAATGGACAGAATCAGATGGTGATATATTGATATTTGAGGAGATTTCCGGTAAACAATATAGTGCCTATAAGAAGGAACTGGAGAGTTATACGAAAGGGGATAATCCTTACATAGTTACAATTCAAGGTTATAGCGGGAGTAATATGCAACTTGCTAGCATTGAGGATGCGTGGGAAGAATTAGATGCATATATATCTGATGAAATGTGGGATAATTTTGTAAAGTTGTTTTATGAAGTTTTAATTGAGTCGGAACCTATTTTTGAATATCCCTTTGATAAGCACTTTGAAGCAAGTATTTATGCTGAAAAGCCAGAATGGTCGCCTGCATTAAAACGGGGAATGATTAGGACACTCATAATGCGTGCATATTATAGAGGACACGATGAATATCAAAGACAGATAGATAATGTGGTAGAGCAGGTGTTGGAGACGATTACAACAAAAGAGCGTTGGGGGTATATTTCGCAGTATATTACAGATTTGTGTGAGGCATCTCCAAAGGCTGTAATAAAGAAGCTGGAGGATGAATTTTCAAATCCTATGGGGTTGTTGGAATTGTTTGCAGTAAATGATGGGGATTTTATGACAGGTAGGCATTATTATACACATATTTTGTGGGCAGTTGAACAGTTGTTGCAGCAAAAAATGTATGTAGTTAGGGCAGTAGAATGGCTTTGGAAAGTGAATTCTTATGAAATCAAATACAGTATTAGCAATAGTCCCAAAAGTGTCTTGGAGATTGTCTTTTGTGCGTGGCTTAATTCAAGTGTCTTGTCTGTTGATGAAAAGATTAATTTGGCAAAGAAAGCAATAAAGGCTTATTCAAATGCATGGAATATTATTTAATCAAAATTGCCTCATGGTGGTGGTGGGATTTGTTCTACATTAAACACACCTAAATATAGAATATAGAAGGGTTGATGAACCGGATATTTTATATGCAGATGATATAAAGCGGACATATATAGAGTATTTATACATGTGTGTAAATGCACTCGAAGGGGATACAGATAAATGGAAAAAAATTATTGAACATTTATATTGGTATGATGAGAAAACTCAGAAAAAAGTACTGGAAAAGCTTAGCATTGCTTGTAACGGTATGTCTGACTTAGAGAAAATACAAATAAAGGATGAAATAAGATATTTGATTTATCGACATAGATATTTTTCAGATGCGGATTGGTGTATGGGGGAAAAACAATTAGACAAGTATGAGAAAATTCTAAATGAAATTATGATGGATGATGGAATATATGATTTCTTATATTTGTTTTCGTCTAGTTATGAGTTTCCTTTGTTGCACCCAGTTTCATTTGATCAAGAAGATGGTATTGGCAGGACAAGAAATGAAAATGAGTTATTACGAGAAAAAGAAATAGAAACTCAAATTAATATTTTTAAGGAACATCAATACTCGTTGGATAAATTGGTAGCGTTGGCGATAAAAGAAAATAAAAAATTAGTAGGTGAAGTTTTGGCACAGTTTTATTGTGGAGGGGTCTATGATGAAGATGTTCTTGGGATTTTATTGAAAGAAGATACAGAGGGTAATCATGTATATGATTATATAAGATTTTTGATATGGAAAGGCAATGCATGTCTGAACGATATTTTAAAAAAAGTAAAAGATGTATCAGATAATGAAAATTTAATTGTTAATTTGATATCATTGGAGATAATAGAAGATAATGGTAATGCTATTATTGCATATGAAAATGATGCAATTAAAACAGCATACTGGAGTAGGAGTTTGAGACTTAGAATTTCAGAAAAAGCAAGTGAAAAAGTGTGTTTGTGGGCATTAAGTGAATGTAAAAAATATGGTACATTAGAATCATATTTAGAAATGTTGTTTGATTTAAAAGATAAATTACAAGATATTCAGTTATATGAGTTGATTTTTGTAATTGAAGATATGAGAAGTGGGAATATGAATTCTATGACGGACTACTATTTAGTGGAAATTCTCAAGGTTATACAAGAAAGCTTTTTAAATGATTTGGAGAAATGTTCTAAAATTGCGGCCTTAGAGTGGTTATGTAGAAACATTCTTGAGTGGGAGCAAATGAAGTGTATGCAATATATGATGAAGATAGATCCATCTATATATGCAAATTTAGTTCAAATAATTTATAAGTCAGATGAAGATGGAGATATAGTTGATAAAGAAAAAAGTGATTTGGCGAATAAAGTATATTCAGGTTTTGATAAAGCAAAATTCTGTCCGACAGAGAAGGATGGAAAAGTCAATTATGAGTCACTTAAAGAATGGCTGGATAAGTTTAAGGAGCTGTTGATTTTGCAAAAACAAGACAAATTGTTTGGGAATTTAATAGGGCGTCTTTTGGCATATTCGCCTATTGGAGAAGATGGATATATGCCTTGTGAATCGGTTCGAGTTATTATTGAGGAATATTATAGTGAATCTTTAAAGACTTCATATGTTGTTGCGGAACAAAATAAGCGAGGCGTTTATACGGCTGATGCTGGACGCTCAGAAATGAAGTTACATCAGAAATATAGGAATAATGCGGAAGCACTTCAGTGTAAATATCCTCATACAGCCGAAATTTATTTTGATTTAAGTGTCTCATATAAATGGCAGGCGGATAGGGAAAGAAGGCGAGCGGAAGATGATTGATGCTTTGCTGGAGCGTTCCCGTTCCGGCAGGGGAGCACATCTGTGGATATTTTTTACAGAGAGGATTCCGGCAAAGCTTGCCAGAAAATTTGGTTTTGCTTTGTTGGATAAAGGTGCGGAAACGGTAAATATGAAATCTTTTCGGTACTATGACCGTATGCTGCCAGCACAGAACCATGTGCCGGATGGCGGCATTGGGAATCTGATTGCTCTGCCATTACAGGGACAGGCATTGAGGGAAGGAAATAGTGCATTTATTGATGAGAACTGGGATGCCTATCCGGATCAGTGGAAAGTTTTAATGCAGACACAAAGGCTGTCGAGAGAAAAGCTGGAAGAATGTATAAAAAACTGGCTGCCGGACAATCCATTTGAGCCTGTTGGGGAAAATGAGGAAACAAGAATCAAACCATGGGAGTATCAGCAGAAGTTTCATCAAGAAGATATTACGGGGAGCATGAAGATTATTCTATCAAACATGGTTTATTTGGACACGAAAAACATGAAATACCGCCTGCAAAACCGGGTAAGGCGGATGGCGGCTTTTTTAAATCCGGTTTATTTTAAAAATCTAAGAATCGGCTATTCCAATTATCAGGAATCCAGAATAATTTATATGGGACAGGATGAGCATGGTTATATCGGGCTACCAAGAGGGCTGTATGATGAATTGATACAAAGGTGTGACGAGGCAGGAATCAAATATCATATAGAAGACAAAAGAACGGCTGGGAGATCCATAGATGTTACATTTCAGGGTGAATTACGTAAATCACAGGTGCTGGCAGTAGAAAAAATGCTGCAGCATGATACTGGTATCCTGAGTGCGGCTACAGCATTTGGAAAGACGGTAGTGTGCAGTAAATTGATTGCAGAAAGAAAAGTAAGCACGCTTATTTTGTTGGAATCATCGGCACTGATGGAGCAGTGGGTAGATGCGTTACAGGACTTTTTGGATATACGGGAAGAATTACCAGAATATCGGACTCCTTCGGGCAGAATCAGAAAACGGAAAAGTGTCATCGGAAAGATTCATGGAGCACATGATTCTTCGACAGGAATCATTGATATTGCCATGGTCGGTTCGCTGTGTAAAAAGGGAGAATTTCATTCCAGACTACAGGAATATGGGCTATGCATCATGGATGAATGCCATCACGCAGCGACGGCTACAGTAATAGAAATACTTCAGGAAATAAAAGCGAAATATGTCTATGGAGTGACGGCAACGCCGATGCGCAGTGACGGACTGGAAAAAATTGGTTACATGTTGCTGGGGAATATCCGTTACCGCTACACAGCGAAAGACAGGGCAAAGGAGCAGGGAATTGAACATTTGGTTTATCCCCGTTTTACAAGAGTGGCATATCCACGTAGTCAAGAAATGCATATCAATGATGCCTATATGCTGATTAAGGATAATGAAGTCCGCAATGAACAGATTGTGGATGATGTGAAAAAATGTATTGCTCATGGCAGGACGCCTGTAGTTTTGACACGTTATAAGGAACACGCCAGCCTGTTAAGCGAAAGAATACAGGCATATGCAGATAAGATATTTCTTTTATCAGGAGACAAATCGAAAAAGAAATTACAGGAGATTCGTGAACAGATGGAGGGAGTATCTGCTGATGAGACAATGATATTAGTTGCTACCGGACAGATGGCAGGGGAGGGATTTGATTATCCGAGACTGGACACTCTGATTATGGCAACACCGGTTTCGTGGAAAGGAATTGTAGAGCAGTATGCGGGGCGGCTGAATCGGGATTATGAGGGAAAGAAAGATGTAGTAATCTATGATTATGTGGACAGCCATATTGATAAGTTTGATAAGATGTATGGGAAACGATTAAAAGCCTATCGGCAGATTGGGTATCAGATATGTACGAATATTTCTGGTGAAAAACAGGAGGCAGGGGCAATTTATGATTTTGAAAATTATCTTGAAGTATTTCAGAGGGATTTGCAGGAGGCAGAAAAAGATATTATCATATCAAGTCCCCAGATGAACAGAAAGAAAGTATACCAGATGATTTCCCTGCTAAAAGAACGTCAGGAGGCAGGAGTGAAGGTAACGGTTGTTACATGGCATCCGGATGGTTATAAATATGGGAAGAGTGAAGTGCGCATGGAATTGCTGGAACAGCTTAGGGGTACAGGATTTGAAATACAACTAATGGAAGAAGGCTGTGAGTGCTTTGCGGTGGTGGACCAGAAGGTTGTATGGTATGGTAATATGAATTTTCTGTCAAAAGAGGATATGGAAGATAATCTTATGCGGGTGGTAAGCGGGGATATTGCGGCTGAGATTATGGAGATGACCTTTGGAGGGGAGAAGGAGCTGATGGATTGGTAGAAATCAGTGCTTGTCAACTGCACAGGCGCATATTATAATAGAGGTAAAGAAAAGGGGATTTGTTATTATGGAGAAAGCTTTTGAGGAACTGCAAATCAAGGATGATTTCATGTTTAGCGTTATTATGAGAAATCCGAAGTATTGCAAACCTTTTTTAGAACGGATACTTGGTGTTAAGATATCTCGCATTGAATATCCTAAGTCACAGGAAACAATAGATATTTCAGCAGATGCAAAAAGTGTGCGGCTGGATATCTATGTGGAGGATGGAAATGAAACCGTTTACAATATTGAAATGCAGACCACAGAGAATAGAAATCTTCCCAAGCGAACAAGATATTATCAAGGAATGATAGACTTGAATATATTGGAAAAAGGGGATAATTACAAAAACTTGAAACGGAGTTTTGTGATTTTTGTATGTACCTTTGATTTGTTTGGTGAAGGGCGACATATCTATACCTTTGAAAATCGCTGTATTCAAAATCTGGAGTTAGGTCTTGGAGATGATACAACGAAGATTATTTTAAATACGAAGGGTACAATGGACGATGTGACACCGGAAATGAAAAAGCTGCTTAACTTTATTGATGGTAAAGAGCCAGAGGATGACTTTACCAGAGAATTAGATGAGGCGGTACAGTCTGTCAGAAAGAATGAGAAATGGAGGTTGGACTATATGACTTTGCAGATGAATTATCAGGAAAAGTATGAGCAGGGTATAGAGCAAGGAAATAAGCAATCTGCTTTAAGAATGATTGAAGCTGGGAAATTGTCTCCAGAGGAAATTGCATTGTATTCTAATCTTACTCTGGAACAGGTGCTTGAGTTGGAAAAGGAATTACAGCCAGTATAATGCTTGTTACCTAAACGCCATCGAGTTTCCACTGCTTCTATTTTGCTTCTAAAATTTTCAGAAGCCTTCAAATAATAGAAATAATATGCGAAATAGGTGGATAAAAAAATATGAAATAGATACAAAAGTATCTTAATATCGTATAGGTGAGACGAGTTCGAGTGATGAAATGGGAATTGTGAACCCAGTGTTTATGCGGCTTCCAGACAAATTTTTTTAGACACTGGCAACGATTTGGCAACCTTTTTCACATCACGCACTAAATAATTACATCAATGGCATAAAGAAAACCTTGCTGATTTTCAGATATGGAAACTGAATATCGGCAAGGTCTTTTTGCGTTGACAATGAGCCGGATGGACTTGTGCTTGCACACGAGTCCATTTGGCGAATGTCCGTCATCGAGCCGTTAGGGAAAATAGGCTATTTGGGTGCATATAGTTTTGTTCTGTTTTTATTTGCTTTTGACTGTCTTTATTTTTGGGTCAGTCAAAAACAGCAGGTTTTTCATTATAATAAACTTACAGAGTGCTTTTATGGCAAACATGTTACCTTCCTTTCCGGCGTATATTTATGGGCATATATATTTTTTATCCTTATGCCCGTTGTTTTCTTTATTTTTTGGAAAAAAAAATTATGCACCGTTGTGTTATTCGCCTTATTGTTTGTCCTGCATGTGGCTGTAGGGACTTCTTTGGTAGTCTGGCTGGAAAGTATGGACAATGATGGAACATATGATAGTTGTAGTGATTTCTACCGTTATGAACAGCAAGAGCCCGGTGGGAATCGGGTATTATGTATACAGGAGGTGTATGTTTCTGGTTCCAATCCAGAGGACAGCAAGCAACATAACATTATTTATGTCCAAACAGGATACAATACTTTGAAGCAGGTCAGGAAATACAAATTTGGACCAGCGGACTACGAAGTTTCCTGGAAAAACGACAGGGTGCAGATATTTCAGGAATTGTGGAATGAAGATAAACCAAACCATAGTCCGTATATAGATATTTATTATGATGAATGGAAAAAGGCGGGGGCAGACATTGACTGAGATGCAAGTGTTCTTAACGAACAGGGCAGCGAGAGTGAGGAAGGGGGTTGAAATTTTTGTTGTAAAATCGGTTCTTCTATGAAAATTATTGAAAGGGAAGGCCGGGTAACCATTTATAGATATGATGGCTCTGTCCGATATAGAAAAAGAAATGGTATTTTATAATAATGCAAAAAGGCTCTATCGTTTAGATATTATGGAGGACTTCTGATTAAAAAGATTGACAATAAAGAGGAAAAAGGAAAAAGAAAAGATTTGCATGGAAATTTTGGAAGCATTGCCAGAATAGATTGAAATCCCAGAGAGCACGGTGTCTTACGCCAAAGAGAGCAGAGAACTTTCTTTCTTTGCAGATGTAGAGAATGATGTTGCCAGAGGATTTATTGTAATGAAAGAAACCAGCATTATAAGGTGGAAATCTGTGTTATGGGTGTCAGGAAAGAATATCACCGTTTGGGGATTGGCAGTAAACTTTTTGAAGCATAATAGTAGAGGTAGTAAGGCGGTCAAATGTCTGCGTTTACTGCCTTAGTAACAGAAAGAAGGGCTGTATGAATCCGGATAAAAACCATGAAACAGAAGTGGAAAATCTGCGTGAGTTGGTCGATTGTCTCCAAAAGGAAAATTGGCAACTTAAAGAATTACTTGAGCAAGCAGGAATTGATTTCTCCTCTTGTGAAGTAAAAAATGTTGGCGCAATATCTGTTCCAGACCAGGGGAAACGGATTCTGCCATTTGCCATAACAGAAAATAGTGCATTTATTGATGAGAACTGGGATGCCTGTCCGGACCAGTGGAAAGCTTTAATGCAGACGAAAAGGCTGTCGAGGGAAAAGCTGGAAGAATGTATTAAAGACTGGCTGCCGGAGGATCCATTTGAGTCAAGCATAGAAAATGAAGCAACAAGAATCAAACCATGGGAGTATCAGCAAAAATTTTATCAGGAAGATGTTCAGGGGAGCATGAAGATTGTTCTATCAAATCTGGTTTATGTGGACACAAAAAATCTAAAGTACCGTTTGCAAAACCAGGTAAGACGTCTGGCGGCTTTTTTAAATCCGGTTTATTTTAAGAATCAGAGAATCGGCTATTCCAATTATCAGGAAGCCAGAACGATTTATATGGGACGGGATGAGCAGGGATATATTGGGATACCAAGAGGGCTGTATGATGAATTAATACAAAGGTGTGACGAGGCAGGAATCAAATACCAGATAGAAGATAAAAGAACGGTTGGGAGAGCTATAAATGTTACATTTCAAGGTGAATTGCGTAAATCACAAGTGCCAGCAGTAGAAAAAATGCTGCAGCATGATACGGGGATTCTGAGTGCGGCTACAGCATTTGGATAGACGGTAGTGTGCAGTAAACTGATTGCAGAAAGAAAAGTAAGCACGCTTATTTTGCTGGAATCATCGGCATTGATGGATCAGTGGGCAGATGCGTTGCAGGATTTTTTGGATATACAGGAAGAATTACCGGAATACCAGACGCCCTCGGGCAGAATCAGGAAACGGAAAAGCATCATTGGAAGGATTCATGGGGCACACGATTCTTCCACAGGAATCATTGACATTGCCATGGTCGGCTCGCTGTGCAAAAAGGGAGAATTTCATCCCAGATTGCAGGAATACGGGCTATGCCTGATGGATGAATGCCACCATGTAGCAGCTTCGACTGTCATAGAAATACTTCAGGAAATAAAAGCAAAATATGTCTATGGGGTGACAGCAACGCCGATGCGCAGTGATGGACTGGAAAAAATAGGCTATATGCTGCTGGGGAATATCCGGTATCGCTACACAGCGAAAGACAGGGCGAAGGAGCAGGGGATGAAATATTTGGTTTATCCCCGTTTTACAAGGGTGGCATATCCACGCAGCCAGGAGATGCATATCAATGATGCCTATATGCTGATTAAGGATAATGAAGTCCGCAATAAACAGATTGTGGATGATGTGAAAAAATGTATTGCTCATGGCAGGACGCCTGTGGTTTTGACACGCTATAAGGAACATGCCAGTTTGTTAAGCGAAAGAATGCAGGCATATGCAGATAAGATATTTCTTTTATCAGGGGACAAATCGAAAAAGGAGTTACAGGAGGTTCGTTTGCAGATGGAAGAAGTATCTGCTGATGAGACAATGATATTAGTTGCTACCGGACAGATGGTGGGTGAGGGTTTTGATTATCCAAGGCTGGATACGCTGATTATGGCAACACCAGTTTCGTGGAAGGGGCTTGTAGAGCAGTATGCAGGACGATTGAACCGGGATTATGCAGGCAAGAAAGATGTAGTAATCTATGATTATGTGGACAGCCATATTGATAAGTTTGATAAAATGTATGGGAAACGCTTAAAAGCTTATAAGCAGATTGGGTATCAGATATGTACGAATATTTCTGGTGAAAAGCAGGAGGCAGGAGTGAAGGTAACAGTTGTCACATGGCATCCAGACTGTTATAAATATGGGAAAAGTGAAGTGCGTATGGAATTGCTGGAGAAGCTTAGGAGCACCGGATTTGAAATACAACTGATGGAAGAAGGCTGCGAATGCTTT
Organism: Eubacteriaceae bacterium; assembly: GCA_910574015.1. Taxonomy (GTDB): domain Bacteria; phylum Bacillota; class Clostridia; order Lachnospirales; family Lachnospiraceae; genus Eubacterium_F. The sequence goes on along the minus strand of CAJSYQ010000039.1, from coordinate 17,459 downwards.
CTGGTGGTGGACCAGAAAATTGTCTGGTATGGTAATATGAATTTTCTGTCCAAAGAGGATATGGAAGATAATCTTATGCGGGTGGTAAGTGGGGATATTGCAGCTGAGGTTATGGAGATGACCTTTGGTGGGGAGAAGGAATTGATGAACTGGTAAAAATCAGTCCTTGTCAACTGCATAGTTAAATACTAAGGGTACAGTGGATGATGTTACTCCGGAAATGAAAAAGCTGCCTGACTTTATTGACGGTATGAAACAAATGGTCAGTAGCGTTGGCAGAAAAGTTGGGATATCATTTTAGTCATGAATATGTGGTGTATGAGGCAATGGGTTATTGAATGCTGGCTGGAGGGAAACGGTTTTATGTGTGAATGTGTGTTTTGTCATAAAGAAAAGATTATAACAGATTTTGTATATGAGGATGAGCTGGTGATGGCTTTTATGGATATGGAGCCGATTAATGAAGGGCATATTTTACTGGTGCCGAAACAGCACTATCTGGATGCAGATGAAATTCCGGATGAATTGCTGGCACATTTGATGATTGTGTCAAAAAGGATAATAGCAGCTTTAAAAGAAATATATCATCCCAATGGTTATAGCATTATGCAAAATGGTGGTGAGTTTAATGATGTAGGACATTACCATATGCATATTTTTCCGAGATACGCAGAAGATGGATTCGGTTGGACTTATGGTAGTGAAGAAAAGGCTGTGAATGCAGAGATAGCAGAACGGATAAGTAGCTGTTTTTGAATAAGCAACTGCACAGGAACAGAAGGGGTAGAAACGACGAGTGTAGTTGGAGCCTGTGAAAGAACTCTGCAAAGAGCGCACAATCTGTATGAAATAAAGAACGGTTTGAAAGGACAGAAATACATAATAGAAGAATCGTTAGAACGGTAAGAAATATGGGGCGTGGCGGTTGCTATGCCCTATATTTTTGTGGCAAATGGAATCAAGAAGTGATATAATCAGATCTATAAGATTGCCGAATAAGTACTGCCATATACTGCTTGAAATAGAAAAAAGTAATTGTTTTGTACGAAGAAAAAATTTTAAGTTTTACATTTAGGAGAATATATTATGATTATTTTAAGAGCAGAAAAGGGAGATTTACGGAAAATACTTGACTTGCAGTATATCGCCTATCAAAGTGAGGCGAGACTTTTTAAAGACCAAGATATTCCGCCGTTAAAACAAACTTTGGCTGATGTGGAGAAAGAATATCAAAAGGGGAATATTTTGAAAGCGTTAGATGATGACAAAAACATTATAGGTTCTGTACGAGCATTTTGCGATAATGGGACAGTTTATATTGGAAAATTGATGGTGCATCCATCCAAGCAGGGACAAGGGATAGGAACAAAACTTTTAATTGAAATGGAAAAGCAGTATCCGAAGCAAAGATACGAGTTGTTTACCAGTACTAAGAGTGAAAAGAATATAGTATTGTATCAGAAACTTGGCTATAAAGTTTTTGACGAAAAACAGGTTACGGAAGAATTGAGGTTTGTGTATATGGAGAAATACTAACTATACTGATAGAATTTATTAAGGCGGGAGAGTGTTAAATTCTGTGATTTGTGGAGGAAGTTAATGGAAGTACAGATAAATACATTAACACCGGAATTATTTTTAGAGCTATATACCTCTGTTGGTTGGGAGCCGCCATGTACCGCACAGCTTAAAAAGGCTTTAGAAAATACCATTGCAACATTTACGGCTTATGATAATGGGCAGGCGGTTGGGATGGTGAGATTGATTGGTGATGGCGGAATGTCCTTTTATATCAAAGATTTTGCGGTCATACCAGCGTGCCAATCAATGGGTGTGGGAACAATTTTGTTGGATCGTTTGGAAGGATATATAAAAGAAACAATTGCCCCTGGTTGGGCGGTGAGTTTGTATAGTGACAATACAAATCCATGCAAAGAGCAGCGATAATCCAATGAAAATAAGGGAACTGGAGCAACAGATGAAAGAATTATTTAGGGTTTAGTAAAGTGCTTTTGTGGGTTTTGGAAGTGTTAGTGGAGGATATCACTTGAAAGAAAATATACACAAAATATTTGAAAATTGGAATGAAACAATTATATGGTCATGTATGCAGGGGATAATGGGAGAACTACACACTAATTTGTCCGGGGATGCAGCAATGGCAATATTAGGAGATTTTGCATTTTTTGCTGGTAATCCAGATGAGGAATTAATTCGATTTAAGCCGGAAAGCTGCAAACAGGATTTTATCATTATGGTTCCGCAGAATGCCAAATGGGCTGATTTGATTGAGCAGTGTTACGGAAATAAAGCGAAGAAGGTCACAAGGTATGCAATCAAAAAAGAAGCGGATATATTTGACGTGGAAAAATTAAAGCGAGCAGTGTTTGGTCTGCCCAAAGGTTATGATCTAAAGATAATAGAAGAAGCGGAATATAATATGTGTCGGGAAAATGGTTGGGCGAATGATCTGGTATCTCAATATAAGGACTATACTATATATAAAAATCTGGGTTTGGGTATAGCTGTTTTGAAGGGAGAAGAATTGGTAGCCGGAGCTTCCTCTTATAGCACTTATGATAAAGGGATCGAAATAGAAATTGATACGAGGGAGGACCATCGAAGAAAAGGATTAGCATATGCGTGTGGTGCAAAGCTGATTTTAGAGTGTTTAGAAAAAGGTTTATATCCAAGCTGGGATGCGCAAAATAAATGGTCGGTGGCCTTAGCACAAAAGCTGGGATATCATTTTAGTCATGAATATGCAGCATACGAGGTAATGGGATACTAAGTGTTGTCTAGAGGAAACTGGTACTGGTTTTTATGGATGTGGAACCGATTAATGAAGGACATATATTGTTGGCAAAATGGTGGAGGGTTAAAGTGTTATGATATATGAATTAGCAAAACTAGAAGAATTGCAGGCTGTGTACGATGTAGTACAGCAAACAATAAAAACAATATACCCAAAGTATTATCCAATGGAAGTAGTAGACTTTTTCTGCCAGCATCACAGCAGGGATGCCATAGTAGAAGATATTAAAAATGGATATGTAAGTGTGCTAAAAATTGATGGAACAATCATTGCAACAGGGAGTTTCATGGACAATCACATTACAAGAGTATATGTGTTGCCGAAATATCAGAAAAAGGGTTATGGCACATATGTTATGAAAAATATCGAAGATCAGATTGGCGAAAAATACGATAAGGCATATGTGGATGCTTCACTGCCTGCGGCAGCACTTTATGAAAAGCTGGGATTTGTGACGGTAAATCATCAGGTTTCGATGTTTTGCACCAAATTAGCATAAAATACCTGCTGGCGTATCCGTCCGCTAATGGCAAAGCGGGATTCCTGTACACTGCCACTCCTGTATTGGGAGAATGTTTTCTCCGTATATGTAAATATTTTCATGGCGCAGTAACTGAAGTTGATAAGGTTGACTAACATTTCAATCCCTTTCCGACTGCGCAGCATATACCCACACAGAGACCAGAAGGATTTTTGTTCATAGTAGCTTACTTCAATGTTCCATCGGAACGAGTAAAGAAACTTTGTCCCGAAGATATTTGTCAGGACACGGCGGCATCCCACAGAAACGTTTTGGGATTCATAAGCGGATGCTTCCGGAAGAAATCCTTCAGTGTCGGGACCAGCGCCTTGGAATCTGCAAGGCTCTTGTCCTCGTCCGGAGAACCCGATTTCTTTCCAACAATGATCTCGGGATGGGATTCGAGAAAATCTTTGTTGTAAAAAGAAATATGCCTGACGATGCCCAGTCCGTTTGTAACGATGCCGAATTTAAAAGCAAAGCAGAAATGCCCATTGATATACATCTGCTGGATAGCGGGGTTGGCGGCGGCATGGAAAGGCATGGAGCCGTAGGCAGCTTTATAGGGATCAAAGGAATCGTCCAGGCCGCTGGCTTTTTTAAAGGATTTGAGCTGTTTGATAATACGGTTGGCATACCGGTTCGGTCAGGTCAACAAGGTGATCGAACATGGATTGTAAGTTCAATAAGAAATCCTGCTTGAAACGGGTAAATTTAGATGCGTCCGGGACAACATCAAAACCACAGAAATCCCGTAATTCCTGAGAATATTTGAGGAAAATGATCAGGAGGGAAGTGGTGGGGATCGAGAAAATAAGCTGTAATAACAGAGCCCTGAGCATCGGATAAAGAAGATGCTTACGGGGTCTGCCGGTGGCAGCGTAAAAAAAAGAATCCCGTATTTATGCGGGTTCTGGCGTTTCGCAAACGCCTATTATAGAAATATAATGAAAAGAGATAAATAATGAATAAAAGGAATGAATCAAATTCTACACCCTTTGATGTGACAGAATATGATAGACAGATAAAAATAACATTGCCTTTTTATGAGGAAATGATGCAGCAGATTGTTGATATTGTAAGACTATTAGATCTGCAGGCTCTCCAGTGGTTGGATGTGGGGTGCGGGACAGGAAAAATGACTGGAACAGTATTGAAAAATTTTAATATAGATAAAATGGTGTGTATTGACGTGGAACGTGAAATGCTCCAAAAAGCTGAAATATTATGTAATGACGAGAAGGTAGAATTTCTGCAAGGTGATATCAGAGAATTAACATTTCAGGAGATGCTCGATATTGTGACTGCCGTACAGGTAAATCATTATTTTAGGGAGGATGAGCGTATGGCAGCGATTAAAAAGTGTTATACTGCTCTTAAAGAAAATGGAATATATATTTCTTTTGAAAAACGGAAGAAGAGGCGGATTTACACATCAAACGTTATGGACAGAATTATTTTCCAATATCGATTTCAGAGTCTGTCAGACTTTTAAAGAACTGTGGTTTTCGTATGGTGGAGATTTTATGGGTGTCGTATATGCAGGCGGGGATCCTGGCGAAGAAGTAAGTGATGCTATAATCAGAGCGAAGCGGAACAGCGTTAATGGAAGATAACTTGTCGGATTGCGGCAGAGAATGGGGATATCCTTATCTATGATGAAATGGAAAAATGGGCTGTAGAGCGGGAACCCAGAAAATAAGGCATTGGAGGAATGGTTTTATGGCGAATACATTTAAGGTCATAGATGAAAAGACATGGGAAAGGGCTGTGCACTGTAAGATTTTCAGAGAAAGCATAGAACCTGCATTTTGTGTGACTTTTAATGCAGATATCACTAATTTTCTGCAGCAGATCAGAAAACAGAATTTTTCTTTAACACTTGCGTTTGTCTATGCGGTATGTAAATGTGCAAATGAGATTAAAGAATTTCGTTATCGTTTTTTAGATCGTAATATCGTTTTATTTGATAAAATAGATACTGCCTTTACATATTTCATATTAAAGAGTTATCTGATACGATAGATTTGTCTGAGGGCAATGTCGTTCTTGATGTTGCATGCGGAAACGGAACTCTGTTGAGGAATTTATCGCAAAAAGCAAAAATTCTCGCAAATGGAATCGATATATCAGAGAATATGATTCGTGCCGCGAAAATGCGATATCCTAATACGAATTTTGAAGTAAAGCCATGTTACCCGCTGGAATGGAGTGATGAAAGCATGGACATTATAACAATTTGCTGTGCATTTCATCACTTTGATCATCCTGAGGAATTCCTAAATGAATGCAAGAGAGTATTAAAGAAAAATGGAAGAATGTATATAGCGGAACCTAATTTTGGAGCAGTGATTAGATTTTTGGCGAACAAATTCTGGGTTCCCTTTTCAAAAAGTGGGGATGTGAGGATATACAGTAAAAAGGAGATGGAGTCAATGTTTCATGATTATGGGTTTAAGATGATGAAGATTTATAGAAAGGGTAGAGGATTGTTTCTACAGGTTAAAAAGTAAATGGGAAAAGTAGCTGGGTATGCAGAGATACATTTGCTCATGATAGATAGAAGCTGGCGAGGGATATAGAATGGATAACAAAGTATATAAATTCAAAACTAAAATTCATGCTGTGCCGCAAAAAGGCGGAGCCTATATTGAATTTCCATATGATATTCGTAAGGAATTTGGAAAGGGAAGGGTTAAAGTCCATGTGACCTTTGATGGGATTCCATATGAAGGAAGTATTGTAAATATGGGAGTAAAAAATGATGACGGAAGTATTTGCTATATAATAGGTATATTAAAATCTATTCGTGAACAACTTGGCAAGTCCGAAGGGGATGTAGTCGAGGTAACTGTTTGCGAAAGGCTGTGAGGCATTTCGCAAAGATTTTGAACGATTTCTTATGCAATTTCTATATTCAACAAAGAGAAATTGTAAATCTTCATGTTTTCCTGTATAATTGAGAAGAAATCCCAGACTGACATAATGTGCCTTTGAACCATTTAGATCGTTTATATAGATCGGAACTAGGAGTCGTGAGGATAAAAAGGAATGTGGAGGGATGAAGAGTGCAGAATGAATGGAGGATGGAAAGAGAGATGGATATTTGCAAGAAAATAGCGGAGGAGCTTGCCATCAGCACATGGCAGGTGGAGGCGGTGGTCCGGCTTATTGATGAGGGAAATACGATTCCCTTTATCGCCAGGTACCGGAAAGAACAGCACGGGACACTGAATGATGAACAGCTGCGCAATCTGGACGAGAGACTGTCATACCTGCGCAATCTGGAGGATCGGAAGGAGACCGTTCTTTCCAGCATCGAGGAACAGGGGAAACTGACGGATGACTTAAGGAAACAGATTCTTGCTGCCCAGACACAGGTTGAACTGGAGGATCTCTACCGTCCATACCGGCCCAAGAGGCGCACCAGGGCTACGATTGCAAAGGAAAAAGGGCTGGAGGGTCTGGCGGATATCATTCTTCTGCAGAAGACGGACAGGACTCCGGAAGAAGAGGCGGAGCCATATATTGATGCAGAGAAGGGCGTGGCCAGTGCAGAGGAGGCTGTGCAGGGAGCCATGGATATCCTGGCAGAAGCTATCGCGGACAAGGCAGATTATCGTATGGCGATACGGAAAGTGACTGCCGATAAGGGGATTCTGGTTTCCACGGCGAAGGATCCGGAGGAAAAATCGGTCTATGAGAATTATTATGAATTTGAGAGCAGTATTTCCAAGCTTTCCGGTTATCAGGTACTGGCCATAAACCGGGGAGAGAAGGAAAAGCTTCTGACAGTAAAGATTCAGGCGCCGGAGGAGGAAATCCTGCGTTATCTTAGTAAAAAAATCATTGTCCGGGAACAGGGCGCCATGGCGGATTGTCTGGTGCGCACCATCGAGGACAGCTATTCCCGGCTGATCGCACCGTCCATTGAGAGGGAGATCCGCAGCGATCTCACAGAGAAGGCGGAGGATGGGGCGATTCATGTATTCGGCAGGAATCTTATCCAGCTGCTGATGCAGCCGCCCATTGCCGGAAAGGTCGTATTGGGCTGGGATCCGGCATTCCGTACCGGATGCAAGCTGGCGGTAGTAGATGAGACGGGGAAGGTTCTGGATACCATTGTGGTTTATCCAACGGAACCGCAGAACAAAGTGGCAGAGACAAAACGGATCGTGAAGGGACTGATCGAGAAATATAATATCAGTCTGATCTCTGTAGGAAATGGAACGGCGTCCCGGGAATCGGAGCAGGTGATCGTGGAAATGCTGAAAGAAATCAACCGGCCGGTGCAGTATATTATCACCAATGAGGCCGGTGCCTCCGTGTATTCGGCAAGTAAGCTTGCCACGGAGGAATTCCCGCAGTTTGATGTGGGACAGAGGAGTGCGGTATCCATTGCAAGGAGGCTTCAGGATCCACTGGCAGAGCTGGTAAAGATCGATCCTAAAAGCATCGGTGTGGGACAATATCAGCATGATATGAACCAGAAGAAGCTCAGCGGGGCGCTGGGCAATGTGGTGGAGGACTGCGTCAATAATGTGGGAGTGGATCTGAATACGGCTTCCGCTTCCCTGCTGGAGTATGTGTCGGGGATCACAAAACCTATTGCCCGGAATATCGTGGCGTACCGGGAGGAGAACGGCCGTTTTCAGAGCCGCAGGGAACTTCTGAAGGTGGCGAAGCTGGGACCGAAGGCGTTTGAGCAGTGCGCTGGATTTATGCGGATCACGGAGGGAAAAAATCCGTTGGACGCCACCAGTGTGCATCCAGAATCTTACGACGCGGCGAAGGAGCTGCTGAAGCTGCTTGGTTATGAGCCGGAGGAGATCAGGAACGGACTCACGGGTCTGTCCCGGCAGGCAAAGAACCGTAGGAAACTGGCGGAGCAGCTTGGCATCGGTGAAGCTACCCTGGAGGATATTATCATGGAACTGGAGAAACCGGGACGGGATCCCCGGGATGAGATGCCAAAACCGATACTTCGCACGGATGTTTTGGATATGAAGGATCTGAAGGAGGGCATGATACTGAAAGGGACGGTCCGCAATGTAATAGACTTTGGCGCCTTTGTGGATATTGGGGTGCACCAGGACGGCCTGGTACATATTTCCAAGCTGACGGACAAGAAGTTTGTGAAGCATCCGCTGGATGTAGTCAGCGTGGGAGACGTTGTGGAGGTAAAGGTGCTGAACGTGGATCTTCAGAAAAAGAGAATCCAGTTGTCCATGATCCTTTAGGCGGGCAGCAGTGAGGAGTGGGAGGGCGTTTATATGAAAATAAAACAATTTTCTAGCCTTAATATCTGTCTGCAGATTTTTCTGGCAGCTCTTGCGTTTCGTTTTTTTATGTATCTGATTTCTGCCTTGATCCTGGCATTTCAGGCGGGGGAGGGAGCGGCCTTTGGATGGGAGTATTTTCTCACCTGCTGGTGCAAGTGGGATGCCAATCATTATATCAATATTGCGGAACATGGATATGCCGGGGCGGTGGAGGATGGAAAACATCTCTTTCTGGTGTTTTTTCCGCTGTATCCATATTTGATGAGCTTCCTGCATCTGATCTTTTCGGATATCCGGTTTGTGGGAATGCTTATATCTACCATGGCCTATGCCGGGGGCTGTGTCTATATGTACCGGCTTATCCGGCTGGATTATAGTGAAAGGACTGCCTGGAACAGCATTATTTTATTGTCGCTGTTTCCCTTCAGCTTCTTCTATGGCGGCATTATGACAGAGGGCGTGTTCCTGTTGATTTCGGCTGCCATGCTATATTACATCCGCCAGCATAAGTGGTGGACTGCCGTGGGCTTTGGCATTCTGGCCACCATGACCCGGATGCAGGGTGTGCTGCTGGCAGTTCCTGCCGCCGTTGAACTGCTGATTCTGTATGATCCAGTGCAAATGGTTCGGAAGAGGGATTTCAGCAAATTAAAATCCCTGCTGGGCAGGGGCTGTTCTTTTTTTCTCATGTTTCTGGGGACGGCATTCTATATGCTGATTAACTGGAGGGTGGAGGGGGATCCTTTTCGTTTCCTGTATTACCAGAAAAACCATTGGTCCCAGGGAGCCTGCCTGCCCACAAGGACAGTTTCTTACCTTTTCGAATATGCCTTTTTTTCAGATGATTATGATCTGCAGACCCGGATCTCACTCTGGATTCCCCAGGCGGTCCTATTTCTGGTTTCGGTGGCCATTCTTATATATGGAATCAGGAAACTCCGGGCATTTTATATGGGATATGCCGCCGCTTATGTGCTGATGACATTTTCGGCGACATGGCTCCTCAGTGCCGGCCGGTATTTATCCTGCTGTATCCCGCTGTTCCTAATTCTAGGGGGAGCCGGGGAGAAGAGGAAATGGGTGGTGCCTGTTCTGGCGGCAGCATCTGCCATGTTGCAGATCATATATTTAACCGGATTTATGAACAATATGCAGATTATGTAACCGCCAGAAGGACGATCTCGTCCTTGCTGTAGACGACAGGATATGCGGCGATCATGCTGTCATAGTCGGGTATCGCGTAAGTCCCCAGTTCATTGGGGCCGATCACTATATAATCCACACCGTATTGTTTTAACAGATGGTCCCTGCGGGAGGGATCTTCATATATCAGGGCAGTATCTGTCTCATTCTGCCGATAGTCTGTTCCGTGAAAATAGAGAAAGGTACCGGATCCACATACAATATTTCGCCCGGTAAGAGAAGCGACGGCATTGTTGTGGTTTGTGGCGGTGAGGAAGGTATCCGATGGTTCCGTATTTTCTTCGATCCACTCTGCCAGGGATACATAGGGGGAGCTGTACAGTTCATAATCGGATACATATTCCCTTCCCATAGTCAGGAGTGCGGCAAGGGTGGACAAGGCGGTGACTGCCGTTACCGTAAGGAAGCGCATCTGGCGGGGACTTTCCCTCACCAGGGAGGGTATGGTATCCCAGATGAAATCGGCAATGCCGATACAGAAAAACAGGTAGGCGATAAGCAGGAGTTTGTTGTTGTCATAGGAGTTTGGCTGGAACAGGATAAATTCTGAAATCAGCCAGAGCAGACAGGCGGGAAGTACCAGCCGGAGCTCCTTTCGTGTTCCGTGGACTAGCAGGAGTATGGCGAGGATAAACGTAATTCCCAGGTTCTTGATGTAGAACCATATATAACCGTCTGAGACATTGGCCCAGTTAAACGAGCCCCGGAGGAACTGGCTGCCCTGAGCCTGGCGGAAGGTGAACCCGATGAGCTGGGGCAGGGCGAGGATCAGCACGATTCCCAAAAAGAATCCCCATGTCAGGAGAATTTTGCGGGAGTACCCTTTTATCATATGATAAAGAAGAAAAAAAATAAAACAGCAGATTATAATTATGCCGGCCGCCAGTACCGTCCCGGCGGACAGGGGGGCATCGGACTGCTGTTTCATCCGGATCAGGGACATGGAAAGTAAAAATGCTGCGACAGTGGCAGCCCGTGCCGCCAGCGGCCAGCGTTTCCTTTCCACGGGGTGGTATCCGTCATAGAGATCCTGGGCAAGGAAGCCGGCACACAGTACGCCAAGTGCCAGGAAGGAGTGGGTGTGGATCAGTACGAGGCCGCCGGAAAAGATACCGGCGATAATAAAATATCCCTGTTTCTTTTTCTGCCCGGCCTTCACCAGAAGCGCCAGCACGGGAAAGAGGACTGCCCATCCAAACAGGGTGGCGCGCTGGGGGATCAACATATCACAGAGGACATTGTGCCACTGGATATTGCAGGCGGTGTAGTTGGTGGGAGTCTCATAAAAGGCGGAGAAGATCCGGGTGAAATTTTCGCTGTGAAATCCTTTTGTGATAAAATAATAGAAACCGAATCCGCCGTTGAGGAAGAACAGGGCGAAGGCCGTCATTGATTTGCCGCGGTATGTCCTGCCCATCTGCCGCAGCGAATATTTTGCCGTACAGTACATGCCGAAAAATACCTGCAGAAGGGCAAAGTACATGGGGAACAGATAGGCCGTCCGGAGAGAGGCTCCCATCAGATAAAGACTGGAAGATATGCTGTCGGATAAAAACGGGTAGGCAAGCTGCGTTCCAGGCAGGATGGAGTATTCCGGCGGAAATGTCTGCTGTCTGGCAATGCTGGTGACAAACCCCAGGTGCATGTTCATATCACCAAAGACTGCCTGACCGCTGTGCATGGCACCGTCTACATATGGGATCGTGTGATGATTCAGGGTTATTACCATATAAAGAAAGAGCGGCAGCAGAAGAAAAAGTACCGGATCATTCATAAATAGGGAGTGTACGCCGGATATCCGGATATGTCTGGGGCCGGATTTTTTGCGGGACAGGATGCAGGCTGCCGCTGCGAGTCCGATTATGCTGATCAGGGCCAGCAGATGGGCGCCCATCGTAAATCCTGTTATAAAGGCATACAGGGCGGGAAACCACTGCAGGGCAAAGCTGCCTGTGACGCTTCCCATCAGCAGGGCAAATCCTGTTCGTTCCCTTCGGAGTACGGCCAGAGACACCAGTATTCCAGCTATCTGAAATAGCAGAAAATAACTGATGCCGGCAATATTACCAGTAATCGATCCAAACATATTTATGCCCCCTTCTCTTAAGATGCTTTCATCTTATTAAAAATCATCACTCTTGTCAATGCCGCCTGCTTTTGTTATACTATTACAGATATATTTAAAAGTCGAAACAGAGAAAGGAACGGAACAGATATGACGATAGAAACAGATGTGAAGCTTGATCAGAGGTCCTTAAGCCGTTTTCTGATCTACCATAATTATGCCCGGGTATCCGGGATCATCGGCCTGGTTCTGAGCATTGCGGCGCTGGCGGCCCTCTGCGCGGCATGGGGAATGTGGACGCCGATGCAGAGAGGGCTTTTGGCTGTGCTGGCGCTTCTCTTCACAGTACTGCAGCCGCTGATGCTGGCAAGCAAGGGGAAAAGGCAGCTTGCCATGGAGGAATTTCAGATCCCCTTTCATTATTCCTTTGATGAAAATGGCGTCACTATCAGCCAGCAGGATCAGACACAGTCCTTTTCCTGGGAAGAGATCCGCAAGGTAGTGTTTCGCAGAGACGCTATATATGTATATATGTCCGCCGTAAGTGCCTTTGTCGTTCCGAAGGAGCAGTGCGGTGGACAGTTTGACGAACTGGTTCATCTGATGAGGGAGCATGTCTGAGACAGGTGCAGGAGGTGTGCAGGAGATGGCGGAGAATGTGATATGGGAAAGCTATTGTGAGGAAGATACCCTCCGCATTGGCAGAGAACTGGGAGAACTGGTCGGGAAGGGAGAAATCTTTCTTTTAGAGGGGGATCTCGGTGTGGGAAAAACAGTATTTGCCAAAGGGTTTGCAGAGGGACTGGGGATCACGGAACCCGTTACCAGTCCCACTTTTACAATGATTCAGGAGTATGAGGAGGGAAGGATTCCTCTCTATCATTTTGACGTATACCGGATCGCCGATGTGGAGGAGATGTTTGAACTGGGATACGAAGGCTATTTCTTTGGCCAGGGGGTTTGTCTTGTGGAATGGGCGTCCCGCATACAGCAAATACTGCCGCCCGGCTGCCGGAGAATAGAGATTGAAAAAGACCTGGAGCGGGGATTTGATTACCGCAGGATCACGATATCAGGAGTGGATGAAGAATGAAATTACTGGCGATTGACAGTTCGGGGCTGGTGGCAGCGGCAGCCTTACTGGACGGGGATATATTGGTGGGGGAGTCTTTGATCCATAACAAAAAGACACATTCCCAGACGCTGCTCCCCATGATCCATGACATGCTCAGGATGGCGGAGGTGGATATTAAAGAGGTGGAAGCCATTGCGGCGGCGGCAGGACCGGGCTCCTTTACCGGGCTGCGCATCGGTGCTGCCACAGCGAAAGGACTGGCACAGGCGCTGGATATACCCATTGCAGCAGTGCCGACACTGGAGGCCCTCGCTTATAATATGGCGGGAGCAGATGCACTTGTCTGCCCTGCCATGGATGCCAGAAGGAACCAGACGTATTATGGGATCTATGATGTGCACGGTGAGATTCCGGTGGTGGTACAGGAACAGACAGCGGCGCCGGTGGAGGATATGGTGCAACAGATAAATCAACTGGGAAAACCGATTATTTTCTGTGGAGACGGCGTTCCGGTGTTCCGCAGTCAGTTGATCCAGTCGGTTATGGTTCCATATCGATTTGCGCCGGCGGGCACACGGTATCAGAGAGCCTCTTCCGTGGCTGTTCTTGGAAAAATTTACCTTGAGAAGGGAATGACCGTTCCGGCAGGAGAATTTGCTCCCATATATCTGCGTATGTCCCAGGCAGAGCGGGAGAGGATGGAGCGGAATGCGCCAGGATCCCAGTTGTCGGACTGAGCTGTCCGGATGTGGGAAATATTTCTTGTGGAATTCCCTGTTTTTATCTGATATAATGAGCCTATCTTATCTGAGAGGGGGAGCCCGATTGACTGGCAGGGAATATAGATGCAATTGCTGTGGCAAAACACTGGCTGTTAAAAATGGGATATTGCAGGAGGATGCCCTGATCATTAAGAAAGAGTGGGGATATTTTTCACATAAGGATCTGGAGATCCATGAACTCGTGTTGTGTGAGGAATGCTATGACCGGTGGGTTGCACAGCTGATGGTACCCATTCGCATTAAACAAAAAAACGAAGTGATGGATTCCTGATATGGTGCCGGGATAATTTCCCGGTACTTTTTTATTGAACTTCATCGCAATATGTGGTATTTTATTGAGTAAGAAAAGTTTTATTTCCGCAAGGGTGCAAAGCGGAGATCTGCAGATTTTTCTGTATGATCTGAGTGCTCCCGCGGGGATGCAGACTGGAGGGAAAGACTTGGAATTATTAGAAAAATTAAAAGAGTACGGTGTGGATGTAGATGCCGCCGTAGCACGTTTTGTTGGAAAAAAGGATCTTTACACAAAGTTTTTATTGAAATTTCTGGATGACACCAGTTATAACGGTCTGGCAGAGAGTATTGAAAATCAGAAGTATCCGGAGGCCTTCGAATATGCACACAGTCTGAAAGGAGTGTGCGGTAACCTGAACCTGAGTCCCCTGACAGAGCAGGTGACTGAGATGACGGAGATACTTCGCAATAAGGACACCCTGTCCGGTGAGGAACAGCAGAGGATCCAGGAGATCATGCCGGTTATGGCGAAAAGCTATGAGGAGATCATCCAGATATTAGAGGAAAATAAATAGCGGGTTCTGTCTGCCCTATCAGTACAGAGGATAATGAGACCTATACATATATGGATAAATGGAGGAAATGATCATGCTGGATGTCTGCCTTTTGGGAACCAGCGGCATGATGCCGCTGCCAGGAAGGGCTCTCACCGCCCTGATGACCCGCTTTAATGGCAGCAGTTTGTTGATAGACTGCGGAGAGGGAACACAGGTGAGCATTCGGGAGAAAGGCTGGAGCATGCATGACATTGATACCATCTGTATCACCCATACACATGGCGATCATGTCAGCGGCCTGCCGGGGCTTCTTCTGTCCATGGGCAATGCAGAGAGAACAGAACCGCTTCAGATCATCGGCCCCCAGGGGGTGAGGCGGGTGATGGAAGCGCTGCTGGTGATCGCACCGGGGCTTCCCTTTGAAATCACATATCAGGAATTGACAGAGCCGGTTCATCATATAGCCATGAAGGGATATGAACTGACGGCTTTCCGTGTAAATCATACAGTTGCCTGTTACGGGTACAGTCAGGTGATAAACAGGGCGGGCAGGTTTGATATCCGGAAGGCTGAGGAGAATCAGGTGCCCATGGCGGCATGGAGCCGTCTGCAGAAAAATGAAACCGTTGTTGTGGAGGGCAGGGAATATACGCCGGATATGGTACTTGGGAAACCAAGAAAGGGACTGAAGGTGACATACTGTACAGATACCAGGCCGGTTCCCATTATCGCAGAGATGGCGTATAAGTCGGATCTTTTTATCTGTGAGGGCATGTATGGGGAGCCTGGGATGTCGGCCAAGGCCAGGGAGAACCGCCATATGACATTTACGGAGGCGGCAGAGCTGGCCAGGAAGGCGGAAGTTTCTGAACTATGGCTGACGCATTTCAGTCCGTCCCTTGTCCGTCCTAATCTTTTTATGGCAGAAGTGAGGAAAATTTTCCCGGATGCGAAGGCGGGAAAGGAGCGCAGGAGCAGGACCTTGACATTTGACAGGGAGCAGGAAATGTGATGAGGAGGGATGTTATGAAGAAAAAGAAGAGCGGCGGCAGCAGGAACAAGATAATTATGTTTTGCTTTATCATGTGCCTGGTTATTGCAGGTGCCCTGATCGCGTATTATCAGTTTATGCGGAGACAGCAAAGCCAGCAGGCTGAAAAAACGCCGGCTACAGAAGTAGAGAAGCTGATTGCTAAAGATATTGAAAATGGTTATCCGGAATCTCCCACTGAGGTGCTGAAATTGTGGGGCAGGATTATTCAGTGTCTGTATAACAATGCCGGGGGAGACGATGTGGAAAAGCTGGTACAGCAGATCCGGGTTATGTACAGCAGTGAGCTGCTGGAACAGAATGAAGAAGCAGCTCATCTTGACAAGGTAAAGACAGAACTGGATTATTTCCGCGAAAACAAAATAAAAATTTTAAACTACTCTGTTGACGCTGGATCCAACGTACAATATAAGACAGTCAATAACAGAGAATGTGCCTATATCCGGTTTTCTAGTATTCTCACACAGAAGAAACGCGGCTATATGAAGATGTATCAGGATTTCATTTTGGCAAAAGAGGATGGTAAGTGGAAGGTTATAGGATTCCAGGATGCGAAACAGGAGCCGGCGTCTGAGGATGAGGCGGCAGATAGTAAATAGACTTCCCCGTCAGGAACAAGGAACCTGCCGGTGGGGCAGAATAGAGGTAGGTTTTGGAAAATAAAGATATCACAGTTCTGGCGATAGAAAGCTCCTGCGATGAGACAGCAGCAGCAGTTGTTGTCAATGGCCGCAGAGTGCTTTCAAATATTATTTCATCCCAGATCGACATTCACAAATTGTATGGGGGTGTGGTTCCAGAAATCGCATCCCGAAAACATATTGAAAGGATCAATCAGGTAATTCAGGAGGCTCTTTCGGAGGCGGACCGGACGCTGGATGATATGGATGCTGTCTGTGTCACCTATGGACCGGGACTGGTAGGTGCCTTACTGGTGGGTGTCGGGGCGGCAAAGGCATTGAGCTATGCCTCTGGAAAGCCTCTGGTGGGCGTACATCATATAGAGGGGCACATTTCAGCCAACTATATTGCCAATCCGGAACTCGAGCCTCCTTTCCTGTGTCTTGTGGCCTCTGGCGGACACAGCCATCTGGTGATCGTGAGAGACTACGGGGAGTATGAGATTCTGGGAAGGACCCGGGATGATGCGGCAGGAGAAGCATTTGATAAGGTGGCAAGAGCCATCGGACTGGGGTATCCAGGAGGGCCTAAGATCGACAAACTTTCCCGGGAGGGGAATCCCGGTGCAATTGACTTCCCAAGGGCGGCCATCGACGGTGCGCCTTATGACTTTAGCTTTAGTGGCGTGAAATCCGCAGTGCTCAATTATATCAATGGGTGCAGGATGAAAGGGGAGGCATATTCAGAAGCAGATATAGCGGCATCCTTTCAGGAAGCGGTAGTAGAAGTTTTGGTTGACCATACGATGCTGGCGGCAAAGGACCACGGCATTACAAGGGTAGCCATTGCAGGCGGTGTGGCCTGCAATGGCGCGCTTCGGGCCGGGATGGAGAGCGCCTGCCGGGAAAATAACTATTCCTTTTATATGCCTACCCCCGTTCTTTGCACTGACAATGCGGCGATGATCGGGGCGGCGGGATATTATGAATTTAAGAAAGGAGTCCGCCACGGACTAGACCTGAATGCCGTGCCAAATCTCAAACTGGAGCCAGTGAGTTAGTTTTTGTGATAGAGGAAAAAGAAAAAAACAGAAAAATTCTCTTGACATATCATAGCTTTGGATGGTATACTCCCATCTTTGACAGTTGGAAAGTGAAAAAGCGGCTACAAGCCCCGTAAATATGGTGGTGTAGCCGTTTTTATTTATGTAATGATATGTGCTATATTATGATGTCTTTGATTTTATCTGCTTAG
>CAJSYQ010000038.1 GCA_910574015.1 Eubacteriaceae bacterium | reverse complement strand
CTGTCGTACAGGATCACTTTCTTTCGTATTTTTTTGTTTGCAAACTTATTATACATCAGAAAGTCCTGTATGACATTTTTTTATGGAAAAGTTGTAAAGTGGTGATTAGAATGTAAACCAATAGTAAACGACAGCAAGGGGACTATTACAAAAAACTAATATCAGGTTGCAGCGCAACAGAGGGGAGAATTTTAAGTAATGAACAAAAAGGAAAAAATCGAAAAGAAGCTGACAGTCTCATTTTTCAAGGTGTCAGCAATCACAGCGGCGGCGGCGATTCTGGGGATAATCGCCCTTGTATTTATCTCTGCCCGTTATTCCTACGCCCTGCATAACTTCGGTTTCGCACAGGGAGATATCGGGACAGCGATGTTTGAATTTGCAGATATCCGGTCATCACTCCGGGCGGCCATCGGTTATGATAACCAGGATGCCATCACTACCGTTACAAAACAGCATGAAGAGCTGATCGCCTCATTTAAGGAATCCTTTGCCAAGATTGAAGACACCATCGTATCCGACGACGGCAGGACCACTTACGATGCCATTGAGGAGGAGTTGAATACATACTGGGAACTGGATACAAAGATCATGGACATTGGTGCCACCACGGACCGGGCAAAATGTGTGGAGGCACAGGAACTTGCCCTAAGTGAATTAGCCGGCATCTATAACAGTATCTACCAGAAACTGGAATCACTGATGGACGTAAAGGTCAATGAGGGAAACAGCCTGGCCACCACTCTTACTGTAATCGAATGGATTTTGGTGGCGCTGATCCTTGTAGTGATCACTTCCTCTATGATCCTGTCCACCAAAATCGGTAAAAAAATCGCCCGAAGGATTTCCGTTCCTCTGGAACAACTGGGCGGACGATTGAAAACATTTGCCACCGGCGATCTCGTCTCCCCATTTCCTGTGGTTGATACAGGGGATGAAGTGGAGCTGATGGAAAAAGATGCACGCGAAATGGCTGATAACCTCAATATTATCATCAAAGATATCGGAGAGATACTCGGAGAGATGGCGGGGGGAAACTACACGGTATCATCCAAGGTGGCCGAACACTATACCGGAGATTTCAAACAGCTGAGTGACTCCATGAGAGGTCTGAGGGATCAGATGACGGAGACGTTACTGGCCATCGGCGAAGCCTCCAAGCAGGTATCCGCCGGATCGGATGAACTGGCCAATGCCTCCCAGGGTCTTGCAGAGGGTGCCACGAATCAGGCAAATGAAGTTATGAGTCTGCATACGACTATTTCTAATATTACAGAAGCCATGGAAAAGAGCGCCCAGAGCGCCGATGATTCATATACGAAAGCACAGGAATATGCCAATGCGGCGGATAAGAGCCGTCAGGAAATGGATACAATGATGGCCGCTATGGGGCGGATCAGCGACGCCTCCACAAAGATCAGCGATATCATCTCTGAAATCGAATCCATCGCAGCACAGACCAATCTTCTATCCCTGAATGCCTCCATAGAAGCTGCCCGGGCAGGAGAGGCCGGACGCGGTTTTGCTGTGGTAGCAGATCAGATCCGCGAACTGGCGGATCAGAGCGCCAAGGCAGCAGTAGATACCAGGGAACTGATTGAGGCATCCATCCGTGAGGTGAATGAAGGAAACAGTGTGGCGGATCACGCTTCCACTTCCATTGAATCCGTAATGGATGGTATCAAACAGATTGCTGATTTCTCCAAGAGCCTGAAAAACATGATGGAAGAACAAGCCACTGCCATGCGTCAGGCTGAAATCGGCGTCAATCAGATTTCAGGCGTAGTTGAGAGCAACGCGGCGACTGCCGAACAGGCTTCAGCAACCAGCCAGGAGCTCTCCGCCCAGGCTACCATGCTGGATGAACTTGTAGGACAGTTTGATCTGATCAAAAAGAGCTGACACTTCACCACTAACAATGCATACCAGAAGGAGCAGACCCCCTGACAGGATCTGCTCCTTCTTATTGAACCGTAATCGGAATAGAATGTCTTCACAGCTTTCTTGCCTTTACGATAATGGCCGGATTCATATACCGTGCCCTTCCTGCCGCATAGAATCTTCCTTCCTGAAATGCATCTGCCTCCTTCTCTTCATACTCAGATTCCTCTACTACCTGTTCGATAAAAAATCCATGATTGGACAGGCAGTTTAAATAGGTGGACAATTTCCAGTTATGAAGACAGAAGGTATTCTCATTGTTGGCGATGAATATATCCTCTTCCTCCACATAGGACCGTGTAAAGCTGTGTCTGCCATTCTGTGAAGCAATGCACTGCATCAGCGGATTGTCCCAGGAAAATACAAAGGCCGGAGCCATTTACGGTCCGGCTCTGAAAGTGTACACATTCATTATGGTCTTACTATATAGCAGATCGGGCGATCCCACAAGCTTTCGTACTTGTAGGGTACGGTTTTCAGACAGACCGCGTACCGCAGCCGGACTTCTTGAAGTCGGTGTTTGAAACCGCTTCATAGGATTTCGGGTAAATGCGGCTGGGTTTTCCACAGCCCTGTTTCCGTATCTCCACCAGCCCCGCATACTGCAACTCCCGCAGGGTATTCACCGCCTTTTGCCGCCCACAGTGGAGCAAAGCGACCACCTCGCAGATGGGGTAATACAAGTAAATCCGCCCATATTCGTCCGCCCAGCCGTTCTTGCGGGACAATTCCGCCCGCCGCAGGATAAAGGCGTACAGCACCTTCGCTTCGTTGGACAGGGGATTGAATGATGGGGCTTCAAAGAGGAAATTGGGGAGCCGGGTGAAGCTGACGGCTTTCTCCGGCTGGTGAATATAAATCGTGTTCATCATAGCGTGTTTTGTGGACGGTTAAAAGCCCGTTTTCCGGGGTGGACGGTAAATCATACCACCCGCCCCGGTTTGGGGCTTGCGGATCCTTGCAAATCAAGGCTTTTTCCCGTCTTAACTGTCCACAGCAGACCTCCTTTTCCGTTCACTTTCTGTTACTGCCGCCTATGAACTCTGGCGGCGCAGTCCGGGCAGTATTTGCCCCGGTTGGATTTCGGGACGAACATTCCCCCACACTCCGCACAGCGTTTCAAATCCCTGTCACGGTAAATCTCCGCTTCCAGCGTCCCATCCAGTGGCAAGACCGCCCAGCGGAACCACTTGCAGCAGACGGAGGATGTAATCATCTGCGGACAGGCGCAAGTGTCGCCATCGTCCAGCGCAAGGCAGTTTCCACCGTCACAGTTGCAGCGCTCCCGGCGTATCAGGCTGTTGGCCCGCTCTGGTCACGGTGTCCAGAAGCAAGGTCACGGCGCACTTCCTCGACCGGGGTATTCCTTTTCAGACGGTCATTCTGTTTTCAAGAGGCTTGTCCATCGATGAACTATCTCAAGTGTATACTTTTTTGACCGCCTGTGCCCTATATCCATAAGGTAGGAAATCTGCCCGGAAAACTCGCTATTTCCACGCTCTCGGAATTGTGATATAATAGGAGAAAGCAAAATACAATATACAAAATTGGGGACAGGAGAAAGATTATGAGTAATTTGGGTTGGTATCAGGTAATGACTACTGCGGCTAAAAAGGTCGGTGGCCCCCGAAATTTGTTTCTCTTAACTTTGGGGGCGGGGGGAGTAGTATATAAATGCGGCGAAATGGCAGTTAAAAAAGCACATCACACCCTAAAAGGTCTGACACATAGAACGGATAGGGTTGAAATGTCGCAAGTTTATAATGTTGTTGCCAACGGGGAAGACGGGAAAAACTTAGTACTTAATGTTGGAGATACATACAAAATTTTAGAATCAAATGGCGAATCCGTTTTGATTGAGAAGATTGGCGATACAAACAATCCTTATTTTGTATCAGCGGATTTTCTACGTTCTGTATATGACTTTACCTAAAGGTTATCACTAAGGAGGTCAGAATGGCTTTAACAATACAAGAACGATTGAAAGACCTGCGTGTAGAGCGTGGCTTGACACTGGAATAGCTTGCGGAGCAGACGAACCTCTCCAAGTCTGCGTTGGGCAGCTATGAAGCGGACGATTTCAAAGACATCAGCCACTATGCCCTTATCAAGCTGGCAAGGTTTTACGGCGTGACTACCGACTATCTGCTGCTTATCGCCGCCCATATTGATGACGACAGCTTTTGCCGCTACATAATCCAGCAGGACATAAACGGGATAGCCCTTGACCTGCGTGAAAACCATAGGGGCGATTTCTTTAGCGTCCCGGAGGATAACCCGCTGAAAGGACTGCTGCAGGCCGCTGATGAAGCCGCCAGCCTGGACGGCGACCCGGAGAAAGTGTCTTTGGTGTTTATCTGCAAACGGCTCCGGCTCAATTATGGCAAGTTGAGCGGGGAGGACAAAGCGGCGCTGAAACGGCTTGCGGGAAAATCGGACTTGCTGAAAAATCCAATCCCGCAACGGAGAAGAAAATAAGAAACGGAAAATCTGTATTTGCCGAACCGATACAATGTGGAGAGAAGATTATGACGAATCGTGAAATGATAGAAATTGCCATGAGGCAGTCCGCAGAAGATATAGGGTGCCGAGAGAAAGATTTTAAGACAAATCGAAATGTTGTTTTTCCCTTAAAATTAGGAAAGAACGCCCGTAAATATCTGAAGGAGCCGATTACTTGCAACATTGTTTCCTATGGGAACAATGTCGTGGCAGCTTCCATACCTGAAACCTTGGAAATAGTGTCCGAGTATATAGGAAAGTTTGAATTTTATCACTGCTTTGAAACACCAAATATGCATTGGCTGAATGAACGCCTATTTGAGAAAGGATATAAAATATGTTTTATGGCAGAATACTATTTGCCTGATATAAACAGGATACCGGTTCTTTCTTGCACCTATAAAACACGCATATTGAAACAAGAAGATTTTAGTGAATTGTATTTGCCGGAATGGAGCAATGCACTTTGCAAAGACCGTAAGCATTTGGATGTACTTGGCGTCGGCGCATATGATGGAAACACATTGGTCGGATTAGCCGCCTGTTCTGCAGATTGCAAAGATATGTGGCAGATTGGTGTAGATGTTCTGCTGAAATACAGACAACAAGGAATTGCCTCCGTACTGACAAGTACGCTTACAAAAGAAATAATAAAGAGAGGAAAAGTACCATTTTATTGTACGGCATGGTCCAATATCAGGTCAGTCAGAAACGCCATTAAGAGTGGCCTCGTTCCGGCATGGGTAGAAATGACCGTAAAGCCCACAAATATTGTTGACGAAATGAATCTGTAAATTCCCATTTATTAGGAAGATAGCAAAGCCCTAAAATGGCTTTCCCGCCCATTTCAATTTTGAGAAAAGAACAGCCCCTAAAATGAATGAGTGGCCACACATATAGTCATGGTGTCCAGAGGTATGGGACATTTTGTCCCATAGGCTGGGAACGGTGGACGAGGGACGGGGGCTTTCATATACGCCCTGTCTGCTGCCGACAGAGCGTATAACACACTACACTTTGCTTCGCAAAGTCGTGTGCCAAATGGGGCGCTGCCCCCTTTGGATACCCCCGCAACAAACAGGCACTATGCCCCTTGCCGGGAGTATAGTGCCGTTTGTTGTCAGCAGCCCGTTTCACGGTCTGCGTGTAGTTCCTTGTAAACTGACCTAACCGACAGTTGAGATAATATTCCTCTCCTCTGCACCCGGTAATAATCGATAATGATCATAAGAGTGGCTCCCGCCCATGCTGAAATCTCGGCTGCCATAACACCGCGGAACCCAAATACAAGCGGCAGTGTCAAAACAAGACTGATCCTCAGCACCAGCTCCAGACCGCCTGACAGCATGGGCACAATTGTCCGCCCCATCCCCTGCAGGGCAGACCGGTACGGCCAGAGAAGTCCCAGGATCCATAAGAAACAGCTTAAGACGATAATATACTCTGTGGATCCCGCGATGGCTCCCTCCTCTCCCCCTTTTATAAGATAATGGGAGATAAAGTCCGCCGACAGAAACATCAGGGCACAAAGTGAGGAGCAGATGATCAAATTGATCAGAATACACTTTCTCACGCCCTGCCTGATCCTGTCATACTGCTTCCCTCCAAGATTCTGCCCCACATAGGTGGCCATTGTCATGCCGAAGGTTGCGTTTGGCTGCTGGATGATATTTACGATCTTACATCCAGAAGCATAAGCAACCGTATATACTGGTCCCAGCCGGTTCACGGATCCCTGTAGGATCATGACTCCCAGAGCGGTAACGGAATTCTGAAACGCCATGGGACATCCGATGACAATCATCCTTTTGATCAGAGATAGATCAATGCGAAAATCCTTCCCTGAAAGCTTTAACTGACGGATATCCTTCATACGGTACAAGTTAAATCCCGTAGCAGCGAGCTGGGCTAATGCTGTTGCTATGGCCGCGCCTGCCACTCCCCAGTGAAAGCCAAAGACAAATAACAGATCCAGCCCGATATTGACAAAGCAGGAAATGATTATGGAGATCAAAGGCGTCCTGCTGTCCCCCAGCGCCCGCAGTATGGAGGAAGTCAGATTATAGAACACCATGCACCCGATACAGCCGTACACGATACGGGAATATAAAACCGCATCCGCCATATAAAGATCGGGTGTCTGCATCAGCGTTAATATTCCCCTTGAAAAGATAACGGCAAGTACACCCACGATCACCACACTGAACACCGCCAGAACGATACTCATGGCCGCTGATTTCTTTAAATTGGCAATATCCCCGGCTCCAAAATACTGGCTGATCAGTATAGAAAATCCCTGACACAATCCCATCACAAAGCCGATGATAAAAAAATTCATGGAACTGGTACATCCAACGGATGCAAATGCATTGACCCCCACTCCATGGCTCACCACAATACTATCCACTATATTGTAGAACTGCTGAAAAATATTGCCGGCCAGCATCGGAAGAGCAAACATCAAAATTATCTTTACCGGACTTCCCTTTGTCATATCCTGAACCATATAAATCTCCATTCTGAAGCGTTTACGCGAAGACGATTTCTCTTCTGCCAGCATTGCTATTTGTGACGCTCCGGCACAGATAGCAATGTGCAGGCTGACGCCGTCGTGCCGGCAGGATCATCCTACATGTCTTTCAAATGGTACGAATCCAAGAATCTGATCGATCTCCTTCCGGACATCCTCCGGAATTTTACATCCGGCAGCGGCAAGATTGCTCTCCAGCTGAGACGGCTTACTTGCCCCGGTGATCACGCTGCTGACAGTATCCTTGCGAAGGATCCACGCCAGGGCGAGAACTGACATGGTAATGCCAAGGTCACCTGCGATTTTCTCCATGGCCGCCACTTTATCCAGATTTTCATCGGTCAGAAGATTGTTGACCTGCTTATCCGCCTGATGGGTGGCGCGGGATCCCTCTGGATAGGGCTGCCCCTTCTTATACTTTCCTGTAAGAAGCCCCTGGGCAAGAGGAGAAAACGGCGTGATGCCGATTCCGTATTCCTCACAGATTCCCATGATCTCATGCTCGATATAACGATCCATCATATTATACTGCGGTTGCAGGCTGGTCATAGGATGCAGGCCATACTTCTCAATGATCTTCTGTGCCTCCAACAGCCGTGCTCCGCTCCACTCCTCGCTGACGCCATAGTAAAGAATCTTTCCCTGATCCACCAGAGCGCTCAGAGCGCGGAGCGTCTCCTCCATCGGAGTCGTGGGGTCAAAACGGTGACAGTAATATAGGTCGATATAATCCAGCTTCATATTTGTCAGTGTGCGGTCTATATTTTCAAAAATATGTTTTCTGGACAGCCCCCATTCCGTCACAGAGGGGCCTGTAGGGAAAAATACCTTACTGGATACCACATAGGAGCTCCTGCGGTAATCCTTCAACACCCTTCCAAGGAAACGTTCCGCCTCCCCGCCGCTGTAGCCATCGGCGCAGTCAAAGAAATTGATGCCGCGATCATAGGCAAGGCGGATCATCTGCTCCGCCACATCTGCCTTCTGGCTCCCTGCCAGATCCGTCATCCAGCTCCCCACTGCGATCTCACTCACCTTTAATCCTGATTTTCCTACACTTCGATACTCCATGTGTTATTACCTCCTGAATATATTATTTCTATTTTCTATCTTATAGCTTCTGTATCGATCACCGCTATGCCCGCGGGTCTTTCTATTTACAAATGCTATCACTTCAAGTATACTTGAAGTCAAGAGGCATTTTCAATCATTATTGGGAAAGGACGGATGTGATGAATACCTATACCATCAAAGAAATGCGGGAAAAATTTAATATCCCCTCTTCTACCCTGCGCTATTATGAGGAAATTGGTCTCTTCCCGGAAGTAAAGCGGACAGGGACAAACCAGCGGATTTATACGGATGAGCATATTGACCGCCTGCATGCGATCCACTGTTTCAAACGAACAGGACTCCCCATCACCAAAATACAGGATTTCTTTAAATACTCGGAAGATCTTCCCCGTCATATTGATGAAATTATCCTTATGATGGAGGACCATGAAAAAGACATAATACGCCAGATGGAAAAGATGCGGCAGGATCTGAAACACATACAGCAAAAGGTACGCTACTACAACCAGATTAAAACTGCCATGGAGCAGGATAAACCATGGCCCTGTTTTGAAGACTGCTGACCGCGTGTTCCCTTCCATCCATATATAAACGCCACGCTTCTGCACATGGTCTGGGTTATAGAAAACCCCTTTCTCGCCCCAGCTTTCAACCAAGACTGTCCCCTCAGGATTTAAATTAACGTATCCCTCTGTAATGTTTCATTCAAGTTACACTGCAAAAGACGCTTTCCGCCAATATAATAAGCAAGTGCGACAAACAATACAATCGCAGCCGCAAATATCAAAATAGGCAGAACCGGGGCTTCCGACCAGAATACCATTGGGTCTAAACAGCTTTCTGTTACGGCAAACTGTACAAACAGTACCGTAAGCGGTAATGTAATCAAAAGAGGTTTCCCAGCTATCACAAATGCTTCAATACAGAACATTTTCCTCATTTCCTGCGGGGTCAAGCCAATAGACATATACCTCGCGAATTCTCTCTTCCTTTGGCGGAGAAATCCTAACGTATTTGAAAAGACATTCGCAATTCCAATAATGGCAAGCAATACACAAAAAGCTCCAAAAATCATTACCATGCCCCGGATCAAACTGTCATTAGACATTCGTTCCTGTACTCGGTTTTCACTTTCGATTTCATACTGCTCTGATACAAGCTGCACAATTTCCTGTTCCAGACTGTTTAAATCCGTAAGATTTGCAGCCCCGTTTGATAGAATACGGATATAACTGTCAGATTCCGCTTCAAATACCTCCCCTAAGTTTTTATTCCACATAGAAAGCGGGATAAAATGTACAAGGGCATAATTATCATATTCTTCCCTCAGCGTGGGGGCTTCCTGCGTATAAGATAAAATAGGGATTTCTAGGGTTTTGTTGTTTTTATATAGTGTTGTTGTCTGGTTATCCTCCCTCACAAAAGGTACATATTCTTTATAGCGGAAATTGCTGTTTATACTATCCCAAATCTGATTTAATACAATTGCGCCATCAAGACCTGGCTTAATCCCAATCTGTGAGCAGAAGTCTAAAAAGCTTGTGTCATCCAAAACAACAATCGGTGCAGATACTTGAAACTGCCCATCCACCTTCGGGGTTCCCGCAACTGGTTCAAGCCCGCCAAGGGATGACAGCTCATCGCTCTGTAATCCTTCTGGCAGGAATGTCATTGCTTTCGCCTTTTGATATACCGTGGCATCTTGTATCCCCCAAATATCCTGCAATTGATTTGTTAAATCAAAATCTGATATTTCTGTGTCCTTTAAGGTTATCATGATATCCCATACATTCTGATACCGTTCAAAATAAGTATATCTGGTACTGATATCTGCAAGGGTGGTAAAGCAAATCATAATAGAAAAGCCCAGAAAGGACAGCAATAATGATAATGTGGATATCCGTAAGTGTTTCTTTTGGGCTTTTAATGCGTTTCCTGCCAGTTCCCCTTTTATGCCAAAAAATTTAGATAAAATTTGAGAATGTTTCGTTTTCTTTAACAATAAACCTCCTGTATTTCTGATTGCTTCAAGCGGCGTCATCCTGCTCAGTTTTCTTGCGGGAATCCACGCAGAAAAAATTACGGTTAAGAAGGAAATAAAAACAGTAACCGCAAATATGGACGGATGATAGTGAAAAACAGCTTCGTGGCGTCCAGATACATCCGCAGCAAAAAAATTGACTGCTTTTATCAACCCATAGCTTATTAAAATCCCCAATATACTGCCAAGCAGCATTGGCAGTATGCTTAAAACCATCGTTTCCTGCAACAGACAGGTTCTGATTTGCCTTGGTGTAGCTCCAATACTCGAAAATATGCCAAATTGATGGATTCTGGCATTCATGGATAATTCAAAGGAGCCTCGGATAATTAGGATTAACGACACTGCAACAATAATCAGTATCACCACAAACAGCGTCAAAAGCATCGGCGGCGACTCATCCTCTGGGTCGTGTATAAAATAGCGGGATAGGAGCAATGAGTTGTATTGTATGGAATCTTCATTTAGTCCGAGTTGTGCTGCAATTAATGGCATATCCCGATAAATCGTCCTGGCATTCTTAAAATAAACATCTACTACGGTTCCTTCTTTTGGGGATAGTTCCCCGCCGCCTGCAACTGCTTTTTCTACATTCGCAAATTGACATACCAAAGATAATATATTATCTTCCGATAAATCATCTGAACCTAATGTTTCACAAACAATGCGCCCCTGCCAGCCGCCCTCCTCCAATATGATTTGTTCAACATCATATGTCCAAAAATTGTAAGCTATGCTGCACAACAGCGACAAAAACATTGTAGCAACAAGAGCAGCCGCTATAATTGATATGTTGGATGCACGGTTATTTTTAATATAGCTTTTGGAGTAGTCTTTCCACATGCTGCTCACCTCCGTTTCCGGTCACTGACAATCTGTCCGTCTTCGATGGTCACAATTCGGTCAGCTTCCAATGCAATTTTTTCATCATGGGTAATAAGAAGTATTGTCTGTTTCAAATTTCGGTTTGACAGCTTTAAGAGATCAATAATTTCCTTTGAATTTTTTTGGTCAAGGTTTCCCGTCGGTTCATCAGCAAAAAGTATGGCAGGGCGGTAAATCAAAGACCTTGCGATTGCGACCCGCTGCTGCTGTCCTCCAGATAGCTGACTTGGCAGGCTTTCCAGTTTGTCATCTATTCCCAATGTCTTTACAATCGTTTTAAAGTATTCCAAATCTGGCTTTCTTTTGTCAAGCAGCATTGGCATAAGGATGTTTTTTTCTGCTGTCAGAGTGGGGATCAGATTGTAAAACTGATAAACCAATCCAACCTTTCTCCTTCTGAAAATTGCGGCATCCGTAGCATTTAGTCCACTAAGGTCAACACCGTCTATTGTTACAGTACCTTTTGTCGGCTTATCCACGCTGCCCAGAATATGCAAAAGCGTTGATTTTCCAGAGCCAGATGCCCCAATAATTGCGACAAAATCGCCTTTTTCGATAGATAGGCTGATTCCATTTAAAGCAGTAACCTGATTGCCGCCTTTTCCAAATACTTTTTCGATGCCGTTACATCTTAGTATTTCCATGTTGCCAAATCCTCCTGTTTGTTATTCTCTATACTTTGATATAAATCTTTCTATTATTTGAGATTACTCAAAGTATTTTTATTATAACAAATGAAAGTGACATCTCAGTGACTGCGCCCCAGGCATACCATATTTATGTGCTTCACACTATTTTCATGAGGTATAGAAACGAATCTCAAAACAAGCCCCGGCGTTTGGAAGATTGAATGCGCAGATAATTCCATTCTGCCTTTCTATGATTGCTTTTGAAAGGGAAAGCCCTATTCCGATTCCAGTATTTTTTGCGTTTTCTCCACGATAGAACCGCTCAAACAGATGGGATAAGTCCTCTTTTGCAAATCCCTCCCCCTCGTCCCATATCCGTATCTCCACATAAAGAGGATTTTTTTCATAGGAACAATGGACAGCAGTGCCTGTCCCTGCTGCTTCTATACAGTTTTTCATCAAATTCATGAAGGCTTCCATCGTCCAGTTTAAATCCACATTGATATTTATCTCACCCAGCTCTGGAACATCAATCAGAACGCCCTTCTGCATAAACAATTCATATAAATTGTCCGATGCCAGAGAAAGGATTGTAAAAACATCTGTCGGTTTCCTGTCAAATGCAAGCGTTCCTGCATCGATGCGGGACAATAGCAATAACGCTTCTTCTAAATGCATTAGCCTGTTTATCTGCCGTTCTATTTCTGCGGCACGAGTATCTCCCAAATATTCTTTTGCCATCTGGACAGTTAAGGAAATAGATGTAATCGGCGTTTTAAGCTGATGGGCAATATTAGAAAGATTTTCAGCAAAATTGTTTCGTGCTACCAGGGCTTCTTCTCTTGTCTGGTAAAGTTCTGTTACCGTTTTATATATTTCATCCTGCAGTTTTGAGAACTCATCATCTGTAGATTCTAAAACCAATCCTTGAACTCCTGTATTTATTCTTTCCAAATATCCTGTCAATGTCTGGATGCGGGCGTCCGATTTCCTATGCCAGTACCAGAAAGAGAAAAGGAACAGTATGCCGCCTGTCAAAAAACTTAAAGAGGCAATCCAAAAAGCTGTCGTGTCCATAATCCCTAAATTTGATGGATAATAACCAAAGTTTGATAATATATTTTCGCCTGTCATATGGAAATCCTGTGTTTTCAATAATTCCAAAGCAGCCTGTTTGAAATCTGGATTTTTTTCAATCATACTTTCGCAGAATCCTCCCAATATATGAAAACATAACTGACGATAGTAAATGGTAAGAAGGAATGTAGTCATCGCCGCTACAATCAGACTGACCGAAAGTACAAACAGAATTGTTATTTTTATATTTGATTTTTTGCTCATATCTCATCCTCCATACGGTAGCCAAAGCTCCGTATTGTTTTTAAGCAGGACGGATGATGGAGTTTTTCCCTAAGCCGCTTCATTGTCACGGTCAACGTATTGTCATTGACATAATTCCCGTTATTATCCCAGATTTGAGCCAGCAGCCGTTCTCTTGTGACAGTTTTCCCCTTATTTTCCATCAAAAGCTGCAAAAGCTGGTATTCTGCCTGACTGACAGTAATTTCTTCTTCACCATAAAATACTGCCGTTTTGTTTTTATCAATTGAAATAGAACCGCAGGAAAGATACTGGCTCTGCACATTCCCTGCCCTGCGCAGCAGTGCGTGGATGCGGGAATGCAGAACTTCTAATTCAAAAGGTTTTGTCACATAATCGTCCGCCCCATATTCAAAACCAGAAACAATATCACTAGTGTCATCTCGGACAGTCAGAAAAATGACTGGCAGTTCTTTCCATCTTGAGCGTATCCATCTGCAAAGGCTGTTTCCCCCGCCGTCTGGCATATTCCAGTCAATCAGCGCAATGCTGGGAATATGGTGTTCCAATGCTTTCTTCCCACTTTCCAGCGTCCCAAATATAGAAACTGCATACCCTTTCTGGCTCAGATATTCTTTTACAGCCATTGCAATATTTTCATCATCTTCAATATAATAAATTTCTATCATTTTGCCGCCTCCTAGTTTGTTTTTATTTATTCCCAAGCCTCCCACTCAGCATTAATTTGCTAAATCTTATTTTTATAACACCCAACAGAATAGCATCAATAACTGAAAGCCCTGCATATTTACCACAAAGCTCTGACATTTTTTGCTAACATTTTTCCTCCAATCTGCAATAACAAAACACCCTTAATATTTTAATATTAAGGGTGTTTAACGCGGTACCACCTTAGTTTTTTCTTATCTTATCTTTATATCTGAATGTATTATCCAAAATCCTTTACACCAACCGGATTCTCTCTGATGGTTTTAAATTCATACTCCTCTTCTTCTCAGCTTTTCAATTACATAATTTGCCTAAAATACTTTTATTTATTATATCATACGCTTCTCAAATGTCAACGATATTTTTAATTACTCATCATTGTTAAAGATACCGCAATGTATCTCTAAGGGTGCTTATGCACGGTAGTCCATATGCTACTCGTTTCCGTCATTGCTTTTTCATATGCTATCACCTATTATCCACCCGCTCCGGGTACATGTCATGGCGGCTCAGCCGCTCAAAGGCCACTTGTTCCCACCTGGTTCCCGGCTTGCCATAATTACAGTACGGGTCGATGGAAATGCCCCCCCGGGGTGTGAACTTTCCCCACACCTCAATGTATTTCGGGTCCATCAAATGAATCAGATCCTTCATAATGATATTCACGCAGTCCTCGTGAAAGTCTCCGTGATTCCGAAAACTAAACAGATATAATTTCAACGACTTGCTCTCCACCATCTTCTCCCACGGCACATAGGATATAATGATATTGGCAAAATCCGGCTGTCCCGTAATGGGGCATAAACTAGTAAACTCCGGACAGTTAAACTTCACAAAATAATCATTCTCCGGATGCTTGTTCTGAAAAGTCTCCAGCACCTGCGGAGCATAGTCATCAGGATATTTGGTCCCCTGGTTTCCCAGCAATGTAATCGTTTCTTCCTGTTTTCTTCCTAGCATATTCTCTCCTCCTATTCTAATTTACAAAGCCGGGTCTTCCACGCCATTGATGCGAAAAGCCTTCTCCCTGTCAATGCAGGTTCCGCACACGCCGCAAGGTCTCTCCCGCCCCTCATAGCAACTCCAGGTGAGATGATAGGGAACCTGCAGTTCCAGTCCCCTCTTCACCACCTCCCATTTGGCAAGGCCAACGAAAGGCGCCTCCACCTTCAGCTGCTCGCCGCTGCCGATAAAAATGGCATCTGAAATCGCCCGATGAAATTCCATGCTACAATCCGGATAGGCATTTCCTGCCGCATCATCCCCATGGGCACCATAGTAAATCACGCCGCACCCCTTAGACAATGCCAGGCTTGCCGCCGAGGAGAGAAAGAGCCCATTGCGAAAGGGCACATAGGTAGACACCGGCCTTCCCTCCGTCTTCTTCAACTGCTCCCCATAGTCTTCCTCGGGAATCTCCTGCCCAGAATGCTTTAGCAGAGAACAGTCGCTGTAGGCAAATATCTTCGCCAAGTCCAGGGACAGATACTCCACGCCGTAATATTCCGCCACGGCCCTGGAAGCCTGCAATTCCTTATCATGCTTCTGTCCGTAGGAAACAGACAGGGCGACCACCTGCTCCCTACCGTATCGCTCCACAGCCATGCCCAGGCAAGTGGTGCTGTCAATGCCTCCGCTGGCAAGTACCATCGCTTTCATAAGTCTAACTTCCTCTCTCACCTTATCCCTTCTCCAGCCGCATCTGCAAAAACTGATTCTCTCGAAATGCCCCCCGCAAGGTATAAGTCTTCGTGGTAGCCGATGCCTTCTTAATCCCCCTGGCAGACATGCAGCTGTGGATGCCCTGAATCACCACTGCCACATCCTCGCTGCCCAAGATTTCCTGCAAGATCTCCGCAATATCCGCACCAATTCTCTCCTGCAGCTGCAGCCGTTTCCCCACCATATCCGCCACTCTGGCAATCTTGCTGAGCCCGATTACCCTGCCCTTGGGCAGATAGGCCACGGTGACTTTCATATCATACATCAGCGCCAGATGATGCTCACAGTAACTGAAAATGTCAATATCCCTGACCAGCACCATGTCCTGGCTATTTTCCTGGAAATCCATCTCCTCCGAGAATGTCTTGGAAAACATCTGGGCGATTTCGTGATTGGAATAATTCATTCCCTCAAATACTTCCTCATACATTCTCGCCACCCTGTCAGGCGTCTCCCGCAATCCCTCCCTTTCGGGATCGTCCCCCAAGGCTGCCAAAATGCCCCGCACATGCTCCTTGATCGCTTTCGTGTCTATCGCCATATCTAACCTCCACTTATGCTATTCTATGTGAGAAAGATTCCCTTGCAGACTCTTACACGCATTCAACCATGCCAGTTTCGCCAGCATGAACATGGTCTTTTTTGCGCTATGGAATACTTCGCACCTTTCACTCTTTAGACCCCCCTTGCCTCCGGGTCCCAAATCACCTTGTGCAACTGAATCTGCAGCCTGGCACGATTCCACTTCCTCTCCGTCATAAATGCCACCATTTCCTCCGGTTCAATCCTTCCAAACACCGGGCTCAAATACACCGCCCCACGGCAATCCGACAGTTCCCTCTCGCACACTTCATAGGCCTTTTCCAGGTCTGCCCTGTCAGACACCACGAATTTCACCGTATCCTTCGCAGCCAGCCCCCGGAAATTCTCTCTAAGCATCCGTTCTTCCATGCCGCTTCCCGGCAATTTATAATCCACGGTAAATGCAATCTCCGAAGAAATATTCCAAAAAGGCTCCAGTGGCACGCTTCCATTGGTCTCAACTTCCACCTGATATCCCGCCTCTGCTAACGCCTTAAGCAAAAGGACAATCTCCTTTTGCACCAACGGTTCTCCCCCGGTGACCGTCACATTCTTCACATGAAATTCTGACAGCTTGTAAAGAATCTCCCCTATCCCCATATTCCGAAAAGATGCCTCCGGCTCATTTGCCCAACTGGTATCACAGTAAGAGCATGCTAAGTTGCAGCCCTTCATCCTCACAAAGGCCGCCCGCTCTCCTGCCCGCTGTCCTTCCCCGTTAATGCTCTGAAAAATCTCAACCACCTGATAGGATGGTTCTTGCCTTGCGTCCATATCTCCTCCTGAGTGCCCCTTATAATTTATTTTCCATATGATGACTAATTTACTTTCATTGCCGCCAACCCTTCACACCCTGTATGCCGCACAATTATTCGGAGTCTCATACACCTTTACCATAGACACGGGATGCCCCATTTCCGCCAGCAGATCATAAAAATACTTGGCAAAATTCTCCGCCGTGGGACGGAAAGGCAGTTCCACCAGGCAAAACCCCTCCTCCTCTAACGCTTCCAAGGTCTTGTCTTTCAGAGTACCCCTCTCAATCAGAAAATTATGATCCAGCCTGTCCACAATCTTCTTTAATTCTTCCTTCAGCACGGAAAAATCCACACACATTCCCCGTTCCTGGTCATTTTCCTGCAAAGCCTCTGTCTCGATTTCTAAGAGCACCCTCCATCGGTGTCCATGAATATTCCCGCATTTTCCTCGATATTCCGCCAGAAAATGGGCCGCGTCAAAACTTTGCTCAATCGTAAGTTGATACATCTCTCCTCCTATACATATACAGCCAAAATCGGGCAGACCGCAGTCTGCCCGATTCGTATGATTGATCCATATCAGCAGTCCTGGTTTTGTTTATAGACAGGATGGTACAAATGAACTGTCTCTCGCTGGACTATTGTAGCACAGTTTGCGCTGATTTTCAACCAGGTCTTTTTCTTTCTTCCCATTCATCGCTGCCAATCGTTAATTATCAGCAGTTCCTTATTATCATCAATTTTGTATGAGTAAATCATGCAAAAAAAAATTGCCTGATTTACTCATTCGCTTTTTGACCAGAAAAAGTACAATGAAACTATCAAACGAAAAGGAGATTAAAATATGACAACATTATTAAAAGCAAATGAGGTAACAAAAATTTATGCCAAAGGGCAGCATCCAAGCCTGAATAAAGTATCCTTCAATGTGGCAGAAAGCGAATTTATCGCTATTATGGGTGCTTCTGGCTCTGGAAAGACTACATTGCTTAATGTTCTTTCCACTATTGATACCCCTACAAGTGGCAGCATTGTAATCAATGGCATTAATTTAAAACAACTGAGCGACACAGATGCAGCAGATTTCCGCAGGGATAATCTTGGATTTATTTTTCAGGAATACTTTTTACTTGACAGCCTTACTATCCAGGAAAACATCTCTGTCCCACTCACTTTGCAAAAACTTCCTCCAAAAAAAATCGAAAAAATGGTGCGTAGTTTAGCAGAACGATTTTGCATTGCATCTCAATTAGACAAATATCCAAACGAGCTGTCTGGTGGGCAGAGGCAACGGGCATCGGCTGCAAGAGCCATTGTAAAACAGCCAAGTATTTTATTTGCGGATGAGCCGACAGGAGCATTGGACTCAAGCTCTGCTACCGAATTGTTAAAAACTTTGAAAGAAGCAAATGAAGAATTGCATACTACTATACTGATGGTCACACATGATGCATACGCTGCAAGTTTTGCTAATCGTATTCTGATTTTCAAAGACGGAAGCATTATACGGGAACTTCTAAAACAGGATGCCGACAGACGAGCATTCTATGAAGTGATTGCACGGGAAGTAGC
Organism: Eubacteriaceae bacterium; assembly: GCA_910574015.1. Classification (GTDB taxonomy): domain Bacteria; phylum Bacillota; class Clostridia; order Lachnospirales; family Lachnospiraceae; genus Eubacterium_F. The sequence goes on along the minus strand of CAJSYQ010000038.1, from coordinate 11,672 downwards.
CAAATTAGATACGGAAAGATAAGGGGGGGTAACATTCATGAATAATTTATCAATAGCATTTAAAAATCTAAAAAACAATTTTTCATTTTATGCCCTTTACCTGCTTTCTATATCATTTGTAATTACTGTCTTTTTTGCATTTACTTCATTCTCAATGAATACGGTTATGCTCGAAAAGATATCTGGTGACGGACGGGTTGAAACGATGTGCAGCGTAATTTCCGTATTCCTAATGGCTTTTGTTGTTTTTTATATGTCATATTCCAACCGTTTCTTTTTACGTCGTCGGACAAAAGAACTTGGCGTTTATGCATTATTAGGATATAGAAAAAACACAGTATTGTCATTGCTGACAACAGAGAATTTACTGGTCTGTTTGGGAGCATTTATAGTAGGAATGCTTCTCGGCAGTGTTTTTCATAAAGGCATTGTTTTTGGCATAACCAAGTTACTGGATTTGTCTATCAATAATTCAGAAATACCCTTTTTTAATATCAATGCCATTGTAAAAACAGCCTGCTTTATTTTTGCAATTGTGATTGTATTGATGCTGTCTAACAGCAGGTTCCTTTTCAAGACATCGCTTATGGGATTAGTCAGATTTGAAAAAAGCGCTGAACGAAAAGTGAAATTCCATGCTGTTCCTGCCATCATTGGCTTCTGCTCCATTATTTTTGGATATATTCTTGCATTGGATATTCTCAGAGGAGTAAAATCTGTTTGGTTTACGATTGGGTTTTCTCCTATTGCCATGCTGACACTTGTACTCATAGTTTTGGGAACAATACTCTTTATTGTGTCCTTTCTTCCTTTTGTAGTACAGACAGGCAAAAACAACAAACGGAAGTTTTATACAGAAACAAAAATAATTACTTCCCCGAATTTCATATACCGTATGCGTTCAAACTCCAAGACTTTAATCATGCTCACACTGTTATCGGCAGCGACTTTGACCGCTTCGAGCGTTATGGCTTTAACTTTGTATTATCCAATAGCTTCGGTATCCCGTATCGCACCGTCAGAAATTGAATGCAGGATTGAAGATGAAAGCGAAATAAATGCAATCAAAGAGATTGTGGGCAAGCACTCGTCTGAGAAAGATGTGACATTCGTGGAAACTAATATTTATAAGGTTACTTCTTCTTCTGAACAACTCCCAATGGAATATAGCATCGGAAATGCCAAAGGGGATTCGGATAACAAAAAAATTCTGCGAAACGCAGGGTTTGAATGTATCTCTTATTCAGACTATATTTCCCTTTTAGAAGCACAGGGGAGAAATAGGGTTTTTGAGCAAATCAGCGAGCCACACGATAGTGAGTGTATTTTAGTAAAATACCAGCCAGCTTCAGACAAAGATGAAACGGGCAATGTTTATCCTTTACTTATAGGTAATGAAGAAATACCTGTTACTGTAACTGCAACTACATTAGACAATCCCATTTCATTTGCAAACAGCGTTGGTACTCTGATTGTAAGTGACAATTTATATCATACCATAGCGGAAAGTCTGACTCCCGAAACAAAAGTCCTAAGTATAAATGGGCAGTCCATCAAAGATAATGAAGCTCTGTTTCTTGATTTGTCAAAATATCTTAACGACAGCCCTTATTTACAGGGGAACTCCCACAGAATACACGAGTTACTCTCCTTAAACAGTTCTACTTTCCTGTTGATAGGATTTCTCGTAATATTGTTTTTTATTGCAACAGGCAGTATCCTTTATTTTAATAATATTTCTGCCATAACCGACTCAAAGGCTGATTATGAAATTTTGAGCAAAATGGGATACACAAACAAGAAAATTAAAAAAATAATAAAAAAGCAGACAATAACCTTTTTCAGCATTCCATTTCTATTCGGTCTGGTAGATTGCATCTTTGCCACGTTAGTATACAAATCGGCTCTTATGCAAAACATCTTGGAAAATAGCTTTATGTTATATGTCCCTGTGTTGATTTCCATTATGCTGACATTGGTAATCTATACAATATATTACGGTATGACTGTCCATACTTGCTGCAAAACTGTTCTAAAAAGATAAAAAATCATATGAAATCGTCGGGTCTTATCACTCGGCGATTTCGTACACTTTATTTATTCACAGAGAGATGGTATAATTTCATGAGAAAATAGAAGGGAGGCAAAACATGACGCAAACAGTATTAAAGTTACTGCTTTTTATAAATTCTATTTTACTCATTGCATATATGGGGCTGACCGCTCATGCAGATTTGCACTTAAACACCAGAGGTGTCATTCCCTTATTTTTATCGTCTTTGCTGCTGATAGATGTTACTTATATAAGTTCCTGCAACATTAGGAAAAATAAAACTATTTCCCTATTTTGTGGTTTATTAGCATTGGAAAGTTGGTATATACTTTTATCAGCTTCGGGCAACTCCATTACAAACATTATTTTTTTCGCTTTAAGCCCGGTAATATGGTGTGTTTCCATTAAATTCATACTGATGTTTTTGTTCCAAAACAGCGGATACAAATATCAGAAATTAATTAATCTCTGCCTGACGGGAACTTGTATTTGTACTCTTATTGGTATATTGGTATCAAGCAAAATATTTTTCCTGCTCTATGGCATACAATTTATGGCAAGTTGGCTATGTTTTATTTTTACTGTGATATATCATAGAAAAAGAATTGCTTTTGTTTTTAAGTCAGAATGGAAGCATATCACTTTCTCCTTTATAGTAGTTATGGTTTTATTCCTTACTTATTATTTTTCAACAATGAAAGTTCCCGAACATCTTTCAAATTTTGGTATATATATTCCTATACTATTGTTTTGGGTAAGCGTTCACGGTATCATACTGAAAGAACATAACAGCCTTCCATTATCTGCCGTATTCAATAATTGCCAATTAACATTACTTATAATTACTGGTGTAGTTATTTTTAGCTTGATAGCAATGATTTTAGATGGTGGATATTCTTTGCTTTCTATTATGCTGGATGCCCTGTTTGCGTTTTTATATGTTTGTAATATTGCTTTGGATTTAAATTTTAAGAAAGGACAAAATAAAATAATGAGGGAAAGCAAATACCATGTTGCCCTACAACAATTACAACGGGAAGTACAATTAAATCTTGAATTTGCGAACTTTCTCCACGATGATATTCTTCAAGACCTGCTTTCTGTAAAAAATATGATGAAAAAAGCTGACCGCCCCGAAGTACAGAAAATCATCACGGAAACTCTCGATAATATGAATACTTATATTCGTGAGCAAATGCAAGATTACCATCCTATATTGCTTCCGAAACTTACTATAAAGGAAAACTACCAAAACTTGCTTGATGGTATTTCGCAATCTTTTCCGAATCGTAATATCTGTGTCTCCTTTGATTGTTCAGACTCCTTATTTCTGGTTGAGCCATACAATATCTTTGTGTACCGCCTGCTGAAGGAACTTGTCATGAATGTTTATAAACATTCGACAGGAGAAAAAGCATGGATAACCCTTACGCAGGATAAGGGGATTATAATACTGAATGTAAGTGACAATGGAACTGTTGATGCAGATGTTCTCTTATCTGCTGACAAGTTAAAACATCGAGGACTTGCAATGATTACGGAACGAGTGAATGACATGGACGGCTCTGTAACTATATCTAATAACCATCCACATGGGATTTGCGTACAAACGATATTGCCGATGAAAGGGGATGTTTCTTATCAACATTTTGTTAGTAGATGACCATGCTTTATTTTCAAAAAGTTTGGAGATTGCATTGTCAGATTATTCAGAAGTTGAAACCTTTGATAGTATCAATGATGTTTCTCGATTAGACAATTTTATTGCATCTAAGAAACCAGACATCATCCTTATGGATATAAACTTGAAGAATATAGCCTCTGAGGATGGTCTGGAATTAGCCAAACAGATACTAAGTTGCTATCCAGAACAAAGGGTTGTAATTCTGTCTGGTTATGATTTGCCCGTATATCGAAGTGAAGCAAGAAAAATAGGAGCAAAAGGATTTGTTAATAAAAATATTGAACCTGAAAAACTCATATCTATTCTTTCTAAAATAATGCAGGGGATGCTTTATTTTGACAGGGAAATTCCATTCATAGAAGGATTGACAGATAGTGAGAAACAAATTATACAGCTTATAGCGGAGGGACAAAAGCGAAAAGATATAGCAAGCACACTTTATATTAGTGAACGTACCTTATCAAATCATTTGCAGCATATATTCGAAAAACTTGATGTTACATCAGCGGTTGAAGCTGTGACAAAAGCTATTCAACTCGGATACATCCCACCAATATGTTAATTAAGAGCCGATGAACTTGTAAGACAATTTATGAGTATCCTCCAGTCTTGACCTTTTCCCTTGCAACCGAAACAGACTTCTGGACAGCGGAAGCGGTACAATGCTCCATCTCGCCAATCTGGAGCGTTGGCTGAGAACTGCGACGCTCCAGGAACACCCTCCGGCCGTTCCTACTCCGTACAGCCTAAAGTTTTCTATATAATGACACAAGAGGACAGGCTGTCACATTTCCCGTCCTCTTGCAAAACTGTTTTCCCTTGCCGCAAAACACTGGTACGTTTTCTGGTACTTACGCTTCTGAAACGACTGCCATATCTATTTTACCATGTTTTTGTGCGTGGGTTTTGCACATATCAATGTTGCGAAGCAACTCGTTAATGAATACGTCTGTATTCATTTTACTGTGATTTTGATTTTGACACTGATGCCGTTTAATGCGGTCACATAAACATAACAGGTCCCTTTCCCTTTTGCCTTAACCCTGCCTTTTGAAGTTACCATTGCCACTTCCTTATTGTCCGAAAAATATCGGAGTTTTGCTCCGTGGCTGTTTGGCAGAAGTTTTTTCTTTTTGGACTGTTTCACAATTTGGACTTTCAGGCTGACATTTTTCCCTTTTCTCAGGGTATACTTTTTCTTTTTCGGAATCAGTTTCTTCGCATTAGTATACTTCTTATGCTTCCTTCCTGCTACATGGTATGTCTTGCTGCTCCCCATATAGACCTTTTTGCCGTCTACATATTTCCATGCTTTGATTCTGACTTTGTAATTTTTCCTGCCTGAAAGTTTTTTGCCGGCTATCTTTGCCAGGGAAACCGATGTCTTATTCCCTTTTACTGTCTTAATCAGCGATTTTTTACTCAGCTTCTTCCCGCACTGGTCAGCGAAAATATCATAGCCTTCCGCTCCCGGTACAGCCTGCCATCCCAGACTGAAGGAATTTCCTTTCCACCCTGCAGATACACCGGAATCCAGTTTTTCTGAATTTTTCATCACTTCCTCCGGTGAAACCGTCCCGCCCGGATTTGCCGGCGGGTTGGATGGCGGGTTGGATGGTGGGTTGGATGGTGGGTTCGGTGTCTGCGGCGGGGTTTGGCTGATGGTTCCGTCTTTATCTACGGTTCCTCCGTTTGGCAGTGTCGTCACGATTCCGCCTTTATCCACGGTTCCCCCAGCTGGTATGGTGATGTTACCGGCTTTGTCTGCCGTTACCTTTCCTCCCGATGGCGCTGTTACCGTGGTGTCCCCGCTTACTATCTTGTCTGCCTCTACTTTCTCATCTTTATCTACGGTTCCTCCGTTTGGCAGTGTCAGCTCTTTTCCATCTCCGGTCTCTATTTTGCCTCCGGCGGGTACGGTAATGTTCCCGGCTTTGTCTGCCGTAAGACTTCCTCCCTCCGGCGCTGTTACCGTGGTGTCTCCATTTACGATTTTATCTGCCTTTACATTTCCGTCTTTGTCAACGCTTCCTCCGTTTGGCAGCGTCAGTTCCTTTCCGCTTTCGGTCTCCACTTTGCCTCCGGCGGGTACCGCAGTCTCTGGCGGATTGGTAGGCGGATTCGTCGGCGTTGTTGGCGGATTCGTCGGCGTTGTTGGCGGATTCGTCGGTGGGTCCGTTGGCTGCGACGGGCCTGAACTGACATTTCCGTCTTTATCTACCGTTCCTCCGTCTGGCAGTGTCGTTACTTTTCCGTCCCCGGTCTGAACCGTTCCCCCGGCGGGTACGGTAATCTTGCCGTCTTTGTCTGCCGTTACCTTTCCTCCCGATGGCGCTGTTACCGTGGTGTCCCCGTTTACAATCTTTTCTGCCTCTACGTTTCCATCTGCATCCACAGTTCCACCGTTTGGCAGTGTCAGTTCCGCCCCCCCGGCAGCCTGAACCGTTCCTCCGGCTGGCACTGTGACCGTGCCGTCTGCGTCAATATCGACATTCCCTGCCTGCGGCAGTTTGACCGTCACATCCACGTTTCCATCATTTCCCTTGTCAATCGTAACCGTGCCGTCCTGACCGTTTGTTATCGCTTCATCATCACGCACAAGAGTTTGTCCCGGCGCTAATGTGGCTGCGCCATTGAAATTCTTTGCATCCGCCATCTTGGCATAAGCAAAACTGTCTTCACCTTCTGTCGTTTCCAGCCAGATTTTACACTCTGCCAGGTTAAGACCGGATATGTTGCAGGCCGCCTGTATCTGTTCTTTTGTAACAACCGTACCCTCTCCTGCCGGCACGCTGTAATACCAGTCAGCGGTTCCACTCCTGCCCTGCACGACAAGGGAGACGGTTCCCGCTGCACCCGCAGCCTTCTGTGCCACAATCCTGCCGGCTTCTGCATCATAGCTTACGGTTCCGATTGTTTTACCTGCACCGTCCAATCTCAGTGTCATCGCCGTGCCATCCGCTATCGTTCCGTTTGTAGTTTCCGATGATGCTGCTTCCACAGCAGATGCAAAGAGGACAGATGACAGATTCAGTTCAAAAGCGGGCACCACTGCGTGAGCATTGTTAACATAGTTAATGGTGACAGAATAACCCGAAGCCGCCACCAGCGCATGACTAAGATTGTTGTGCGGCGCGCGCAGCCAGAAATCTTTGCTTCCCCAGTACTCTTTATCGATACGAAGACCACTGTTCAAATTGTCAGAAGCATTTTCTCCCACTGTGATATACTGTCCACTGTATTCTCCATATGCCGGATACAGTGTATCCGTTGTGGAATATGCACAATTGTTGTTGGTATCGTTCGTATAAATCGTTGTCTTCTGCATCAGGGCTTTCTCAGCCGTTGAAAAGCAGGATGTTTCCAATCCTTTTAATGCATCCCGTAACGTGCTGGCTCCATAATGGTTTGCAGCTACATCGGATGGGGCGCTGCCTGAATAACCGCAGCCCCAATCAGCACTGTATGTTTTTGTTTGAGTGCTTGAATTCCCTGAAGTATAGTTTGAATCAAACTTTTGATTTGCTCCCAGCGGGCTTGCCGCAAACAATGTCACACTGTCTGCTTTCTGGCTTCCCGCTATCCACCATTCCTGACTGTTGCCATTATTTTTTCCAAAATAGACCTTTGCCGGATTTTTACCGTCCGTATCATCCGTGTTAAATGTCTTTAGCTGCTCTTTTGTCACAAACTGAACTGGCGCGGCACTCCCCGCTTCCGCTGCCTGAACCTCTGTGCCAAATGCCGGAAATGAAGTAATTATCATTGCCGCGGCTAACACCAGTGAGCCAATTTTCTTTTTGCCATTTCTCTGTTTCAATTTCATCTTCCTCCAATTCTGCTTTTTATTCCCGCGAAGGCAAAGCGGGGATGGTACAAATGTATCTGCATCATCCGAACGCACCCGCCGGGTTTGGCTTGTGCCTGCTAAGCACAAAATTTTTATATACATGCTTTCTCAGCTTCCATGTATGCCCGTGTTTCAAATGTCCCTGATAGCTGTTCAGGCTCTGTGTGATTTCGCCAAGTGTTTTCGTTCCCTCCTTTTTAATGCGAAATGTGTTCCTTTGCCCTGCCGCATTATCATAAATCAGTCTTGGTTCAAAGTATTGCCGCAATACGGTATCGCAAAGCAGATGCTGGAATACTCTGTCCGCAAACGATAATGCCTGTATTTCCCGTTCCTTCGGTTCGTATATCACAAACCTGTAATAGCCGCCCGGCACATAGGAACGGTTTTCCAGTCTTTGCTGAAGATACCAAAGCTGCATGTGCAGATTGGTCTCATACTGGATTACATCGTTTTTATGATGTTTTCCTTTGGCGCTCTGCCGGTATGCCTGGTAAATGTTTTCAAATTCCGTCAGGCTTTCATACATTTTTTCTATATCACCACCTCTTTTTATAGGGCTGCCAGTGCAGAACTGATATTGTCAATACCATCCATTCCGCCACAGAAAGAAAGAATGATATGAGCAATATCCTTTCGTCCTTCCCTCTGACAGCATGTATTCTTCCAGGGATTACCCTGAAAAGGAATTGAATTCCTTTGCCTTATGCACGGGACAGCCTGCTTAGGTCTGTCATCTGGCTCAAAGCCATGCGGGCACCATTGCGTTCTCATTGTTAACATTGTTATTGCTGACAGAAGAACCCGGAACCGCCACCCGCGCATTGTTACTATTATTGTTGTTCGGCGCGCGCAGCCAGAAAGTGCCAGTATAATTCAATCCCTGTTTATGCAAAGGGGATTTTACTCCCCGGCATAACGTTTGTTATCACTTCTTACCCATGCGCCCAGCAGATTCTGGCAGTCGTACAGTCTTTTTGTAATCTATTCATACTGTTTCGGCAGAATGCATTGCTGTTCCATGGCAAGCTGTGAAAGATAGGCAAGCATTTTCATATATGTAAAAGCCTGCTGCTGAAAATTTCTCCGTATTTCCAATCTTTTTTCCAACAGCCGGCTGTCTCCCCCATGTTTTTTCATACTGTTCTGTAACTGTCCGACCTTGCATGTAACTAACCCATCTGTTCCGGTTATTAAAAATATCAATCCGGTTCTCTTGAATAATTATAGTATAAAAAACTGCTTTTTTCTGCTTTCTAGAACAATTCGCACTTTTTTTGGTGCAATTTGCACTTTTCAGCATTTGACAACGAGGTGCGAACGCCCAACGCTCATTATATTATAACATATTTTTTATACGGTCTTTTGTCCCCACTCCCCTCTAATAGTCTTAGGTCATGCTTTATCCTGTCCTGTCAACAGCTTTACCCGTTCTGTCATATCCTGAACATCCAAAACAGAACCTTCTGCACGGATTTCTCTTTCAGAGGCAAGCTGCACACCATCCTCAAACCCCAGACGGTAGGATTCATCTGCTGCTGGAAAGTGTCACTGTTCTTTAATCTTGTTTCCAAAGGCCCCCCTGTGCGGGCAGCAATAAATTCTTCCGATATAAATTCCAAGCCTCTCTCATCTCCTTTGTGGAATACCCCTGCACTTTCAGCAGGACGATTTGTAATGTACGCCTGTCCACTGTGACTAACGCAAGATACAGAGTTTCGCTCTCAATCTCATCCAGTAAATCCATTACCGACCTTATCTCTTCCTATTTCTCCCTGCCCGCCATTTCCTGTCCTCTCGTCAGTGGTTATATGTCATGCTTCTTTTCCTCCAATCGGTATTGATTGAGAGGACATACATAAAAGCCCCCTCATTTTCCCAAAGGAAAAAGCAAGGGGGGCTGAACGCCTTAAATTTTGTTTTCGATTATCTTCCTCAGTTTCGCAAGGATTTTGGCGTGTCACGCCTAACCGCAACCCGACCTCTCTCGGAAAGTTCTTCAAAAAAGATTGCTTGTATCAACGCCTGTTCGCTGTCCGATAATAAAATCAGAGCGGCTTTCAGCCTGTCCACCATCACCGCATAGACAACGGTTTCTGCAACGTCCACCGCTCTTTATCCTTATAGAAATCGGCGTACTGTTCCCGCACTACCTCAATCAGACAGCCCTGCGGCACATTCCGATAAAAAACGACAAAAGAAAAACCGCAAAGGCTTTGTGACCTCTACGGTTATAGGAGATATATATTCTGTTAAGTGGAGATTCTACTTCTGGTTTCTTGGTAAGAAGCAGCGTCATAAAACCCACTTTTCTATTTCTCTTTCTTTGCTCTGTTTCATTTCTATCTGGCATGAAGCATTACAGCCGTTATCTTTCTGAAATACTGACTGATTCAACTGCAACACTTCCCCCTCTTGTCACTTCAATTCTATGTTTCATTTCCTTTGAGGATAACTTAAAATCATAAATTTCCGTATTCTCCTGTATATGGTCGGGATTGCTCGAACCCGGTATCACCACCACGCCCTTTTGCAGATTCCACCGCAGGATGACCTGTGCCACTGATTTTTTATGTGCTTTTGCTATCTTTGCTATCGTTTTATTTGAGAGCATTTCTTTGGTGTAACCCCTCCCGCCAAAGGGATACCAGCCCTGCACCACAATCCCAAGACTTTGGATATAGGGAATCACATCATTTTCCTGATAATACGGATGGATTTCATTCTGTACCAGCGCCGGGGTAATCGTTACCTGAGGCAGAAATTCCTGCAGCTCCTCGATATACCAGTTGGACAATCCGATGGAACGGACTTTCCCCTGTTTTACCGCCTTCTCCATTACCTTATATGCCTTGACGTCGTTTTCTCCGGGATGGTGCAGTAAAAGCAGGTCTGCCTGTGTCAAGTAAGGAACAAAAAAAATTTCCTGCAAACAAGCTCCCATAAAAACATATTGTAACTTATGCTCAATTTCCAAACACCTTACTGTTCCATATTCTTCATCTCATTTTTTAGCGAAAGCAAATACTTATCAAATGAATAAAACTTTGTTTCAGAATACTGATATTGCCTCTCAAATGAACCAATTACCTTTGGGTACATTGTGTCCTGTATATGAGGGCTAATGTCATCAGCTCTATATGTTGCATCATAATTGAGCTGCTTAAACATCGAAAAATTAACAGATGGAGTCAATAAAATTTCTTTACATATTTTTGAAAATTTTTCTTCTCCATTATACTTTGCAAAAAGTGCAAGATTGACAGTATTCATTGATGCCAGCCTGTCATCCTTCACTCTTTTAGAATAATATGAAACCCCATCAAGATTCAATTCATTAGCAGCAAGCATAATAAGTTGCGGAATTACATATTCCGTCTTAAACGACCGATTGCTTTGCCTAACCACAAATGATGAACTCAACGCTAACAACCAAAGTTTTAACCCTTCCTGAAATATTTTTCTATCATTAGATAATGCAAGCAAATGTTCAAGGTCACAACTATTTAACGTAAGATTCAAAATCTTCATATCTTCATTTACAGACACGGCAGAAACGTTAAATTGGTGGTCTGCAGGTGTATCCATTTCCAGCCAGCAACAATATGATGTAGTCCCCAAATACAAACAAGGAAGCCCCTGTATACTGAATCTTGCACTTGAAATTTTTTCTCTTTGGTTAAAAGGAATATGCAATATTTCATTCCGCTTATATTCGCAAAAATGTTCCGACACTCTTGCCCTGAAAAAGTCTATACTCTTTTCATTTTTTATACTGCTTATAATTATTTCTTTATCATTGAATGCAATACTGTTTTTAATATTTGAAAGTGCTATGCCCATGCTCCCATCAATCAAATCCTTAATGTACGACTTCATTTCTAAAGCAGCATCACCAATGTGTCCTTGAAAGTAAAAATCCAGCACCCTTTTGGCTCATCATCAGAATGTGTGGAGTAAAAAACTAGTGTAATGTATCATTGATAAAAAGTTAAATACTACTGGTTTGCCAAGTCGTTTCGTGGTATACTAAAAGAAACGGCGGTGATTCCTATGGCAAGACCTAAAAAATACAAAATCTCGTT
>CAJSYQ010000037.1 GCA_910574015.1 Eubacteriaceae bacterium | reverse complement strand
ATTATTTTCGTTGTATAATAAGTCTGACGTACAAGATCACTCTCTTTCGTATAGTTTGATGTGCAAACTTATTATACATGAGAAAGTGTCTTGTGCGTTATTTTATTTTTCAAAAAGTTGTAAAGTGGTGAAAAGATAAAAAAAATTGGAATTAATGCATTTTCCTATATAGCGCGGGAGGCTGTAATCTATGTTCCAGGGGGGAAAATTAAAAAGTATAGGAAACTAATGCCAGAGATAGATGCGTATGGTCATAAATAGGATATTCGCCCAATAAAGAGAGATTGAAAAGGAAGAAAATACAAAGAACAAGGCACCTATATGAAAAGATGTTTAAAGATACGGAGGATTAAATGAACATAGAAGTTGACAAGGATATGGATCCTGTACTAGAACAGGTCATAGGTCTTATACATGAAATACTGCCGGATTCTAAATGCATGGTAACAGAAGAAACCCGGCTGTTTGAGGATCTGGAATTTGATTCCATCACAACAATGCAGCTCCTGGTAGCGGCAGAGGAGAGATTTGGGTTTGATTCCGGGGATTCAGAAGAGAGCCTGCAGGCATTTGAGACAGTGGGGGCTTTTGTGGAGTTTGTGGAGAAATACAGAAGCTGTTGAGCCTGGGTGTATCTGAAAACTCATTCCCGGCATCTGCATTTTCCACATATTGAGAGATACATCTAGCAGAAAGCAATTTTCAGACACGCCCTGGATAGAGGAAAGAGAATTATGTCGTTATTCAATTTGAAAAAATATAAAGATTTACCAGCAGTTATCACAGATCAGGGAGATTGTTATTCTTATCATGATCTGGATCAACTGCAGAAGGAGTTTGCCTCATACATTCGGCCGGATCAGCTGGTATGTATTTTTGCCGATAATAATATGGCTGGCCTTACTGCCTGTCTGTCCTGTCTGGTTAGTGGAACAGTGTCAATACTGATATCCGCAGGGAACCAACCCGGACCTGATAACCCCATTATAAAGGAGTATCAGCCGGAATATATCTGGCTGCCACTGGAACAGTATGAGAAAGCGGCAGGGGGATGGTTTGGCAGCAGGACTATATTTACTTCTTTCGGCTATGTGCTTCTGGAGTGTGCAGGGGCAGGATACAGGAATCTTCACCCAGATCTGGCGCTCCTCCTTCCTACCTCCGGATCTACGGGAAATCCACGGCTGGTGCGCCTGAGCCATCAAAATTTACATGCAAATACAGTATCGATCTGTGAATATATGAAGCTTACCAGAGATGACAGGGCGGTGACATCCCTGCCTCTTACTTATACATATGGTTTATCTGTTGTCAATACCATTCTTTATTCTGGCGGCAGTCTTTTTCTGACTAAGAGGAGCATTGTTAGCCAGTTATTTTGGGAATATATGGAACAGTACGGCGTTACTGTGTTGTCAGGTGTTCCTTATATATACCAGTGCATGAAAAAACTGAATGTAAACATATCTTCCCTGAGAAAATTGCGGATCCTGACTCAGGCAGGAGGGAAGCTTTCGGAAGAACTACAGATGCATTGGGGAGAGTGTGCAGAAAGGACGGGAAAACAATTCTTTGTCATGTATGGACAGACGGAGGCGACGGCCCGAATTGCATACCTTCCCTGGCAGGACTGCCTTCGGAAGCCAGGGAGTGTGGGCATCGCTATACCTGGTTCGGAGCTGGCGCTTGTGGACAGGCAGGGGAACCGGATTATAGAATCGAACTGTGAGGGGGAGATCATCTGCCGTGGGGGCCATGTAAGTATGGGATATGCCGTGAGAAAAGAAGATCTGGCATTAGGTGATGTGAATCAGGGCTGTCTGCATACAGGGGATACAGGACACTTTGATGATGACGGATATCTGTATATCGACGGCAGGATGAACCGGTTTGCCAAGATCTATGGAAAGCGTATAGACCTTGGCAGTGTAGAGAGGGCGGCTTCCAGAATATGGGGACAGGAGACCACAGTCCTGTCTGATGATAGGAGGATATATCTTTATGCAGATGCAGACATAAGAAAAAATGATCTGACAGAGCTGGCAGGGAAATTCGGATTGGGGCAGGAAGTGCTGGAGATACGGAGTTCGGAAGAGATTCCCCGGCGGTGTAATGGCAAGGTAGATTATCGAATGCGTTTTTAGCAGAAATCCCGGAATGGAGGCAGACATGACAAAGATAGAGATGGAGTTAAAAAAGGTTGACCGGATTGAGAAAGAGACAGCTCTTTTCTGTTTGGATGATTGTATAGCTACTCTGGCAGGATATTACCAATGTGACTATGAGATGATGTATGCTGGTGGGTATAAGATTAGAGAACAGATGGGGATACAGGGGGTTGCCAGCCGTTATCATGTATCGCTGCAGAACCGTTTCGACAATCTGTGCAGATACCACGGTTTATATATCTATAAATGTGACTGTTTCTGGAAACAAAGTCTGGTAAAGAGGATGAAAAAGGAATTGGAGCAGAAAAGGCCGGTGCTGCTGCTTTTGAACCCTTATTGGTGTCCCTGGGATGATGGGTTTCAGCGGTATGATGCTGTGCCAGGACATTGTTTTCTCGTACAGGGGGAATACGGCGGGGGATTTCTCTGTGCCGACCCTTATTTTGATAAAGACCAGCTGGAGCTGCCTTATACCCTGTTCCGAAAAGGTATTCAGGAGGTGTATCTGACAGAACCAGCAGACAGGGCGGAATGCTCTGGTGCATCAGGGAAAGGGATATACAGGGAGGCGTTGGGAAATATGTTCCGGCGTATGTCAGAGGAAGGATATTTTGATACTTTGCACCGATTTGCGGAGGATATGAGCCAGAGTGAAGATATATTTGAAGAAGTAAGATCGGATGCGGATTTCTGGATATCACCTCTTGCGGTACTTCTCCTTCAGATGAACCAGAGCATCCAGAATATAGCCGTTTTGATAAAGTATGTGGGTGCCCGATGTGGATCGCCTTTTTTGGAAGAGCAGGGAGTGCAGTTCTGGAATTTAGCAGTAAAATGGAAACAGGTGCGGAAATTAGTGATCAAGCTGTATTTTATGAAACGGGAGGACGAGTCGCTCAGGACAAAAGCGATGGAGAGAATGTATTCCATTATAGACGATATGGAGAAGACGGCAGAGAGGATTGCAGAGGAAGAGGAGCAGGAATTGTCTGATGGTTTCATAAAATCTGTGGATACTATAGATAGAAGCAGCACGGATAGTGGATACTATATGGTTGATTTGGACCGGTTTATGAACAACAAAGCATTTCTGCGAAAGAGCGGACTGCAGGAAGGGAAGCTGGACGCGGACTTTTCTTCCATTGGAAACTGCTATGTGCTGGATGATACAAAGGAAGTTGAACCAATCAGGATATCAGGTACTGCTGCGGCAATGACCTCTATCTGTGGTTCAGGAAATGACAACATAGCCTGTGATGGACAGTTAATTTCTATACCAGAAGACAGATATTCATACCTCTGCCTCATTGGGGCAGCTGAGTTTGGAAATTCCACGGATGTTCTGACAATATTGACAGAGAGTGGCAGAGTGTATGAAGTGGAATTCCAGTTGACAGATTATGTATATGAACCCTGTTTTGGGGAGTCAGTTGTCTGGAAAGGATCTGGCATACATAAGCTGGAAAGAGGGTATGAATGGATGGAGGAGGATTTGTATCTATATGGACAGATGCTGGAAATGCCGGATGATACAGCAGCCAGGATTATATTGCCCGTGAATCCCAGTATTCATATTTTTGCCATGCTTTTGCATAAATGTACATGAGAAAATAGAAGGTAGAAAAATCCCCTTTTCCCGGGCAGAGTGAGCGGGAAAGGGGACTTTTTGACATTGGGAAGATCCGTATGAGTGAATGGGATGGGGAAGGTTAGGATTTTTTTATAATCGTTCCCATTCTTTCCCTGATTCCCTGATAAGCATTCTCAAGTCTCGTGATAATGGCAGTCCGTCCCTCACCGGAGGATACAAAAGCCGCGCCGGCATCCATCTTGGGCAGGGTGGTCAGCGGGTCGAAATGTCCCTCGTCAATTAAGCGGATAGCATCTGCTGCCCGGATATTTCCAATGGGCTGTCCGCTATCCTCTGTTGTGATCTGATCTCTTGATGTGAGGATCAAAAGGTGGGTGGCGTCAAGCATATCTGCCAGTTTTGCAGCAGTGTAATCTTTTTCTATTACAGCGCTGGCTCCTTTTAGTTTCGTTCCCTGTTCCATAACCGGGATACCGCCTCCGCCCGCTGCGATCACCAGCTGGCCGGCATCAAGGAGAGCGGCGATGGCGTCAATCTCGTAAATATCCACAGGCCGCGGCGAGGCGATGATACGGCGGTAGCCATCGCCGTCCGCTGTCACATAATTTCCCTTTTCTTCTTCCGCCTTTGCTTCCTCTTTTGTCATGACACGGCCAATGATCTTAGTCGGGTGCTGGAACGCCCTGTCAAAAGGATCGACCCGGACCTGCGTGATCACTGTGGAGACAGGCTTAAAGATCCCTCTGTCCAGAAGCTCCGTGCGAATGGCATTCTGTAGATCATAGCCGATATAACCCTGGCTCATGGCGCCACACAGGGACAGAGGTGCCACCGTATAGCGGCTGTCCAGGCGGGAAAATTCTGTCATGGCCGTGTGGATCATGCCTGCCTGCGGGCCATTGCTGTGGGTTATGGCAATCTCAAATTTCTGTTCTGCCAGATCGGCAATGGCTTCGGCTGCTTTTTTAACATTTTTCTGCTGCTCAGGAAAGGTTTCTCCAAAGGCATTGCGGCCCAGGGCAACAACAATTCTTTTATTTCTCATCGATAGTTATTCACTCCCTTATTTGTGGCCCGGCGGCATCGGTAAGACTGCTGCCGGGCTAAGAATATTGATCATGGTATACTAATTATAGCAAATACGGGGGCGTGATTCAATCTGTAAATGTCCGGGGAATATTGATTCAAAGCGTTCTTGCCAAATTCTGATAAATACAGTATAATGAAAGCAGAATGGCTGACGGCTGCTTAGGGAACAGTGCCTGGGAATCATGTTGGGGAATGGTATTTTCTGGCACAGAAGATGAGGAGGGGTGCCTATGGTATTGGAGTTTATCGGGGCGGATCACGAGGTGACAGGAAGCTGTCATTTTATGTCAGTCGGCGGAAAACGGTTTTGTGTAGACATCGGTATGGAACAGGGACAGGACATATTTGAAAATCAGGAGATCCCGGTGAATCCGTCAGAGTTGGATTTTATCCTTCTGACCCATGCCCATATTGATCATACAGGACTTCTGCCGATGCTGTATGCAAGAGGTTTCCGGGGTCAGGTATACGCCACAAAGGCCACCGTGGACCTGAGTCAGATCATGCTGCGGGATAGCGCCCATATCCAGCAGTTTGAAGCGGAGTGGAGAAACCGCAAGGCACAGCGGTCCGGCGGGGCGTCTTATGAACCGCTGTATACGATGGAGGATGCCGTGGGAGCGATCCGGCTGCTGATTCCCTGTGCCTATGACAGTCTGATACATATCTGTGATGAAGTGACGATTCGCTTTACGGATGTGGGACATCTGCTGGGCTCTTCTTCCATCGAGGTATTTGCCAGAGAGGATGGACAGGAGCGTACAGTTGTATTTTCCGGGGATCTTGGAAACATAAACAAACCGATTCTGCGGGATCCGGTTTATACAAAAGCAGCGGATTATGTTGTGATGGAGTCTACTTATGGTGACCGGATCCATGGGGAAGAGACTCCGGATTATACGGGAGAGCTTGCGTGCATCATCCAGGATACCTTTGAGAGGGGAGGGAATGTGGTGATTCCTTCCTTTGCCGTTGGGAGAACACAGGAGCTTTTGTATTTTCTCAGGCAGATCAAGGAACAGGGGCTTGTGACAAAGAATCCGGATTTTGAAGTTTATGTTGACAGCCCTCTTGCTGTGGAGGCGACAAATATTTTTGGAAAGAATGTCAATGAGTGCTTTGATGACGAGGCGAAGGGACTGGTGGCAAAGGGGATCAATCCCATTGGGTTCCCGGGTCTGAAGCTTTCCATAACCAGTGAT
Organism: Eubacteriaceae bacterium; assembly: GCA_910574015.1. GTDB lineage: Bacteria > Bacillota > Clostridia > Lachnospirales > Lachnospiraceae > Eubacterium_F. The sequence continues at coordinate 24,256 of CAJSYQ010000037.1, read as the reverse complement.
GACAGTAAGGCCATTAATTTCGATATGAAACCAAAAGTGATACTCTCAGCATCCGGTATGTGCGAGGCAGGACGTATCCGTCACCATCTCAAACACAATCTCTGGAGGGCGGAAAGTACGATTGTGTTTGCCGGTTATCAGACCAGGGGTACATTGGGACGTTCCATATTAGAAGGGGCGGATTCTGTCCGGCTTTTCGGTGAGACTGTGGAGATCCGGGCGAAGATCGTAAGGCTGGCTGGCATCAGCGGCCATGCGGATAAGAATGGACTGTTAAAGTGGGTGAACAATTTTACGGAGAGACCTCCAAGACATGTATTTGTTGTGCATGGAGAAGATAAGGTGTGCCAGGAATTCACCAGGACTTTGGAGGATTCCGGCTATATTGCGTCTGCGCCCTACAGCGGAACTATTTTTGATCTGTTGAGTGGTGAATTCGTCAAGGTGGCAGAGCCGGTAGTACTGAAGAAGAAGACGGCGGCATCAAAGCGTGCCGGCGATATGTTCCAGAGACTGTTGACTGCCGGCCAGAGACTGCTTTCTGTGATCCGCAGAAATGAGGGGCTCAGTAATAAGGACACAGCCAAATTTACAGACCAGATCAATGCACTGTGTGACAAATGGGACAGATAGAAGTAAATCAGGGACAACTAAGGAGGTAACATTAGTGGAAGGAGAAGTAAAATTGATGACGGAGACTGATCAGAACAGGATAAAGGAAGAACTACGGGATATCGTTCTCAGTCATTTTTATTCATTTTATGCTCGTCAGAATATAGAAGGTACATTGAAGTATGTGAGCAGGAATGTGAACTGGATTGGATCCAGGGAACATTTCTTCGCATATAATAAAGACGAATATGAGAGACTTCTCCGGAAAGAACTGGAGACGATTCCGGAAAATTGTGTACTTAAAACAGAGATTTTTCATTGTGTGATCATTACCCCGGAGTGTTACGAGGTAAGCGGTGAGCTGGAACTCAAGCTTCCCTATACGCATGAGATAGCGTACTCGAAACTGCGTTTTTCCATGGTGATCGTATGGCGGGAGGGAGAATATGAGATCAATCTGATCCATACATCCGGCTGCAGTGAGAGCTGGATATCGGATGGGAAGGCAAAGAAGATGCCAGACAGGCTTCATCAGGAGCAGCCAGGGGAACAGACTCAGACAGATTCCCTCACCGGGCTGTATCTGTTGGAATATTTTAAGGAGGAAGTGAAACGGATTCTGAATGATGCTCAGCAGGATGAGCGGTTTGTGATGCTTTGTACAGATATTACACATTTTGAGAGGGTAAATAATCTTTATGGACTGAAGCAGGCGGATCAGATTCTTCTGGAACTTGCCAATCTCTTCCGCAGGAAGGGCAAGAGGATGAAATGTGCCTGTCGCAGCATCGCTGATCATATTCTTGTGCTTACGACTTTTAAGGATAAAAAAGAACTCAAGGCCAGACTTCAGAATTTTTGTGATGCCTTTGGGGAGATTGTTAAGGACAATTATCAGGAGGCGTCACCAAGACTTGGCATAGGTGTTTATGAGATCAATGATAAGAAGGAAGAGATAGAGGATATTGTGGAGCACGCCAATGTGGCCCGCAAGGGGCTTCGTCTCAGTGCCAGCAGCGCTGTTGTTTTTTATGATGACCACCTCAATCAGGGGCTTGACCGGACAAGGGAGATTGAGAGCCGGATGGAAAATGCTCTGGTAAATGGGGAGTTCAAGGTGTATCTGCAGCCAAAATACGATCTGGAGAGCGGCAGGATAGCCGGAGCCGAGGCGCTGTGCCGCTGGATCCCGGATGATGGGACAGCGATCTATCCAGATGAATTTATTCCGGTTTTTGAAGAAAATGGGTTTATCAGTAAACTGGATTATTATATGCTGAACCAGGTATGTGAAATGATCCAGAAAAGGCAGACGGAGGGGAAGGAAAATGTCCGTGTCTCGGTTAATCAGTCGCGGCTTCTCCTCAGTGACGAGCAGTATCAGGATAAGATTGAAGAGGTACTGGAGCGGTACGGAAGCCTGGGGCAGTATATTGAACTGGAACTGACCGAGAGGATATTTCAGGACGACCTGTCCGAGTTTGCCCGCATTATGGATCAGGTGAGACAGTTGGGGATCAAATGGTCCATTGATGATTTTGGCACCGGATATTCTTCTCTGAATCTGCTGAAGGAGCTGCCGGTGGATATTATTAAGATTGATAAATCTTTTCTGGATGAAGCAGAGACATCAGAAACAAGTAAGATTATTATAAGAAAAACGGTAGAACTGACACAGGAACTGGATAAATATGTTGTGTGCGAGGGTGTGGAGACAGAATCCCAGGCAGATTATCTCAAAGAGATCAGCTGCGATATGGCACAGGGATATCTATATGCAAGACCCATGCCGATGGATCAGTTCGAAAATATGCTGGATAAGGAGATGACACTGTGAAACGGGCGCGTAAAACGATTCTTATAACATTTATTATCATGGTTGCACTGACGGCAGGGCTCATTTTCCTAATGACCAGGGCGAAACCGGTATCCGATGATCTGGCGGAACAGATTGCGCAGGACCAGAGCGGCCAGACAGAGAAACGTGCTTACCTTACGGAAATGGAGCAGAATGCAAAACAGCTTCAGATGTCTGGTGATAACAAAAATGTTTTGAATTTTGATAGCAAAAATGCTTATAATACCGCGGAATCCAAAGCGGCAAGAGAGCGTCTTGACCGGGTGATCAAACGCATCACCCCTACCTTTGAGGAACCGGTGATAGCGGCGAATCCTTTTGGCACGAATCTGAATTCGTTCTATTTTTATTTTACAACGGATTCCTCTTATATGACCCGCTACACCATTACGGTGGCGGACCGCTCCATACAGGACCATATTCGTTATGTAAACAATGGACAGGAAAATAACCTTTCCAAGATCCACGAGTTTACTGTGAGCGGTCTTGTCCCCGGAATGACAAATTTCATTATCATTGACATACTGGATCAGGGCGGAAACGTGAGAAAAAGCCAGGTATACAGATACGATGCCCAGAGTGTGCCGGTGAATACAAGACTGTCTGTGCAGAAGGGAAATTCCAAGGACAGTGTGCGCAACGGACTGTATTTTGTTCTGCCGGCGGGAGATAAGGGAATTTATGCCTATGATAATTCCGGCGTTCTCAGGAATGCAACGCTGACGGAGACGGGACACGGGAGCCGGATCTATCAGTCGGGGGAATGCATTCTCTATCAGGTATCGGATACCAAGGCGGTGAAGGTATCTGCCACCGGCCAGGTACTGGGGACGGCAGAGATCAGCGGATACGGCAGAATGAGAGATTTTGCCTATGACGGCTATGATAATATCTATTCCCTTGTCAGGAAGAATAAGAGGGATTATTTGCTGGCTACTTCCTTCCAGACGGGGAAGACAAGAGTTGCCTATACATTTCCAAAGAACGTACAGACTGTTTCCATCGCTATGCAGGGAGGGGGTACCGCATATATTATATGTGAGAAACCAAATGCTGTTATGAAATTGGAAGCCCTGACCAGCAAGGCTCCGAGGCTGGCTCTCATTCTTGGCAGGAAGGATGACTGGAAGAAGATTCCGTCGAAGAAGAATTCCTGGAAAAAGAGAGTGACAGAGGATAAAGATCCGGCGAACTGGAATATGAAGAATGCAGTGCTGAATCTGGTGCAGGACAGATCCAACGGAACGGTGGATATGATGACCGTTTATCTGTCGAATAGAGGGAAGGGTACCGGAATTATATTTACAGTTGATGGAAAAAGCAAAAATACAGTTGTCAATCACTCCTTTCCCACAGGACAGAGCGGCAGGTGCGGCTGTGAGGTATATGAGGATCATTTTTTGATCTCAAATTTTGACCGGGGAGTTTTTGCCGAGTATGACGACCGGGGAAAGGTGACGAAAGAATTTAATGCCGGCACGGCAGTTACAGCAGTGACAAAGCTCTCTCTGAACGGGATGTGCTTTTATAATGGGTAATGTATTTTTCTTGAAAATTTCCAAAAAACAGTTGAGATTATGTGCTTATCAGTTGTATAATAAGCATATGATATAAAATTACTTTTAGGAGGGTAAAAGCAATGAGATTTTTTATTGACACTGCCAATGTGGAGGACATTAAAAAGGCAAATGATATGGGGGTTATCTGCGGTGTGACAACAAATCCGTCTCTGATCGCAAAGGAGGGACGTGATTTCAATCAGGTAATCGCTGAGATTGCATCAATTGTAGACGGTCCCATCAGTGGAGAAGTGAAGGCTACTACTACAGATGCAGAGGGGATGATCGCAGAGGGACGTGAGATCGCCAAGATTCATGAAAACATGGTTGTTAAGATTCCGATGACCGCAGAGGGATTGAAGGCAACGAAAGCTCTTACAAGCGAGGGGATCCGGGTCAATGTGACGCTGATCTTCAGTGCCAATCAGGCGCTTCTTGCAGCAAGGGCAGGAGCTACATACGTGTCACCGTTCCTGGGACGTCTTGATGATATTTCCCAGGCAGGCATTGATCTGATCCGTGACATCGCTGAAATCTTTGCCATCCATGATCTGGATACACAGATCATCGCTGCTAGTGTTCGTAATCCGATCCATGTTACAGACTGTGCTCTGGCTGGTGCAGATATCGCTACCGTACCGTATGGTGTGATCGACCAGATGACAAAACATCCGTTGACGGATGCAGGTATTGACAAGTTCCAGAAAGATTACATCGCTGTATTTGGCGAATAACAAAAGGAGATTGATTATGAATAAGTTAGAGCTTCAGAAGATGGCTGTTGAAGTTCGCAAGGGTGTTGTGACGGCTGTGCACAGTGCGAAGTCTGGACATCCGGGTGGTTCTTTATCAGCTGCTGACATTTATACCTATCTTTTCTTTGAAGAGTTGAATATTGATCCGCAGAATCCGGACAAACCGGATCGTGACCGTTTTGTTCTGAGTAAGGGACACACGGCTCCCGGATACTATTCTACACTTGCCAACAGGGGATTTTTCCCCGTGGAGGATTTGACGACACTGCGTCATGTGGGATCTTATCTTCAGGGACATCCGGATAAGAAACATATCCCGGGTGTCGATATGTCCAGCGGTTCTCTCGGACAGGGGATTTCTGCTGCGGTAGGCATGGCCTTATCCGCAAAGCTCAGCGGTGACAGCTACCGGGTGTATACTCTGCTGGGGGACGGTGAGATTCAGGAAGGACAGGTCTGGGAGGCAGCTATGTTCGCTGCGCACAGAAAACTGGACAATTTTATTGCGATCGTGGACAACAATGGATTGCAGATTGACGGGAAGGTAGATGAGGTTTGTTCCCCTTATCCTATCGACGAGAAGTTTGAAGCTTTCGGATTCCATGTGATCAATGTGGATGGACATGATTTCGATGCTCTGAAAGCAGCCTTTGACGAGGCAAAGGCAACAAAGGGACAGCCTACTGCGATAGTCGCCAAGACCATTAAGGGCAAAGATATTTCCTTTATGGAAAATCAGGCGAGCTGGCATGGCACAGCGCCGAACGATGATCAGTACGCACAGGCAATGGAAGATTTGAAGAAAGTAGGTGAGTCCTTATGTCAGAAGTAAAGAAGATTGCGACCCGTGAGAGTTATGGAAATGCGCTGGCAGAGCTTGGCGCAGAGTTTGATAACCTTGTTGTACTGGATGCTGACCTTGCTGCTGCTACAAAGACCGGTACTTTCAAGAAAGCCTTTCCAGACAGGCATATTGACTGTGGTATCGCAGAATGCAATATGATGGGCATTGCTGCTGGTATTGCTACTACAGGTAAGGTTCCCTTTGCAAGTTCTTTTGCAATGTTTGCAGCAGGGCGTGCTTTTGAGCAGGTGCGTAACTCTATTGCATATCCACAGCTGAATGTAAAAATTGGAGCGACCCATGCTGGTATCTCTGTGGGAGAGGACGGAGCGACCCACCAGTGTAATGAGGATGTGGCGCTGATGCGTACGATTCCTGGTATGACAGTAGTTGTTCCTTCTGATGATGTAGAGGCAAAGGCTGCTGTGCGTGCTGCTTATCTGCACGAGGGACCGGTTTATCTCCGTTTTGGAAGACTTGCTGTACCGGTGATCAACGATAAACCTGATTACAAATTTGAACTGGGCAAGGGTGTTGTTCTCCGGGAAGGAAAGGATGTTACTATTGTGGCATCGGGTCTTCCGGTGGCAAATTGTCTGGAAGCGGCAGAAAAACTGGCGGCTGACGGCATTGATGCAAAGGTGATCAATATTCACACCATCAAACCTCTTGACGAAGACCTTATCGTGGCATCTGCAAAGGAGACTGGCAGGATTGTAACCGTAGAAGAGCACTCCGTGATCGGCGGACTGGGAAGTGCGGTATGCGATGTGCTGGCAGAGAAAGCACCGACTCCGGTATGTAAGATTGGTGTGAATGATGTATTCGGCGAATCTGGTCCGGCGGTGGAACTCGTGAAGAAATATGGACTGGACGCAGACAGCATATACACAAAAGTAAAAGGGTTTTGTAAATAACAGGAACCGGACTATAAAGTAACAGTTCCTCATTGAACATCCACTGACCGGCAGAGACAGAGCCGCTCAGTGGATGTTTTGCATTCTTGCTAAAAGTGGTGTCCTATGGTAAGATGAAAAGGCAGTTGTGATTTAGAGAGAGGTGAATTTATGGAAGAATTTCACATGAAACCATTTACCTGCAGGCCGGATATCCATGTCCGTGTTCCTGGTTCAAAGAGCATAACGAACCGGGCGCTGTTGATGGCGGCGCTGGCAGAGGGCACAAGTGTTCTCAGGGGGGTACTTTTTAGTGAGGATTCCCGGGTATTTATAAAGGCTCTTCAGGCGGTGGGGTACGAGGTCTCAGTGGATGAAAAGCGGGCAGAAGCTGTGGTTCATGGGGGCGGAAGGAAGATTCCCAAGGATCATGTTTCCGTCTATGTGGGAAGCGCGGGGACGGCGGCACGCTTTCTGACGGCCATGCTGGCTTTGTCCGGCGGCTGTTATGAGGTGGATTCATCGGCCCAGATGAAAACCCGTCCCATGCGGCCCCTGCTGGAGGCATTGGAGCAGCTGGGAGCTTTGTTCGAATATAAGGAAGTGCCCTATTCTTTTCCCTTCCGGATTTTGGGGAGGAATCAGAGTGGAAACAGCATACATAGGGATGCCTGTGGAACTGGTGTCGCTAGGAAGGTTTTTCTGAATATAGATGCGAGCAGTCAGTTTCTAAGCGCTCTTCTTTTGACCGGCGTGATGTGTGAAGAAGGCTTTGCGGTAGAACTGACGGGAGAAAGGGATGCCAGGTCATATGTGAAGATCTCCATGAATATGATGAAGGAGTTTGGCTGCCGGATGGAGCAGTCTGCTGAAAATGAATACCGGATCCTGCCGGGACAGTCCTATCAGGGCAGGGATTACCAGATTGAGCCGGATGTGTCGGCGGCATGCTATTTTTATGCCATGGCGGCGGTGAATGGAGGCACGGCCCTGGTGGATCACGTTCATCCATCTACTGCACAGGGAGATATCCGGTTTCTGCATACACTGGAGGAGATGGGGTGCCGACTGGAGGACACGGAGGAGGGAATTCGCCTTCTGGGGCCGGAACCGGGGGAATTGCGTGGGATTGACGTTCAGATGAGTGATTTTTCTGATCAGGCCATGACGATGGCGGCGGCAGCGGTCTTTGCCGCATCACCAGTCTGGATCCGGGGAGTGGGCCATATCCGGCGACAGGAATCGGACAGAATCCGGGGAATCGTGACCGAGCTTCAACGGCTGGGCATCCATTGCCAGGAAGAGGAGGATGGACTGCTGATCCATCCAGGACGGATTGGTTCCTCAGATCGGGAGCCTGTTCGAATCAAAACTTATGAGGATCACCGGATGGCTATGGCATTTTCTATTATTGGGACGAGACAGGAGGGAATCGTGATTGAGGATCCCCTATGCTGCCGGAAAACCTTTGAAGATTATTTTCAGGTATTGACAAATCTTGGTTTGCGTTTACAATAGAAAAGAAACAGCCATGGGAAATGGAGGAGAGTATGAAGAAGATTATTGATATATTGAAAGAGAAGGTGTCAGAGGGCTTTGTAAAGGCAGGATATAGCGAAAAGTACGGATTTATCACAAACAGCAATCGTCCTGACCTGTGCCAGTACCAGTGTAATGGCGCTATGGCAGCGGCCAAAGAATATAAGAAAGCCCCCATTGCCATTGCCAGTGAAGTGGCGGCAGGTCTGATGGGCGAGAGGATTTTTGAGAAGATTGAGGCGGTGAATCCCGGCTTTATCAATATTACAGTCAGCGGAGAGCTGCTGGCGGCTCAGGCCGCGGCGATGGATACGGACGAATATTTCGGTCTGGAAATGCCGGAGAGTCCGAAGACCATTGTGATCGATTATGGCGGACCTAATGTGGCAAAGCCGCTTCATGTAGGGCATCTGCGTTCTGCCGTTATCGGTGAGAGCGTGAAGAGGATCTGCCGCTATATGGGGAATAAAGTACTGGGAGACGTTCATCTTGGGGACTGGGGCCTGCAGATCGGGCTTATTATCACTGAGGTGAAGAGGCGTCACCCAGAACTTCCCTATTTTGACGACAGCTACACCGGCGGGTATCCTCAGGAGGCTCCCTTTACTATTAGTGATCTGGAGGAAATCTATCCTTATGCCAGCGGTTACTCGAAGGAGCACGAGGATTATCTGGAAGAGGCACAGGAAGCCACTGCAAAGCTGCAGGAGGGGCATCGGGGATACCGGGCGCTGTGGAAGCATATTCTGGATGTATCGATTGCGGACCTGAAGACAAATTATAGCAGGCTGGATGTGGAATTCGATCTGTGGAAGAAGGAGAGCGATGTACAGCCATATATACCTGATATGGTGCAGAAGCTGAAAGACGATGGCCTTGCTTATGTAAGTGAAGGTGCCCTTGTGGTGGATGTGACGGAGGAGAGTGATAAAAAGGAACTGCCCCCCTGTCTTATCGTGAAATCCAATGGCGCCACCCTGTATGCCACGACGGATCTTGCTACTATTGTAGAAAGAGAAAAGCTTTATCAGCCGGATCAGATCATATATCTGGCTGATAAACGTCAGAGCATGCATTTTACACAGGTATTCCGCGTGGCAGAGAAAGCGGGGATCGCGGCACCGGATGTCCGTCTTGACTTTATCGGATTCGGTACGATGAACGGCAAGGACGGAAAACCCTTTAAGACCAGAGACGGCGGTGTTCTGAGACTGCAGGAGCTTTGCCAGATGATCAACGAAGAGGTACTTAATAAAATTACCGAGAACCGGGACTATAAAGAGGAAGAGGCACGTGAGATTGCGGAAAAGGTGGGGCTTGCCGCTTTGAAATACGGTGACCTTTCCAATCAGGCATCCAAGGATTATATATTTGATATCGAGAGATTTGCCTCTTTTGAGGGTAATACCGGGCCTTATATTTTATATACCATTGTGAGGATCAAATCCCTTTTGGGGAAATATAAGGAGAATGGCGGTGTACTGGAGGAGACGGCAGAGCTGCTGGAGCCGGTGAGCAGCAGCGAGACAGATCTGTATCTGACGTTAAGCAAATATGCGGATGCCATGGAGAGCGCCTATACGGAACTGGCACCGCACCGGATCTGTCAGTATATATACGAATTGTCAGAGGCATTCAACCATTTTTATCATGAGACAAAGATTTTGGCGGAAGAAAACGGGAAACGGAAGGCATCCTACCTGAAGCTGATCGGCCTGGTCCAGCGTGTGCTGGAGCAGTGCATCTATCTTTTGGGCTTCGGAGCCCCGGATAAAATGTGACGAAAACAGTGAGCTGAATCCTGCTGCATGCCATGCTGGCATGAGCATGCAGCAGGATTCAGCGAACGTCCCTCATGAGGAATGAAGCGACGCGGAGCGGAGCGGGAATTCCGAATGAGGGAGGACTGGGAAAGCTGCGAAGCAGCGGCAGTCCGGTTTTCGTCAAATGGAGAGCGAACGTCCCTCATGAGGAATGAAGCGACGCGGAGCGGAGCGGGAATTCCGAATGAGGGAGGACTGGAAAAGCTGCGAAGCAGCGGCAGTCCGGTTTTCGTCAAATGGAGAGCGAACGTCCCTCATGAGGAATGAAGCGACGCGGAGCGGAGCGGGAATTCCTCATGAGGGAGGACTGGGAAAGCTGCGAAGCAGCGGTGCTAAGCGCCAGCGACGCTTGTATAGCACCGACCGGAGCGAAGCGGAGACCAGTCCGGTTTTCGTCAAAATGAGGAGAAAGGGAGGCATATTATGCATCAGCAGACAGCGCGTCTGATCATGTACAGCAGACTGGGTGAGGATAATATTTTAATGAAGCTCAGCGAGATATTTGAGCGGGTGCAGAAAGGCGGGGCCATTGACAGGGAGCCCTTGGTACGGGCGGTATACGACCAGGTTTACCGTATCCTGGATCTATCCACCCGGTATGGGTTTGATGAGAATCTATGGGAGTGTTATATTGCTTTTCTGTTAGCTACCAACGAGAATCCTTTTAGCATTATATGCGAGACAGTAGGAGCCTCTTTGGATGCCACGGTGAATACCATTGTGAAACAGGATATGGAATGCTTTTACCAGCTGTTCCACTATGATTTTTCTGAGGTTCAGGGCTTCCTTGGTGTGGACTGCTTTGATATCCTCACCAATTATCACTCTATGGCGAAAGCAGAAAACACCTATAATAAGAGTGTCAGCGACAAGGTGCGTGTCCTGGCGGGAGAACTCAGAAAGGCAGAAAGCGGATCGGATTTCTTTGATATTGTGACAGGCTTTTATAAGCAGTATGGCGTTGGGAAATTTGGACTGAACAAGGCATTCCGCGTGATACATAGCGGCGGGGAAACAGTTCTCTCACCCATCACACATACAAGTGATGTGACGCTGGATCATCTGATCGGTTATGAGATGCAGAAGAAGCAGCTGATTGACAATACGGAGGCATTTGTAGCGGGAAGAAAGGCCAATAACTGCCTGCTGTACGGGGACAGCGGAACGGGGAAATCCACCTGCATCAAGGCGGTACTGAATCAGTACTACGACAGGGGGCTGCGGCTGATCGAGATCTATAAGCATCAGTTTAAGGATCTGTCGAATATTATTGAACAGGTGAAAAACCGAAATTATAAATTTATCATCTATATGGACGATCTCTCCTTTGAGGAATTTGAGATAGAATACAAATATCTGAAAGCTGTCATCGAGGGGGGGATGGAGGTTAGGCCGGACAATGTGCTGATCTATGCTACCTCTAACCGCCGTCATCTGATCCGGGAGACATGGAGCGATCGTTCTGATATGTCGCAGGATGAACTGCACCGGTCTGACACAATGCAGGAAAAGCTGTCGTTGGTGGCGCGATTTGGCGTGAGCATCAACTTCAGCCGTCCGCAGAAGAAGGGATTTGATGAGATTGTCCTTGGACTGGCAGAGGCGGAACCAGATATTTCCATGGAGGATCAGGAGCTTCTTATGCAGGCAAATGCCTGGAGCCTCCGGAATGGAGGATATTCTGGCCGGGTGGCAGAACAGTTTATCACTTACCTAAAATCCATTGCAAAATAGTGAAAGGTAAAAGAATTTATGTTTGAACGATTTTTCCCAGATCATACGGTAGCTTCTGCTTATGATATCGATTTTGAAAAGCTGTACCATCAGGGCTACCGGGGGGTTTTGTTTGATATTGACAACACCCTGGTAGAACATGGAAGTGCGGCGGACGCAAAAGCAAAAAAGCTCTTTCACCGGTTAGATAAAATTGGATTCGAGTACTGCCTGATCTCAAATAATAAAATGAAGCGGGTCCACAGCTTTAATGAAACCATTGGTGCCCATATGGTATTTAATGCCCACAAACCTGCCAAGAAGAGTTATTATTACGCTATGGATCTGATGAGTACGCGTCCGGAAAATACGATATTTGTAGGAGATCAGCTTTTCACGGATATTTTTGGCGCAAAGCGTATAGGATTAAAAAATTATCTAGTCAAACCCATTAATGCCCGGGAGGAGATCCAGATTGTGCTGAAACGAAAGCTGGAATGGATTGTTTTGAGGGAATATCGTGTCAGAAAGCGGGAAGAAAAGAGGAAGAAGAGATGGAAGAGACAACTGCGGAAAAAATACTCCGTCAGGCACCGGTAGACGGCATACTGCTGACAAATGCGGCCAATATGCGTTATGCCGCAGGATTTACAGGCGAGGGTTATGTGTATCTCTCCGCCAGGCGTTCCATTGTGGTGACAGATTCCCGTTATACGTTGTCGGCCTCGGCAGAGTGCCCGGGTTTTGAGGTAATACAGCTGGACAATAGGGGATATTATGAGCCGCTTATTCAGGCCGTGAAAGAAGACGTCATCTGGTCCCTGGGAATAGAAGACCAGGAAATGACAGTTGCCGGTTATGATGCACTGCTGGAAGAGATGATGAAAGCGGAACTGGAGGAGCTGCAGACCGAGCCCTTGAAGGATTATGTGACGGCGTACCGCGCGGTGAAAAGACCGGAGGAGATTGCGTACATCAAAGAGGCGGAGGCCATCGGCGACAGGGCATTTGAGCGGCTTCTTCCCAGATTGGAGCCGGGAATGACGGAGAAGCAGGCTGCCGCATGGATTGAATTTCTAATGAAGGAAGAGGGGGCGGAGGGCTTTAGCTTTGATACCATCGCCGCCTCAGGAATCCATTCTGCCATGCCCCACGCGGTTCCCACGGACAAAAAGCTGGAAAATGGCGATTTTCTCACTATGGATTTTGGCTGCCGATATAAAGGATATTGCTCTGATATGACCCGTACCGTTGTGATCGGCCGGGTATCCGAAAGGCAGAGGGAGGTATATAATACCGTTCTGCGGGCACAGCAGGCGGCATTGGACGGCATGCGTCCCGGTATGACAGGAAAAGAGATTGATGCCCTGGCGAGAAATGTGATCAAAGAGGCGGGATATGATGCCTGCTTCGGTCATGCTCTGGGTCATTCGGTAGGACTGGATATCCATGAAAAGCCTGTGTTCTCACCGAAAGGGGAGACGGAGATACGGCCGGGCATGGTGATCACAGTTGAGCCGGGGATTTATATTGAGGGCTTTGGCGGTGTGCGGATTGAGGATTTAGTGGTGATAACAGAGGGCGGATGCGAAAATCTTACCCATTCGCCAAAGGAATTAATAGTGATAGAGAACGGAGCAGGATAGAATGAGACCAAAGATATGCGTGCCCATTGTGGCATCCCTGAGAGACCGGATCGTGAAAGAGGCGGCGGATGTTTCCCGGCTGCCTGTGCAGATGGCGGAATGGCGTGTGGATTTTTACGCTGGTTATGCCAGGGAGACGGCCAGTATTGTCAGGGAGATAAAAGAGGTGCTGGGGGATAAGGAACTGATTGTCACTCTTAGAACGGAATATGAAGGCGGTGAGCCCAATGGTTCCCGCTTTGATTATTTTGGCCTGCTGGAGGAGCTATTGGATCAGGGAGAAGCGGATTATGTGGATGCGGAGATCAGCCGGGATCCCGTGCGGCTGAAGGAACTGTGCAGACGATATGCAGACAGCCCCACGAAGGTAATCGGTTCTTATCATGATTTTCAACAGACACCTTCCGAGGATTGTATTGTCCGGACGCTGGAGAAAGCGAAGGAGTGCGGCTGTGCCGCCGGCAAATTTGCCTGCATGCCGGTTGATCCAGAGGATGTGGATACACTTCTGACAGCCACGGCAAGGTTTAAGGAGAAGGATCACGAATATCCGGTGATCACTATGTCCATGGGAGAGATGGGGGTGAAGTCGCGTCTGTATGGGGGGCTTTACGGCTCATGTATTTCTTTTGGCTGTGTCGACAGGACTTCGGCTCCCGGACAGATCCCCTGCACTCAAATGACGGAAGTATTTGACAAAATCTATAGGGATCCAAAGCATATTTTTCTCATTGGGTTTATGGGGACGGGTAAATCTACGGTAGCGAAAGAACTGCAGTATCGTTCTGGAAAACCGGAGATCGATACGGATGCATGGATCGAGGAGCGGGAAGGGCGGAGCATCAGGGATATGTTTGAGGCAGAGGGGGAAGAGTATTTCCGGGATCAGGAGACTGCCATGCTGGATGAACTCGGTCTGCAGAAATCATCTGTTGTTTCCTGCGGGGGAGGCATGGTGCTGAGGGAATTGAATATCAGGAAAATGCGGGCCCTGGGAAGGATTGTTCTCCTTACGGCAGCACCGGAAACCGTTTATGACCGTGTGAAGGCCAGCACAGACCGGCCGCTCCTGCAGGATCAGATGAATGTGGATCATATACGGGAGATGATGGAAATGCGTATGCCATTTTATGAAAGGGCGGCAGATATATGTGTTGTGACAGATAACCGGATGATCTGCGATATTGCCAGGGAGATTCTGGATCGAATATGATGGAGAGGATGGATCAAAGGCGTTTCAGTTTAAAGATGCCAATTTGAACTTCCGTCTATAATAAGAGATTCCTGCCACATCTGCCAGAATCCAGCCGATGGGAATGGACACCCAGATTCCGGTGACTCCCAGGGCTGGAATTCCCGAGAGAATATAAGCCAGAACTACCCGGGTTCCCAGTGAGCAGACGGTGAGTATCACGGACATACCGGGCTTTTGGACAGCCCGGTAAAAGCCGTAGAGCATAAAGAGCAGCCCGATACCAAAATAAAAAGAGGCCTCTATTCTGAGGTACTTTACTCCTTCCCGGATCACCAGATGATTTTCTGCTTTTACAAAAATATTCATAAGAGGTTTTGCAAAAAGGCAGACTAGCAGACTGACAACAGTACAGAATATAAAGACGAACAGAACGGAGATTCGTATTCCCTTTCGGATCCGTTCTTTTTTATCTGCGCCGAAATTCTGTGCTGCAAAAGTAGAAAAAGCATTTCCAAAATCCTGTACCGGCATATAGGCAAGGGTGTCGATCTTTACTGCGGCGGCAAAGGCAGCCATTACCACTGTGCCAAAACCATTCACCAGTCCCTGGACCATCAGAATTCCCAGATTCATGACAGACTGTTGGAGACAGGTAAGGAAGGATAGGCTGAAAATGTTTTTCAGGATATTGCTGTCCCAGTGCATGTGGATCCGTTTTATCCGGAACATGGGAAAGCAGAGGTATGTATATATCACAATGCCGATCCCGGATACAAACTGAGAGATAACTGTGGCGGCAGCGGCTCCCCGTATCCCCCACCGCAGTTCCATCACAAAGAATATATCAAGGAAAATGTTCAGCACAACAGTTATGCCGAGAAACATTAGAGGTACGAAGGAATTGCCCACTGACCGCAAGAGACTGGCGGCAAAGTTGTAAAGGAATACGGCCGCTATTCCGGCAAAGATATATAGGAGATAATCCTTTATCATTCCCTGCAGCTCCGCTGGCACCTGAAGGCTCCGGATGATCCAGTCCAACAGGGCATATACGGTTATATTTAAGATCAATGTGAGCAGTCCGATAAGGATAAAGGAAAGAAAAATCCCCTTGTTCAGGACTTCCCATTTTTTTCTTCCGAACTGCATGGAAAAGAAGGCGCTGCTCCCCATGCAGAGCCCGATGAGGATTGAGGTAAGAAATGTCATGAGCGTATAAGAGGAACCGACGGCGGCCAGAGCATCGGTGCCGAGAACTCTTCCTACGATCAATGTGTCTGCCAGATTGTAGAATTGTTGAAGGATATTTCCGGCCATAAGAGGCAAGGCAAATTTCAGCAAACCGGTGGAAATGCTCCCTGTTGTCAGATCCCCTTTCATTTTCTCCAGATCCTCCTGTCTGATCGGTCAAGCGGTGGGTGAGATCACCACTGCTGTTCCAGTATAATACTTTTTTTATATCATAGCACTCCGGCATTGAATTTACAATTCGGAAGTTGTATATTATTAGGTATTACAATTATTATTTCCCATTATTCATTTAGAGGGGAGGACTGAAATTTGATTTATATTGCAATCTGCGACGATGAGAAAATAATTCTGGAACGCATCCGTCAATTTGTCCAGGATTTTTTCCGCACAAAAAACATTCAGGTCAGGATTTCCCTTTATTTAAGCGGGGAGGAATTACTGCGGTCGGAGCGGCAGATAGATATTCTGTTTCTGGATATCCAGATGGGTAAAATGGATGGCATGGAGACAGCCAGGAGGATGCGCGGCCGGGGATTTAGAGGAGAGATTCTGTTCATTACCATATTAAAAGAAATGGTATTCCGTTCCTTTGAAGTAAGACCCTTTGATTATCTTCTAAAACCGTTAGACAGAGAGACCTTTGACAGCACAATGGAGCGTCTGCTTGCTGTTATGAAACAGTCGGAGACAGGAAAATTGTTCGTGCAGAGAGGACAGGAAAAGCTTATTATATCATTTCAGGAAATCGTCTATTGTGAGGTGATCGACAGAAAGATTTATCTCCATCTGAGCACGGGTGAGGTAGTGGATTATTATGAAAAGATGAATCAACTGGTAAACAGACTGGATGACAGATTTTATCAGTGCCACAGAAGCTATCTGGTCAATCTTCAGCATATACAGGGATTTCGAAACGGGACTGTCTCTATGAGGGGCGGTTATGAAGTGCCCGTATCCCGTTTGCGAAGAAATGAGTTTTCCGGCGTGGTTTTACATTACATGAAGGAATGGAGATCATAATATGAACTGGATGCCGGAGTTTATCAATGTATATTTTCTGAACATGCTGGAGCTGTGGGTGGGATTGTATTTCTTTCACCGTTTTCTTGGAAAAAGGGCGGCCCTGATCCACTACCTGTTTTTTGGTTTCATGGTCTTTCTTATTTCGGTATATTTCTCATGGGGGGAGATTGGGAGACTGACGCTCTATATTGTATTATTCTATTTTTCGGGAAGAGATTTTTCCGGGGAGGCTGCCGCTGGTTCCCAGTCAGTTCTTTTCTATTCCATAGTGACACTGACAATACTATACCTGTGTAACGGGGTAATAAATTTATTAGGGGCAATTATTTTAGCCGTTATTTCTGTTGGAGGTCTGAGACTGCCGCCGCTTGTTTTCATAGCGGTCGGTTTCCTGCTTTCCCTTTTTCTAGTAATCCTTTGTTACAAGTTTGTGGACAGATATAGATTTCCCCGGGAGGCAGGGAGAGGGAAATACGAGCTTTTATTTCTATTTCCGGTGCTTCTGATCCTTCTGGTAAGCGAATATATCGGTTCCGAACTGAGCGGCAGTACCATCACAACAGATTCCCCCAGGATTTTGGACGGTATGGATCCCTGGCCTCTGTTTACCGTGCAGCTTCTTGGATTAGTAAGCATTCTTGGCATCAACTATGCCTGCGGAAAGTTACAGGAGGGGTTTATGCTGCAGAAGAGGGTATTGATTCTGGAGCAGGAGGGGCGTTATATGGAGCAGTATGTGGAAGAGGCGCAGATGAAATATGAGAAAACGAGATCCTTCCGCCATGATATTCGGACCCATATTACGGTAATGGAAGAATTGCTGCACAAAAGTGCATCCGGCTCCCGATATGGAGAAGCTGCCAGGTATCTGAAGGATATGCGGGGGCTGTCAGAGGAACTGGACTTTCCTGTAAGTACGGGACATCCGGTACTGGATATATTACTGGGAAATAAGCTGGGGATGGCAGAAGCGGCACAGGTAAAGACAAAATGTACCCTGGCAGTGCCTGATCCATGCGGTGTGAGCGACATCGATTTTTGTATTGTCCTGTCCAATGCCCTGGACAATGCGATCGCTGCCTGCGGCCGGATGGGGGAGGGAGCTCACAGATTCATTTATGTAAACAGCAGCCTGCAGGGAGCCTTTCTTTTGCTGGAGGTGAAAAACAGCTGCGGTGTAAGTAAAGAAATTCAATGGGGAACCGGCCTTGCTAATATCAGGGCGGTGGCGGAAAAGTATCAGGGAGCCATGGAGATACGGACGGAGGACGGGGTGTTTGTATTGACCGTGCTGATGAATATGGGAGACTAGCGCAGTGGCGGGTTCAATTCAAATTGGCACCATGGTGTTAAGCTGGAGTATAACATTTCACGGCGGCCAGACTACCATCGGCATCAACCTGGTATCAGACTGATATCATTTTTCCGAAATAAATTATGAAGCCGGATATCATCTGGAAAAATTAAAAAGGAGGAAGATATTATGTCAATGAGGATCGGTGAAGGTTATGGAAATGATCCTATGGAAGGAGTACCAGGGGGAGGTGCCCGGGTGTCGGGAGAACGACCGGAGAAGCCGGAGACATGTACAAGCAATACGGACAGAGTGGATGCCGAGGTCAAACAGCTCCGGCAGGAGAAGGAGCAGCTTATGCAGCAGCTGAGAGGGGCTTCCGGCGACGAGAAGAGGGAGGCAGCATTGAAACAAAAGATAACAAGAATTGATGTGGAATTAAGAATGAAGGACAATGACACATACCGGCGCCAGAATATGGATATTCATACGGTGCAATAGGCATTAGACAATAGGCGGCAGACTTCTTTTTTGTATTTACAGTCGGCAGCACAGTATGATAAAATATTAGTAACGACTAAAGTACAGAATGGAGGATAGTCATGCTGAACGAAAACGATACGATTGAGGAAGTAAAGAGTGAAGTACTATATCATGTGGCAAAGGCAGCTTTTGAAGGAAATCTGGAGAAGATAGAGGCGACACTGCCCTATGAGATCCTGCCGGGAAGCAAACCGAGTTATCGGTGCTGCGTATACAAGGAGAGGGAGATTATCCGGGAACGCATTATGCTGGCGAAGAATATTAATCCGGCAACCGGGGATGACTGCAACAATACGGTGGTGATCCTGCCGGCGGCGTGTGAAAACTGCCCCATCACCCGCTTTTCCGTAACAGACAACTGTCAGAAGTGTATGGGGAAAAAATGTATGCAGGCATGCAAATTTGATGCCATTACCATGACAAGAACGAAGGCGTATATTGATCCCAATAAGTGCAGGGAGTGTGGACAATGCTTTGATGCATGCCCATACAATGCCATTGTGGACATTATGCGTCCCTGCCGCCGCGCCTGTCCGGTGGACGCCATTCAGGCCAGCGAGGAGGACGGGACGGTGAGCATTAACGAGGAAAAATGCATCCGGTGTGGTGCCTGCATCAATTCCTGTCCCTTTGGCGCCATTTCTGACAGTTCCCGCATTGTGGAAATTATTGATCATCTGAAAAGCGATAAACCGGTCTATGCCATGGTGGCGCCGGCGGCGGAGGGACAGTTCGGAGCAGATATCACGATGGAATCCATCCGGGACGGTGTGAAGCAGCTGGGCTTTAAGGACATGGTAGATGTAGCCATCGGGGCAGATTTTGTATCGGATTCCGAGGCCAGGGAATGGGCGGAGGCGTATAATGAGGGGAAGAAGATGACCACCTCCTGCTGTCCGGCATTTGTACATATGATCCGGCGTCATTTTCCAAGTCTGGCAGAGAATATTTCGACTACGGTTTCTCCGATGGCGGCTACGGCACGTCTTGTGCGGGCCATGGATCCGGATGCCGTATGTATCTTTATCGGACCATGCATTGCCAAGAAAAGCGAAGCGGGTCAGGATCAGGCATATCCGGGAGAAAACGCGGATCTTGCCATGACTTTTGAAGAGCTGCGGGCCATGCTCCGGGCAAAGGAGGTACAGCTCCAGCCGGTTTCCATTGGTGAGCAGAACGGAAGCGTATATGGAAAGCGCTATGGAAATGCCGGGGGTGTTACAAATGCTGTGCAGCAGGCGCTGAGTGAGCAGGGAAAAGATATTTCGGTCAATGTACATCGCTGTAATGGTGCGTCTGAATGTAAGAAGGCACTGATGCTTATGAAAGCCGGAAAGCTGCCGGAGGATTTCATCGAGGGAATGTGCTGCGAGGGCGGATGTGTATCTGGTCCCGGGAATATACAGGATGAGCGGAGTTTTAAGAGAGAGCGGGATAAGCAGATAAAAGAAGCGGATGACAGGGGAATACTGGACACATTGCGGGAATACAGCCAGTACGATTTTTCGATGCACAGACGGAAAACGGAAGAAACCAGATGAGGTCAATGAGAATGAATTAACTTGTTAAAAAATAGGTATTCGGATATATGGATTGGAGCTTTGAAATGCTTGGTATTTATTTTAGCGGAACAGGAAATTCACGATATGCCGTGGAAACTTTTCTTGGTCAATATGATGAGGCAGCAAAAGCTTTCGCAATAGAGGATGAAAATATAGCCAGTCACATAAAAAACAATAAAGAGATTATTCTCAGTTACTCTGTGCAGTTTAGTAATATACCTAAAATGCTTAAGGATTTTGTAGACAGATATCAACAGCTATGGCGAGGGAAAAAAATCTTTGTAATAGCAACGATGGGATTATTTAGCGGAGATGGAGCAGGCATTTTAGCTCGCCGGCTTCATAAGTATGAGGCACAAATCATAGGTGGATTGCATTTGAAGATGCCGGACAGCATAGCTGATGAAAAGGCATTGAAACGGCCTATGGAGAAAAACGTGAAACTTGTGAAAGCGGCAGAAAAGAAGATTACTAATGCAGTTTTGGATATGAAAAATGGGAGGCCGCCGCAAGAAGGAATCGGTTTACTGTATCATTTGGCCGGATTGTTTGGACAACGTTTGTATTTTTATCATAAAACGAAGCAATATACGGATAAAGTAAAAATAGATACCAGAAAATGTGCTGCTTGTGGGAAATGTGCAGAGTTATGCCCAATGAAAAATCTGACTATTCAAAACAATATTGCCAAAGCCGGAAACAGATGTACCATGTGTTATCGGTGCGTAAATATCTGTCCAAAGCAGGCGATTACATTGTTGGGGAAACGTGTTGTAGAGCAGGGGATGATAGAAAAGTATTTATAAGAATGCCGATAAGACAGAAAAGCGCTGCATGCCGTAATTTGAAGAGGTAATAAATGGAAGACCCCGGGTCCAATGCGGATTCCGGGGTTTTGTACTATTTTATCAACTATAATTCGATTCGGACTTTATATTTCTTTAGAAAATAATCTATCTGCAGCAGATAGGCGATCATCTGAGGACCTGCCATCAGCTGTCCATACCATGGTTTGCCGTAGTCCTTCGGATTATCCAGAAACTGGTTTAGTGTTTTCATATTTAGAAGCTCGCAGAGAGGAGAGTGATCCGCCAGTGTTTCCCGAAGCCGTCCGGCAAGCAGTGTCTCATAATAGGGGTTATATGTCTTGGGATAGGGACTTTTGCGCCGAAACAGGATTTCATCCGGCAGAAGTCCTTTGGATGCCTGACGAAGGATATTTTTTACCAGACCGTCTTTTGCCTTCATTTCCCAGGGGATATTGAAAACATAATCTACCAGGGTGCGGTCGGCAAAGGGAACCCGGGCCTCCAGTCCGGAATACATACTGGTGCGGTCCATGCGGTTCAGGAGTGTCTGCATAAAGAAACGGATGTTCAGATACCCTACACGGCGGCGGTTTGTCTCCGTCTCGTTCTCACCGGGGAGAATATTAATCTCGCTGATGGACCGGTGATAGACCTCCGCAACATAGTCTTCCATCCGCAGCTCTTCCACAAGAGAAGGGGAGAGCAGAACTTTTCTCGGTTCCAGGGAGGGAGTCCAGGGAAACGTACCAGAGCTTAGCATCTCCTGGCGATGAAACCAGGGATAGCCGCCGAATACCTCGTCGGCACATTCACCGGTCAGAACCACTTTGTGGGTGTGGCTGACCTTTTCACAGAAGTACTGCAGGGAGGAATCGATGTCCGCCATACAGGGAAGGTCATGGGCATCCACTGAGCGGGTCAGAAGATCGGCCTGTGTTGTATTGCTGCATTCCAGATAGTGATGGTCAGAGCCAAGGAAGTCCACCATTTTATCCACATAAGGCCGGTCCTGGGACGGCTGGAAAGAATTTGCCTTAAAATACTTGTCATTCTCTGTGAAATCAAAGGAATAGGTGGTAAGCCGTTCCCCTTTTTCTTTTAGCGCCGCTGCGCAGACTGCAGATACAACACTGGAATCCACCCCGCCGGATAAAAAGGTGCAGATGGGGACATCGGATATCATCTGTCTCTGTATGGCGTCCTGTATCAGGAAGGACGTTTTTTCCACTGTCTCCTCATAGGAGTCAAAATGAGGGCGGCTCTCCAGATGAAAGTAATTCGTTGTATGACGTCCATACCGGCTGCAGGTCATATACGAGCCGGGCAGAAGTTCATGAAACCCCTGGAAGACTCCGGAGCCGGGGCTGCGCGCGGGACCAAGGGAGAGAATCTCGTTTAGCCCGTTTCGATCCAGTACGGCTTCCACACCGGGAAAACAAAAGCATCCCTTCGGCTCGGAAGAGAATACCAATGTGCCGTTATGGATCGTATAAAACAATGGTTTGATGCCAAAGGAGTCCCGGAATAGTGTAAGGGTTTCATGGCGTTCATCATAGATGGCGAAAGCGAATATACCATCCACGTCTTTGATAAAATCCGCACCAAAGGTGAGGAAGGATAGGAGAAGAACCTCTGTATCAGAAGTTGTCTGCGGCATTACATTATGTTCCCGGAGACGGCTGCGAAGCAGGTCCAGATTATATATTTCTCCATTGTAAACGATATGATAGGCATAGTCATCCAGTCGTCTTGTCATTGGCTGGTGGCCGTTTGTCAGATCAATGATGGACAGGCGTGTGTGTGCCAGTCCGCACCGGTTTGTAAGTATTCTGTCATCCTCGTCGGGACCGCGGTGCCGGAGCGCCTGCCTCATTTCATCCAGAATATGCGTATAATAGTCCTTCTGCTCCAGAAAAGCGGCATTGGGATTAAAGAAGCCGGAAATGCTGCACATAAAAAACCTCCCCAAATAAAGTATATGGATTACATGGGCGTTTGCAATACGCCTATATTACTTTATGTGGGAAGGAAAAGAAATATACATAAACCGACGGGCATCATTGCGTCAGTCCTTGTCTTTATCAGCCAGATTCCGGTAAATTTCATCAATCCGGGCATCTGGAATCTCCTGATCCAGAAAAATTTCTGCGGCATACTTGGCCTGTGCCACCAGCATTTCCAGTCCGGTAATGCCGGTAATGCCCAACGCCGCCGCCTGGGCAGTAAGCTTTGTGGTGAACGGGTTTGCAATGATATCGATCACCGCCTGGCACCTGGGAAAATGAGCCAGGTCAACCGGAGAAGCATCAATATTGGGAAACATTCCCACAGGGCTTGTATTTACAATAACATCGGCATTGCTATGTTCCTGAAAACATTCCTGATAGGTAATGACCCCTTCCGTAATTGTCCGGTTTCCTACTACGACCAGCCGGGAGGCTTTCATATGCCGTATACCTGCCTGTACCGCCTGGGAGGCGCCTCCGTTCCCCAGGACAACTACTTTTTTTCCTTCTACTTCAATGCCGTTTTTTCGTACCATATAGACGAACCCCGGCATATCGGTATTATATCCGTATAACCTTCCATTCCGGTTTACGATTGTGTTTACCGCCCCGATTTCCTTTGCCGTTTCATCCACCCAGGAGAGGTAGGGAATGACAGCCTGTTTGTAGGGGATGGTGACATTGATGGCACGGAAATTTTGCTGCTCCATAAAGGGGGCGAATTCTTGCTTTGCCAGTGGATGCAGTTCATAGTTATAGTCCGCCAGCATTCCGTGTATTTCTTTTGAGGCACTGTGGCCAAGCTTTTCTCCGATCAGTCCATATTCCATAATTTTTGCATCCTCCTGCATCAGATACCTTCCATAAGAAAAATCCGAGACGTATGTCACGGACTTTATCTACAGTCTGAAAATTTATAATAACTTCTTCTTAAGACAAGAAAATCGGAGCAACAGGATTTGAACCTGCGACCTCACGGCCCCCAGCCGTGCGCGCTACCAAACTACGCCATGCTCCGTATCTGCTTTCTTATTCTAACTCATTTCTTCAAAAAATTCAATTGTTTTTTTAATAAATTTATATAAATTTACAGGATGAATTGATTTTATCTTTCTGAATTCCAAAATTATTAGGCTTCTTATAAATTTCGCTTATAAATGTGGATAACAAGAACTCAAAACCTACTTGACAAATCAATGCATAAGTTGGTAAAATCCCATCTTTGACAGTTGGAAAGTGAAAAAGCGGCTACAAGCCCCGTAAATATGGTGGTGTAGCCGTTTTTATTTATGTAATGATATGTGCTATATTATGATGTCTTTGATTTT
>CAJSYQ010000036.1 GCA_910574015.1 Eubacteriaceae bacterium | reverse complement strand
TTCCCCACTGCTGCCTCCCGTAGGAGTCTGGGCCGTGTCTCAGTCCCAATGTGGCCGTCCACTCTCTCAAGCCGGCTACTGATCGTCGCCTTGGTAGGCCGTTACCCTGCCAACTAGCTAATCAGACGCGGGTCCATCCCATAGCGATAAATCTTTGAAGGAAAAGACATGCGTCTCTTCCCTGCTATGCGGTATTAGCAGCCGTTTCCAGCTGTTGTCCCCCTCTATGGGGCAGGTTACCCACGCGTTACTCACCCGTCCGCCACTCAGTCATCCCAATTGATTCCTTTCCCAGCAAGCTGGTCCATTCATCGGAAGGGATGCTTCGTTCGACTTGCATGTGTTAGGCACGCCGCCAGCGTTCATCCTGAGCCAGGATCAAACTCTCATGTTAAAATGATCTCTTTTCTTAAGATCCAAGTTTGACCGCCAGAATAAAGCTGCGAAGCTGTCACTTCTTTCAGTGACCGCGCGTTTCTTTATATCCGTTCGATCTGTGTGTTTCGTTCTTGAAACCTTTCCTCCGGCATCTTCTCTCGAAGCTGCCTTCTGGAATTGAATCGGGTTGGTTTAAAACCTAATTCCGAAAAATTGTCTTAGAATTTTTCAAGGTTGTTTCACTGTTCAGTTATCAAGGTCCTCACTGCCGTCTACCTGCTGTAAACCGGCTGTTTCTCTGCTTTCGCTTTTGTTTTATTACCGCGTCAGCAAGGACTATATTATCAGAAAGATCTTCCAATGTCAACACTTTTTTTCATTTTTTTTCAAAAAACTAAAAACTTTTTTTTCTATACCATATATAGATGTAATTTTATCTCATATCCACAAGAAATAAGGACTGCAGATTTAAATTTAAATTGACTATAACATGAAATAAAAAACCGGGCAAACTTTTATAAAATAAAAATTACCCGGTTTTTTTCATTACGGAGAAGGAGGGATTTGAACCCTCGCGCCGCGCGAACGACCTACACCCTTAGCAGGGGCGCCTCTTCAGCCACTTGAGTACTTCTCCAGCTGAATATTGAAACAATGTTTAATAAATCTGCACTTATCAAGTGCAATCAATATATTAACAGAATTTCATACACTTGTCAAATACTTTTTCCAAATTTGCTTACATCGGTTATGACACTTTATTTTTCTTACCAAGACCTGCTTTTATCAGCATCCTTTTATAGGCCTTCTTTTTGCTTTTCGGCACTTTAATCCTGGCCTTCTTATCGATTCCCTTGAGAGCAATGGATCCAATTTTTTTAATCACTGTAGAAGATATGGTGATCTTCTTTATCTTCTTCTTTCTATAAAATGCTTTCTTTCCAATGGAAGTCACCTTATAATTGTACTTTCCAATCTTAATGGTCTTGGGGATGGTAACAGATTTTTTCTGCTTTACCACTCCCATCACTTCCACGGTACCTTTCCCGCCTGTGCGGTTGTCCGTTACCTTATATTTCAAATTTCCTTTTTTATAAATGCCTCCTTTGGGAGCAACGATGAGAAATGTTTCTGTTCTTGATCCAAAATAATAGGAATCCATTCCTGTCACTGTGACCTTAGCAGTGCCAAAGCCAACATTACTTTGATAGGTGAGCCGGTAATTAACATTTGGCTGCAGAACCTTGCCGCCGTCTGTCACAGTAAGCTGCGGCATGACCGCCCGGCCCGTATATCCCTGATTGGGTATATCTGCTATTCTGACATTCTTCATGGATCGTCTGACAGGGACATAGGGATTCCCGAATTTTTTTACATAAGTCTCTGCCTGCGTCTCATCCTCGCCGCGGATCACCGTATTCCGGTTAAAGGCATAATATCCAATGGATGTGATATGAGATTTCAGTGTGATTTCAGCAATACCTGTACCAAAGAAAGCATAATCTCCAATCCTTGTGAGAGTTGAGGGTAATTCACTATAGATCATACGCCGGCAGTTATAAAAAGCATGATTCCCAATCTCTGTCAGCTGGGAAGGAAATTTTCTGATGGTCAGGGATTCACAGCCGGAGAATGCTGCGTAGCCAATGGTTTTCACACTGTCCGGCAGATCAATCTCGCGTAATTTCGTACATCCACTAAATATTTCTGATGGTATATCTGTTATCCCTTCCTCCCATGTTATTTTCTCCAGACCGGATCCCGCGAAGCAGTTTGTCCCGCCATTTTTTAAAGATCCAGGAATTGTTATCTCTGTTAAAGATACGCAGTCCCGGAAGGCATCATAATGGATTTCCTGCAATTGATCAGGCAGCTCTATCACCGATAAATTACTGCAGCCGCTGAAGGAAGAAGCCCGTATCGTCTGGATCGTGCTGGCCAGCGTAACCTTTTTCAATGTCTTGCAATTTGAAAAGAGCTGGCACGCCACCACCCGGGTTCCCTCTGCAAAGACTGCCTCCTCTATACCGGAATCGGAAAAAGCTGAATTCACTTTTTTCGTTACATTTTTGGGAATCAGAATAGATTTCAAAGAAGTACACCCGGAAAAGCTATTGTCGCTGAGCTCTGTAAGACTGTCCGGCAGACGGACATCCGTGAGATGAATGGCATTCTGAAAAGTACTTTTTCCTGTATTGGTGATACCTTCCTCCAGGATAAGCTGACGGATCCCTGCCGTTATCTCCTCACTCCAGTTTTGATATATCCTGCCGGATCCGGATATTGTCATGATCCCCTTCTGATCATCGTAAGAATAACTGGCATTGTCACCACATACGCCGGTGATTTCTTTTGCATAAGATGTCCTGCTGACAAAAAGAAACGAAAGAAAAATAAGGGACAGCAATACTCGTATCTTCATATAGATATTCTCCGTTTAACTCTCTGATACATTGATCAGGAATTCTCTTTTTCATAGGGCAGCCTATATTCCTCCGGCGCCGTCATATATAAATTATTTTTGTGACTGTCGATCACCGTGATCACGGGAAGTTTTTCCACATAGAGCCTGCGGACTGCCTCTGTTCCCAGATCTTCATAGGCGATCACCTCACTCTTTTTGATACATTGGGATAGAAGTGCTCCCGCACCGCCCACAGCGGCAAAATATGCGGCTGTATTTTCTTCCATGGAGGATATCACTTCCCAATTCCTCTTACCCTTCCCAATCATCCCCGTCATCCCATGTTCCATAAGAACGGGAGCGTATTTATCCATCCGGCTGCTGGTAGTGGGGCCTGCAGATCCGATCACCTGTCCCTCCCGGTTCGGTGTGGGACCAAGATAATAGATGATCTGATCTGTCACATCAAAGGGAAGCTCCCCGCCTGCTGCCAGCTCTTCTGTCATGCGCTTATGGGCGGCGTCCCTTGCCGTATATATGATTCCTGTGATATAGACATAATCTCCCGCCTTCAGATCCTTTACTTTATCCTTTGTAAGCGGTGTCTCAATATATTTATCCATTACAGTGTTCTCCTTATATGGCGGTTTACATGACAGCATATGTTGACTGCCACCGGCAGCCCTGCTATATGTGTCGGATATGTCTCGATATTCAGTCCAATGGCTGTCACCCGTCCTCCCAGCCCTCCGGGACCGATGCCAAGACAATTAACTCTCTCCAGCATTTCCTCTTCCAAAGCTTTTATATGGGAGAGATGAGAATGGCTGCCAATATCTCTTGTCAGTGCTTTTTTTGCCAGGACCGCACATTTCTCAAATGTCCCTCCAATCCCCACTCCGATCACCATAGGAGGACAGGCGTTTGGTCCGGCCGCCTCTACTGTTTCCAGAATGGCCTTCTTGACACCTTCGACGCCATCCGCTGGTTTCAGCATAAAGACGCGGCTCATATTTTCGCTGCCGAATCCTTTCGGTGCCACCGTGATCTCCAACTGGTCTCCAGGTATGATTTCATAATGTATCACGCCGGGTGTATTATCTCTCGTATTCTCACGGATCAAAGGATCTCCCACTACTGATTTGCGGAGATATCCCTCCTGATATCCCTGACGGATTCCCTCATTTACAGCCTCTTCAATCAACCCACCTTGAATATGGATATCCTGGCCGATACGCAAAAATACAACTGTCATACCGGTATCCTGACAGATGGGAATCTGGTTTTCATAAGCAATATCCATGTTCTCTTCCAGCTGGCCCAATATCTGGTTTCCAATCACGGACTCTTCCTTTTGCCTGCTGGAGATAAGAGCCCTCTTTACATCATCGGAGAGCCGGATATTGACCTCCATGCACATCTCTTTTATATTTCTTGTTATTTCACTGGTACTAATCGTTCTCATTTTCAACATCTCCTGAAGAATTTTCCACTCCTTCCAGATCCTCTTCCGATCCGTCGGTCTCATCTTCTGAATCATCTTCCCATACCCGGGCAATGCTGGCGATCCTGATATCCTTTTCCTCGTCCAGATTCATCAGCTTCACGCCGGAAGTCACACGTCCCAGAATGGAAATCCCGTCAACGCCGGTGCGGATAATAATACCTTCATTCGTGATCAGCATAATATCCGATCCATCTTCCACAATCTTTGCCGCCACCACTTCTCCTGTTTTTGGTGTGATCTTATAGCATTTCACCCCTTTTCCTCCGCGGAACTGGGCTGAAAATTCATTGATATTCGTGCGCTTGCCCATACCATTTTCCGATACCAGCAGGATATTGTCTCCCTGGGAATTCATCTGCATCGCTACCACCTCGTCGCTCTGACCCAGATTGATTCCCCGGACACCCATAGCAATGCGTCCCATGGAACGGACATCTTTTTCATGGAAACGGATGCACTGACCCTCTTTCGTTACAAGAATAATGTCCTGATCGCCGTCCGTCACCTTTACCTCGATAAGTTCGTCTTCCTCCTTTAAGGTGATGGCCTGAAGTCCAGTTTTTCGGATATTTTCATAATCCTTAATGGGGGTCTTCTTCACAATTCCCGTCCTTGTGGCCATAAAGAGATAGTTGTCTTCCGAATATTCCTTTATGGATATCACGGCAGATATCTTTTCTTCCGGCATCAGCTGCAGCAGATTCACTATGGCAGTCCCACGGGAAGTACGGCCCGCCTCGGGAATCTCATACGCCTTCATGCGGTATACCCGCCCTTTATTCGTAAAGAACATAAGATAATGATGGGTCGTCGCCATGGATATATTCTCAATATAATCTTCCTCTATCGTCTGCATTCCCTTAATTCCCTTGCCGCCCCGGTTCTGGCTTCGGAAATTATCACTGGTCATCCTTTTGATATAACCAAGGTGAGTCATAGCGATCACCGTATTTTCCACTGGTATCATGTCTTCCATGGAGATATCAAATTCATCGAAACCAATGCTCGTCCTTCTCTCATCCCCGTATTTATCCCGGATGGCTGTGATTTCCTTTTTGATCACCCCAAGTAAGAGCTTGCGGTCGGCAAGAATCGCTTTGTACTCAGCGATCTTTTTCTGCAGCTCGGCATATTCGTTTTCCAGCTTTTCTCTTTCCAATCCGGTGAGAGCCCGCAGACGCATATCGATAATAGCCTGCGCCTGTACTTCGTCCAGTCCGAACCTCTCCATCAGACCTTCCTTTGCCTTTGCCGCGCTGTCCGAGCCGCGGATGATCTTGATCACCTCGTCAATATTATCTAGGGCGATCAGCAGTCCCTTCAATATATGAGCTCGTTCCTCTGCCTTATTGAGGTCATATTTCGTGCGGCGTGTCACCACCTCTTCCTGATGCTTCAGATAGTGCTGCAGCATCTGAAGGAGATTCATTACCACCGGTTCATTGTTTACCAGCGCCAGCATATTTACACCAAAGGTATCCTGAAGCTGGGTATGCTTATATAACTGGTTCAGGATCACATTGGCATTGACATCTTTGCGGAGTTCAATGCAGATCCTCATGCCCTCACGGTTCGATTCGTCCCTGAGATCCGTGATACCGTCTACTCTTTTATCCTTATGTAGCTCCGCTATCTTCTCGATCAGCCTCGCTTTATTTACCATAAAAGGAAGCTCCGTAACTACAATACGGTTCTTGCCATTCGCCATCGTCTCTATATTGGTCACAGCCCGGACACGGATCTTGCCATGGCCGGTCCGGTACGCCTGCTCGATGCCGCGGCGTCCCATAATGGTGGCGCCGGTGGGGAAGTCGGGTCCCTTGACGATCTCCATAATCTCATCCAGGGAGGTATCCCTGTCCTCCTCCACCTGATCGTCAATAATTTTTACTACGCCGTTGATCACCTCTGTAAGATTATGAGGGGGTATATTCGTCGCCATGCCCACGGCGATGCCAGATGTACCATTTACAAGAAGATTGGGAAAACGCGCCGGAAGTACCGTGGGCTCCTTCTCTGTCTCATCAAAGTTCGGCATAAAGTCAACGGTATCCTTATTGATATCCGACAGCATCTCCATAGAGATCTTACTGAGCCTCGCCTCTGTGTAACGCATGGCGGCAGCTCCGTCACCATCCACCGAGCCAAAATTTCCGTGGCCATCCACCAGGGGGTAGCGGGTAGACCACTCCTGGGCCATATTAACCAGCGCCCCATAGATGGAGCTGTCCCCATGAGGATGATATTTACCCATTGTATCACCGACGATACGGGCACATTTACGGTGCGGCTTATCCGGACCGTTATTCAGCTCGATCATGGCATACAGGATCCTTCTCTGTACCGGCTTCAATCCGTCCCTGACATCCGGCAGCGCCCGGGAAGCAATGACTGACATGGCATAATCAATGTATGAATTTTCCATGGTGGTCTTTAGATCCACTGGCTGAATGGCGTCAAATCCGTCCTTGTCAAAGATATTTTCGTCCATATTTTTCCCTCTTCCCTCCATCAATTTATATATCCAGATTTCTTACATATCGTGCATTTGCCTCTATAAATTCACGTCTCGGCTCTACCTTATCCCCCATCAGTGTATTGAAGGTAAGGTCAATCTCCGATGTATCATCTTCCTCCATCGTAACCTTCAGAAGGATTCTCTTTTCCGGATCCATTGTTGTGTCCCAGAGCTGTTCGGCATCCATTTCTCCCAGACCCTTATAGCGCTGGATATTATTATTTCCATCCCTTCCAATCTCTTCCAGAACTTGATTCAACTCCTCATCGCTGTATGCATAATAGGATTTTTTATTTCGGTCCACCTTATACAGCGGAGGCTGTGCCAGATACACATATCCCTGCTTGATCAGCTCTGGCATAAACCGATACAAAAATGTCAGAAGAAGGGTGGCGATATGAGCGCCGTCCACATCCGCATCCGTCATTATAATGATCTTGTGATATCTCAGCTTCTCAATATCAAAATCATCGGAGATCCCTGTTCCAAATGCCGTGATCATCGCCTTGATCTCATTGTTTACAAGAATCTTATCCAGTCTCGCCTTCTCTACATTGAGAATCTTGCCCCGAAGAGGAAGGATTGCCTGCGTAGCCCGGTCTCTTGCCGTCTTCGCACTTCCTCCGGCAGAATCTCCCTCTACAATATATATTTCACAATTCTCTGGATTTTTGTCGCTGCAGTCGGCCAGCTTTCCGGGAAGTCCTCCCCCCTCCAATACATTCTTCCGCCGGGTCAGATCTCTTGCCTTTCTCGCCGCCTCTCTCGCTCTCTGGGCAAGAAGGGATTTCTCACAGATATGCTTTGCCACAGAGGGGTTTTGTTCCAGATAGTAGGTGAGCTGTTCGCTGACGATACTATCCACGGCCCCCCTGGCCTCACTGTTTCCCAGCTTCTGTTTCGTCTGCCCCTCAAACTGGGGTTCTGGTATCTTTATGCTGATAATGGCAGTCAGCCCCTCCCGGATGTCCTCGCCGGAGAGATTTGGCTCATTTTCCTTAAGTATTTTGTTATTTCTGGCATAATCATTAAAGGTCTTGGTCAGGGCATTCTTAAATCCGGCAAGATGAGTCCCTCCCTCCGGTGTGGTGATATTATTGACAAAGCTGTAGCATCCTTCATTAAATTCCGAGTTGTGCTGGAAGGCTACCTCCACAAACACATCACCCTTCTGTCCCTCACAGTATATAATATCCTGATAGAGAGGATCCTTATTTTTGTTCAGATACTCCACATATTCTTTAATACCGCCCTCGTAGTGATAGGTCTCTGTCCTCACCTCATCCTCCCGGAGATCCGAGAGGATGATCTTCACCCCTTTGGTGAGAAAAGCCATTTCCCGCAGACGTTTCTTCAATATCTTAAATTCATAAACGGTTGTCTCAGTAAAAATCGTCTCATCCGGAAGAAAGGTAACCTTCGTTCCACGGCTATCCGACGTACCGATCTCCTTCAGGGGATACATGGTATGTCCTTTTTCATAACGCTGCTTATATCTCTTTCCATCCTGACAGATTTCTACCTCCAGCCAGTTGGAAAGGGCATTGACTACAGAAGCACCCACACCGTGCAGACCGCCGGACACCTTATATCCCCCGCCGCCAAATTTTCCTCCCGCGTGCAGAACGGTAAAAACCACCTCGACTGCCGGCTTGCCCGCCTTGTGATTGAGGCCCACCGGAATTCCCCGCCCATTATCTGTCACCGTGATGGAATTATCCGGATTGATAAAAACCTCGATCTCATCACAATATCCGGCAAGCGCCTCGTCAATGCTGTTATCGACGATCTCATATACCAGATGATGAAGCCCTCTCTCAGATGTGCTTCCTATATACATTCCCGGTCTTTTGCGGACTGCCGCCAATCCCTCAAGGATCTGTATCTGATCTGCTCCATATACTACTTCATTTTCCTTTTCCATCTGGAAACCTCCGTCTCATCATACTATTCATGTCTCTTGTTGTTTTGAAGTTCCTTTTATGATCTCAAATGTGCGATCAATGTTGATTCCATTATTTATAAATTCCTCCAGGCCGGTACACGTAATGATGGTCTGTATCCCCTTTATGTTTTCCAACAGATAATTCTGCCTGTTCCGGTCCAATTCCGAAAGTACGTCATCCAGAAGAAGAATCGGTTTTTCACCAATGGATCTCTCTACTATTTCAATCTCCGCCATCTTAAGGGAGAGAGCGGCCGTTCTTTTCTGACCCTGGGATCCATATTTCCGAAGATCCTGTCCCTGTGTCCGAAATCGGATATCATCCCTGTGCGGTCCCACAGTAGTCGTTCCCAAAAAAATATCCCTGTCTTCCTCTAAAAACAGCCGGGATTCCAATTCCTGCTCCCTGCAGTTCGGATCGTAAATGATCTCTACCTGCTCCCTGCCTCCCGTAAGGCAGTCGTGCTTTCTCTTCATGATCTCATTCAGCTCTGTCACAAATTCTTCCCTGAGCCCTATGATCTTCCCGCCATGCTCTGCCAGCTGTCCATTCCAGATTTCAAGGGTATCCTTTAGATCTTTTCTTTCCTGAATCTGCTTGAGCAGGGCATTTCTCTGTTTCAATATTCTTTTATACTGTGTAAGATAAAAAAGGTAAGCCTTATTGAGCTGGCACAGCTCCATATCAACAAACCGGCGACGTTCCTCTGGACCATCCCGGATAATACCAAGATCCTCCGGCGAAAAAAATACAATATTCGACAATCCCAGAAGCTCATTGCTGTTTCTTATGGGAAGTCCGTCAATGGCGATTCCTTTGGAACCGCTCCTTCTCATATGCACCTCGACCCGGAACAGCTTTTCCCTCTTCTCTACAAAATAGCGCAGGTGCGCCTCCCTTTCCCCCGTCCGAATCATTTCCCTGTCCCTGCTGCCCTTGTGGGATTTGGTTGTCCCCCCCACAAAGATGGCTTCCAGCACATTGGTCTTTCCCTGGGCATTATCCCCATAGAGAACATTGGTGCCGGGATGGAAGTGAAATACTTCTCTTTCATAATTCCTGAAGTTGCTTAGTTCGATGGACTGAAGGATCATAGAGCGGAAACCTTTACTTCCTCTCCATTCAGTGAAAATACATCACCCGGATAGAGTTTCCTTCCCCTGCGGTCATCCACCTCTCCATTTACCATGACAAGCCCTTCCTGTATGAATATCTTTGCCTCCACTCCGGAACTCACAAGTCCGGCAAGCTTCAGTGCCTGTCCCAGTTTAATATACTCATCTCTAATAGTGATTTCCTGCATTCCCTGTCACCTTTCCACCATTAATTCATATTTACCGGAAGAATCAGATAGATATAGGATTCCTCATTATTTTTTATAAAGCATGGTGCATTCGAATTAAACAGATATAGATATACTTCTTCATCGTCAATGACTTTCAATACATCTATGATATATTTGGGGTTGAAGGCGATCCTAAGATCCTTTCCCTCTTTTTCCGCATTTACCTCTTCATCCATGGAGCCAATCTTCGTATTCATCTCCATCTGGATCTCATTGTCTCTTATATTCAGGATCACAGGCTTCTTCTCCGATTCCCTGGTGAGAAGGGTAGCCCGGTCGATACATCCAAAAAATTCCTGTTTATTCACCTTTACTTTTGTCTCGTAACTGCTCTTAAGCATCTGTTCAATATTATAAAAATTACCCTCGATCAGCCGGGAGATGACAAGCGTCTCATTGAATTCAAACAGCACATGATTTCTTGAAAAGGAAATGGTCACCTCATCCTCCATGCCCCCAGTAAGAATCTTGCTGATCTCGTTCAGTGTCTTGCCGGGGATAACTACCTTAATGTGGTCATAGCTCTCCTTCAATTGAATCTTCCGTATGGAGACCCGGACCAGATCCAGAGAGGCAATCTTGAATTCATTCCCATTTATCTCAAAAAGCTCACCAGTAAGTATTTTATTGCTCTCATTATCCGAGATAGAAAAGATAGTCTGACGTATCATCTCTTTCAACGTAAATTGTGAGATAGCGATTTTCTTCTCTATATCAATCTGCGGCAGCATGGGAAATTCCTCATGGTTGATGCCTGGTATATTAAATTTCGATTTACCGCAAAAGAGAAGGATATTGTTATTTTCATCTACTTCAAAATTCACATCTTCATCGGGAAGGCGGCGCACGATTTCCGCGATCATTTTGGCGTTTACCAGAATAATTCCTTCCTCCTGTACCTCAGCGGGGATCCTTGTCTCAATTCCCAGCTGCATATCGTTTGTAGTCATCTTGATACTTTCTTCCTGGGCTTCGATCACCACGCATTCCAGGATTGGCATCGTCGTCTTTCCCGGTACAGCTTTTAGGGCAATATTAATGCCATTGTTAAAGTTGTTTTTTGTACAGGTGAATTTCATAATGTGAATAACTCCTTTCAAACTTTAATGTAATGTTGAAAATTCTTTATATATAAATATAAAGGATAATTTAGTAGTTATTAGTATATAGGGGCTGTTGATTTGTTGGTAACACTTAAAGTAACAGAAAAACAGCCGTTTTTCTATAATTTAAACTGTGTATACAGCCTGTCCTGAAAAGTGGACAAGGGTTAGTGGAAAGAGAGAGAAGAATTGGTATCAACTGTTTCTTTTCCTTATGTATACAGGTTATCCACAAAATATTATGGATTCAGTTTCTTCTTCAGAATTTGTATCGTATTTGCCAGTTCGTTATCCACAATAATCTCTTCTTTTATTTTGTTGACACCGTGGATAACTGTCGTATGGTTGTTTCTTTTGAGCTTTGCGGCAATTTCTGTCTGTGTAAGATTTGTCAGTTCACTGCAAAGATACATACAGATCTGTCTGGGAAGCGTCAGGTTCCTTGTTTTCTTCTGAGAGAGAAGAGCCTCTTTGTCCAGACTAAAATGGTCGGCTACAATCTCCAGTATGTAATCCGCTGTGATGATAAGTTTTTCATTGGGAGAAATAAAATCTTTTAAGGCTTTTTCTGCAGTGGGAAGCGTGATATTGCCGTTTGGATTGTTAAACTTTGCATAGAGCAATATTTTATTGTAAGCTCCTTCCAGATCACGTATATTAGATTTTATATTCGTCGCGATATAGTCCAGTATATTGTCATCCAGCTTAATTTCCGCGTGTTCCTGTTTATTCCTCAGAATCGCCATGCTGGTCTCAAAATCAGGGGGCTGGATGTCGATGGTCATTCCGGAGTTAAACCGGGAACGGTACCGCATGTCCAGTTGTTCCATCTGACTGGGAGGCCGGTCACTTGTGATGACAAGCTGCTTGCCGGACTGGTAAAGTGCCTCGAAGGTATTGAAGAACTCAATCTGCGTGCTGTCCTTACCTATAATAAACTGGATATCATCGATAAGAAGTACATCGATGTTCCGGTATTTTTTGCGGAGATTAGCGGTAGCTGCTGTATTTCCTTTCTCTTTGTTGGTACGGATGGCCTCCACCACAGCATTCATAAAGTCCTCGCTTGTTGTATAGGTGACGCTGAAGTCTGGGTGGTTCTCTATAATGTACCGGGCAATGGAATGGATTAGGTGGGTTTTTCCTAGACCCGGACCACTGTAGAGGAAGAGAGGATTGTAGATCTGTCCATTGGGATTTTCTGCCACGGCCAGCGCAGCGGCATAAGCTATATTGTTGCTGCCGCTGACGACGAAAGTATCGAAGGAGTGTCCATTGTTTAAGAATGGATATTTTTCTGCCATAATTTCCTCTTTATTATAGGAAGAAACTCTTTTATCCGTAAGTTCGCTTTTGTACTGGAATTGAATATTTACCTGTTCTTCCGTAATTACTTCTATGGCTACCTGAAGCGGCATTTTGTATTTTTTATCAATTAAATTTAGGATGTCTCCCTGCTTTTGTTCATCAATACTGATAACCAGAGTGCCGTTATTATAAGAAACAACCTCGAGAGGTTCAATCCAGGTGCGAAATAACACTCCATTGACCTCATAGGCATCCTTTAGATATTCAATTATTTCGCTCCATTTGTCTCTAATCTTGTTTTCCATGAAAAATCCTGCCTATCTTAATAAAACTTGAATATGGGTAAAAACATTCAATCTTATTGTACTACAAATGAAAGGCAAAATCAAATTTTATTCCATAATAATTCGCGAAATTTGCGATAAATACGAAAGATACGCTTGACTATTGTAAAAATTGATAATATAATTAGGCTTGATACGGATTTTGATATTCTATTTAAATGAAGGAGGTGTATACCGCATGAAAATGACATTTCAGCCTAAGAAGAGACAGAGATCCAAGGTTCACGGTTTCCGTAAGAGAATGAGGACTTCTAATGGAAGAAAGGTACTTGCCAGAAGAAGAGCCAAGGGAAGAAAGAAATTGTCTGCATAAGGTCGCATTCTTGTGACCTTATGTCTTCGCAATGAGGAATCCATTGTGTTTGTAAAGCTGGGTAAGAACCCCGAATTTCAGAAGGTCTACAAAACAGGTAGATCCAAAGCAAATAAGTATCTGGTCATGTATGTAAAGACAGGGGAGAGTGGTCCCAATCGTTACGGATTTTCTGTAAGTAAGAAGGTCGGTAATAGTGTCGTGCGTCATCGCATTACCAGATTATTAAGGGAATCCGTTCGTAAGAATGACGCATCGGTAAAGGAAGGCAACCGTATTGTGATCGTTGCCAGAAACAATGTGAAGGACAAAAATTTTAGAGATGTTGACGGCGCAGTGATTCATTTGTTTCGATTACATGGATTAATGAAATGATGTGATTATTTTGAAAAGAATTTTTTTGGCAGTGCTGCACATATATCAAAAATATATATCACCACTGAAAAGAACGCCTACCTGCATTTATACGCCATGCTGTTCTGAATATGCCGTACAGGCAGTCAGAAAATATGGTGCGTGCAAAGGTGGTTTTTTGGCTGTAAAAAGAATTTTGAGGTGCCATCCCTTTCATAAAGGTGGTTATGATCCTGTGCCGTGATTAACAGGAGGAAGTTATTTTGAGTTGGTTATATTGGATATTTGGTAAGATTCTGTTTGGGATTGACTGGGTAGTGTTCCATACCATTGGCATTCATAATACGGGACTATGTATTATTTTATTGACGATTGTAATCTATCTGATCATGTATCCGCTGAACTCCAAGCAGCAGAAATCGACCCGGCTGATGAATAAGGTCAACCCGGAGATCAAAGAGATACAAAAGAAGTATAAGAATAAAAAAGATCAGGCGTCCCAGTTAAAGATGAATGAAGAGACCCAGCAGGTCTATGCCAAATATGGCATCAGTATGTTTGGGGGATGCCTTCCGCTTATTATTACGATGCCGATTCTGTGGTGTCTGTATCAGGTAATGTATAATATCGGTAATTATATTCCGGCACTGAAGGAACCGGCTGCAGGTAATTTCCTTGGTCTGGATGTTAATATGAGCCCTATGGGATTTTTTGGTGATAAGGTGAATCATCCCTATGGCTGGATCGCTTTTATTATTCCGGTACTTGCCATGGTACTGCAGTTTATCAATACAAAGGTGATGCAGGCCGGCACAAACAATGCGCCGGCATCGGAAGATTCCATGGGACAGTCCATGAAGATGGTGAATTATATGATGCCTGTGATGTCAGGGTTTTTCTGCCTGAGTTTGAATATGGGTATCGGTCTTTACTGGATCACCGGTTCTCTGTTCCGGATCGTACAGTGTATTTTTGTGAATCGGAAAATGGACAAGGTGTCCCTGGATGATCTGATTGAGAAGAATAAGGAAAAGGCAGCAAAGAAAAATGCCAAGATCCAGGAGAGAAACCGTCAGATGGAGCAATATGCCAAAACAAAGACTTCGACGATACGAAATGCTTCATCTTATCAGAATAAACCGGTAAATGACAATAAGGATAAAGATCCGGTACCGAAAAATGTGAATATTAACAAGAATATTGAACCAGGCAGCGT
This sequence comes from Eubacteriaceae bacterium, assembly GCA_910574015.1. GTDB lineage: Bacteria > Bacillota > Clostridia > Lachnospirales > Lachnospiraceae > Eubacterium_F. The sequence goes on along the minus strand of CAJSYQ010000036.1, from coordinate 16,250 downwards.
TGCAGGATATGCACATATGCTTTCCGGAGGTAAAGGAAAAGATAAGTAGGAGGGTAAATGATCTATGGAAGAATGGAAGGAGTTTTCTGCCAAGACGGCGGATGAGGCTTTGACAAATGCATTGATTCAGCTTGAGACCACGAGTGACCAGATCGACTATGAAGTGATCGAGGAAGAGAAAAATGGTATTCTTGGATTATTCAGTAAGCCGGCACGTATCCGTGTACGGAAGAAAGAGGATATTACGGATATTGTCCGCAGTTTTCTTACAAAGACCTTTGACGCTATGAATCTTGTAGTGGAGATAAAGATTGATTATGACGAGGCTGAGAGGCATATTAATATCGAATTGAGTGGAAATGAGATGGGAATGCTTATCGGCAAGAGGGGACAGACACTGGATTCTTTGCAGTATCTTACAGGGATCGTTGCCAACAAGAAGACAGATAATTATGTTAAGGTAAAGATAGATACAGAGAATTATCGTCAGAGGAGGAAGGAGACCATTGAGAATCTGGCAAGAAATGTGGCATCTAAGGTGAAGAAAACCGGCAGGACAGCATTTCTTGAGCCGATGAATCCATATGAGAGACGTATTATCCATGCTGCCCTGCAGGGAGATAAATATGTAGATACTCATAGTGAGGGGGATGAGCCGCACAGAAAGGTAGTGATTTCTCTGAACCGTGAATTTTCATCGGAACTTCCCAGAAGGAACAACAATTACCGCAGAAGAAATAATAGCTATTCTCACGATCGGAAGAGATCGTATAGAAGAGAAGAAGGCGACAAGTAAACATATTATTTGAGGATTGGTAAACGGAGGGCTTATATTAGCGCCGTTGAACTAAGTGCGAAAGGCTGGATCTTATGGTTCAGCCTTTCCTTATAAGGAGGTATTGGATGTATCATCAGGATACGATAGCGGCTATTGCAACTTCCTCCAAGGATGGGAGTATCAGTGTGATCCGCATCAGTGGAAGTCAGTCTGTCAGTATGGTGGCCGGGATATTTTTTCACCGGGGGGGACAGCCCTATCCTTTATCAGACTGCAGCTCCCATACGATCCATTACGGTTATATAGGCCCGGATGGGGATAATGTAATGGATGAGGTTCTTGTACTGATCATGAGGGGACCTAGAAGCTATACGGCGGAGGATGTGGTGGAAATCCAATGCCACGGCGGTTATATGATATGTCAGAAAATATTGGAGCTTCTGATGGAACGGGGCGCCCGTATCGCAGAACCGGGTGAATTCACAAAGCGCGCTTTTCTGAATGGCAGGATCGATCTGACACAGGCGGAATCTGTTATGGATCTGATCCGTGCGGGGAGCGATATAGCATGGAAGAATTCTTTCAGCCAGCTTCGGGGCAGTGTGAAAAATAAAATTGAGGAACTGCGTTCTATGATTTTGGAGGACACAGCCTATCTGGAAGCCGGCCTGGATGATCCAGAGCATATTTCCTTGGAGGATTTTTCTCCCCGCATCAGAGAGCATACAGATTTTCTAAAATCAGAGCTTGATCACCTGCTTCAGAATAGTCAGAACGGCCGGCTGATCCGGGAGGGAATCCGGACGGCCATTATCGGTAAACCCAATGTGGGAAAGTCTTCTTTTCTCAATTGTATTCTTCGCAGTGACAGGGCTATCGTTACAGATATTCCCGGGACGACAAGAGATACGTTGGAGGAAGAGATACGAATTGGATCCATGCTCTTTCGATTTATCGATACAGCCGGCATAAGACAAACGGACGATCTGATTGAAAATATGGGAATCCAGAAGGCGAAGGAAGAACTAGAGCAGGCAGATCTCGTTATCTGTATAATAGATTCTGGAAGTGAATTGGAGCCGGAGGATCTTTATGTGCTGGAGCAGGCGAAGGAACTGCCTGGTGTTATTTTATACAACAAGATCGATCTTCCCTCAGTGACAGGCCTGGAAAAGATTCCTGTCAGCGCCGATAAGAAAATAATCCCTTTTTCCGCCGTCACAGGAGAAGGACTGGAGGAGCTGGAGAGATATATAAACGAACTTTTTATAGAGAACCGGATTCATTATAATGATGAGATATATATAACGAATGCCAGACAGAAGGAGTCGCTGGCGGATGCCTTGGAAAGCTTGTGCCAGCTCTGGGAAAGCATTGAGACCGGTATGCCGGAGGATCTCTATACCATTGACCTTGTCAATGCCTATGAGGCTTTGGGAAGGATAATTGGTGAGACGATAGAGGATGATCTTGCAGATAAGATTTTCAAGGATTTCTGTATGGGAAAATAGATATTTGTTTTGATGGGAAAGGTGGATAAGAGGAATGGAGCATAATTTTGATGCGGTTGTGGTCGGTGCCGGGCATGCGGGCTGTGAGGCTGCTCTTGCCCTGGCAAGACTCTCGATAAATACAATACTATTTACCGTAAGTGTGGACAGCATTGCCCTGATGCCCTGCAATCCCAATATTGGCGGGACGTCAAAGGGACATCTGGTTCGGGAGGTGGATGCGCTGGGAGGGGAGATGGGTAAGAATATTGACCGGACCTTTATCCAGTCCAAGATGCTGAATCAGTCCAAAGGGCCGGCGGTGCATTCCCTTCGTGCCCAGGCAGATAAAGGTGCATATACCCAGGCTATGAGGGAGGTTCTGGAAGAGACGGAGCATTTAGTGATCCGTCAGGGGGAGGTGACGGAGCTTCTTGTAGAAGGGGGAAGAATCACAGGGGTGCGGACATATACGGATGCGGTATACCGCTGTCAGGTATGTGTCCTATGTACAGGTACTTATTTGAACGCCAGATGTATAACTGGAAATGTGTCGGTGAATTCGGGACCAAATGGACTTCAGCCGGCAAATCATCTTTCCTCCTCCCTGGAAAGACTTGGTATTGACCTCAGGCGCTTTAAGACGGGAACTCCAGCCAGAATCGACGGCAGTACCATTGATTATAATAAGATGGAACCGCAATATGGAGACAAACATATCGTACCATTCTCTTTTACTAATACATCGGAAGATCTGCAGAGGGAACAGGTGAAGTGCTGGCTGACTTATACAAATGAGGAGACCCATGATATTATTCGGGAGAACTTAGACCGCTCTCCCTTGTATTCCGGTTATATTAAAGGGACCGGGCCAAGATATTGTCCCTCTATAGAAGATAAGGTGGTACGCTTTTCTGATAAAAACCGGCATCAGGTCTTTATTGAACCAGAAGGACTTTATACGAATGAGATGTATATTGGAGGCATGTCCAGTTCCCTTCCTGAAGATGTCCAGGAAAAAATGTATCGCAGTGTGCCGGGACTGGAAAATGCCAGAATTGTTAGAAATGCTTACGCCATTGAATACGACTGTATTAATTCTCTGGAACTCCTTCCTTCCCTGGAGCTAAAGAAGGTGAAAGGGTTGTATAGCGCCGGGCAGACAAATGGAAGCTCCGGGTATGAGGAGGCCGCGGCACAGGGACTTATCGCAGGAATCAATGCGGCTAGGAGGATACAGGGAAAGGATCCTGTCATCATTGACCGGTCTCAGGGATACATCGGAGTATTGATTGATGATCTGGTGACGAAGGGTACAAATGAGCCTTATCGGATGATGACTTCCCGGGCGGAATATCGGCTTTTGCTGAGACAGGATAATGCAGACGAGCGTCTTACACAGATTGGATATCAGGTGGGATTGATTTCAGAGGAGAGATATCTTCATTTGAAAGAAAAGCTCCATATGATCCGCAGGGAAATTCATCGGTTAGAGCATACCTTTGCCGGCAGCAGTCAGGAGGTAAGAAAACTGCTTGAGGCACATCATAGTACTGCGCTGAACAGTGGAATTTCTTTGGCGGAACTTATTAAACGACCAGAACTCTCTTATGAAATATTGGGTGGCATCGATCCCGAACGACCAGACTTGCCGGAGGAGGTGAGAGAGGAAGTAAATATCAATCTCAAATATGAGGGATATATTAGAAGACAGATGAAACAGGTAGAGCAGTTTCATAAGTTAGAGAAAAAGAAAATCCCTGGAGAGATTGATTATTCGGATATTAAGAGCCTGCGGCTGGAGGCAATTCAGAAATTAACGGATATTCGGCCGGAATCTGTGGGACAGGCGGCCAGAATCAGTGGGGTATCGCCTTCTGATATATCGGTTCTGCTGATCTATCTGGAGCAGTATCGGAAAGAACAAGCTAAGGGGGAAAGGTAACGGTACTATGATAAAAGAAATTTTTACGGAAAATGGCATTATGATCACAGAAGAACAGGAAGAGATGCTACAGTTATATTATGAAATACTTGTGGAGTGGAATGTGAAAATGAATCTGACTGCTATTACAGAATACAAGGATGTTATTCTAAAACATTTTCTGGATTCGGCACTGATTCTAAAGAGCGAATATTTTATAAATAGGAAGCATGCATCTGTTTTGGATATAGGAACGGGAGCCGGTTTTCCGGGAATTGTACTTGCTATTCTCTGTCCACAGTACACCTTTACTTTAGTAGATTCTCTGATGAAGAGAATTGAGTTTCTTCATATTATAAAAAAGGAATTGAAGCTGAATCATGTTTCTCTGTATCATGGAAGAGCGGAGGATTTGGGACATCAAATAGAATTTCGGAATCAGTTTGATTTTGTTGTATCCAGGGCGGTAGCAGAATTACCAGTCCTTTTGGAATATTCCATTCCATTTGTAAAGGAACAAGGTTATTTCGTCTCATATAAAGGAAAAAGGTGCAATGAAGAGGTTGAGATATCACATAGGGCCTTGGAAAAATTAAGTGCAGAAATTGTGGAGGTGGAAGAGTACTCACTGGCCAAGGAGTGTAGATTTCTCATTTTTATAAAAAATCTTTCGATAACAGATGTAAGATATCCACGAAAGGCGGGTAAGGTAAAAAAGAAACCACTTTATTGAATAAGAAACCAAGAAGAATGATATAGTAGATAATATAGCAATGTTTCACGTGAAACATTGCTATATTATTATGGAACAAACAATTCTATCTAAACTATCTAAAGAATGTTTCACGTGAAACATTCTTTAGAAATAGGTAGCATAATTCGATTGATAGTGGTATAATAATCTCAATGACGCCATCAAGCTACATAAGAAAGCACAAAATGGTGTACGAATGGAGGTTAGTATGTGTGAAGTAATGGCAATCGCCAATCAGAAGGGCGGAGTCGGAAAAACTACAACTACGATAAATCTGGCTGCTGCACTTGGAGAGAAAGGAAAGAAAGTACTTATTATTGATATGGATCCCCAGGGTAATACTTCCAGCGGGCTTGGTATCGATAAAGATGAGATGGATACCACAGTATATCAGCTGATGATAGGGGAAAATACTTTTGATGAGTGTGTGCAGAAGGATGTGTTTGAAAATCTTGATGTTCTTGCTGCTAATGTAAATCTTGCTGGTATTGAGATTGAGACGATGGATATGGAAGACAGAAGTTATATTCTTAGTAATATAATAAATAAAATTAAAGATCAGTATGATTTCATTATTATCGATTGTCCTCCATCACTGAATTCTCTGACGATCAATGCCATGACCACAGCAGATTCTGTTTTAGTACCGATTCAGTGTGAATATTATGCTTTGGAGGGACTGAGCCAGCTGATCTATACGATTAATCTTGTGAAAGACCGTTTGAATCCGAGACTTACCATTAATGGAGTAGTTTTTACGATGTATGACGGCAGAACCAATCTTTCCATGCAGGTTATTGAAAATGTCAGGAATAATCTGAATCAGACAATCTACAATACAATTATTCCTAGAGGTGTCCGTCTGGCGGAGGCGCCCAGCCATGGTCTGCCTATTACCCAGTATGACAGCAGATCGACAGGTGCAAAGGCTTATCTCGCTTTGGCAGATGAAATTATCGAAAGGAGCAGTCACTAATGGCAGCGAAGAAGATGGGACTTGGTAAAGGTCTGGATTCCATGATTCCACCAAAGAGAAATAGTATTCCTGATAATTTTTCCAGCGAAGAGAATGCAGCAAAGTCGGGAGAAACAATTTTAAAAATAAATGAGGTGGAGCCGAATAAGAATCAGCCTCGAAAGAATTTTAATGAAGAGGCGCTCAGAGAACTGAGTGATTCGATTAAACTGCATGGCATCGTTCAGCCGCTTGTGGTGAGCAAGCAGAATGATTACTATGAGATAATCGCCGGTGAACGAAGATGGCGTGCTGCGAAGATGGCAGGATTGAAAGAGATTCCCGTTGTGATCAAGGACTACTCGCCACAGGAGATTATGGAGGTCGCTCTGATTGAAAATATACAGCGTGAGGATCTCAATCCGGTGGAAGAGGCCAGGGCTTATCAGAGACTGATCAAGGAATATGATCTGAAACAGGAAGAGGTGGCAGAGAAGGTTTCCAGGAGCAGGACGGCAATTACGAATTCATTGCGGCTTCTGAAGCTGGACGAACGGGTACTGGATATGCTGGTAGATGAGAGAATCAGCAGCGGCCATGCTAGAGCTCTTCTTGGTATTTTAGATCCCGACCGGCAGTTTGAAGCGGCACAGAAGGTGGAAGAGACAAATCTAAGTGTCCGGGATACGGAGAAGCTTGTAAAAAGCATGAACAATCCTGTAGCGAAAAAACCGGCAAAGAAGCAATTGGAAAATGATTTTATTTATAGAGATCTGGAGGAGCAGTTAAAACGAAGGATTGGTACGAAGGTAAGTATCAACCGAAAAACAGATAATCAGGGAAAATTGGAAATAGAGTATTATTCACAGGAAGAGCTTGAAAAAATATTAGAATACTTTAAATAAAAGAACATGTGTTCATAAGGAGGATAACAATGTTTCATTTTTCAGATTTTGGTTTAGAGACAGATTTAATTGTGTTGATCGCCCTGGGACTGATCGTAGTGCTTTTGATCATGTGTATTGTTTTACTGGCAAAGAACAGCGGCTTGAGGAAGAGATACGATGGCTTTATGGCGGATGCGGATGGAAGGAGTCTGGAGAAATCTTTTCAGAAAAGATTTGAAAATATGGAATTCATCACAGAAAAGCTCAAGGAGATGGATGATCATATCGACAGGATCGACGCCAATCTTCTTAAAACCTATCAGAAGATCGGGATTGTTAAGTACGATGCCTTTAAACAGATTGGGGGATCCCTTAGCTTTGTGCTGGCTCTTCTGACAAAGAGTAACGATGGATTTATTCTGAACTGTATGCACAGCAATACCGAGGGATGTTATACTTATGTCAAAGAGGTAAAACAGGGAGAAGCCTTTGTCACACTTTCGGATGAAGAGCTGCAGGCACTGGAGGAGGCAAAAAATAATGGAGAATAAAAAAATTGAGTTTCTCCCCAACCGGGGAGTTTCCATTAAAAAAAGCCCTCACCCAGCAGTTGCAGGTCTGCCAAACAAGGACTCGGGAGTACGCCATTGGGGGCTCGAACCCCAGACACCCTGATTAAGAGTCAGGTGCTCTACCAACTGAGCTAATGGCGCTTAACTTTTTTACGCAAGAACTATTATATAACAGTTTTTCTAAAAAAGCAAGGGTTATTTTATAAAAAAATGATAAAGTATAATGGAGGACAAAATGGAGAAGAAAAACAGAGTTATGGAAATGTTGAAAAGCCTTGTATCGAACATATGGTATATGGTAATGCTGGTGGCAATTTGTACAGCAGTGGTTGTGATCATACTTAACTGGGGAAAGACGATGACAGCCCTTGGGCGGTTAATTAAAATACTTGCACCATTTATTATAGGTTTCTTTCTCGCATATCTGATCAAGCCGCTGGTGGCCCTTTTTAAAAATCTATTTAACCTGGTGAAAAGAGGGAGCTATATGAAGGTTAAGAAAGCGGCGGCAGTCATTTTATCCTATATCATCATTGTGGGAATGATCGCCATCATCATTATCTATATAGCGCCGCAGATCCGGGACAGCCTGAAGGGAATCGGGCATTCGGTGATCCGGGGATATAATTATGTGTCCACGCATAAGGAGGAAATGAATGCCATGATCCCATTTATCAATCTGGGAGATTTTATGGAGTATATCAAAAACAATCTTGGAAGCAGGCTGCTGGATCAGGGGGAGATTGTTGTTCCCTATGTATATGAAATGTCCTCTTCCATTGCAGCTGTCTTTTATAATATACTGATGGGACTGGTGATCTCCATCTACATGATCCTGGATGGGAGAAATCTTATCAACCATCTGAAACGGGGAGTATTTGCCATCGTACCAAAGGAGAAATCAGAAAGCGTGTGGGCGACGATGAGAGAATGCAACCATATTTTTAATGGATTTCTCTTTGGAAAGGCTATCGATTCCCTGATCATAGGCATCATATGCCTTATCGCCATGTCCATCCTAAAGCTTCCCTTCGCTCTCTTTATGAGCCTTATCGTATGTATTACAAACATGATTCCATATTTTGGCCCAATCATTGGTGCCATTCCGGGCGTTATCATCTATCTGTTCATCAGCCCGAAATTATCGCTGATATTTGCCATTATGATACTGATCCTGCAGCAGTTCGATGGTTTATATCTGGGACCGAAGATTTTAGGCGACCTGACAGGGATCAAACCTCTTTGGGTAATATTCGGTATCACTGTGGGAGGCGCTTACTTCGGCTTCGTCGGAATGTTCCTGGGAGTGCCCACGGTGGCTGTGATAATGTATCTGCTCAATCTTTTTGTTGAGAAGAAGCTTCACAAAAAGGGAATCGAATTATTTAATTCCAAGTAGCTTTTCCACCTCGATCAATGAGCATATAATTTTATTCAATGTCTTTGAGAACCGGCTGCAGTTTAATTTCTGGGAAATAATACACTTGATAGAACGGGACATAGTATTCTCACCCTGATGGCTTTTATTTATTGTATGACAGAGAAAGTAATCTGGTGCAAAAAAGGGACGTTTTATCGTCCCTTTCTTGAAATAACAAAACGGCAGATCGGTTTTCCCTCTGCTACAAACCGGTTCTCATATTCTGTCATAATATTTCCCTCCAGAAATTCACTGTGGTGGAGGTCATAGGTCAGTTCATCCATATGCCAAATGCCGGAATCCTGCACGGATTCGACAGAGTAATCAAAGAGACTGCGGTTATCGGTTTTGAACTGAATAAAACCGCCGGGAGCCAGGATCTGGTCATATGCGGACAGAAAAACCGGACTGGTAAGACGCCGCTTGGCATGACGGTCCTTCGGCCAGGGATCGGAGAAATTCAGGTAGATCCGTTCTACATCACCAGAGCTAAAAATATCGGACAGGTATTTTGCGTCGAACCGGAGAAAGAAAAGGTTGTCCAAATCTGTCTGTGCACGCTTTTCCAGAGCGCGGTAGAGAACGCTTGAGTACATTTCGATGCCGAGATAATTTATGTCTGGATGATCCAAGGCAAGCTGGTGGATAAATTGTCCTTTTCCCATCCCGATCTCGATATGGAGAGGATTGCTGTTGTGGAAGAGGTTGTGCCAGCAGCCCTTAAAATTTTCAGGCTGGTGGACGACAAAGGGGCTTTTGTCAATAAATTCTTTGGATCCTTTTATATTTCGTAAGCGCATGTTGACTCCTTTTCTTTTTTGTCTAATTTGTGACTTGAAAGAATTGTATCATAATTGAAAATAAAAAGAAATAGGTTATTGGAAAAATGCAGAAAATCGTGTATGATAGAAATAGTGTGTGGATGGGATAAACCGAATGAAAATTATGGAGGATGATATGAAGAAAATTACCGGAATGAAGATTTTTATATTGCTGCTGCTGGGTTTCCTTGCACCAGGCTTTGCAGACACTGTGGAGGCGAAAAAGCTGACGCTGTCTGCAGATTCTGCCATAGTGATGGATGTGGATTCCGGTGCAATCCTGTATGAGAAAAATATTGATAAGAAACAATATCCTGCCAGTATTACAAAGATCATGACATCGCTGGTTGCCATTGAGAATTCTTCTATGTCGGAGACGGTCACCTATTCTAAGTCGGCAGTACTGAATCTGGAGAGCGGAGCCTCGAATATCAATCTTGTTCCTGGTGAGAAGCTTTCTATGGAAGAGAGCCTGTATGCCATTCTTCTGATGTCTGCCAATGAGGCATGCAACGGGGTGGCGGAACACATCGCAGGAAGTATTGACAATTATGTAAATTTAATGAACCAGCGGGCGAAGGAGCTCGGTTGTACGGGAACACATTTTGCCAATACTAACGGCTTGTGGATGAAGGATCACTACACGACGGCACACGATATGGCACTGATTTCCAGGGAGGCATATAAAAACCCGGATTTTGCCAAGATCACAGGAACTAAGAGATATAATATTCCGAAGACAAATAAGGCGAAGAATGGACATTCTCTCCACAATCACCACGGTATGCTGCTGGCGGGAAATTTTCCCCAGTATGTCTATGAGTACTGTGTGGGAGGAAAAACCGGATATACATTAAAGTGCCGGTATACTCTTGTAACCTATGCAAAGAAGGACGGCATGACACTGCTATCCGTTATTATGCGGGCAGATTCACCCTGGAGCGGGGATCTCAATGAATACACCGACACCATCAAGCTTCTGAATTATGGCTTTAACAACTATGCCCATCACGACATTAAAAACGATTCCATCCAGCATATAAACAGCAATTATCTTTTTACGAGATTTAGTCCCTTTTATAATTCCGCTACCAGCTCCATTACGGTAGATGAGAATGCGGGAGTGATTCTGCCGAAGGGCATAGGTCTGGATAAGGCCCAGAAGAAGATAGAATATTTCAGCAATCCCCAGACCAGCCGGGATGGAAGAAAGATCATTGGTAAGATTTCCTATACCTATCAGAATAAAGTAGTAGGAGAGGCTGATATATACTTTAAGGACAGCGGCCTTCCCACCCTGAATGACAGCATCAATATGTCGGAATGGTTTGATGACGCAGTGGAGAAGATCAATAAAAAACCTTTCCCATGGAAAAAGACGATACTACTGTCGATCCTTGTGATGGCCATAGGACTTCTTCTGTTCTATCTGTTTCAGAGGATCCGGTCGGAACGGGAAATCCGCTCCCGGCGAAACCGGCATAAGAGAACGAACAGGCGGCAGCGCAGGGCTGAACGGGGAATGTATATCAATCGGAAATAATACTAGAAAAATACAGCAGATGAAAAGAAAAGACCCCATGGAGGAAACAAATCCTTCATGGGGTCTTTTTCTATAGGAGTGACTTATAATATAATCTTTCGGAAGTTTTTCTTCCCTCTTTTCAGTACGATTCCATTGTCTTTGAAAATTTCTTTTCCATAGGATGCCTTGATATCCGTTACCTTTTCACCATCTATGCTGACGCCGCCCTGCTGTACGGCTCGTCTTGCTTCGGAGTTGGAAGGAACCAGTCCCGATCTGCTCAGCAGATTCAGTATTCCGATGGTTCCCTCTTCAAAGTCGGCGTCAGTGAGTTCCACTGTCGGCATATTTTCGGCACTGCCACTGGAGAAAAGAGCTTTTGCTGCCTCTTCGGCCTTCTTTGCCTCCTCTTCACCATGAACCAGGTTTGTCAGCTCATAGGCGAGGATTTCTTTTGCCCTATTTAGTTCACTTCCCTGCCAGCTCTCCATCTCCTTGATCTCTGAGAGAGGGAGGAAGGTGAGCATTTTCAGACATTTGATCACATCTGCATCGCTGACATTTCTCCAGTATTGGTAGAATTCAAAGGGAGTGGTTTTTTCGGGATCCAGCCATACGGCGCCTTTCTGTGTTTTCCCCATCTTCTTTCCCTCTGAGTTGAGGAGCAGGTTAATCGTCATGGCATAGGCGTCTTTGCCGAGTTTGCGCCGGATCAGCTCCGTTCCTCCCAGCATATTGCTCCACTGGTCGTCTCCGCCGAACTGAAGATTACAGCCATATTTTTCATACAATGCCATAAAGTCGTAACTCTGCATGATCATATAGTTGAATTCAAGGAAACTCAGTCCCTTTTCCATACGCTGTTTGTAGCACTCTGCTGTCAGCATGCGGTTTACGCTGAAGTGGGCCCCCACTTCCCGCAGAAGCTCAATGTAATTCAGCTCCAGAAGCCAGTCCGCGTTATTGACCATCAGTGCACGGTTTTCAGAAAAGTCAATAAATTTGCTCATCTGCTCCTTAAAGCAGTCACAGTTGTGCTGGATCAGTTCCTTTGTCATCATCTGCCGCATATCGGTGCGTCCGGAGGGATCCCCGATCATAGCGGTGCCGCCGCCAATCAATGCAATTGGTTTGTTTCCCGCCATCTGCAATCTTTTCATCAGGCACAGAGCCATAAAGTGTCCCACATGGAGACTGTCCGCGGTGGGATCAAAACCGATGTAGAAGGTGGCCTTTCCTGTGTTGATCAATTCTTTAATTTCTTCTTCATCTGTTACCTGGGCAATCAGTCCCCGGGCAACTAATTCATCATAGATTGTCATGATAGTTTTGTAAACTCCTTTCAGTATCCGACACGGGTACCATTCTTTTTCATGTAGCCGCTGATTCTTTTTGCTTTGTAGTCTGCCTTTTTTCGGGAGTCCGGGACAGCAGGATCCGTGGGATCGTAGCTTACGCCATTTGTCTTGATCACTGCATTTTTGCCCATGGGACCTGGTTTTTTGGCATTTCCCTTAATGATCTTCACACGGGATCCGGTGGATGCATAGTCATAGATCCATTTTGCATCTGCCACAGTCATCCGGATACAGCCTGCAGAGGCAGGGGTTCCAAGACGGTTGTAGGTAGAAGAGCTGAGAGCGTAGTGTGACTGTGATCCAACGGCAATGGCGTGGAAATATACATTTCCCACAATATGGGTAGCCCATCTTGCATATACCGTGCTTCCATCTGGCTCCAACATTGGTTTCATCGTGTATTTCACAGACTGGCCGTTGGTGCAGATAGAGTAGTTTCCAAGGGGTGTAAAGGAAGAGTGAAGTGTAAGTCCACTGGTTCCGGCATTGGTGGAGATATCACGTCCCACGGATACAGTACATGTTTTTACCGGAAGATCGTATTTACCAGTTTCTTCATTCTTCATAAATATTGTTACGGTTCCGGCAGCGCGGTTCACTTCTATATAAAAGTTGTTGATATTGGAGGCGCTGCTCTTCTTTAATTTCAAAAGCTTGGTGACATCGGTCTGCACCTTATTATCCTTATAATAAAGTTTATATTTCTTTCCATTGTACTTCTCATAGAACCACCCGTTCTTGCCCATATCCTTTTTCTTCAGCTTATATTTTTCCTGATTCAGAAGGACGCGTTTATTCCATGCAGTATAACCATAGGCTTTGATCAGATAGGTTCCGACACCGAGATTGCTGGCAGTGGCAGAAATTTTCTTTTTGCCGGCAGTGGATTTTACTGTGAAAGTATCCTGTTTCTTTTGTTTCTTCCCATTGATCTTATAAAGTACAAATTCTACTTTTTTGATATTTCCGGGAAGATAGGCATTTGACAGCTTGTAGGTACAGGCTGCCTTCTTTGCTTTCTTCGTGATGGAAAGGCTGCCTGACTTTGCCCGCTGGTCGGCGGTGGCAGTCTTGTCCAAGGTTCTGGTATTTCCATTATTGTCGGTAATCACAGCTTTGATCGTATAGGTATCCAGCTTATTTTTCAGTTTCTTCATGGTGACAGCAGCCTCAAACTGGCTTCCGCTTGTATTTTTGCGCTGCCCGGTTACGGTAGCAACCTTACTTCCCTTACTATTATAGATACGGAAGGAAAGCTTTTTGACACCGTACACATTTTTCAGCCCCTGGACACTTATGTTAAAGGATTTCTTCTTTTCAAGGGCTGTTGTTTTCTTTGTGACAAAGGTAGAGATTGCAGGGATGACCTGATAGGAAACCTGCGCCAGCTTCATATTGATGCGGGCGTTGGCTGTATTTGTAAGAACCAGCTTCGCATTCCAGTTTCCGTATAAGACACCGGCCTGTCTCACATCAGTTGCCCAGGCAAGGCCATTGTTTCCGCTGATATTGGTTTTCGCACCGATGATTTTCGCTGTATTTTCATTGGCGGAAACGGGCCACGCCATAATGGATAACTGATTTCCGCTACCAGGTATCAGCACGCCGCCGGCACCCTCCTTCGATACCATGGACATGGTACGGGAGGCAGAACTGCTGTCCCCCTTAATGGTCATGCTGATCTTATTTGTATGGATGGTAAGATCGGCATTTCCTGCAGATATGGTTTTGCTGCCAATAACAAAAGAAACAGCATATGTATCGTAGGCATAATTTACATCATTCAGGGAAAAGTTTCCGGTGTAAGCGCCATCTATACAATTCTCCGGTGTGAGTTCTATCTCTTTTTGTATTATGGTTTTTTTTGTTGTAACACTTGTCACAATAAGTTTCAAACTGTTTTTTGTTTCCGTTTGTGTCTCTGAATTTGTATCCAGTACGGGATCGGCTTCGTCTCCCTGATCCAGCAACAGACCTTTAACGGTGTAGGTAACCTTTCCTTCTGCCCGGTTTGTAGAAAGGGCAGCCTGATAATTTGTCTCATCCGCCTTTGTGACCGACGGGATCCCCAGGGCTGTTACTATGACTGCGCAGAGGATCATCAAATGCTTTACAATTTTACGTCTTTCCTTCATATATACCTCCCAATTATGTTTTATTTGACTTGTCTACAGTGTTTTATGCGAAAATCACATATAGTATACCATTTATTTTGAAAAGAATAAAGAGAAATGTTTTATTTCCGCCTTTCTCTGCACCTGCGGGATGAAAAAGAAGTGATCAGCCGCCAGGTATTCAGGTGACTGATCACTTCTTTCTTATGTTTCTTATTTTTTCTTATTCTTTGCTGAGTCATTTTCTTCCTTTTCTTCTTTCTCCATAGGAAGCTTCGGAGGCTCCTCCTTCGGGCCGGCCGCCATAGTACATCTGCCGTCGAAGTAGGCATCTTCATCAATGACAAGGGATCGTGCCGTGATATTACCTGTCAGTTTTCCAGTGGAGAGAATCTCCAGCTTGCCAGTTGCGGATACATCTCCTTCCACCTTACCGGATATAATAATATTCTGTGCGGAAATGTTACCATTTATCTCACCATCCGGTCCGAGAATCAAATTCTCACTGCAGGAGCAGTCCCCGTTTACACTGCCGTCCACCCGGATAGTCTCCGGTGCTGACAGATTGCCGTTGAAAATGGCCCCCTGGCCAATGATCGTCCCCACCTTTGTCCTTGAAGTTTCTACAGAACCTGTAGCTTTCACTTTTCCTATCATTTGATTATCCTCCTAACCTTTTGCATCTAAGATTGACAATGGATCGATCAGTTCTTCTGTTACAACCTGATAATCTACCAATGTTTCGTCTTTCGTAATTGTAAATAATATATCCCCTTCTTTTACCCTGGCACCTGGTTTCACCTTTTGATTTACCTTCTCATGGCACATATATCGCGTGCGGTAGCCATTTTCATGTGTAATTTCTACAATGACGGGACATGAGGCATTGGAACCGATGATAGAGACAGTGCCGCTGCCTGCCGCGACAATCTTGCTCTTCGCCGAAACCATCAGGGTCAGATAAGGATTCTCAGTTGTAAATGTAGATGCCAGAACGTTGCTTCCGGAACACGGATAACGTTTTGGGACAACAGAGGTCCCGCTGGGATCTGTCTGACCATCTTTTGTACTGCTGTCCGCAGGTGGACGCAGTGTGTCAACCTCTTTGGCAAGTGCGGCTTTTTCGGTATTCAGTTTTTGCTTTTCTGATTCGAGCTGGCTGACAAGTTTTTCCTGTTCTGTAAGCTTGTCCTGTAATCGTCCCCGCCGGGCCTGATCGGATACCGACTGATAGATCAGCCATCCGACGCCAAGACAGATCAGCACTACGCCAACGACAGACAGCTGTAAGACAAGACGGGATACATAAAACTGTTTGCTGCGCTCACCGGTGTTGGAGAGAAAGAGAATCGAAAAGGATTCCTTTCTTCTGTGTCTTTGATGGTTCATAGTCATTCCATTCTTCCGCTAAGGCGAATGATAGAGACCCCCTGATAGAGGATGGGTTGATAGTTACTTTCTTATTATATACTATCTTTGTGAATTGGGCAACTTATTGTATTTAATTATTGTCAGAAAAAAAGCTGAATTTTCAAGGTAAGTGCAACACTTGTAAAATAACCTAACTGCAACACTTTTTAGACATTTTTTATGTGGAATAAATTGCGGAAATTGTATAAAAATACTGTTTTCAGAGGAATTTCTCTAAAAAA
>CAJSYQ010000035.1 GCA_910574015.1 Eubacteriaceae bacterium | reverse complement strand
ACAGCCGCAAATCCTTTTGGAACGTTCCAGTCTTGCCGTTTCAAGAGGGGTTCCGTCACCGGCAAGTGAAAGGTGGCGAGGATTTATCTGTCCCCTGCGGACGGATTCATCAAGGAACTGAGCTTTATCCAGTCGGAAGATAAGGTAAAACGGATTATTGTTTGGAAGGTGGATGCGCTGCAAAAGAGGAAGGAGTTTAGCTGCAGCACTGTCGGTGTCGCAGGGAGTTTTATCAACACGTTTTTTACCTTTTTCCGGTTTTGCTTTTTTATGCTTGACCTGACGGATGTAGTTGTCTTTGTCAGACTGCCACAGCCGGTTAAAGAAATCGTAAAAAGTTCCGACGCCGGGAGTGTCATCAGCGTTGAAACCACTGAGGATGGCATACAAAGGAGTTATTTTAAGCAGCCTGCACCATTCGGTAATGGAATCTACTTTCAGTACGATTGAGAGAAGATAGGAACGGAGCAGGCAGGAAGGGAAACGTGTGGCGGGTTTGCCAAGCAGGGAATAAAACTCCTGCATGATGGTATCCGTTTCAGAGAGATCAAGATACCAGAATTTCACAATGATATCCCATGTCTGTTTAGGGACAGCAAAGGGATCAGGGAATAAGTTTAGAAATTCAGATACGAAGGTATTCTGATAGGCGGTATAACCGCCATAAATAACAGGTAACATAAAAATCGCCTCCGATCCAAAATGCTTACCGGCTGCACCGGAATGAAAAGTGCTTTTTTAATTAAGAGGCGCGAAGCGCCGCATTTTTTGCTTGGTTTGTCAAGTGCTTTTGGCAAAAAAGTGGGGGATTTTTATAAAACAGGATTTGAAAGTCGCAGTAAATGAGGGCTGGAGAATCCGAGAGACTATATGTATTGACAGGAGGATAACAAGATGGCAGATTTACAAAAAATATTTCCGAGGACAGGGGATACACAGACTATCTATTTAAAAAATGTGGTTACTAATCCAAATATTGAGATTGGCGATTATACGATGTATAACGATTTTGTAAGTGACCCTGCGGAATTTGAGAGGAATAATGTACTGTACCATTATCCAATCAATCACGATAAGCTCAAGATTGGAAAATTCTGTTCTATTGCTTGCGGGGCAAAATTTCTTTTCAACAGCGCAAACCATACGATGGCTTCCTTATCCACCTATCCGTTTCCGTTGTTTTTTGAAGAATGGGGGCTTGAGAAAAAGAGTGTCACAGAAGCATGGGATAATAAAAGGGATATAAACATCGGGAATGATGTATGGATTGGGTATGAAGCGGTTATTTTAGCAGGCGTGACGGTTGGAGATGGAGCAGTTATTGGAACTCGTGCGGTTGTCACGAAAGATGTGCCGCCATATACCATTGTGGGAGGTGTACCTGCAAAACCAATAAAAAGACGTTTTTCAGATGAAAAAATAGAACAGTTGCTTAAAATGAGATGGTGGTACTGGTCGGAAGAAAAGATTGCTTTGAATATTAGAGCGATACAAGCAGGCTGCTTGGAACAATTGGAATAGGCGTAATAGAATGGATGATAGCTAAAAAGGAAATATCTCTTGACTTTTGCTATTAACAATAGTAATATTGATGATAGTAAAAACGGAGGTGAGAATATGTCATCCATAGATTTGGTAATTCTCGGAATTGTTATGGAGAAACCGCAGAGCGCATACGACATCCAGAAAGATGTGGAATACCATCATTTTTCAAGATGGACAAAGATTAGCGTCCCGTCCATTTATCGGAAAGTGCTTCAAATGAATGAGCAGGGCTATTTAGAGAGCAGTATTGTGAAAGGGGATAAGTTTGCTGATAAAGCAGTGTATTCCATCACAGAGAAAGGGAGGGCGTATTTTGGGCAGCTTACGGAAACTTACGCAAGCCAGAAAGTCCCATTGCTGTTTGACTTCAATGTTGTCATTACAAACTTAAACAAAATGGAAAGGGAAAAAGCAATGGATTTGATAAAGAAGCTGCGGGACAATCTTACGGCTTCAGCAAAATCCATTGACGAATATGCCGCCAGCTATCCAGATATTCCATTGGGTGGGAAAGCGATTTTTGAACAGCAGCGTTTGTTATACCAATCCCTGTTAGAATGGCTTGATAAATTTGAAAGCCAGTTTAAAGGGAGTTGATGGTATGGCAATGAAAAGCAGCTTGACAATTCTGTTTGAAAATCCCTTTTGGATTGGATTGTTTGAGCGTATAGACGGTGACAAATATGAGGTTTGTAAGATTACGTTCGGCGCAGAGCCGAAAGATTATGAAGTGTATGATTTTCTGCTCAAAAACTGGCATAAGCTAAAATTCAGTCCGCCAGTTAAAACAGAAAAAATCGAAGAACGAAAAATCAATCCCAAGCGTATGCAGAGGGAAATCAACAGCCAGTTGGAAAACAAGGGCATTGGAACGAAAGCGAGGCAAGCCTTAAAGCTCCAACATGAACAAGGGAAACTGGAACGGAAAGTGAAGTCCAGAGAACAGAAAGAAGCAGAGAAAGAGCGGCAATTCGCTCTGCGGCAGGAAAAGAAAAAAACAAAGCACAGAGGGAGGTAATGTTCTGATGATAGCAAGAGAATGGGTGCGCTGCCCAATTTGTTCTAATAAGACCCGTGACAGGATTAGGGAAGATACGGTATTGATAAATTATCCATTGTACTGCCCGAAATGCAAGCAGGAAACATTGATTGAAGCGAAAAATTTAAAAATAACAGTCATCAAAGAGCCAGACACACAGATGCAGAGCCGATGAACTTGTGGGAGAACCTCACAGCTCATCGGCTCTGTTTGTTAGAAAGAAAAGATATTTAGTTGTTTGGGCTTATTTCAGCAGTTTTTCTCTGCATCTCATTCAGCTTTTTGTGGAGCGGTATCGCCATGAATACCGTTATGACTGCGGAAAGCACATCGGCAATCGGTTGGGCATACATTATTCCATTTAGCCCCCAGACCATCGGAAGAAGCAGTATAACGGGGATAAAACAAATCCCCTGCCTGCAAGCTCCGAGGATAAAACCCTCTCTGCCTTTTCCCAAAGCAAGGAACAGGGAAGAATACACCGTATAAAATCCAAAGAGCATAATGGAAATGCCGTTTGCCCTCAAAGATGCTGCCCCGATGCGAATCATCTCGGCATCGCCCTTTGTGAACTGGGAAACGATAGCTGTAGGGAACAGAGCCAGTATCACACCGAAAATCACACAGAAAACCGTAGACCATAGGATGGAAGTCTTGATTGCTTCACGCAGACGGTCAAACTTCTTCGCCCCGTAACTGTACCCTGCAATGGGCTGAAAGCCTTTGATGAACCCGAATACGGACAAGCTGCCCATTGAAATAAGGCGGGTGACAACGCCCTTGCCTGCAATGGCAGAATCCCCGTAATCACCAGCGGCATTATTGATTAAGGAAATGGACACACTCGTTAAAATCTGGAATACCAATGTCGGGATGCCGATTTTGAAAATCTCAGACATGGTTTCTTTTGTATATGTGCAGTCCTTAACCCGAAAATGGAATACGCTCTTTTTCCGAAAAATATAGGTCAGATATACGCAGGTTGAAACGACTTGTGAGATTGCGGTCGCTATCGCCGCTCCCGCTACGCCTAAATCAAACACATAGATAAACAGCGGGTCTAGGGCGATATTGAGTACTGCACCCGTCAGCAAGGCACACATGGTTGTTTTAGCAGCCCCCTCGCTAGTCACAATGTTATTCATCGTGACATTGAATACATTGAAGATGCAGGAAACAATGTAAATGCCTGCGTATGTGGCGGCATAAGGCAGGATGCTGTCGGTTGCCCCTAAGAGCTTCAGTATGGGATGCAGGAACACCATAGAAATGATAATGATGACCGCCCCTACGGACACGCTGCTGTATAAGGCGGTACTTGCCACTTTATCCGCATTTTCCTTATCCCCACGACCTAACAATCGGGAAATGTAAGAAGCCGCACCGTTTCCGAACAGCAGGCCAAGACCGACAACGACCTGTCCGAGCGGATAGACCACGGAGATTGCCCCCATCTGGCTCTCCCCTAGCCCGCCGACAAAGTAAGCGTCAACGAGGTTGTAGAAAGCATTTACCAACATACCTATCATTGTTGGGATGCCCATTGCTAAAAGTGCTTTTGGTATGGATGTGCAGCCGAGCAGTTCCATCTTTTTACTTTGATTGTTCATTTTGAACTCCTTTCTCTTGACAAATAGTATTGTTTATACTACTATAAAATATAGTAGTTGCATTGCAGGAATTATAATACTATAATTTATAGTAGTTGTCAATAGAAAAAGGAGGGATTTTAAATGGCGACCATTGACTTGATTGTATTGGGAATGTTGAAACGGGAATCCTTGAGTGCATACGATATTCAGAAACTGGTGGAATACCGCAACATTTCAAAGTGGGTAAAAATCAGCACACCATCCATCTATAAAAAGGTTATCCAGTTGGAAGAAAAGGGGCTTATCACAAGCCGCACGGAGAAAGAGGGAAAAATGCCCGAAAAGGCAGTATATTCCTTGACGGATGCAGGAAATGAGGAATTTGAGAAACTGATGCTCGAAATATCCTGTAAGCCGATTAACATATTCTTGGATTTTAATGCGGTTATCGTTAATTTAGAAAGCATGGAAAAGGAACAGAAGAGGGAATGTCTGGATAACATTGAGGGCAATATCAATGTGCTGAAATCCTATCTTGAGGAGAACATGGACTTAAAAGAAAACGCCCCCGATGTTCCTGCCACGGGTATGGAGGTTCTGCATCAGCAATTTCGATTAGTGCAGGCAATAGAAGAATGGATAAGGGCATTGAAAGAAGAACTGCTGTAAATGTAGATGGTTTAAAACATAGCAAGAATGATGAAAAGATAGAAAGCTCCTTGTGCTACAATATCTCATTGAACCCCCGATTTGGCATATCATAATGCTTAAATTGTGAGGGCAAAACGAGGAAAGGAGGTTGCAAAATGCAAGGTCAGACAGTACGCATTGTTTCACAGGCTATCCGCTATATCGAAGAACATCTGCATGAAAAGATGGATTTAGATATGGTGGCATCGGCACTGCATTATTCCAAATACCATCTGCATCGGATTTTTACAAAGACTGTCGGCTTGACTATCCATGACTACGCAAAACGTCGGCAGCTTACAGAAGCGGCAAAACTTCTGGTGTTTTCTGCAAAGCCGATTATCGAGATTGCCCTTATGAGCGGGTATGAAAGCCAGCAGGCATTTACGGATATTTTTAAGGCGATGTATAAGACTTCCCCTGCCCAATTTCGGGAAACGGAAAACTTCTACCCGTTACAGCTTGAAATTTATCTGAAGGAGGAACTTATAAAAATGGATTTGACAAAAGACAATATAAAATTTGCCACGCCCGAAGATGTGGATGACTGGATGGAACTGGTAAGCCTCACGATTGACGGCTACCCATGTCTGGATAAGAAAGATTACGCTGCAAATCTACATCAGTATATTGCGGATAAAAAGGCATTGATTTTACGGGATGACGATATGGCTATTGGCGTGATGGGATTTTCGCAAGGCACAGGCAGCATAGACTTTCTGGCTGTCCATCCGCAGTATCGGCATCTTGGCATTACAAAGCTGTTCCTTGATAAGCTGGCAGACGAGTTGCTTTATGGGAAAGAGATTACGTTGACGACATACCGTGCAGGCGATAAGGCAGATACGGGCTGGCGGGAAGAATACCGCCGTCTTGGATTTGCAGAACGGGAACTGCTTGTGGAATATGGCTATCCGACGCAGCGTTTCGTGCTTCCACCGAAAAACAAGGAGGAAACAAGGAATGACCGAAACACAGAAAAACCCGTTGGCAGAGAGCTTTAACGCCCTATCCCTTATCAGATTTGCTTTCCCAAGCATGGTGATGATGCTGTTTATGGGATTATACACCATTGTAGACACGATTTTCGTCGCACGGTTTGTAGACACGAACGCCTTGTCGTCCATCAATATCGTCTGCCCCGTCATCAATCTGATTGTCGGTCTGGGGACGATGCTTGCAACAGGAGGAAGTGCGGTCGTTGCGAAGAAAATGGGGAATGGAAACACAGGGGAAGCCAGAAGCAATTTTACGTTGATTGTCGTGGCAGGGGCGGTTATCGGTCTGCTGATTACAGCGGCAGGGCTTCTCTTTTTGGATGAAATCATCTGGGGATTGGGTGCAAGTGAAATCTTGTTCCCATATTGCAGGGATTATCTGACGATACAGCTCATTTTCGCCGCCTTTAACATGATGCAGGTGCTATATCAGAATCTGTTTGTGACGGCGGGGAAACCGATATTAGGCTTAGTGCTTGCTGTTCTGGCGGGGATTGCCAATATTGTTTTTGATTATGTCTTTATCGTTTTGCTGCAAATGGGAATCAAGGGAGCTGCTATTGGGACAGGCATCGGATATATGATACCGTCAATTATCGGTACAATATTTTTTCTGAGAGGAAGCCGCTTCGGCGGAGCCGAATTGGAATGCGGCGACCGAATTGCCGCTGACCGAAGGGAGGGGGCGTTACCGCCAGAAAGAAGCGAATTGCACTTTTGCAAGCCTAATATGGACGCATCTGTTCTGCTGAAAAGCTGCTCCAACGGTGTGTCGGAACTGGTAAGCCAGTGTTCGACTGCCGTAACGACATTTTTGTTTAATATAACGATGATGAAGCTGTTAGGCGAGGACGGCGTGGCGGCGATTACGGTACTCATCTATTCGCAGTTCCTCTTAACAACGCTTTATATTGGCTTTTCTATGGGAACAGCCCCCGTCGTAAGCTATAACTATGGGAGTGGGAATGTAAAACAGCTAAAAAAGACCGTCCGTATTTGTTTCAGCTTTATAGCAGGGATTTCCATATTTGTATTTTTATTTTCCCTGTTTAGCGGAGAAAGTATTGCAAAGGTATTTGCAGAGAACAATAGGAATGTTTTTGAAATTACAAAGAATGGATTTAGCATTTTTTCATTCAGCTTTCTGTTCTCTGGATGCAATATTTTTTCATCCGCATTATTTACGGCATTATCCAATGGGAAAGCATCGGCAACCATATCTTTCCTGCGGACATTTGGATTCATTATGGTGTTCCTTTTGGCGCTACCGAGATTTTTAGAGGTAACGGGTGTATGGCTTGCAGTACCGCTTGCGGAGCTTTTCACGCTTATGCTGACGATATATCTGCTATGTAGGCATCGGAAATAGTACCATTATTTTTGAATGAAAGGCAGACAAGAAATTGAAACAGACAGAATGGATATTATGCCCTGTCTGCGGGAGCAAAACCCGCAGCAGAATTAGGGAGGATACTATTCTGATAAATTATCCTCTCTACTGCCCAAAATGCAGGCAGGAAAGATTGATAGAAGTGAAAAATCTGCATGTGACAGTGGTTGGGAATGAATGGAAAAACGATATTTAGGAGAAAGAAATGATACGACCATTAGGAGAAAAGGACTTTGATACGTTATGTGGCATTGTAAATGAGAACTGGAAAAATGTTTATTCTGGATATGTCAATCCGCTGCTGCTAAATTCAGATGGATGTGCAGCAAGGACACGCCGATTAAAGACAGATTTTGTCGCTCGCAGACTGTCAGAGTATGTGTGGGAGGAAGAAAACCGAGTGTCGGCAATGTTGTCTTTTGGAGATACGGCAGATGCGGATATGGCAGGGGCATTTGAAATCTGGCGTATTTATGTTGCTTCCCAATTTCAAGGGAAAGGAATTGGGAAAATGCTGATGGATTTTGCCGAGCAAGGGGCGGAGGAACAAGGGTATAAAGAAATTGTGATATGGGCGTTTAAAAATAACCATCATGCGGTTTCTTTTTATAAAAAAAGAGGATACAGCATTGACAAAGAAGAATATTTAAGTGAGCCGTATTTTTCAATGGGAATACGGTTAAAGAAGAATATAGGATAGAGCCAGACACATAGATGCAGAGCAAATGAACGTGTGGGAAACCACAGTTTGTTGGCTCTGTTTTTATACAAGCGTAACATCTAATTTAATTAAGCAATACCTCTTATATAAGATATAAAATTTCCTATTATGAGAGATAAAAACTGAAAATTTCATAAAAATAGGATTTGACAAACTGCTGGTTTTCATGCTAAAATAATCTGCACTAATTTTAAAGGAGAACAGTTTCATGAGCTTTTACATTACAAACGAACTTCCGCCTAAAAAGAAAATCAGCTCTGTACAATCAAATCCGATGAAACATTGTACAGAGTATAGCGTAATATAACACGTTAGGATTTCATCGGGAAATATAGCAGTACATGAGAGGGATTTTATATCTTTTTTCATATATTGTTTCTTTTCCCGTACAAATTTGTGTGCAGCAGGCTATGGACAGTGTTTTGTCCGTAGCCTTTTGTTGTATATGGACTGTTTCCTAAAAGCGGTTTGTGATGGAACGGATATAGCAGAAGGCATGATACCAAGAGTATCTGGCTTCTGCTATTTTTTTGCGCGTAAGGCATAAGCCAAGCTGGAATGCTTGCATTCCAATTTGGCGCTGCCCGCGAACCGTGGGTAACTTGCATAAACATGTTTCCCACGGTTCGCCCATTTTGGAAAATCAGACAGGAAAAAGAGAGGACAATGATTATGAGTTTATTAGAAGTTACGGGATTAACACATTCTTTTGGAGAAAATTATCTGTTTAAAAACGCAGATTTTACATTGAACAAAGGGGAGCATATCGGAATTGTCGGTCAGAACGGGGCGGGAAAAAGCACATTCATAAAGATTTGCACAGAGCAGCTTATCCCCGACTCTGGCAGGATAGTATGGCAGCCGAACACAAAAATAGGGTATCTCGACCAATACGCCCAAATTGAAAAAAGCGTGGCAATGAGGGAGTTCCTGCAATCCGCATTTTCTGGGCTGTATGAGATAGAAAACAGGATGAATGAGTTGTACTGCCAGTCTGCGGATGGGGATATGGCGAAGCTAAGCACGGCGGCAAGGTATCAGGAAGAATTGGAGCGTAAGGAGTTTTATTTGATTGACACAAAGATAGAACAGGTGGCAACAGGTCTGGGCTTGACGGTAGTCGGGTTAGATAGACCGATTGAGCAGATGAGCGGCGGGCAGAGGGCAAAGGTCATACTGGCAAAATTACTGCTTGAGAAGCCAGATATTTTGCTTTTGGACGAGCCGACAAACTTCTTGGACAAGGAACATGTTACATGGCTTGCCGAATATCTTTCCAGCCTGCCAAACGCTTTTCTGGTAGTATCGCATGACTATGACTTTTTAGAGAAAATATCCACAAGGATATGCGACATTGACAACGAGAAGATTACAAAATATTTTGGCACTTATTCAGAGTTCACGAGAAAAAAGGCACTGCTCCGTGAGGATTATATCAGACAGTATGCCGCACAGCAGAAAACCATCAAAAAGACGGAAGAATTTATCCGCAGGAATATTGCAGGGAGAAAGTCAAAAATGGCTCGTGGCAGGCAGAAACAGCTTGACCGAATGGATAAGATGGAAGCTCTGGAACAGAAAGAAATCAAGCCACATTTTCGGTTTGAAGCTCTCCCGCTGACTACGACAGAGCATCTAAAAGTAAAACATCTGGATGTTGGCTACCACTATCCTGTTTTGTCGGACATCAGCTTTTCCATAAAAGGGGGAGAGAAAATTGTTATGACGGGATTTAACGGCATCGGCAAATCCACCCTGCTAAAAACGCTTATCAGTCAAATACCCTCATTAAGCGGGAGTTTCCGTTTTTCGGAGCAGGTAAAGATAGGGTATTTTGAGCAGGAGTTGGCATGGGCGGATATAGAAAAAACGCCCATTCAGATTGTTTCCGATGCTTACCCATCGCTTACGATAAAAGACGTGAGAAAGCGTCTTGCAGGCTGCGGCATCTCAGGCAAACACGCCATGCAGGAAATCGGGACTTTGAGCGGAGGGGAACAGGCAAAGGTTAAAATGTGCCTGCTTATGATGAAGCCGTGCAATTTCCTTATCATGGACGAGCCGACAAACCACCTTGATGCGCTTGCCAAAGAATCGTTGAAAACCGCACTGGAGGAATTTGAGGGGACAGTACTGTTGGTGTCACATGAAGAAGCGTTTTACCGTGAGTGGACGCAGAAAGTGATAAATATAGAGAAGAAAATATAGGTCAAAAGCACTTTTTGTAAATAGTGCCAGAGGCAAGGGGAAGCCCGCCAAATAAAAAAAACAGCGTTTGGTGGGCTGCTTTGCCATGCCAAAAATAAAAGTCCTTCCAAACCTGCTTTAGTTTGGAGGGATTTTTATTGCCTGCAAATAGCAATTTTCATTTACATATATCATATCGGGGATGGGTGGACAGCCTGTTAAAAAAATCCTTGTCAATGCAAGGGGGGTTTCTACCCAAGAAGTAGAAGTTAAATCTCCACATATAAGAAGCAGCAGAATATTGAGATTGACGAAATGCTGTACCAGACATTTGACAGATTTGAGCTTGAGGACATATCCCATCTGAACAGGGTGAGCAGGCACATTGAACACTCCGAGCTGACCGATGAAACGCTGAATGACAGAGCTTTTTATAAGGCAGAACGGATTGAGGATATTGTTTCGGAGAGTATCGAATATGAGCAGCTACATAGGGCGGTTTCCGAACTTCCCGAAGTACAGCGACGCAGGCTGGAGCTGTACTTTTTCGGGGAGCTGACCTATGAGCAGATTGCAAAGATGGAGGGTTGCAAATATCAAGCTGTCCAGTGTTCTGTAAAAGCGGCATTAAAGGCGATAAAAAAATTTATGAAATAATTGCCTTGTATTGTGGCGAATGAGTGAGCAAACAGGTGAAGGGGCTTAAAAGCTCTCTCACCTGTTTTCCTTTATGGCAAAAACGGGACGGCTCTTTGACAACGGAATATCCATTCACCAAATACATTCTCTTTGTGGCTGTAATAAGCATAAGCGTGTGCAGCGGTACGCCATGACCCGCCGAAAGACGGCAAGCGGAAAATACCGACTGAAAATATCGGGCAGCTCCCGATTCCGCCATGACACACAAAGAGGACAATGATACTCCCGTCCAGCCACAGTCCGAGCGGTAACCAACCCGCCGCAGGCAATGGGGGCGGCTCTGTCAGACCGACAGTTGGGGTGCAACTCCCGTGGCGTCAGTTCGCCGCTGACCGTTTGGTGATTTCCCTTGCGTAATCATGCATCAGCATTTTCGGGATGTCGGGGACAAATAGAAAATGCTTTCTATCATAAAGCCAGATGCAGGGCGGTCATTGAAAATAGGGCTTGTTTTATGCTCTCCCGACCTTAAATGCTTCCTTGTGTCTGGCTGTTACATAGGCAGGGTATTCCTGCCTAAATCCAGATAGGAGGTTCTAAAGAATATGGAAAGAACAATTAGGCGTGGCGACATCTACTACGCAGAGCTTAATCCCGTTGTCGGTTCGGAGCAGGGCGGCATACGACCCGTACTTATCATTTCTAATGATATAGGAAATAGCCACAGCCCGACAGTCATTATCGCTGCCATAACAGGTAAAACACAGACAAAGGCAAAATTACCGACACATACCGAAGTAAAGGATGTTGAGGGGCTTGACAGGGACTCTATCATCCTGCTTGAACAGATACGGACGATTGATAAGCGACGTTTGCGGGAGTATATGGGAACTCTTGACAAGCGTTTTCTTCCTGCAATGGACAAAGCGTTGGCAATTAGTATTGGTTTAAACGGATATTCGCAATGCCCGATGAAGCAGGGCAGGCTCTCGTCTTCTTTACCTGCTCATGAATGTTGTCCGCTGCATGATGACAGCGTTCAAAAAAAGGATTAGCCCCCTCGTTATATGGTACAATCATTCGCTCATACATTGAGAATGAGGGAGGTGCTGCCTATTGGAGCATAGAGAATTTAGGTATGTTGGCGAGCCTGTTCCAGAATTGAATGAGCAGGAACACGCAGCATTTCTTATGAATTTTCAAAGGCCAATCCTTTTATCATTAGAAAAACGGTTTCTGTTGACCGCATCACAGCGGGAACGCTGTTTGCTTGAGCTTGAAAAACAATATCGTCTAAATTAGAAAAAAGCAACGTCAGGCATAACTGCTTGACGTTTTTACATAGCCAAATGAAATAATAGAAGCAGTGCAGTTCGATTTCGCTTCGCTACATCTCACTGGCGGGCTTTCGCCCTATGAAAATATACATAAACATCCTTGCGAGCAAGCTCTCACCAGTCTGTTTATGTATATTTTCGCGCTGCTTCAAGCATTTGCACATTCGACATACCATTTTCAATTAACTATACTGAAAATACGGCAAGGGATTGTCGGGAAAGGAGATATTCTTATGTCAATAGATAAATACGAAACACTAAATCAAGAAAGGAAGATACAGCACACAAAGAGAAAGGTTGCCGCATACTGCCGTGTGTCTACGGACAACGAAGACCAGGCAAATTCATTTGAAAGCCAGCAGCGTTATTTCAGACAGTATATAGAGCGTAATCCCGATTGGGAGCTTTACGAAGTGTTCGCAGATGAAGGCATCTCTGGTACGAATACGAAAAAAAGGAAAGAATTTAACCGCATGATTGCGTGTGCGAAAAACGGTGATTTTGATTTGATTGTAACAAAAGAAATCTCCCGTTTTGCGAGAAATACCCTTGATAGTATATTCTATACCCGTGACCTCAAAAAGCACGGCGTGGGTGTTATCTTTATGAATGATAACATCAACACTTTAGACGGCGATGCCGAGCTTCGCCTTGCCATTATGTCCTCGATTGCACAGGAGGAAAGCCGTAAGACTTCCGAGCGTGTGAAATGGGGGCAGAAACGCCAGATGGAGCAGGGAGTTGTGTTTGGGCGGAGTATGCTTGGCTACGATGTGAAAGACGGCAAAATGTATATTAATGAGGATGGGGCAAAAGTTGTCCGTCTTATCTTCCATTAGTTTGTAAATGAGGGAAAAGGAACTCATGTGATTGCCCGTGAGCTTCGGGAGGAGGGCATTAAGCCCATGCGTGTAAAAGAATGGCAGAATACAGTCATTCTCCGTGTTATCCGCAATGAAAAATACTGCGGTGATTTGGTGCAGAAGAAAACCTATACGCCAGATTTTTTATCCCATGAAAAGAAGGTAAACCTCGGGCAAGAGGAATTTGTGATTATCAAAGATCATCATGAGCCGATTATCTCCCGTGAGCTTTTCGATAAGGCAAACCGCATTTTGGATGAAAAATCGCTTTCACAGGAAGGAAAAGCGAAACACAGCAACCGTTATCCATTTTCTGGGAAAATCAAATGCGGATGCTGCGGCAGGGGTTATGTGGCGAGATATAAAACTCGAAAAAATGGAAGCCGCTATAAGGCGTGGAGGTGTCTTGAAGCTGCAAGGCATGGAAGCCCTCATGTGGACAAAGCAGGGAATCAAGTTGGATGCAGTGGACTTAGTATACGCAACGAAGATGCAACCCACATCATGTACCTTGTCACGAGCAGCTTAAAATACAATAAGGAGAAAATCACTAATAATCTGCTTGCTATTATCAAGTCTATTATCGCAATGGATACCGCAG
Organism: Eubacteriaceae bacterium; assembly: GCA_910574015.1. GTDB lineage: Bacteria > Bacillota > Clostridia > Lachnospirales > Lachnospiraceae > Eubacterium_F. The sequence continues at coordinate 20,743 of CAJSYQ010000035.1, read as the reverse complement.
GTACAGACAGTGAGAAACTAAAATCACAGATAAAAGCCACCCTACAAAAACGCACAAACCTCATTGACCTTTATACATCTGGCGATATTACCAGAGATGAATTTTCAGCAGCAAGAGCAAAGTGCGAGAATGAGATTGCCGAACTGCAATCCGTGATAGATAGCATAGACAAACAAAGGGAGATGATAGAAAAACAGCAAGAGCTTGTTGCTGAAATTACAGAAGCCATGAATGAGCTTATAAATGGTGTGGAATATGAAGATGATTTTTACAAAGAAATCTTAGATAAAATGGTTGTGAATGATAAAGACCATATTGACGTGTATTTGAACCTGCTCCCCCTCAAATGGAGCTACACGGTTGCAAAAAGCGTAAACTGTCCGCAGGGTAAACCGCTAAAAAAAGCTGGGGCCCCTGAGATGGAACATTTCAGGGGCTTCTCTACCCACTGAAGCATCGGAAATGTTCCGCTTATTTAGAATTACTATGAATAAATCTATTTGATATTACGAAAAAAAGTGAGTATAATAGACCTGACACGGCATGCAGAAGCTATGTGTTACGCTGCTGGGAAGGGGGAGATGGTAGTGCAGGAAAGCCGGTTATTTAAGATCATATATTACTTACTGGACAGAGGACAGGCTACCGCTCCGGAATTAGCGGAACGGTTTGAAGTATCGGTTAGAACGATCTATCGGGATATTGACGCTCTGAGTGGAGCGGGCATTCCCATCTATGCAGAAGCGGGCAGACATGGCGGCATTCATCTGATGAGTCATTTCATTTTGGATCGAGCGGTATTATCAGAGGAAGAGAAGCAGGAGATCCTTATGGCGTTACAGAGCATAAACACTGCGAAGAGCAGGAATGACAGCCAGACGCTGCAGAAACTCTCTGCAATGTTTCAGATTGATTCAGAAAATTGGCTGGAAGTGGATTTTTCCAGATGGGGTAACAAAGATTTTGACAGAGAAAAGTTTGAATTGCTGAAATCGGCGGTGATCCATGGCAGAAATGTAAAGATTCATTATGCAGGTTCCTGCGATGCCAGAAGTGAGAGGATAATACAGCCATTAAAACTTGTTTACAAAGCAAAGGCATGGTATTTGAAAGCATACTGCACGAAAAAACAGGATTTCCGACTGTTCAAATTAAATCGTATCTTGGAGATCGAGGTCATGAATGAGACTTTTGAGCGCCGGCTCTATCCATGGCAGATAGATTCTTCTGAAGGAGAATTAAACACGATCACACTTCGATTTCCGAAAGAGATGGCATACCGCGTCTATGATGAGTTTGACAGAACGCAGGTGCAGCGGCAGGAGAACGGCGATTTGATTGCCTCAGCCAAAATGCCGGAGGATGAATGGCTCACAGGGTTTCTCCTGTCATTTGGGACGCAGGTAGATATCATTTCCCCTCCCTGCCTGAAAGAGGTGGTCGCAGAACAGGTCAGGCGGATGTATGAAAAATACTGTTAGCTCAACGGCGCCAATTTGAACCCGTTTCTAAGACTGCTATTTTGTGAATGTGTTCGTTCATTTCAATGGGCGGTGATACAGTCCATTAGATTAAAAAGATAAAGGATAAAGAACGAAAACCCACCAAGTAAATTAACGCAGGCGGGCTGTTTCGTTATACCCCAGGCACCCTCCGACTTCGCTTTTTGAAGTTTGGAGGGATTTTAATTACCTGCCTCGTTATATGGTACAAACATTGACTCATACATTGAAAATGAGGGAGGTGCTGCCTATATTGAAACATAGAGATTTTATTTATGCTGGCGAGCCTGTTCCAGAGCTGAGTGAGCAGGAACACGCAGCATTTCTTATGAATTTTCAAAGGTCGATCCTTTTATCATTAGAAAAGCGGAATCTCTTGACCGCATCTCAGCGGGAACACTGTTTGCTTGCGCTTGAAAAACAATATCGTCTAAATCAGAAAAAGCAGCGTCAGGCATAACCGCCTGACGTATTTACATATTTCATTTCACTATACTTAAAATACGACATGAGCTTGTCGGGAAAGGAGATATTCTTATGTCCATAGATAAATATGAAACTCTAAATCAAGAAAGAAAGAGACAGCGCACAAAGAGAAAGGTTGCCGCTTACTGCCGTGTATCTACAGACAACGAAGACCAGGCAAATTCATTTGAAAGCCAGCAGCGTTATTTCAGACAATATATAGAGCGAAATCCCGACTGGGAGCTTTATGAAGTGTTTGCGGATGAAGGCATCTCTGGCACGAATACGAAAAAAAGGAAAGAATTTAACCGCATGATTGCGTGTGCAAAAAACGGTGATTTTGATTTGATCATAACAAAAGAAATCTCCCGTTTTGCAAGAAATACCCTTGACAGCATATTCTATACCCGTGACCTCAAGGAGCACGGTGTGGGTGTTATCTTTATGAATGATAACATCAATACTTTAGACGGTGATGCGGAGCTTCGCCTTGCTATCATGTCCTCCATCGCACAGGAAGAGAGCCGTAAGACATCTGAGCGTGTGAAATGGGGACAGAAACGCCAGATGGAGCGGGGAGTTGTGTTCGGGCGGAGTATGCTTGGCTATGATGTGAAAGATGGTAAAATGTATATTAACCAGGAGGGGGCGGAAGTTGTCCGTCTTATCTTTCACAAGTTTGCAGAGGAGGGCAAAGGCACTCATGTGATTGCCCGTGAGCTTCAGGAGGAGGGCATTAAGCCCATGCGGGTGAAGGAGTGGCAGAATACGGTTATTCTCCGTGTTATTCGTAATGAAAAATACTGTGGTGATTTGGTGCAGAAGAAAACCTATACGCCAGATTTTTTATCTCATGAAAAGAAAGTAAATCGTGGACAGGAAGAATTTGTGATTATCAAAGATCACCATGAGCCGATTATTTCCCGTGAGCTGTTTGATAAGGCAAACCGCATGTTAGACGAGAAATCACTATCGCAGGAAGGAAAATCAAAGCACAGCAACCGGTATCCGTTTTCTGGGAAAATTAAATGTGGATGCTGTGGTTCAAGCTATGTGGCACGATATAAAACCCGAAAAAATGGAAGCCGTTATAAGTCATGGCGGTGTCTTGAAGCTGCAAGACATGGAAGACCCCATGCGGACAAAGCGGGAAATCAAGTTGGGTGCAGGGGACTCAGCATTCGCAACGAAGATGCTATCCACATTATGTATCTTGTGACCAGGAGCTTGCAGTTTAATAAGAAGAAAATGGCGGACAATCTGCTTGGCATAATCAAGTCCGCCATGGCAGCGGATACTGCGGGCACAGACAGCGGGAAAATGAAATTAAAGATAAAAATGATGGGGGAAAAACGCAAAAAACTTATCGACCTTTATATCTCTGGTCAAATTACCAGAGAAGAATTTACAGCAGCAAGAACAAAATGTGAGAATGAGCTTACCGAACTGCAATCCGTTATAGAAAATATAAGGGAACAAAAGGAGGAGATGGAAAAACAGCAAGAGCTTGTCACTGAAATTACGGAAGTGATGGACGACCTTATAAACGGTGTGGAATATGAAGATGATCTTTATAAAGAAATCTTAGACAAAATGGTTGTGAATGACAAAGATCATATTGATGTGTATTTGAACTTATATCCTCTTAAATTGAGCTACACGGCTGTAACGGCGTCAAAAAAGCGGTAGCCCTTGAAAAGGAACATTGAATTGCCCCAAAGGGAAAAGCCACTCTCCTTAAAGGATTTTGCCATATCTAATCCTTTCTGAACCTCCGACGGCATTTTCTCTCCTTTTAGAAGGACCGGGTACTGAATATGCCTTTTATGCCGAGGTAATCAGCTACAACAAGAAGAACCTTGAGAGGGAGCTTCAGAACGAGAGCCGACAGCATAACAGACAACAGAGCAGGACTAAACGGAGGGAGGAAGAAATTTAATAAAAATTTGATAGAAACGTGAGCGTGATTGTGGTATTCTATTAGTGATACAAATCGGAATTTGAGGAAAAGAAAGAATGGAAGATAAAAAGATATTACTTGATAATATTGACAAAATTCATACAACTGAAATGGGAGTTGATAGAATTAGAAGAAACCTAAAAATAGATACAGTAGATGTTGTTGAGTATTGCAAAAATAAGGTATTGGATAAAAATTGCAATATATACAAACAGGGTAAAAATTGGTATTGCGAAGTTGAAAATATCAAAATTACTATCAATTCATATAGTTATACAATTATAACAGCACATATTGTTAAGTAAATTCATATTTGCGATTGCGTTATAAGGTGATTTAATAGATGATTTTGTGCAGGAGGTATGAAAATGGTACTATCTTTGCAAGGGTGCATGGCTGTAGGAAAAACAACAGCCGTAAGATACCTGCAAGACCATGCGCCATATGTTAATATCAGCTATGAAGTCAATACAGATATTATTGAGGAAGTAAAGCGGCGTCATTTAAACAAAAATAAATATGAAGATTATCTGGAAATTCAAAAACTATGGCTTCATAAGGAAGTTATGCGCTACCATACGGCACAGCGTTTTCCGTGCAGCGTTATGGACTTTGGGGCAGAGGAAATTGAATTTTATACATTGAATTATCCACGGACAATTGGGCAGGACTGGGAAGTTGAATCCATGTTGCATAGCGAATTGGAAGCAGTAAGGAAATGTATGCCTGCAAGGATATTGTTTTTAGATGCGTCAGATGAAGTGCTGAGAAAACACAGAAAGTCCGATTCAACCCGTTCCAGAACCTTTTTTGAGCATCATATGAAGTATTTACTGCCGCTTAAAAGACAGTGGTTTATAGGAAAAGAGAATGTTGATGTATTATATGTTGATAATTTAAGCATTGATGAAGTCGGAGAAAAGGTAAAAAAATGGGTAGATTTATGCATTGGGAAATATTAATTGTGATTTCTATGGATAAATTGATTCGCTTAAATCTTGAAATATAAATAAATTCCCATTTGTCGAAACAAACATTACCACAATCACAACTGAATAAGTAATACAACACAGCGTCAGAGCGTATAGAAACCAGTCTATGCGCTCTATTTTTATGTAAAGGAGCAGAGAATATGGCAGAAACCAAAAACGAGCAACAGCCCCACAGTTTCAAGCGAAAGTTGGGGAACACCACTTACACCGTCAAGGTACATTTCAGTAAAGACACTGACAAAACCTTTAAGGACAGAGTGCAAAAGCTGATTATCAATGAGTGCCTTGAAAAAAATCAGAAATAATCCACGTCAACACTTTACACCCCTTATCAGAGGATTCCCTTCTGGGGGCTATGGAAACGGCGGGCGCCGGGGATATGCCGGAGGACAAGGTGAATTGCACCGCAGGAGCAAGAGAAGGTGGCCTGGGCCATGCCGAGCGCAAAGGTTTAGGTACGCCGGCTACCCGTGCCGCCACGCTGGAAAAGCTGGTATCTGCCGGTTTTGTGCAGCGGAAGAAAAAGCAGCTTATCCCCACGGAAAAAGGCACGAACCTGATTTTGGTCCTGCCGGATAACATCAAATCGCCCATGCTCACCGCAGAATGGGAGTCCATGCTGAAACAGGTGGAGCGCGGCGGGGTCCTGGCAAAAGATTTCATGGATGGGATTGCAGATATGATCCGGGCGCTCGTCAGAGAACATACCGCGCCGGAGGAACGGTTTGCCGGGCCGTTCCCGGATGCGAAAGAAAACGGGCGTGAAGCTGTCGGCACCTGTCCCCGCTGCGGCGGCACTGTGTATGAGGGCAAAAAAGGATTCTTCTGCGATAACCGGGATTGTGCCTTTGCACTCTGGAAAGATAACAAATTCTTTTCCAGTAAGAAAAAGAGCATTACAAATTCTGTGGCGGCGGCCCTTCTGAAAGAGGGCCGCGTTTCCGTGTCCGGGCTTTACAGCGAAAAGACGGGAAAGACCTATGACGCGGTGGTGCTGCTGGATGATACAGGGGGAAAATATGTGAATTTCAGGCTGGAATTTCCGGCGAAGAAAGGCAGGGGGAAATGAGCGGGCCACCCTCATGGGAATTAACCAGACAGGAACGGGCGACAATCCGAAGGCTGGTAACAGACCTTTGCGCGAACTATGACAATCGGGATAAGTTCTGCCGTTCTTTGGACTGTCCCTGTTATATGCTGCATAAATGGTGGACCGGCTCTTTCTGCCGCTACTTCCGGGAGGCGGTGCTGCCGGTGGACCCGGCGCTGGAATCTGCCCTTACGGGCGAGGACGGCTCCTTCGTATCTGCTCCAATAACTTAAACCAGTATGCCAGACGTGCCAATGAGACCGGGAGTATTTACGCTGCCGACGTGGACGACCTTCGCACCCGTCTGGACAGTCTGTGGGATGGCATGGATAAGCTGCTGCGGGAATTTGCGAACATTTCGTAAACAGGCAGGAACGCCGTTGATTTCCTCAGGCCGGCACGGTAAGATTCTAATAGAGGGGTAAATATACTTCTTTTTGAAATACCCTTCGGGCATACCTGGATGTCCTGAAAAAACGGACATGGAGTAGGAGGTATATTATGGGACTGTTTTCAAAGAAGAAAAAGAAAGAAGCGGCTATTGATGAACTAACGCCCCAAATAAAAGCTAAGTTAGATGAATTAGCAGAAAAAGGCAATCAGTTTGAGGAAGAAGAACAATATGACGAAGCTATACAAGCATGGAAAGAAGCTCTTAGCCTAATCCCAGAGCCACAGCAATTTTACAGTGAAACCATATGGTTTTTAGCTGCCATAGGCGATATTTATTTTCAAAAGAAACAATACGAAAAAGCACACGAATGCTTTGACAAAGCAAGGGGAAATTTGAGCGGCGAGGGATTCCTAAATTCTGCAAACATGAAATACAGAGTATGATTTGCATATAATGTAAAAAGCAAAAATGGGAGAGCTTGTTTTGATGGAAAAAAATCAGGACAGAAAAGCGGTATATGACGCTGACAGTCAGATGCCTTTAGAAGTGAGGCATTCTTTTCATGCTACTCTAAAAAGGGGAATTTATAAGGAACTACATCGAAGAAAAATGCTATCCGACGGGCAGCTTTGCATTTTATTAAAAACCAAGTGACATAAACGGAGGTAGTGCCAATGGAAGAAAAATTGCAAGCTGCAGCATATGCAAGAGTATCGACGGAAAAGGATGACCAAGTGGATTCGTTAGCCAGTCAGAAAAGTTATTTTGCAAACTATATCAGCAGTCAGAGAAATATGGAGCTGAGCAAAGTATATTTTGACGAGGGAATCAGCGGCACCCAGACTAGTAAACGTAACGGATTCAATCAAATGATAAAGGATGCCCTTAGCGGGAAATTCAATCTGATTCTGACCAAAGAAGTTTCCCGTTTTGCAAGAAATACGGTGGATACTCTTTCTTATACCAGAAGGCTCAAAGAGGCGGGTGTGGGCGTGATATTTACGATCGACAACATTGATACCCGTGACAGCGATGGTGAACTGCGCCTGACAATTATGGCTGGTCTGGCGCAGGAGGAGAGCAGGAAAACCTCGGAGCGTGTAAAGTGGGGACAGCAAAGGCGCATGGAACAGGGCGTGGTTTTTGGCAGGGATATGCTTGGCTATACGGTGAAAAATGGTATGCTTTTCATCAATCCGGAGGAAGTACCTGTTATCAGAGCCATTTTCCACAAGTATACGAATGAGGGAAAAGGCGCACATGTTATCGCCAGAGAACTGTTTGAGGAAGGACTTCGTTCGAAACGCAGTTCCTTATGGTCGGATACTGTAATTCTGCGGGTTTTGCGAAATGAAAAATATGTGGGGGATTTATGTCAGAAAAAGACGTTTACACCGGATTATCTGACGCATAAAAAGAAAGTGAACTGTGGCGAAGAAGAAAAAATTTACATAAAAGACCATCATGAGGCTATTATTGACCGTGACCTGTGGAACCGGACACAGGCAGAGCGAAAACAGCGTTCCCCGTCCGCCGCTCAGAAGGCAAGGCATAGCAGCCGCTACTGGTGCAGCGGCAAAATTTGCTGCGGGGAGTGCGGCAGTCGGTTTGTCAGCCGGACAAAAAAATTGAAAACAGGCATTTATAAGGCATGGCGCTGTTATCGGGCGGCGAATCATGGCATATTAAAAACAGATGCGGACGGAAGGGAGATTGGCTGTAACAATAATTCTATCAATGAAAGGGCATTGTTTGCCTGCATGAAATATTGTGTCAATCTCATATGCCAAAACCGGAAACAACTGCGCAGGGAACTTCTTTCTGATATCCAAGCTGTTTTTGGAGAGCAGATTACTTTGATAGATGAAGATATGATCCGGCAGAAGCTTGACGCTATCGAGGAAAAGAAACAGAAATCTTTTGATGCCATGCTGGAGGGGATGCTCACGGAGGGGGATTTGAAAAAACAGATAGAATGGTATGACGATGAGCTTTCCCGCCTCCAAATGCTGATTGAAGAAAATGAGCAGAATAACAAGCAGTATAGCAGACAAAAGGAACAAATAGACGATTTGGAAAAAACGCTGGATGAAATTTTGTCTTTTCGTGAGGACAATGAAATGCTGTACCGTGAGATATTGGAGAAGATTGTTGTTTACGGGGAATCCCAACGGGGGTGCAACCGCCTTGTTGTGTGGTTTCGATCCCTGCCTTTTGGCATACGTTTGAAAATCAGGTCCGCAGGGGTGGGGGAGGAATATCATACGGAGGTATTGGAATTGGAATTTGTGCAATAAAGCATAATGTATTAAAACCCACTACTCTTGATAAATTTCAGATTCAGGAATGAAAGAAATTATTTTCATTGTACTTTGAGAAACATTTGGAATTATGTCAATGATTTCCTGTACGGAGACATTACCAGAGAACAGTTTTGGGAATTAGCCAAATTCAAATATCCGACACATCAAATTAGTTTTCATACATTAGCAGGATTAAATTGCCTGACGTTTGAAAGGAGTGGCATGTCCTATGACAGAAAACAAGAAGGATGATTTGTTTTATGTTTGTTCTATAAAGTACCAAGTTTTACTGCTATTGGGAAATTGTACAGCCATATGATCCCCCATTTCACGGGACATTCTCCATACGCAATTTCCCCACCGACATCCCGATATCCGTCAGGATGCCGCAGACGCGTTTGTCATTATTGGAGTAGCGCTGTGACAGATATCGCTGAGAAGCCCCGAGCTCGCCGTTGGGCCCTCCAAATTGAGAAATTATTACCTTTGCCAATTTTGCATTCGGTTTCGAAATATTTACTGGATATTCCAAGGTTCGGTCATACGTCCACATTAATTACAACCCCCTTCCCAAGGCCAGGGATCACGTACCCAGGTCCAGCCGTCGCAGGTGTCGACGGTATTGGAGGTAAGTGGTCCGAAGGTGCTCTCATATGCACGGCGGACTTCTTTGTTGATCTGCTGATATTTGTTGTAATAATCCATTGCTTTTTCATCATCTGGATGGGTGTCGAGATACATACCGATGTCGATCAGGGCGAAAGCGGCCTCACGGACACGCTGCATCATCATTTCTCTGCTCATATTATTATTGCGCATTATCCCATCCTCCTTCCGCAGGAGCAGTTCTGGCGCGGCTGAGGACAGGGCTTCGGTCTCATCTGACCGGCCTGGCAGGCAGCCTGGGAGCCGATGAAGGGAAAGACAAGATCTTCGAAAATACTTCCCTGTTCCAGTCCGCAGTTGGCATCCAGAACATTTTCAAATGGCTGCCATGGGACATACGCCATGGCAAGAGGTTTATTTGATAGATTCATGGTAACTCCTTGAACTTTTTTACTATAATATATGTAGAAAAAAGTCGAATGTGCGGGAAAAAACTAAAAAAGTGCCGGTAATCGCCCGGCACTTCTGGAGTAGATTTCATAGCTTATTGTTTTTCCAAGACTTCCAGGACCTGTCTGAGATCTGTCAGAAGATCGTTGGAGAAAGTCTTTGCTTCCCGGCAGATTTGCTCTGCTTTGGCGTACTGCCCATTGTTCAGTGCATAGATTACCTCTTCCCCGTACTTATGGAATCGTTTGTGCTTGATCTCAATGTCGCCCCATACAGGAAGGAGTTCCGTTATCTGTGGCGTCATGGCATAATAGAAATGGCCGAAGCCGCATTTGGAAGAATCCAGCTGCAGCGGGGTGACTGTGCGGGCGCTGACCATCTTTTCCAGATTGGACAGCCATGTATGGTGGGCAGTAATGGCATTGCTGACGTACTTGGCAAATTCCTTGTTTTCCAGGTGCAGGAATGGATCCTTGGACATGTTCCCCATCATTTTCACAGCTTCATCCAGCGTCTCCTCTATCTGAACCACTGGCTGGGCTGCCTGTTTGAGGTCGTTGCCCACCTGCTGCATAAAATTGGTGCTGTCCCTCAGCTGATCTTCCATCCGGGACATGGAAGTGCTGATCTCTTCGCTGACTGCGGCGATAGAGGCTACCGATTCATTTACCTTGGAAACATGCTCCAGGCTCTCATTGTTCAGCTCCCATACGTTTCGGATCTTTGTCGTCACCATATCCAGTGAGTCTATGGTACTCACTGTACTCTCCGTACTTTTCTGGGAGGATTGCTTCACCTGCTCCACAAATTCAGCCATTGTACTGGTGAGCTTCTGGGTTTCCTCCGCCAGCATCCGGATCTCCCCGGCCACGACAGAGAACCCCCTTCCGGCCTCCCCGGCCCGGGAGGCTTCGATCGAGGCGTTCAGGGCAAGGATGTTTGTCTGCATGGATATGGAATCGATTCCCGAAATCACTTCCGCCATGCGGTTGATGATTTCCGACAGGTTATTCATATCCTCCTGCAGTTCTTTTGAGTTTTCTATCGTCTGATCAGAGAGATCCCGAATCGTAGTCAGCTCGTTCTGGCCGGATTCTATTTTTTTATAAACTTCTTTTGTATCGGCGGAGATGTCGGCGATAGAGCCTGCCAGTTCTTCATGCTGGCTGTTGGACTGCCCTATTGTCCCCGATCCGCTGCCAGAGGAGCCAAAAATAGTTTCAGCGGCCCGCGCCACATTTTCGGAAATATCCATGATTTTATCTGTTTGATGCTGCAAAGTGAGATCCAGAGAACTGATATCCATTACCGCCTTGGTGTTCTTCTCAAAAATCTCGGCAAAATGCTGTCTGTTTTTGTATAATCTCCGGTAAATGCCATTCAATTCCGGGTTTTTGGAATAATCCATTTCTTTTAATTCTGAAACTGCCTCTAAAAGTTTGGAATTCTTGTTATTTATTGACATTTGCTCAGCTCCTTTTCTTTCCTATGTTTCTAAGATTACTACTATAATATATGATTTTGCTTTTTTTGTCTACATAAAATGATAGGCGTGAAAAATTATTAAAAATTTTATACATATTAAAGGAAAAAGAAATAATTTTCTGATAAAATTTTAGAAAATGCGTATAGGGAGTTAGAAAAATGCAGGAAGAAAGAAAATGTACAAGGAAACATGTGACTCAAAAACAAATGATCGTTGCCTATGCCCTTCGGGGAGCCATTTTATTCGGACTGGTGGGAGCGCTGCTTCTGATCATATTCGGTTCTCTCCATTTATTTGGTGTATTGGGAAAGACGACGGATGATAAAAACAGGGAAGAAGAGGTTTGGAAGGAGGAGGGCCGGAAAGGGGAAGAAGCAGACAGCCAGGGGAGCTATACGGTAGTGCTTGATGCCGGACATGGAGGGAAGGACGATGGTACGGTATCGGGTACGGCGGTGGAGAAAGATATTAATCTTGCCATAGTATTTAAAATCAGGCAGCAGCTGGAAGAGAAAGGCATCCGTGTGCTCCTTACAAGGGACAGGGATGTTTATATAGGACTGAAGGAAAGGATCCGTGTGGCAGAGGGAAAGGGAGCAGATCTTTTCGTCAGCATTCATTGCAATTATTTCGAAGGAGATAGTGCTGTCAATGGCCTGGAATGTTATTACTGCCAAGGGTCTGAGAGGGGCAGGCATTATGCAGACACCATGATCGGTGAGATAGAGAAGAAGAATCGCATTGTCACCAGAAACGCAAAGCCTGCGGAATATTATGTTTTGAAAAATACGAAGCTTCCTGCCGTACTGGTGGAAACCGGTTATCTTTCCAACGAGGCGGAGAGGCATCTTCTGGTATCAGATGATTACCAGAAGGCGCTGGCAGAGGAACTTTCAAAGGGGATCATGCGGGGACTGGAGGAACAGTGATGGCATGGTCCTTTTATCATTTATGTCACGGCCTTAATATCTGGTAAAATAATCTATAAAATTTTTTTGAAAATCTATTGACAAGCCCGGTATAATCTGTTATCTTAATAACAGTAATTATTACTATTATTAAAAAATAAAACGAATGGAGATGAATATGCCTGGATTAAAGTACAGCAGACAGAGAAGTGCCGTCCTGCATTATCTGCGTTCGGTCACATCACATCCAACAGCGGAGCATGTTTATCAGGCAATTCGGGAAGAGTTTCCGAAGATCAGTCTCGGTACGGTGTACCGGAATCTGAATCTGCTTGCTGATCAGGGGGAGATTCTCCGGCTCAACTGCGGGGATGGTGTGGATCACTTCGATGCTGTTGTTGAGCCGCACGATCATTTTATCTGCCGCAGCTGCGGACAGGTACTTGATCTTCCGCTGGTATCAATGGAAGCGGCAGACCGGCAGGCAGAGCAGTTGTGTGCCGGACGCATGGAAGGTCATGAATTATATTTCTATGGAACATGTAATTCATGTTTATCAAAGTAAAAATGTGGCTATAGTATTATACAGAAGCTGCAAATAAATAATCAATTAAAAGGAGAAAAAAATTATGGCTAAGTATGTATGTTCAGTATGTGGTTATGTTCACGAGGGAGACAATGTACCGGAGCAGTGCCCGGTTTGTAAGGCACCGTCAGAGAAGTTTACGAAACAGGAAGGCGAGAAGACATGGGCAGCAGAGCATGTGGTAGGTGTTGCCAAAGGCGTCAGCGAGGATATCACAGCAGATCTTCGTGCGAACTTCGAGGGTGAGTGCACTGAGGTTGGTATGTATCTTGCTATGGCACGTGTGGCTCATCGCGAGGGATATCCGGAAGTGGGACTGTACTATGAGAAAGCAGCCTGGGAAGAGGCAGAGCATGCTGCCAAGTTTGCAGAGCTGCTCGGTGAGGTTGTTACCGATTCCACAAAGAAAAACCTGCAGATGCGCGTGGATGCAGAGAACGGTGCTACCGCCGGCAAGTTTGATCTGGCAAAACGTGCCAAGGCTGCTGATCTGGATGCGATCCATGATACTGTGCATGAAATGGCGAAGGACGAGGCAAGACACGGCAAAGCATTTGAAGGACTTCTTAAGAGATACTTCGGTTAAGAAGAAATGCTGTAAAATAAACAGGCTTGATGGTATAGGGGTATGCTGGAGCAATCTGGCATACCCCTATTTTTGTGCAGGCGGTTGTGTCTTCGGCAAACAGAGTACATTTAATATGGCCGCCCCGTTGAAGTTTCGCTTGAAGAAACCGTTTCTATGTGCTATACTATATTCTCGAGTACAAGTCGAAATTCAGACGAAGAAACTTTTTAATGAAAAGGAGACAAGTAACATGAACAGCAAAACAAAAGGCGTTTTACAGATTCTGCTGATTGTTATCCTGATTGCGGCATTTGGATTTGTTGCCTATCGCGGAGTCGGCAGTGGTCATCGTGGAAGCGCAAAAAATATTCGTTTGGGCCTTGATCTAAAGGGCGGTGTCAGTGTGACATATGAGGCCACTGAAGCCAGCCCGACGGACAAGCAGATGGAAGATACCATCTACAAGATGCAGAAACGTGTGGAGAATATGAGCACAGAGGCATCGGTTTACCAGGAAGGCAACAACCGTGTCACCATCGATATCCCGGGTGTCAGCAATTCGGCAGAGATCCTTGCTACATTAGGTAAGGCGGGTTCTCTTCAGTTCGTTATGTATGACAATCTGACGGACAAGGACGGCAATAAAAACCCGAAAGAGGGGGATGAGGTTAAGTTTGACCCGAAGCATATCGAACTGGACGGCAAGTCGGTGGAAGATGCCAATGCCACCAAGCAGACTTCGGAGACGGGAGCCTCTGAGAATGTGGTAGTTGTGAAATTTACCGGGAAGGGAACAAAGACCTTTTCTGAGCTGACAGGTGCCAATGTGGGCAAACAGCTTGCCATTGTCTATGACAATAAATTAGTATCGGCGCCGGTGATCAATTCCCAGATCGACGGCGAGTGTGTGATTTCAGGGGGTGAGGATTTCAAGGATATGAAGCAGCCCCAGAATCTCGCTTCAACCCTGCGCATCGGTGCGCTTCCTCTGGAACTTCGCAATATTCATGATAACGTCGTGGGGGCTACACTGGGCAGTGAAGCGCTAAACAGCAGTCTTCTTGCCGGTGTTATCGGTCTGATTCTAGTGATCATCTTTATGATCGTGATGTATCGGCTCCCGGGTGTGGCAGCATCCGTTGCGCTGATATTCTATGTAGGTGCCATGCTGCTTGCCCTGAATTTGTTGAATGTAACTCTTACCCTGCCGGGTATTGCAGGTATCATTCTGAGTATCGGTATGGCGGTGGATGCCAACTGTATTATCTTTACCCGTATCCGGGAGGAGCTGGCCACCGGCAAGACTGTGGCATCCTCCATTAAAAACGGATTTTCCAAGGCGTTGTCAGCCATTATCGATGGTAATGTCACGACACTGATCGCGGCGCTGGTTCTTTTCCTGAAGGGATCTGGTACAGTGAAGGGCTTTGCTACCACACTGGCCATTGGTATTGTGCTGTCCATGTTTACGGCGATCTTTGTCACAAGGCTTTTAATGGAATCCTTTGCCGCTCTCGGACTGACGGACACGAAGCTCTACGGCCTTCAGAAAAAGAGAACGACTATAGATTTTATTGGGAACTGGAAAAAATATGTGATCCTCTCCGGTACTGTCATTGTGATCTGCGTGGTGGGAATCATTGTGAATATTGTGGGACCGAAGGGTTCCATGCTGAACTACGCACTGGATTTTGTGGGGGGTACTTCCACATCGGTTTCCATTGACGAGGGGACAGAGATCACGGACGATCTCAAGGCTCAGGTACTGGATGTGGTAAAGACAGCTACAGGCATTACGGGCGAGGTGTCTTCCTCGGATGACAAGGGCGTGAAGAAGATTACGATCCGTACGACGGCTCTGACAGAGGAGCAGAGTAATACAGTCCGGACACAGCTGGCACAGAAATTCAGCACAGATGAGGGGAATATTGAATCCGAGACCATCAGCGCCTCGGTCAGCAGCGAAATGAAGACGGATGCCGTGCTGGCCACCGTGATCGCGGCGGTCTGCATGCTGATCTATATCTGGATCCGTTTCCGCAAGTTTGCTACCGGTGCCAGTGCCGTGCTGGCTCTGGTTCATGATATTGTCGTAGTATTTACCGTATATGTGGTGGGAAGCTCCTTTATCCAGGTAGGAAGTACCTTTATCGCCTGTATGCTGACCATCGTCGGTTATTCCATCAATGATACCATCGTTGTATTTGACCGCATCCGTGAGAATCAGAAAGGAGCCTCTTCCCGTACCGATCTTGCCGCTGTGATCAACAAGAGTATCACCGAGACGTTGTCACGTTCCATCAATACGTCTGTGACAACATTTATCATGGTATTTATACTGGCACTGCTGGGAGTGAGTTCGGTGCGCCAGTTCGCGATTCCGCTCATCGTGGGTGTTATTTCCGGATGCTACTCTTCCGTCTGTGTAGCCGCGCCGCTTTGGTATCTTATGACCGGCCGGGGTAAGAAAGCAGCTAAGAAGGGGACGACTTATTCAAAGAAGAGAGCGTAGCTTTTGAAGAAACCATAATACATGAGGGCTTTGCTGTCCATACTAAGTATGTGCTGCAAAGCCTTTTATGTAAGTGAACAGGAACGGAGGATAATGTGTAGTATGCCGAGAGAAAAGAAGAGAAGGAAAAAACAGCCGGAGGAGATTATTTTAACGCCTGCAGAGGTTTTTGCGCAGCTGACGGCATTGAAAAGCGCCACCAGGTGTATACTTGGAATAGAGGATGAATATAAGATATACGTGCGGCTGACTAAGGATTTTGCAGAGCTGGGAGCGAAGGCGGAGACGGAGCCCTTCGAGGGATCCGATCAGTGTGCCGCGCTGAGTGAGGAGTGCAGAAAAAAGGCAGAGGAACTGAAACCGAAGCTGCCGACAGAGAAGGAGGAGATTTCCCGGACCGTCACGACTACCATGAGAGAGAAGGAGCTGAGAGCCGGCAAAAAGAAGGGAAAGGGAAAATGGTATGTACTGGCAGTCATGGTTCTCATAATTGCCGCGGGGGTTTGTTATAAGGCAGCGCCTACACGGTATCTTATCGCGGGGATGGAAAAGGGCTTGTCCCTTAAGAAATATGCCATGGAATCCTATTTCAGCCTGGGGGATTATAAGGACAGTCCCGAGAAGGCGAAAGAGATGATGTATGAGTACGCTTCGGATCTTCAGGAGGACGGCCGCTGGGATGAGGCATGGAAATTCTTTCACCGGCTGGAGAAAAAGCAGTTCCGGGACAGCGCTTCCCGTGTGCTGGGAGTGGAAAAGAAGATGATGGCAGAGGCAAAGGCTGGAGAGACTGTCTATTTCGGGGGGAGAAAATGGATCCTGCTGGATAAGCAGGACGGAATGGCTCTGCTGACAAGGAATGAGACCATCCGGGGAAAACATAGCCAGGATGCCCCGGTGGCTGGTGAGGTGTATCAGCCCGAGGCAAAGAAGGTGACATGGGAAAACAGTTCACTGCGGTCCTATCTCAATCACGACTTCATTCAGAAGGAGTTTTCTGTGGAGGAGCAGAAGGTGATCCAGGTGACCGGCCTGGGGCGTGCGGACAATCCTGTATATGGTACAAAGGGTGGAAAGGATACTATGGATAAGGTGTACATTTTCAGTGCGGAGGAGATCGGGAAATATGCTGGTATTATGAAAAATAAGGCCAAGAGCCTGCGGCTGCGCAATCCGGGGATCAGCCAGGATTCCACGGCATATTATTCACATCTGAAGGAAGTTGTATATTATGGATTCCCTGTGGATCAGAAAGGGGTATATAACCGTCCTGTCCTGTGGGCGCGTTATGAGGGGTAACCGGATGCGGAACGAACTGACGGAAAAAGATATACAGAAGATGGAGGAGGAGATTGAGTACCGAAAGCTGGTAGTGCGCAGGGAAGCGCTGGAAGCGGTGAAGGAAGCGCGGTCCCACGGGGATCTCAGTGAAAACTTCGAGTATTATGCGGCGAAGAAGGATAAGAACCAGAATGAGAGCCGGATCCGGTATCTGGAGAGGATGATAAAGACGGCGGTAGTTGTTTCAGAGGATTCCAAAGAGGATGAGGTGGGGATCAACAACACGGTGGAAGTATATTTTGAAGAGGATGATATCACGGAGACTTACAAGATCGTTACTACAGTACGCACCAATGCACTGGAGGGACTCATCAGTACCGAATCCCCTCTGGGCAAAGCATTGCTGGGGCACAGGGCGGGGGACCGTGTGGAGGTACAGGT
The DNA here is from genome assembly GCA_910574015.1 of Eubacteriaceae bacterium. Taxonomy (GTDB): domain Bacteria; phylum Bacillota; class Clostridia; order Lachnospirales; family Lachnospiraceae; genus Eubacterium_F. Next base: position 3,199 of record CAJSYQ010000035.1, on the reverse strand, counting down.
AAATCCAGGAGTGTCCTATTTCGTACAGATCCGGCATATCGAAAATACGGTGGATGACGGGTCCGATCCTCTTCGCAGATTTTAGAGAAAGGAAGGAAAGGAAATGGAATTTACTACATTGCAGAAGGATATGGTGGCAGCCATGAAGGCGAAAGATAAGGTGAGGAAGGACGCGGTTTCCTCCCTTGTGTCAGCAGCGAAGAAAACGGCTATTGATGAGGGATGCCGGGACAATATAACAGAAGAAATCGTGAACCGTGTCATTCTGAAAGAGATGAAGACGGTGAAGGAGCAGATTGATGGCTGTCCGGATTCCCGGGCGGATCTGAGAGAAGAATACCAGGCGCGCTATGACATCATCCGTGAATACGCGCCGGCAATGCTGTCACCGGAGGAGGTAGAAAATGTGATCCGGGAGAAGTTTGCCGAGGTACTGGCCACAAAGAACAAAGGGCAGATCATGAAGAGCGTAATGGGAGAGCTAAAGGGGAAAGCAGATGGCAAGGTGATCAATCAGGTGGTATCAAATTTGTGCCAGTGATCCTGCAGTGCCAGCTGCACCGGTCATATCTATAACGATGGAAGGTACCATAGTACGGCTATGGTGCCTTTTTCCACGTGTACGAATGCCTTCTTTCCGGTAAATTCATTGCTGATCCCGAGAGGGAAGGAATTGGTCAGGAGGACGCTTTCTGTCTCATATTTCAGTCCATGGATCGTCACGGAGGCGCTTGTGTCGCTGAGAGAGAAGACGGAACAGATATTCCCAGGGACATTTTCCGGCAGGTCTTTGCCGAAGGATATCGTCCCGTCTGTCACAACCCGTACTGCATAGTCAGAGGAATACAGTGTTCCAGAGGCCCCGTGGCGGGCCAGATAGGATAATGCCTGGATATTGGCGATGGTGTGGTCCAGACGTCCCCCCAGACCGCCGTAGATGGCAAATTCCGTATAATTCTTCTCCAGGCCGAGTTTCACGGCCAGCATCATATCGGTATCATCTTTCTCTTTCGGATAGCGGATACTATCTGACGGCAGATCGTATGAGACTACTGAATCAAAGTCCCCCAGTACATAGTCCGCTCGAAGGCCAAGCTCCTCCAGATAATCAAAGCCGCCGTCTGCGGCAATGACAAGATCATCTGGTGCCAGGGAAATGCCGCCGCCGGACCGCTCCCCCGCACCAAAGATATAACATATTCCCGTACTCATTTTATTTCCTGCTCCCCTATTCAATGGCATTTACCGCATCCATGAGAGAATCAAATTCCACATCCTCAACCGTACCGCTGTCGCAGGCAGCTGCCAGAGCAGGGCGGATTGGCATCTGTGCCAGAACAGGCACCTGGTATCTGCCTGCCACCTCATCGATATGGCTCTCGCCAAAGACAGGGATCTTTCTGCCGCAGTCCGGACATTCCACATAGCTCATATTTTCGATCAGACCGAGAACCGGGATATTCATGATCTCAGCCATTCGGATGGCCTTGCCCACGATCATGGATACCAGATCCTGGGGACTGGTGACGACCACGATGCCATCCACAGGGATGCTCTGGAATACTGTCAGGGCCACATCACCTGTTCCCGGCGGCATATCTACGAAAAGATAGTCGGTGTTATCCCACAGAACATCAGTCCAGAACTGTTTTACCGTACCGCCGATCACCGGACCGCGCCAGACCACCGGGTCGGTGTCGTTTGGCAGAAGAAGATTGATAGACATAACATCGATTCCGTATTTCTTCGTTTTTACTGGAAAAATAGTAGTTTCATTTCCCATTGCCTTTTCCGTCAGGCCGAATGCCTTCGGGATGGAAGGACCGGTGATATCGGCGTCCAGAATCCCGCAGTGATAGCCGCGGCGGGCGAATTCCACAGCCAGCAGTTCTGTCACCATGGATTTGCCTACCCCACCCTTACCGCTGACAACGCCGATCACCTTTCCTATCCTGCTGTCGGGATGCGGCGCTTCCAGGAAACTCTGGGGATCTCTGGAATCGCAGCTGCTGCTGCAGTTGGAACAGTCGTGTGTACATTCTTCGCTCATAGTTACCTCCTTTGGTGCGCGGCATGGATATGGCTCTGCGCACATTTACTACAGTACACTCTATTACGAAAGGCGGCTGATTGTCAAGGGAAAAGATTGACGAATTGGCAATCCTACACGTAAAAAGAGTATAAATACATAAAAACAGAATAAGGAAAATTATCGGATGCCATTATAATGAAAAAGAAAACGGTAAGAGGTGTTAGTCATGGTGTTGGATAATGTACTGATCGGACAGAGGATACAGAATATCAGAAAAATTAACAAGATGACCCAGAGCCAGTTTTCTGAGAGACTACATATGACACAGCAGACTCTCAGCAGGTATGAAAATGCCATAACACCAGTACCCTATGAAGTGATTGACAGGATTTCGGCGGAATTTAAGGTCCCCATCGGATATTTTCTGGGGATCAAGTCAGAAGCGGTCTCGGAGGAGGAAATGCTTCTGGTGGAATATTACAGAAGGATGGACCAGTCCGTCAGGGAAAGGGTATTTGATCTGGTGAGAGCATTTGCCGAGGAACTGATGATGCATGGAGATGAGAGATTTAGTGAACCAATTGATTAATTTTCTGGAGACATTCTGTATTATAGAGGTGGCAGAGGCGCTGAGTGTGGGAAATACAAAGAGAAGGATACGCTATTATCTGTTTCTCATGGCCGCGAGTGTGGTTCTTGCATGGGGGGCGTGCGTGCCGGGATGGGGCAGGCTTGTGCTGCTGGCGGAGTATGTCCTTATCTTTCTCTATGTTGTAAGATCGTATTCTTTCCGGCTGAGAAAATTCGATGCGTATTTATATGTGTTTTTCAGTATACTCACCGTCAGTGTGCTGAAGGCTGTGATCTCTCTGCCTGCCGGTCTGGCGGCGGGCGGGGAAACAGGCTCTGTCAGCGCGCTGGTGACGGCAGTTGTGATGACGCTGTTCTGTAGCTATATTCGAAAAAAGGACCTCCTATTCCATGTGAGAGAGGGGATGCGGTACTGGAGCCGCAGAAGCTGTATTTTTGCCGCCATATTCTGTATTCTTTTTATTACACCACTTTACAACTATTATAAATAGTGCTCCTTTTGCTGAACAAGGTATTTTAAGGCTTTCATAAGGGCAGATGATTTTATTATACTTTCGCTCTTTTTCACGAAAGTGG
>CAJSYQ010000034.1 GCA_910574015.1 Eubacteriaceae bacterium | reverse complement strand
CACCACTTTACAACTTTTCCATAAAAAAATGTCATACAGGACTTTCTGATGTATAATAAGTTTGCAAACAAAAAAATACGAAAGAAAGTGATCCTGTACGACAGACTTATTATACAACGAAAAAACTATAATTGGTAGACTTTATCATTATTTTTACATTTATTTTGAGACTTGTTCCATTCCTACAGCCGAGACATTGGTCCTGCTCCTGCTGTCCATACTGACACTGGAGTCAGCGGATTCCATCCGTTTCCTTTACAGACATTTCCTGTCAAAGCTAACAGATAAATCCCTGAATGCCTTTTACTATGCCTGCTCCTATGCCAAAGTGGATTATTCCAGGTTTATGAATGCAACAGCATCTATGGCATTGAAACTAATCCCGAAATCCTTAGAGACGCAGCCCGTTTTTTTATGCATTGATGATACCATTGTTCCCAAATATGGAAAGAAATTTGAGGATGTCTCAAAACTCTTTGACCATTCCGCGCACAACGGCAGCGGCTACCTGAATGGGCACTGCTTTGTAAGTGTCATGCTCTGTGTGCCAATGTGGGATAAAGGCAAGATTGTTTACCAGGCGTTTCCGCTTTCCTACCGTATGTGGCAGAAAGAAGAGTCAAAATTAAAGCTGGCTGCTTCCATGGTACGTCAGGCCATGCCTGAATTACAGGAAAAGGCGAATGTCATTATCCTATGCGACAGCTGGTATACAAAAGGGGATCTGGTTTCTGTCGTGGATGAATACCCAAACCTTGGCCTAATCGGAAATGCAAGGTATGACTCTGTCCTTTATGACCTTGCCCCGCAGCGGACCGGAAAAAGGGGCAGGCCTGCAAAACATGGGAAACGTCTTTCGGCGGAAAAAGATTTTACACTTTCGGATGAAAAAATAGGCGGTTATTATATTGGGATGCGCCGTGTCCTTACAAATATTTTCGGCACAAGGGAAGTTTTTGCCTATGTGACAGCTACAGAGAAGGAAGGCGGTTCCAGGCGCCTGTTCTTCAGTACGGTTTTCCCAACACAGCTGCAGATTTTTTGTGCATGGCAGGAAAAGACTCCCCTGAACCAGACGGGGGGTGCATGGATGGATTACATCCCCTTGTTCCTGTACTCATTCAGATGGAAGATAGAAGTCAGCTATTACGAACAGAAAACCTTCTGGTCACTATGCAGCTATATGGTGCGCAGCCGGAAAGGGATTGAAATGCTGGTGAATCTGATCAACATAGCTTATTGTGCGATGAAACTGCTGCCATACCAGGATGAAGCATTTTCAAAGTACCGTAGGAAAAGCGTACAGGATTTCAGGTTTGTGCTCAGCGAGAGGATCAGGCAGGAGGTATTTTTTGCCACTTTCGTGAAAAAGAGCGAAAGTATAATAAAATCATCTGCCCTTATGAAAGCCTTAAAATACCTTGTTCAGCAAAAGGAGCACTATTTATAATAGTTGTAAAGTGGTGTAAAAACAATGACTCATTTTTGTGCAAATTGCCAAAAGGCAGAAAAAAGTAAAATATTTTGTAGGGTTTTGGTATGTGACGGTGTTCTTATATAGTGAATGGCGTTCGTATGCCATTTGCCCGGAGCGCCGAAATGCTTCGCTCATAGCAGGGGACTCCACGCCCCGCAGGCGTTTCGGGTTTTTTCTATATTATTAATTGAAGTTTTTAAGGGGGATTTATACCTTAAAAATAAAGGCAGCGCATTTTTGTCAGGTAGAGGAGGAGATAGAAAACGGAAACAGATGTATTTATGCGGTTGCTTTCTGAATGCAGTCTTGAAATGTACGTGATATCATATCGCATTTTGAAGAATCATTACGATGCCGAGGATGCGGTGTCGAACGCTATTCTCAAGGCCTTTCAGAGTAGGGATACGCTGCGTGACAGGAATAAATTCAAACCATGGATCTTAAAAATCCTTATCAATGAAACAAAGCTATTAATGAGAAGAAATGAAAAGATTATTATTGTTGATAATCCATACAAAGGAAGAAATCTTATAAAAGCCGTAAATGATGGATACATAGAACTTCGCCAGCTCGTATCTTCATTAGAAAAGGATTTAAGAGATGTAATCATCTTATATTATTATCAGGGATATTCTACAAAAGAAATTGCAGGGATGCTTCATAAACCTAAGGGGACAATCTTGTCAAGGCTTTCCAGGGCACGGGAAATTCTAAAGAGGATGTTGCAAAGATAAGGCAGATATTCTAAATTGATATGAATCATATTGCCCTTTCGTGTATCTTATATATAAAGGAGTTAGCTCAACGGCGGATTTAAATTGGCGTCGTTGAGCTAGATTGTTTCGTATTGTTAATTTGAGTATGAAAAGGAGGATGTGTGTATGAAAAGATGCTGTATAAAAACAATAGCTGTTTTACTGTGCTCAATTCTAGTGCTGGGATTGGGAAATCGAATGTGTTATATTGGTGTAAAGGCAGAAGGGCAGGATAAGAAGCAGACCTATATTGTACAGACTACTACGGAAAACAAGAGGGTGGCGTTGGATGAGAAATATGAAGAAGCAGATACGATTTCTGACCTTGGTTGTGACAGTATGAAAGGAGATAACTTTATCACACTGGAACTGACAGACAGGGAGGCAGACATATTGAAACGGGACCAAAGGGTTGATCTCGTTGAGAAAGATATTGAGGTACAAGGCTGTTACCAAAATGTTGATAGCGAGAAAGTGGAATCAAAACAAAAGGAGGGGCTGGAATGGAATATGCAGGCAATACGTCTGGACGAGGGAGACAGGACAGATGGAGGGACTTGTACAGGGAACAGAATAAAAGTAGCATTGATCGATTCTGGCGTTGATTTGTTTGAGGATATTGAGGTGGAGGAATACATCAATCTGATTCCCGGGGAGGAAGAAGTTCTTCCATTGTTCTGGGATACGTCTGGTCATGGAACTTCGATTGCCGGGGTGATTGCTGCTCGTGATAATGAGGCAGGGATTACGGGGATTGCCCCAGATGTGGAATTGTATTCGGCAAGAGTTTTGGATGCGGATAAGGTGGCACCGGTGAGCCGGATTGTGGAAGCAATCTATTGGGCGATAGAAAAAGATGTTAATATCATTAGTATTAGTTTCGGCACAACGATGAGGTCAGAAGCGCTTGAAACTGCTGTGAGGGCAGCCCATGAAAAAGGGATTCTGTTAGTGGCTGCAGCGGGAAATCATGGAGTGGTAGAATATCCGGCAGCAATGGAAGAAGTTATGGCAGTAGGGGGAACAGACATTGATGGGATTGTCTGTGATTATAGTGCGGAAGGAGAAGAGGTGGAAATAGTTGCACCGGCGGAGAAGATAAGAACAACAGGAGGTTTCGGCGGTACGCTGATCTGCAATGGCACTAGTATGGCAGTACCACATGTGGTTGGGGTGGCGGCAAGATTATGGGAAAAGGATCGGACTAAGACGGCTGATTTTATCCGTCAGCTTATGGATGTGGCTGCAAATCAGTATGGCGATGAGAAGAAATATGGGAATGGACTGCTAGACTATGTGCAGGCACTTAATATTTATGATGAATTTGAACAAAGTTACGAACCTTGGAAAACAGTAGAGCAGAATGAAGACAAGGTAGAAGAAAATAATGCCCCAGTGCAGGAATTTACGGATGTGGATTATGTAAATGGGTCGTGGAACTGTAATAAAAAAGAAGATCCCGATGGGAAAACACATGAAACATTGGCTGATAGTGCATTAAGTGCAAATGGATTTATAAGTCAGAATCCAATAAATGCAAATGTTATTTCCATGGTAAAGAAAGGAGCAGTATATCCGGATACTGCGGCAAGCGGAATGGCGGGGATAACAAAACATCCTTGTTTGCATGGCTATTTTAAGACGACAGCAGGAACGGCGTCCTGTAATTATATAAGTAATTATATAACATGTACAAAGTATGCCGTTGAGATACGGAAAGGAAAGACGTACAGTGATCCAGGCCCATGTGATGTGAACAATCCATCACAAGATTATTTAAAACTATTTGCTAATGTTTCTTGGGGGACAATGGGTGGAAGTATAGGAACTTCTGCATATAACAGGGCTGCTTTTGCCTATGGAGTAGCAATGCATACCGCTACAGATGTGTATGCTCATTCTGTTTGGACTGCTCAATATGGAAGGCTGTTTCATGGAACTCCCAACGATTATGCAGATAAGTCGAATGTTGTAAAAGAAAGATTTGCAGCAGCAAAGTCTGTTGCAGTTAATATTCTAAAACATTTTAGAGATAACTCTATAGGCACGGTTTCAGATTTCTGCACCTCTGTAAAGTACAATGCAGGAATCTTTAAACTATATTATTTTGAGGATTATCTGAGAGCATTTAGTGATCCAATCGCAAATAATATGGCGGTATACTCAATAAAATGAATAGTTATAATGTTTTATACTATATTATAGGGAAAATATTTCAAGGGGGGATATAGGATGATGAAAGACAGGAAAGATTTTAAAGTATTGTATATGGCGAGTGTTTTTATACTGGGTGTTTTGCTCTCCGTAATACCGAATAGTATTTCAACAGCATCAAGAGTTACACCGGTTCAGGTTCAATACAAAGGTGTCATCTATACATATAGAGAGTTAAATGAATATAAAGATTCTGTAGAAATTATAGGGGTTACTGTTCCGGAAGGGACTGACTTATTGAAGATTCCGAAAGTCCTGAATGATAAAAAAGTAATCAGCATCAATTTTGGGAGATTTGACAGCGAGGTTTTACCTGATCAGAGAACTGCTAAGGTCGGGATAAAAAAGCTGGTTCTTTCCCGTAATATACGGCCATTGGAGAGAACGGAGACAACAAATGGGGTGATAAAAGCTTTGACTATTTTGGGATTTGATCAACTTGAAAGTATCGAGGTTCAGCAAGGCAATAAATTTATTAAGGCAAAAAATAATATTTTATATGATTCTTCCATGAAGACTCTGCTTTGTTATCCCCCCAATAGAAAAGCAGAGGAGTATCAGATGCCATCCAGTATTATATGGTCAGAAAGTATAAGAAATAATTATTTAAAGAAAATTCGGTTTTCAAACAATAAGAATTATAAGGAAGCAAGTGCAAATTTTTGTTCCAATCTTATAAGTATACAGTTCCCTAATAATATTAAAAGGATTGAGGGATTTAACAGCTGTGACAAACTGGTTTCCATTCAATGGAGCAAAAAAACGGAAATGATAGACGGTTTTCAATATTGCAGATCCATTAAAAAAATACAACTTCCTCCAAAAGTCAAAGAAATTAAAGGGGATGCGTTCCGTTACTGCACCGGGTTAAAAGAGGTAAAACTGCCAGCTGGTCTTAGAAAGATTCATGGAGACGCTTTTGGGGGATGCATTAATCTGAAGAAAATATCGCCCCTGCCAGGTTCATTGGCTTTTATTGGAAGAGGAGCGTTTGCGAAAGCGCCTGGAATGAAGAGGATAAAGAAAGAATCCTATCTTATGTCAACGAAAAATAGTAAGATAACGGGAAAAGATAATCTTGCTGACATATATCGATATGTGGCAGTGGCCGTCGTTACCAATGGCAGTAAGAAAGAGTTTTACGAATCCCTGCGGGTGAATCGGTTAAGTCCTACGAAAAAGAAAATGGTACTGGGAAAGGGAAAGATGAGAGGGATTAATATAGTACCTGGAATTACGGATATAGAAGCAAATAGGTTTAAAAAGGGCTGGAAATTAAAAACGGACATCCTCAAATTTACCTCATCCAATCCCCGGGTAGCAAAGGTGTCACAAAAAGGGAAAGTCACAGGCATAAGAAAAGGCAGGGCCGAGATCACAGTCCAGATGAGAACGATGGATGTAAAATGCAAGATAGAGGTAAAGGTAACTCAGTAATTCTGGCTGTTCGCCTTCCTTCGGAAATGAGGATAAGTATGAAAATAAAAAGAAAAATATTGATAGTAGGAAAACTTTTTTTGATTGGATTGCTGCTCTGTTTTATGCCTGTAGGAGTTATAAATGCGGAAGGGAGCAGCGGCAAACAGGCAGTTAGCGGTGGGGTTACTTATACTTATAGAGAATCGAGAGAGTTTAGAAATGCCGTCGAGATTACAGGGGCTTCTGTTTCAGGAGATGTTTCTGTGCTGAAAATACCGGAGGTTCTTGACGGGAAAAAAGTGATCAGTGTTGACTTTGACCGCTATTTTTGCGTGCATATTATCGGAGAGGATAAGACGGATGCTGTTGTTAAAAAGCTGGTGCTGCCAAAAAGTATCAGACCTGTAAAGGCGGCTGACAATACGGGGAAAATGAAATACGTTCCACTGGATGGACTGTCCGGCCTGGAGCATATAGAAGTGGATCCGCAAAATAAATTTTTGAAAGCGCAAGACGGGGTGCTGTATAATAAAGATATGACTGCGCTTCTGGGATATCCGGAGGGGAAAACAGCCTCCGAATACAGGATGCCTTCCAGTATTACATGTTCGATGGCAATCAGGAATCGTTTCATAAAGAAGGTTGTCTTTTCGACGAATAAAAAATATAAGACAGCGGCAGCCGTTTCATGCGACAGACTGGAAAGCATTTATCTTCCAGATAATATTACGAAAGTGCAAGGCTTTAATTGGTGTTATAAATTAAAGAAAATCAGATGGAGCAAAAATCTCAGAGAGATCCATGGATTCAAAAATTGCAGTTCTCTTAAAAAGATAAAGATACCAGACAAGGTCAAAGTGATTGGAGAGGAATCTTTCCGCTGGTGCCGTAATCTGGAAGATGTATCATTTCCCTCAGGGCTGAGGAAAATAGAGGGGAGCGCTTTCGGCGGTTGTCTGAACCTTAAAAAAATCTCACCGCTGCCCTCATCGACAGCATATATTGGAATTGGTGCATTTGCAGGAACGCCGGGAATAAAAAAGGTAAAGAAAGCCTCCTATCTTCTATCGTCCCAGAACAAAAAGATAAAGGGGAAGGTGGGAGGAAAATACAGATATGTGGCAGTGATAACACTGACAAAGGGGAAGAAGAGGAAGTATTTTGATTCCCAGAGAGTATATGCCCTTAAATCATTAGAAAACAATCTGGAAGTAAAAAGAGGCAGTACCAAAACATTGGGTATTACCCCGGGTATCACCGTGTCTACTCCCACCGGATTTTGGAAGGGCTGGAAATTAAAAACGGACATCCTCAAATTTACCTCATCCAATCCCCGGGTAGCAAAGGTGTCACAAAAAGGGAAAGTCACAGGAATAAGAAAAGGCAGGGCCGAGATCACAGTCCGGATGAGAACGATGGATGTGAAATGCAAGATAAAGGTAAAGGTAACTCGGTAAGGTATTATAGAGTCATTTTTTCACTAGCTCCTATTTCTTCCGATAACAGTAGTAATAGGAGATGGGAAATGGTATTATGGATGGAGATGGGAACACAATGGATTTCAGAGAATTAATTGGGCTGCCGGAATATGATTTTCTGCGGGATGACCAGCGGCTGGGCAGACGCATTATATTATTGGGGCTGGGTGGAAGTTATGCCTATGGCACAAATAACGAAGACAGTGATATAGACCTTCGGGGTGTAACCCTGCCGTTGTCTTCGGATCTGCTGGGACTAACAGATTTTGAACAGTATGAGGACCGGCGCACGGATACGGTAATCTATTCCTTTAATAAAATAGTAAAATTGCTACTGGAATGCAATCCCAACACGTGCGAGATACTGGGGCTGGATGAAGACCAGTATCTGATCCGGACAGAGCTTGGACAGGAATTGATCGACCACAGTCATCTGTTTTTGTCTAAAAGGGCAGCCAGATCCTTTGGCGGATATGCCAGCGCACAACTGCGCAGACTGCAGAATGCCCTTGCCAGAGACAGCGTGCCGCAGGCAGAGCGGGAAAATCATATACTGAATTCGGTGAAGAATGCATTGGAGGATTTTCAGAGACGTTATGACAATTTTGAATATGGAAGTATCCATTTGTATGTGGACAAGGCGGTGACGGAGGGGATGGAGACGGAGATTTTTGTGGATGCTGTCCAGAACCATATGCCACTGCGGGATTACAAGAAGATGTTTACCGTCATGAACAATGTCATCCGTGACTATGATAAGCTGGGGAAGAGAAACCGGAAAAAAGATAATAACCACCTGAATAAACATGCCATGCATCTGATCCGCCTGTTTATGATGGCAGTTGATATTCTGGAGCAGGGCAGGATACGGACACATCGTGTCGATGACCTGGAGCTGCTGCTGAAGATAAGAGAGGGAGGCTTTCAGAAAGAGGACGGCACCTTTGATGCGGAGTTCTATGATATGCTGGACGAATATGAACGTCATCTGGAGAGGGCGGCAATAAGCAGTAGTCTTCCAGATAATCCGGATCTGAAAAAGGTGGGGGCTTTTATGGAGTCTGTAAATCGCAGGGTAATCGAGGGGGTATTTTGATGACAACCGTATATTTTGTGCGGCATGCACAGCCAAATTTTGATAATCATGATGATCTTTCCCGGGAATTAAGTCCAAAAGGATTAGAGGACAGGAAACTGGTTACAAAATATCTGGAGGATAAGGATATTGATATCGTTTTGGCCAGTCCATATAAAAGAGCTGTGGATACAGTTAAACATTTTGCAGATGCCCATAATCTGGAAATTCAGACGATAGAAGATCTGAGAGAACGATGTGTCGGAGGTGGTTGGATCGACAATTTTGGTGAATTTTGCAAGAAACAGTGGGAGGACTTCAATTATAAGCTTCCAGATGGGGAAAATCTAAAAGAAGTACAGGAGCGGAATATAGCAGCCCTGATGGCAATACTGAAAATCTATCAGAATGAGAATATAGTTATTGGAAGTCATGGAACAGCAATGAGTGTTATCATAAATTATTTTGATCCCGCTTTTGGATACAATGATTTTAACCTGATAAAAAACCAGATGCCCTGGGTCGTAAGATTTTCTTTTGAGAAAATGCGCTGTGTGGAGATTGAAAAGATAAATATTTTTGAATATAATTGAAGGAAAATTATATTCCGTTCGGCTCAAAGCATGCTTGGCAACGCACTAATTCTCTTTATACAACAGGATATACTGCTTTGGCGTCATGCCGCAGTGCTTTTTAAAGGTTGTGATAAAGTGGTTATAATCATTGAAACCAACGTCAAAGCAGACCTCCGTCAGGCTATTTCCCTCTGCCAGCAGCCGTTTCGCCATGGCAATCCTTTTTAACTGGATGAAATGGTAGACGGTTGTTTTCGTTTCCGTCTTAAAGATATGGCACATATGATATTTATCTATGGAAAAATGTTTTGCGATCCGCTCCAGGGACAGTGTCTCGCTTAAATGCTCCTCAATATAGTATATCATTTCACGGATGCGTTCGGAATACTGTTCCAGAAACGGTTCCGTCTGACCATTCCGGCACAGGTCATTGACGGACATAAGAATTTTGAGCAATTCCGACTGTATCAAAATATCGTATCCGAAATCTTTCTTTTTTTCTAAATTCATCATATTTCTCACGGTATTAAAAAACAGATCGGCCTGCTTCTTCCCCGGCTGGAAGAACTGACCCGAGGCGGCATGGAAACAGGCAGACAGGTCGGTGGAGCCGCTGGAGCAGGCATTCAGGAGGGAGGGCGGGATATGGATATAGGCCCTCTCGTACAACCCTTCCCTGATCAGTGTGCTCTTGTGGATGTCCTGGTCTGTGATCAATACCATAGTTCCTGGATCAATGTGCCGTTTCGTATTATTCATGTAGAAATCGATATCTCCCTCCTGCAGAAGAAAAATCTCATAGAAATTGTGCATATGGAAATCGGGATTCCAATAGTTGTAATCCCGGTTAATCTTAAACTCTAACTGGTCTGAGTAAAGCTGTATCATAAGCATCGCTCCTAATCGCAAGATTACAAAGAAAATACGCAATATGGCATGAGAAATTTGTGAAATTTAATATTATAGTATAAGAAAAAGAGAGATTTGTCAATACAGCTCGAGGGTGTCATATAAAATCTGTTATTGGATTATGGAGGTAGAGAGATGGATCAGAACCTGTTTCCGGATGATAAGGGAAGTGTTGTACTGTCCTATTCCGAAAAGGAGGACAGGGCGGTGAAGAGAAGCATCCGCCAGCTTAAAGCGGATATAGAGAGGACCATTGGCTGCCGCTGTGAGGCAGAGACCGGCGGAGACGGCAAAGCGGATCTGTGTATCGAAATCGGGACCATTGGCATCAGTGATGGCATTGACAGGCTGATCCGTCAGGGGAAGTTAATTACAGATTCCATTCAGGATGAAAACGGCGCGTACCGATGGGAGGGCTATGTGATCCAGGAGGTGGAGGGAGTTCTATATATTGCCGGGGTGGACCGGAGAGGAACCATGTACGGAGTATATGAACTGTCCCGGCGGATGGGTGTCTCGCCCTGGCACTATTTCGGGGATGTTCCTGTCAGGAAACGGCCCTTTGAAATTTCCCCGGGATTCTATCTGGCAGACTATCCATCGGTACAGTACCGGGGCATCTTTATCAATGACGAGGAGGAGTTGGAGGCATGGGCGAAGGAGCATACAGCGGATGGGACGATAGGACCGGAGCTGTATGAAAAGATATTTGAGCTGCTGCTCCGTCTGAAGGCAAATTACATATGGCCGGCGATGCATGTCAATTATTTTAATGAAGATCCCCGCAACGGGGAGCTGGCGGATGAGATGGGGATCATCGTGGGAACCTCCCACTGCGACATGCTCTTGCGGAGCAACCGGAATGAATGGAAGCCATGGCGGGAGAGGAAGGGCTATTCCGATCTGAACTATGATTATTCCATAGAGGGGAAGAACCGGGAACGGATCCGGGAATACTGGCGGGAAGGACTGGAGCAGAACCGGGATTACGAAAACACATATACCATCGGTATGAGAGGGATTCACGACTCTGGCTTTGTCACCAGTAAGATCCATGAAAATAAGGAACTGGATGAAGAGGGGATCCGTCGGGAGAAGATAAAACTTATGCAGAAGGTATTCAGGGACCAGAGGGAGATACTGCAGCAGGTACTGGGGAAGGAAAGGGCAGAAAATGTGGTGCAGACATTTGTTCCCTATAAGGAGGTTCTGGACCTGTATGATGCGGGGCTGGATGTGCCGGAGGATGTGACGCTGATCTGGGTCAATGATAACTTTGGCCATATGCGCCGGTATCCGGATGAGAAGGAGCTAGGAAGGAAAGGCGGCCACGGATTGTATTTCCATAATTCCTACTGGGCGCACTCGGAGATGTGCTACCTCTTCATCAATTCCATCCCCCTTGCCCAGACGGGGAACGAACTGGAAAAGTCATACCGGAAAGGAATCCGTAAGCTGTGGGTGCTGAATGCTGGGGCGCTGAAACCGCTGGAGATGGACATTGAGTATTTTCTCCGCTATGGCTGGGAGGCGGGAAAAGAAGGGGCGGTGACACGGGATCCAGAGAGGTTTGTACAGGAATGGGCAGATTACAATTTTTCCGGGGAGATCGGCAGCGAGGCGGCGGACCTGTATGAGAAATATGCGCAGCTGACCAACGTGAGAAAGGTAGAACACCTGGTATCGGACGCCTTTTCCCAGGAGGGGTATGGCGATGAGGCGGGAAGAAGGCTTGTGCGCCTAAAGGATTTATATGACAGGGGCAGCCGGATATGGGTCTCTCTGCCGGAGGAAGAGAGGGATTCCTTCTTTCAGCTTTTCTTAATGAAGCTGCATGCCTCCTTCTGGTGTAATGCAGAATATTACTTTGCCGACCGCAGCAGGCTGTCGTATAACAGGGGGCTTGGCACAGCGGCGGACAGATATTTGGATTACGCCAGGGTGATGATGGACGGCAGACGGCAGATGCTTCATTACTATAATTACATTATGTGTGGCGGAAAATGGAGCCGGATTCTGACTCCCGAGGCATTTCCGCCGCCGGGTATCCCTCTCTATCCAGCGGGAAAACCGGCGCTGACAATCGAAAAGAACCCGCGTATGAGCGTGGTGACATGGGATGGCAGCCGGATCGGGGAGACAGGGGAGCTGACCTTCTATCCCGGCGGCATTCAGAAAAAATGGATTGAGATCGGTAATCTCGGGGGCGGCGAACTGGAATACGAGATCCGGGGGTTGGAGGGTTCTGGCATCGCCGTTTCCTGCCCGGAGGGAAAGGTGACGACAGAAAAGCGGATCTACCTCACACAGGTGAAAGAAGAGGAGGATGGATCCGGGGAAACCGTATTGGAGCTGCGGGGAGTAAATACTGGAGAGAAGAAAATACTCCGCATCAGAAAAAGGAATGAGCTGCGAAGGCCCGAAGGCTTTAGCGGTTTTCTGGAGGCGGACGGCGGGGTGGCGATAATCGCCAGCCAGTTCAGCCGGGGGGAAAATGTAGAGATCATACCCGGGCTGGGGCGCATGTGCGGGGACGCCGTGATGGCGGTGCCGGAGAGAGGCGCAAAGGCGGTGCTGGAATATGAATTCTATATCGGTTCCTGCGGAAAGACCCAGGTAGAGATCCAGCGGTATGTGACACTGAATTCCAGAGGAAGGATACGGATTGAGGTACAGATGGACGGGGAGCCGGCAGTGCAGCTGGAATCCTCCGTTACCGATGAATGGCGGGCCGGCTGGAAAGACAGCATATTGGATAACGGGGAGAAGCTCTGCTTTGTGTGGACTCCGCAGAGCGTGGGCAGGCATACTATGACAGTAACGATACCAGATGAGTTTGTGACATTGGATCGGATCAACATTTATACCGACCGGAGGAAAGCAAACAATCTGGGACTGCCGTCCATTTTGGAAAACGGCGGGTACGATATGGTATACCCGAAGGATGAACTGGAGATCAGCCTTCCTGAGCTGCAGAGACAGACCGCAGGATTTTACCGGATCCGGCAGGAGGAGCTGACCCTGCCGGAGCTGGTCTACGCGGGAAAGGATTTCTGGAAGGTCGACCGGCTCTATGCACACAATGAGGCGTATCCCCAGACCGGAAGAGGCAGGGCGAGAAACTATGCAGGGCCGGACGGTATAGGGAAGGATGTCAGGAAGGAGATTATGGTGGAAAGCCTGACGGAGAAAGGGGGACGGCTTGGTATCGAGGCGGAGTGTGTCCTGGCGGAGAACGGGGCGGCCTGGAGAACTCCTGACAGGGAGGGGACCGCAGGCTGGGAGCATCTGCAGTCGGAGACAGCAGGGCGCACCGGACTTGCCATGCAGGCAGAGCCGGCCGGGAAGATCTATGAGGATCTCCGGGATGCCCCGGGACTGAATTATAGACTGCAGATACAGAATGAGGGACGTTATCATGTCTGGATCCTCATGTACATTCCGGGCGACAGATCGGATTCCCTTGCTCTGGCAGTGGACGGGGATATCCGGCCGCGGGAAGAACAGTACTCAGGAGGCGGTCAATTTACCTACGGGACATCCCATATTTATTACTGGAATCTCATCACAGATATCCGGCTGTCAGCAGGAGAGCATACGTTCACCATCCTTCCGGTGAAGACTGGGTTCCGGGTGGACCGGATCTACCTGACCATGGGGGAGGAGCTCCCGCCGGGCGACCGGGAATGGGACGAGGCTGTGGGATGATCTGGGCAGTTCTTACCATTACCTTTTACTCTATCACGGCATATGGGGACAAATACATATCGGCAAGGCTCAAATGCACACCCGGAGAGTACACCTTTCTTGTATCCGTGGTGACGGTATTCTGGCTGGTGCTCTGCCTGCCCTTCACCGGATGGCGGCTGGGGATGGATCGTTACAGCTTTTTCATCCTGGCCTGCCTGGTGGTGTGGAAGGTATTGGAATTCTATACAACGGCGGTTCTGCTGAAGGATATGGAACCCTATGAACTAAAGGCATGGCTGGGGATCAATGTAATCCTGTCCTATGGCATCAACCTATGGGAGGGGAAAAGCAGATTCCAGACCGGCATCCTCCTGCTTTCCCTGTGTCTCTTGTTGGGAATCTGGCTGATCCTGACAGACCGGAGGGGCGCAGCGGGCGAGCTGAAAAAAAGCATGGGTGTATGCCTTTTGTATATCGCTTCAAAGTTTATGTACGGCCTGCAGATTGGGAGGATGAAACCGTATGGAAACTCTGTCTCCATACTGATCCTGGTACTGACGGCGGTGGCGCTGATCCAGCTGCCGCGTCTTCCCAAAAGAAAGCTTCCGGCGGGAAAAGAGATGGCGGGCGTGGTACTGTCCAGACTTACCAATGCCGCCGGACTGATGACAGAGGCAGAGGCGGCTGCGGCAAATATATTTTTCTATACACTGATCCAGCCGCTGCAGCTGTTCGTCCTTTTTGCGTCATGCCTGATTACCCGCAGGCCCATGAGCAGAAGAAAATGGGCGGGGAGCATTTTGTGTGTGGCAGCAGTTTTACTTTGCTCAATGGCAGTGATATGATGGGGCTGCCAGATGACACCATTATATTGTGGTGTGATGACAATTACGGCTAGGATTACTTTAACTATGAACTCTCTTCGGGCAAGTGGAAGAATATACTGGATCCCTATACCAATGTAAACGGACTGCCAAAGATACAGGCAGAGCCGGATACTTGCGTCAAAGGCGGTTTTATATACAGGAAAGAAGAAAAATAAGACGACGGTTCGGGCTGAAGTGACAGGAAGCTCTAAGTCAGTAGAGTGGGTATCTTCCAATACCAAGGTGGCATCTGTATCAAACGGCGTGATCCGGGCAGTGAAAAAGGGAACGGCTGTCATCACGGCGAAAGCAAACGGAATCTCCCAGACTGTGCGCGTTACTGTGAAAAATCCTTCCATCAAAATAAAGAAGGGAAAGAAGGCGGCAGGCAAAGCGGCTGTGAAGAGAAGGAAAACGGCGAAGTTTACTGTCTCTGTCAATCCTTCCGGCTCCGGGATTAAGCTCGGCGGGTTGGCAAAGGTAACCTTTAAGAATGGAAAATTGACTATCAAGGGTAAGAAAAAAGGTAAGATCACATTGAAATTCACAAGCGGAAAGGCGGTAAAGAAATTTAACGTGACAGTGAAATAAGATCCTGTCCTTGACTTATTCCCCGATCTATTGTATCCTAATAGGGAATCGGTTTTAGCATCCAAGTTTATATAATAAAGTACTGCCACCGGGCAGGATAATGCAGAAGCATTCATGGACATATCGGTAGGTCTTAGGAGATATGTGTATGGGTGCTTTTTGCCTTATGGAAAGAGAGGGAAATATGCAGCTCATCAAAACGATCCAAAGCCTGACGAAATTTGAGTGTACATTGTGGGCAGCTTCTGTTGTCGTAGTGTCCGCAGCCTTTTTGTGCTCCGGAAATCCGGATTTTTTGACACTGCTGGCCTCCCTTGTGGGGGTAAGTGCGCTGATTTTTGTGTCGAAGGGGGCAGTACTGGGACAGCTCCTCACAGTGGCATTCAGCCTTCTGTATGGCTGGATCTCATTTGGTTTCCATTATTATGGAGAAATGGCCACCTATCTTGGCATGACGGCGCCCATTGCCATGATGTCGGTGGTCTCCTGGCTCCGGCATCCCTATCAGCAGAGTGCGGAAGTGGAAGTCCACCAGCTGACAGTACGGCAGAAGGCTCTTCTTCCTGTGCTGACGGTTCTGGTAACATGGCTGTTTTACTATATACTTAGATTTTGGGGTACGGCAAACCTGTTCTGGAGCACCGTATCCATCGCCACCAGTTTTTCCGCCTCCTATCTTATGTTTATGCGGAATCCCTGGTACGCTCTGGCCTATGGGGCCAATGATGTGGTGCTCATCGTGCTTTGGGTTCTGGCGGCTCTCCGGGACCGTTCCTCTCTGCCTATGGTATTCTGTTTTCTGATGTTTCTGGCAAATGACCTGTACGGATACCGGAACTGGCGGCGGATGAAAAGGAGACAGCAAAAGGCTGCCGGATTTTCCATGAAGATGTGAAAAATAAGTAGCAAAATAAGTAATTTAATACAGTTGATTTAGCGGGGGGATTGAAGTATAATAATATCGTATATACAGGGAGGGGATTATGGGAGCAGAGATTGGCAATGCATTAAATGCAGCGGATGGAGAGGCCCAATATGATGAAAAGGCAAAACGTCTGTTGGGAAACAAGATAATATTGGCATATATCCTGATAAATACAATGGATGAGTTCCGGGGGATGAGACCTCAGGATGTGGTGTCATATATTGAGGGTGAGCCTTTTATTAGTACTGTTCCAGTGGAGCCTGGAATGACAAATGCAGAGGAAAAAACAGATTCAGGCAGTGTGAAAGCGGGACCGAGAATTGTTGGATTGAACACAGAAAATATGGAGGTCAATGAAGGTCTGATCCGATTTGATATTATTTTTTATGTTCGGATGAAGGATGGGGTCTCACAGGTGATTGTGAATCTAGAAGCACAAAAAGATGAACCCAAAAGCTACTATATTCTGGACAGGGCGGTTTTTTATGTCAGCCGTCTTGTTTCTTCCCAGAAGGAGAGGGATTTTGTAAAGACAAATTATAGTGATATAAAGAAAGTGTTTTCCATCTGGGTGTGTATGAACATGGATGAAAACTGTATGGATTATATTCATTTGACAGATGATAAACAGCTTGGTTCTTATCAATGGAGGGGCAGACTTGATTTAGTAAATATTGTCCTCATCGGTATAGCGAATGAAATTCCAGAGCGTGATGAAAAATATGAATTACATCGTCTGCTGGGTACATTGTTATCAATGGAATTATCTGTTGCTGAAAAGTTAGAGATTATGGAGACTGAGTACAGAATACCCATAGATGATGGGATTAGAGAGGATGTGAGAGTAATGTGTAATCTGAGTCAAGGGATTTTCGAAAGGGGAGAGGCCAAAGGAGAGGCAAGAGGAGAGGCAAGAGGAGAGGCAAGAATTATTCTCAGTCTGTATAAAAATGGTTATACTGTAGAGCAGATAGCCAGTGTCTCGGATAAAACAATAGAGGAAGTTGAGGCGGTCATCCGCAGATCGGAAACCGGAGGTCTGCAGGAGGGCTCCGTGCATGTAACAGACAGATAAAGGAAGGGAGAAGCAAAGAATGGACAGACAAAAAAAAGCTGTGCTGGTGGCGATGATTCTGGCGGGTATTCTTGTAATGGTACTGATCAGTGCCGCGATCTATAGGTATATTGCTCCCAGCAATGAAAAACAGGATCTGAATGCCATATTTAAGCTTGCCTCAGGTGAGACCGCCATGATCGTAGATGATAAGGTTCTTGAGAGCAGGGCTGTGATACAGGATGGCGAGCTGTATGTGCCGGCTGACATAGCTGCCAAAATGGACCAGCGGATCTATGTGGATACGAAGGAGGGAATTCTCTCCTATGCCACGACGGCAGGAGTGATACAGGCCAGGACCGGAGAAGCTGTCTATGTGATCGGCAAAGAGACCAAACAGACAGAAAAGCCGATCCTCGTCAGGACGGAGAAATCATATTATATCGCCCTTTCCTTTATCGGGGAGCACGCCTCCTGTTATTATAAGGAATACAAGGATCCGTCCCGTCTGGTCGTAATGGCAGACAGGACAAAGAAATATACCTTTGGTGTGATGAACAGTGCTACCCGGGTCCGCACCGGCCCTGGCAAGAAATATCCGTGGATCACAGAGGTGCCGGAGGGCGGCCGGGTTATTGTGGAGACTGCCACAAAGCAGGAAAATGAATATATGTCGGTGACTACGGAGGACGGTGTTACCGGGTATATCCCGGCAGACCGTGTAGACAAGACAGAGGAGAGTGCATGGAAATTTGAAAAGACACCGGAATCCTTTCCGCAGAAAGGGCTGGGCAAGACAGTCTGTCTCGGGTGGCATCAGATGACGACAAATATTTCATCCATGCCGGACAGCCTTGCCATGGCTGGCTGCATGAATGTCCTCTCTCCCACCTGGTTTGCCCTGAGTGATAACAAGGGAAATTATACGTCCCTTGCCAATACGGAATATGTGGATCAGGCACATGCCAGAGGACTTCAGGTATGGGGACTGGTGAACGATTTTGGCAAAAAGCTGAAGCTCTCCCAGATTCTCGGTGTCACCAGCACCCGTACAAAGCTGATCAATTCCCTTGTGGGAACCGCGATTCAGTATGATCTGGACGGTATAAATATTGACTTTGAAAATGTCACAAAGGATAATGCGGCGGCATATCTTCAGTTTTTACGGGAACTGACCCTGAAGGCGCATGTAAACGATCTGGTGGTATCCGTAGATAATTATGTGCCGGCTGATTACAATGCGTTTTATGATCTTCAGGAACAGGGGCGGATCGTAGATTATGTTGTGATGATGGGTTATGATGAGCACTATCCCGGAGGCGGGAAAAGCGGATCTGTCGCTTCGCTTGGTTTCGTTGAGAAGGGTGTGAAGGATACCATTGCCAGAGTACCAAAAGAGCGTGTGATCGCGGCTCTTCCTTTCTTTACCCGGCTGTGGAAGGAGGAGAAGACAAAATCCAAAGTGAAGGTGACCTCGCCGTCTGCCTATGGAATGAGCTCCGCGGAGAGCCTTCTGCGCTCTCATGATACAACGCCGGAATGGGATGAAGAGACCAGTCAGTATTATGCCCAGTATAAGGAGGGCGGCGCCACTTATAGAATATGGCTGGAAGAGGAGACTTCATTGAAGAAGAAGCTGGAGGTTGTCAATAAGCAGGGAGCAGCGGGCGTGGCTTTCTGGAAACTCGGTTTTGAGCGGGCCGCAACATGGAGCACGATTGAAGGGGAACTAAAGTAATAAATTAAATGGCAGACAGGGCGGTACGCAGTATGTACCGACCCTGTCATTTTTATGAAAGAAGCATAGACGGCGGTTCTTTCTCGTACAATTATTATAAACAGAATGTTTGGAGTAGGTTGTAGGATGGATAAAGATAAGAAGCAGCACTTGGCGATCGGCTGGCGAAGGGCTTCCGTCATGGTGCTTTTTTCCCTGATTCTGATTATACTGGTGTGGCAGAGCCGGGTGGAGGAAGAGACAACGCTGAATCAGACGGCGGAGGGAACCAAAGCTGTCATCGTCATTGATCCAGGACATGGGGGATTCGATCCCGGCAAGGTGGGGACGAAGAAAACATTGGAGAAAGATATCAATCTGGCGATCGCAAAGAAGGTCCAGAAGAAATTAATGGACAGCGGATACACCGTCTCCATGACTAGGTCAGAGGATGTGGCGCTGTGCACTGGCAATGAGTCCTCGAAGAAGCTGGCAGATATGAAAAACAGGGTGGCTCTCATTGACAAGACAAAACCCGCACTAGCGGTGAGTATTCATCAGAACAGTTTTTCGGCGGGGACGAAGGGAGCCCAGGTATTCTATTATACTGGGTCGGAGGAGGGAAAGAGACTGGCAAATATCCTGCAGGACAGCATCCGGGAAGTTGTGGGTGACGACAACCATCGTGTGGAGAAGGCCAATGACAGCTATTATATGCTGCGGAAAGTGTCCTGTCCGCTTGTTATCGTAGAATGCGGGTTCCTGTCAAACCCCGTGGAGGAGGCGCTCCTTAGCGATGAAAAATATCAGGAAAAGATGGCGGAGGGCATCTGCCAGGGGATTGAAAATTTCTTGTATAAATAACCATATTATGGTATGATAGTACATATGAGCAGATTTTGGCTGGATAGAGGGAATGAGATATGAATACAGAGTACATTCACTGGAGCCCTGACAGGGGCTATCGGAGGGAGGATCTCAGGAAGGCAGCAGGGATTCTCCGCAGTGGCGGTCTGGTGGCGTTTCCCACAGAGACAGTATATGGCCTGGGGGGAGACGGACTGCAGAAAGATGCAGCGAAAAAGATATATGAAGCCAAAGGCCGTCCCAGTGACAACCCCCTGATTCTTCATATCAGCTGCCAGTCAGAATTGGATACCATTGTGAAAAATATTCCGGAACAGGCTGAACCATTGATGAATGAATTCTGGCCCGGCCCCATGACACTGATCTTTGAGAAGAGCGGGAGCGTTCCCTATGAGACGACAGGGGGGCTGGATACCGTGGCGGTGCGTATGCCTGCCCATCCCGGGGCGCGGGAACTCATTGCAGAGGCCGGGGTGCCGGTGGCGGCGCCAAGTGCCAATACATCCGGCAGACCAAGCCCCACCAGGGCAGAGCATGTCAGGGAAGATCTGGATGGCAAGATTGATATGATCATTCAGGGCGGCAGCGTCGGCATCGGGATAGAATCTACTATTATTGATCTGACGGGGACAATGCCGTTGATTCTTCGCCCCGGGTTTATCACCAGGGAGATGATTGCCCGGGTGGCAGGAAGTGCACAGATGGATCCCGCCCTTTCAGGCCGGGATCATTCGATTCGGCCTAAGGCACCAGGGATGAAGTATCGTCATTACGCTCCCAGGGCGGCCATGACGGTATTTGAGGGCGATATAATAGACGTAGTGGCAGAGATCAATGGGCGGGCGGCGGCTTATCCGGCAGACCGGGTGGGCATTCTAGCGGCCATTGAGACAGAGAACTGTTACAGACACGGACATGTAGTGGCGGCAGGTTCCAGAGAGAAGGGGACGGTTGCCAATGGTTTATATGCGGCGCTGCGGCAGTTCGACCAACTGGGGGTAGAGGTTATTTTTTCCGAAAGCTTTTCGGGAGAGGAGCAGAGTGAGGCCATTATGAACCGTCTTTTGAAGGCGGCGGGGCACCGCGTTGAATTTCTTCCGAAATGATTGGAGGAATCCCATGGCTTACGATAAATTGATATTTGTGTGTAAGGAAAACGTGTACCTGAGTCCCATGGCAGAATGGATCATGAAAAGTATTGTCATGGACAAGTCAAAGAAGATCTGTTCCCGCGGGCTGGTGGTGTTATTTCCAGAACCGCGCAACCTAAAGGTGACAGATGTCCTGATCAAGCACGCGATACCATGTGAGGAGCAGGTGTCACAGGAATTTGACAGAACAGAGGTAGATGAAAAAACACTGGTAGTTGCCATGAACTTTACGGAGAAGGTAAAGCTCGCCGAGGAATTCGGACTCACAGAAAATGTAGTAACCCTGATGGAATTTCTGGAGGAAGAAGAGGATGACGTCGTGGATCCCTACGGCGGTGAGGAGGAGGCATATGACCGGTTTTATGTGGAGCTTAAGGAACTGCTCTACAGGATAAAAAAGAAACTGGACTGGAGGTAGTGGAATGATAGCATTGGGGAGTGACCAGGCAGGTTACGAATTAAAGCAGGTTATTATGAGACATTTGGAGGAGCGGGGACTGGAGTATAAGGATTATGGCAGTTATAATGCGGATCCGGTGGATTATCCAGTCTACGGGAAGAAGGTAGCGCATGCGGTGGCGGACGGTGAGTGTGAGAAGGGAATCCTGATCTGCGGCACCGGCATCGGCATCTCCATCGCAGCCAACAAGGTAAAGGGAATACGGGCCGCTCTGTGCAGCGACTGTTTCAGTGCAGAGGCGACACGCTTACATAACGATGCCAATATTCTGGCTTTTGGGGCCAGGGTAGTGGGACCGGGACTGGCGGAGAAAATAGTAGACGCATTTCTTGATACGGAATTTTCCGGTGCGGAGAGACATCAGCGCCGTGTGGATATGATTGAGTAAGAGGTAAGGATATGCTTGGTTTTATTGGATGCGGAAATATGGCCCAGGCAATGCTGAAGGGCATTCTGGCAGAGGGGCTCTACAAGCCGGAGGGGATCATCGTTTCCCGGCGCTCGGAAGAGGAGTTGAAGAGGATCCGGGATGAACTTGGGGTGCATACCACCACAGATAACAAAGATGCGGCAGCGAAGTCGGATATACTCGTACTGGCTGTGAAGCCTTATATGTTTGAGGAAGTGATTCCAGAGATAAGAGACTTTGTCGGGGAGGAGACGCTTGTAATCTCCATCGCGGCGGGCCGGACCATCTCGAATATTGAACACCTCTTTGGGAAAACTATTAGATTAGTGAGGACGATGCCGAACACACCGGCACTGGTTCAGGAAGGCGCCACTGGTATGTGCTTTGACGAAACAGTAACAGAGGAGGACAGGCAGACAGCGGTCCAGCTCTTCGAGAGCTTCGGCATGGTAGCGGTAGTTGAAGAGAAAATGATCGATACCGTCATTGGAGTCAGTGGAAGTTCTCCTGCCTATGTGTTTATGTTTATTGAGGCGATGGCGGATGCCGCCGTGGCAGACGGCATGCCCCGGGCCCAGGCATACGAACTGGCGGCGAAGTCTGTACTAGGAAGTGCCAGGATGATCCTGGAGACGGGGAAGCATCCCGGCGAGCTGAAGGATATGGTCTGCTCTCCGGGAGGAACCACCATCGAGGCGGTGCGGGTTCTGGAGGAAAAAGGATTCCGCAGCGCTGTGATCGAGGGGCAGAGAGCCTGTGTGAGGAAGGCAAAGGAAATGTGAAGGAGACAGGCATGAGGGAACGGGACAAGGTTAAGAACCGGAAAGAGACAATGCACGCCCTGGCCATGATCCTGCAGATCGGGTTATCCATTATGGTCTGTATGGGCATGAGCCTTGCCATTGGATACTATATAGACCGTCTTTTTGTAACTAAGATATGGGTGCCTGTCATGATGCTCGTCGGTATACTGGCGGCCATCCGGAGTATGCTTGTACTGACGGGGCGCTATAAGCCCGGCAGCGGTTCCGGGGACAGTGCGGGAGACGGGAAAGGACAGGATGATGAAAACAGCAAAGACCACGCTGATTGAGAGCATTGCGGGGATCTGGATCATAGCTGGGATCGTTATATTAGCCGGCGTGTTTGTGACGGCGTCCCCTCTGGCCTATGTGCTGGGCGAAATTGTGGGAAGCCTGACGGCGTCCCTTATGATGATCCATCTATACAGCAGTCTGGATATTGAACTGGATCTTCCAGAAAAGAGAGCTGTGAATCATTCCCGTGTTATGGGTGTTCTGCGGAGCGTGATCGAACTCGCTGTGCTGATGGGAAGTTTTTTTGTCTCCCGCTGGGTGATGCCCTATACCGTTCTGGCAGGGCTTTTCGGCCGCAAGCTGGCGGCCATTGCCGTTCCTTTTTATGAGGAGTTCAGGGCCGGAAGGAAAACGGAGAGGGATTGTGATAATAGGGCAGACTGATCCAGGTCAGTCTGCATGTTATAAATATTTAAGGAAAGGAGAGTGAGGGCTTGGAAGTTGATTTTTATATACATGGTTTTCTGCCAATAAAGCTTGGAGGGACAACGGTGTATCTCACCACCAGCCATGTATGCCTGGCCATTGTCATGGTGGTTCTGGTCTTGTTTGCCATTGTGGTAAACAGAAAGATAAAAAGAGCAGATCCCACCAAAGCGCCGACAGGACTTCTGAATGTCATTGAACTGGCGGTTGAAACGGTGGACAAACTGGTGTATGACAATATGGGAAATAAGCTGGCTCCCAAATTCTGCAATTATATCGGTGTTGTCTTTATGCTGATTCTGACCTGCAACCTGTCCGGGTTATTCGGACTCAGGCCGCCCACTGCGGATTATGGAGTGACACTGCCGCTGGCGCTGATCACCTTTGTCATGATACAGTATCAGGGCATTAAGTGGCAGAAGTGGGGTAAGCTGAAAGGGCTCTTTGAACCGATCTTTTTATTTTTCCCGGTGAACCTTATCAGTGAATTTGCCACACCGGTCTCGCTGTCACTGCGTCTGTTTGCCAACATATTGTCAGGCACGATGATGATGGCGCTGATCTATGGGCTGCTTCCCAAGTTCGCCCTGCTGGTATGGCCAGCCGCACTGCATGCCTATCTGGATGTATTTGCCGGCGCCCTGCAGGCGTATGTATTTGCCATGCTGACAATGGTATTCATTGCGAATGCCGCAGCAACGGATGAAGCGTGAAGAAGAGGTGCAAACAATTCTTCACAAAAATTTAAATAAAAAAGAAAGTAGAGGTAATTATTATGGAAATGACAGAAGCAATTATTAGGGCAGCATCAGCTATTGGTGCAGGTTTAGCAGTTATCGCAGGTATCGGACCTGGTGTAGGACAGGGTATTGCGGCCGGTTATGGCGCCAGCGCCGTGGGACGCAATCCGGGAGCCAGAGGCGAGGTAATGTCCACCATGCTCCTCGGACAGGCAGTGGCAGAGACGACAGGTCTGTATGGTCTTGCTGTGGCAATGATCCTGCTCTTTGCAAATCCGCTGATCTAATCAAAATCCATCCATAATTATTTGAGAAAGGAGGGATTTCAAGTGGATTTGAAAAGAATATTTGGGCTTGATCCTCAGATACTGTTTGATACGGCTATTACATTGCTGGCGATGCTGATACTGTTTATTCTGTTATCTTATCTATTGTTTAATCCGGCGAGGCAGCTGATTCAGAAGAGGAAAGCATATATCCAGGGACAGCTTGACGAGGCGGCGGCAGCCAGGAAGGATGCCCTCGGAATGAAGGCTGACTACGATTCCAGGCTTGCCAGAGTGGACGAAGAATCTGCAGAGCTTCTGACAGAGGCCCGCAAGAAGGCGCAGATGCGGGAAAATGATATTGTGGCGCAGGCAAATGAAGAGGCCCGCCGCATCGTAGTCCGTGCAGAGAAAGAAGTGGCACTGGAGAAGGATAAGGTCCGGGATGAGATGAAGCAGGAAATGGTTCAGGTGGCAACCCTTATGGCCGGCAGATTTGTAGCAGGGTCCATGGATGAGGCGACACAGGCGAAGCTTGTTGATGAGACTTTGAAGGATATGGGTGATGCGACATGGCAAAATTAGTTTCTAAGGTATATGGAGATGCTCTGTTTTCGCTGGCAGTGGAGGAGGATCAGCTGGATACCATATGGGACGAGGTCAGGCTGATCCGTCAGACAGTTGCTGAGAATCCTGATTTTTTGTCTGTTCTGTGTCATCCAGAGATGACCCAGGAGAAAAGGAATGCTGTGCTGGAGGAGATTTTTAAAGCAGAACTGTCTCAGGATATGATGGGTTTTTTAAATGTACTGGTGCGCAAAAACCGCATCGGGGAGCTTCTTCCTGTTCTGGATTATTTTGATGAACAGGCAAAGGAGTACAGTAAAATCGGCGTGGTCAGTGTAGCCACACCGATGGCCTTATCGGATCGTCAGAGGGAACAGTTGGAAAACAGGCTTCTTGAGGTCTCTGGATACGAATCACTGGAGATGCAGTACCAGCTGGATGAAAGCCTGCTGGGCGGCATGGTGATCCGCATCGGGGACAGGGTTCTTGACAATAGTATCCGTTCTAAGCTGGAGGCGATGTCAAGACAATTATATAAAGTAAAGCTGTCGAAGGGAAAGACAGAATAGAAGGTATATAAATATCTGATGCATACAAAAGTATACATGGATTTTTCTATACTTAGAAGAAAGAAGGTGTGCTTTTACATGAACTTAAAACCTGAAGAGATCAGTTCAGTGATTAAGGAAGAAATAAAGAAATACAGTACCGAGTTCGAGGTTGCTAATGTAGGGACCGTTATTCAGGTTGCGGACGGGATTGCCCGTATTCATGGTCTGGAAAAAGCGATGCAGGGAGAGCTGTTGGAATTTCCGCATGAGGTGTACGGAATGGTGCTGAATCTGGAGGAAGATAACGTCGGCGCCGTACTTCTGGGTGATGCTGCCAACATCAACGAAGGGGATATCGTAAAGACCACGGGACGTGTTGCCACTGTACCTGTGGGGGACGCCATGAGCGGACGTGTTGTGAATGCACTGGGACAGCCTATTGACGGCAAAGGTCCCATCAATACAGATAAGCTGCGACCCATCGAGCGTGTGGCATCTGGTGTTATTTCACGTAAATCCGTGGATACACCGCTGCAGACCGGTATCAAGGCCATTGATTCCATGGTGCCCATCGGAAGAGGTCAGCGTGAGCTGATCATCGGTGACCGTCAGACCGGTAAGACGGCTATCGCCATAGATACCATTATCAATCAGAAAGATCAGGATGTACTCTGTATCTATGTTGCCATCGGCCAGAAGGCGTCAACGGTTGCCAATATCGTAAAGACGCTGGAGGAGAGCGGCGCCTTAGACTATACCACCGTTGTGGCGGCCACTGCCAGTGAGCTGGCACCGCTGCAGTATATCGCACCGTATTCCGGCTGTGCCATCGGTGAGGAATGGATGGAACAGGGAAAGGACGTGCTCATTATATATGATGACCTGAGTAAACATGCGGCGGCTTACCGTACCCTGTCCCTGCTTCTCCGCAGACCGCCGGGGCGTGAGGCATACCCGGGTGATGTATTCTACCTGCACTCAAGACTGCTGGAGCGCGCGGCGAGACTTTCCGATGAACTGGGAGGGGGATCCCTGACCGCACTGCCCATCATAGAGACACAGGCAGGAGATGTGTCCGCCTATATCCCAACCAATGTAATATCCATTACTGACGGGCAGATCTATCTGGAGACAGAGATGTTCAATTCCGGTTTCCGCCCGGCAGTCAATCCAGGTCTCAGCGTATCCCGTGTAGGTGGTTCTGCCCAGATCAAGGCGATGAAGAAGATTGCCGGGCCGATTCGTATCGAGCTGGCACAGTACCGCGAGCTGGCGGCATTTTCCCAGTTCGGTTCCGATCTGGACGCCGATACGAAGCGTCAGCTGGATCAGGGTGAACGGATCCGTGAAATCCTCAAACAGGGGCAGTATGCACCTCTGCCGGTATGGTATCAGGTAATTATTATTTATGCTGCCACCAAGCAGTATCTTCTGGATATTCCGGTGGAAGATATACTGAATTTTGAAAAGGGATTGTTTGATTTTGTAGATACGAAGTATCCGGATATTCCGGCTGCCATCCGTGACGACAGGGATATCAGTGAGGAGACGGAAAAGAAACTGGTAACGGCGATCGAAGAATATAAAAAGCAGTTTCTGCATGAAGATTAGAGAGGTGTGATGATATGGCCTCAATGAGGGACATTAAAAGGCGTAAGGCGAGTATTCAGAGCACTTCCCAGATAACCAAGGCAATGAAGCTGGTCTCCACTGTAAAGCTGCAGAAGGCAAAGGGGCACGCGGAGGAGACGAAACCGTATTTCAACAAAATGTATGAGACCGTTGCCGGCATGCTGGCGAAGTCCGGCGGTGCGGGGAATCCATATGTTAGAGAGAAGGGAGGGGATGCGCCTAAGAAAAAGGGCGTTATCCTGATCACCTCCAACCGGGGACTTGCGGGCGGCTATAATTCCAATATTGTAAAACTTGTGACACAGGGCGATTTTCGCCGGGAGGATACGGTGATCTATCCGGTGGGGCGCAAGGGGCTGGAGTCTCTGAGACGACTGGGCTATACCTGTGAAGGGGATTATTCCGAGGTGATAAATAAACCGCAGTTCGGGGATGCCGTATCCATCGGCAAGACGGTGATCCATGCATTGGAAAGCGGCGAATTGGATGAAGTGTATCTTGCTTATACAGTATTTAAGAATACAGTGACACAGATCCCGACACTGATCAAGATCCTGCCCTTTGATGAGGCGGATGTGAAGGCACTGCAGTCAGATGTGTCTTCTGAAAAGGAACAAAAGACCGGAGCCGTGGCGCTGATGAATTATGAGCCGGAGGAGGAAGAGACTCTCGGTTATATTATACCTCTGTATATGAACAGTCTGATCTTCGGGGCGCTGGTGGAATCGGTAGCCAGCGAGAACGGAGCGCGTATGCAGGCAATGGACAGTGCGACGAACAATGCAGAGGAAATGATCGATACCCTGGGACTTCAGTATAATCGCGCCCGTCAGGCGGCGATCACCCAGGAACTGACAGAAATTGTTGCCGGTGCGTCGGCAATTGAATAGGAAGAGCGAAGCTGCGCATCATGGTGTGCGCGAATGGAGGAAAGAAATGGCAGAGAATAAGGAAAAGAAATCTCTTGGCGTTATCACTCAGATCATCGGTGCCGTTCTGGACATCAAGTTTAAGAACGGACAGCTTCCGGAGATCAATGAAGCGATCCGTATTCCGCTGGAGAAGGGTGGCAGATTGGTTGTGGAGGTAGCACAGCATCTGGGAGATGATACCGTACGCTGTATCGCCATGGGACCGACAGATGGTCTTGTCCGCGGTATGGAAGCCGAGGCAGTGGGATCACCCATCCGGGTGCCGGTAGGCGAAGAGACACTGGGGCGGATGTTTAACGTCCTTGGCGAGCCCATTGATGAGAAGGAGCCGCCAGCGGTAAAAGAATACGATCCGATCCATCGCAAAGCTCCTGCATTCGAGGAGCAGTCCACGGAGTCGGAAATTTTGGAGACAGGAATTAAGGTTATCGACCTTCTGTGCCCATATCAGAAGGGTGGTAAGATCGGCCTGTTTGGCGGTGCCGGTGTAGGGAAAACCGTGCTGATCCAGGAGCTGATCACCAATATCGCCACAGAACACGGCGGGTACTCCGTATTTACCGGAGTAGGAGAGCGTACCCGAGAGGGGAACGATCTCTATTATGAAATGATAGAATCCGGTGTTATCGACAAGACCACTATGGTATTCGGACAGATGAACGAGCCGCCGGGAGCGAGAATGAGGGTGGGCCTGACGGGCCTGACCATGGCGGAGTATTTCCGTGATAAGGGTGGAAAGGACGTGCTTCTTTTCATTGATAATATATTCCGATTCACCCAGGCCGGATCCGAGGTGTCCGCGCTGCTTGGCCGTATGCCGAGTGCGGTAGGCTACCAGCCGACGCTGCAGACGGAGATGGGCGCTCTTCAGGAGCGCATCACTTCCACGAAGAGCGGTTCCATTACATCGGTACAGGCTGTCTATGTGCCGGCCGATGACCTGACTGACCCGGCTCCGGCGACCACCTTCGCCCATCTGGACGCAACGACGGTATTGGAGCGTTCCATCGCAGAGCTGGGAATCTATCCGGCGGTAGATCCGCTGGCGTCCACGTCCCGTATGCTGGATCCAAGGATCCTGGGTGAGGAACACTACAGGGTGGCCCGCGGGGTGCAGGAGATCCTGCAGCGCTACAAGGAACTGCAGGATATCATTGCCATTCTGGGTATGGACGAGCTTTCTGAGGATGAAAAGCTTCTTGTAAACCGTGCCCGGAAGGTACAGCGTTTTCTGTCACAGCCCTTTAATGTGGCAGAGCAGTTTACCGGGCTTCCTGGGAAATATGTACAGCTCTCGGATACGATCCAGGGCTTTCAGGAGATACTGAACGGAGAACACGATGAGATTCCGGAAAGTTATTTCCTGAATGCGGGAAGCATTGACGATGTTGTAGCCAGATTTAAGGAATCCAGAGCATAGGAGTGGATGCCTGTAGATGGATAGAAAGGATGTGGTTGCAGCATGGCTGAACTCAAAAAATTCCAGCTGGAGGTTATTTCGCCGGAACGGGTCTTTTATACTGGCGGGGTGGAGATGGTGGAACTGACTACGACAGAGGGAGATATCGGTATCTACGCCGATCATATTCCCCTGACCACCATAGTGGCGCCGGGCATTATGACCATCACGGAAGAGGGTGGCCAGCTAAAGGAAGCCGCCGTGCTGGAGGGATTTATGGAGATAACACAGGAGAAGGTGACGATACTTGCCCAGTCCTGTGAGTGGCCGGATGAGATCGATCTGAACCGTGCCTATGAGGCGAAGGAGAGGGCCGAGCGAAGGATAAAGGACTCCGATCACAATATCAATATGCCGCGGGCAGAGCTGGCGCTTCGCAAGTCACTGATCCGTATTAAGCTGGCAGGAAAATAATTTTTATAAAGACAAGTACCTTATAATAGAGAATAAAACTAAATAGGTATGGAAAAGGGCGGGGGATAGAAGAAATATCCCCCGCCCTTGATGATGGTGCAATATTTAGAAAAAAGTAAAAATAATGATAAAATAATATACAATTTGTCGTCTGGATTACCAGGACATCAACATATCTGAAAAGGGGGGCTGCCACATGGAAAGATCAAGTCTTACGACGCTGTGTTACATCGAGAAGGACAACTGTTATTTGATGATGCACCGGGTAAAGAAGGAAGGAGATATCAACAAGGACAAATGGATCGGTGTCGGCGGGCACTTTGAGCCGGATGAGAGTCCCGAGGAATGCCTTTTGCGGGAGGTAAAAGAGGAAACCGGACTTACGCTGACATCCTACCGGTTCCGCGGGCTTGTTACCTTTCTATCTGACCGGTGGAATACGGAATACATGTGTCTCTATACAGCTGATGGGTACGAGGGAGAGCTGACGGCGGACTGTCGGGAGGGCACATTGGAATGGGTGGATAAGAGGCATCTGAGAGAACTAAATCTGTGGGAAGGGGATTACATATTTCTCGATCTCCTGGAGAAGGGAGCGGATTTTTTCTCCCTCAAGCTGCGATATGAGGGAGACGTTCTGAAAGAAGTATGTCTGCATCCGGCGCAACCAATATAAAAAGGGGCTGCCTGTAGGGGCAGCCCTGTCTGTCTGGATTTTGTGCGTCTATTTCTTCATATAAAGCTCTGCGATTTTCTTTGATTTTTCAGGATATGTATTTTGGATATACATCAGATACTGAAGGGCGCTTCCCTCATAAGTATGACGGTCGCCGAACAGACCGACTTCATAACAGTTACGTATCACATTGATGATACAATTTTCTGTATGCTCCTCCTTACAGTCCTTGCATTCTTTCAGGATGTTCGCGATGGCCGTCTCCAGCTCGATTTCGTCAAAGACCTTAAAATCCGTGACAGGGATCCTTTTTACTCCATCGGGGACCTCTTTCTGGGGCTCTTTTCGATATTCTGTGATACATTGCTTCGCGTATCCCATCGTACATGCCGTTCCCTGGCATGAACCACAGGTGGATTCGCTCATACAGCAGTTCTGCAGATCGCTCCAGACAAGATCAGCATTCAGCCCCTTTTTGTGTTCTTTAGACATACGCTACCTCCATTTGCTTTGTATTATTAAGGAGTATATCACATGGAATCTTTTTTTTCTATCCTTTTTTGAATATTATGGGATAAACTGTCAATCCTTTTGGTAGGTGCGGAGGCATCAGAAGATGCAGACCGGCGCTGGTGGATCAAAGCAGGAGGGAACAGGAGAAATGAAACGGCATAGACTGAAAATAGCAGGTATTATTTTAATGGTAGCAGTGACAGGTGTACTTATGTATCTTTACGGAGAGGCCACAAGAGGGCGGAAGGAGCAGCGCGCCATTGCGGAACAGATCATCCGCCTTCATGTGATCGCCAACAGTGATACCGAAGAGGATCAGGAGTTGAAAATGAAAGTAAAAGAAACCATCGTCACATATCTGCGGGGAGAGATGCAGGACGCGTCCTCGGTGGACGAGGCGCGCCAGGTGATTGTGGAGCATCTGCCCGAGATTGAGGAGATCGCCATGGAGAAAATGAGGGCAGAGGGATATGATTACAGTGCTGAGGCGACAATCGGTGAAAGCTATTTCCCGGTAAAGGAATATGGCGATCTCACATTTCCTGCCGGGGATTATGAAGCGCTGCGTGTCCGTCTGGGCAGCAGTGAGGGGCGGAACTGGTGGTGTGTCATGTATCCTGCGTTATGCTTTGTGGATTCCACCTATCAGGTGGTGCCGGAAACATCAAAGGAACAGCTGAAGCAGAACCTGACAGAGGAGGAATATAATTCTCTGCTGGACGGAGGGGACGGCGTGAGTTATTCCTTTAAGATTGTAGAGTGGATACAGAATCTGTTCTGACAGGAAACGGACTCTGCCGGGCGGGAGGGCGGCGCCGGCCGAACCCGCCTGGTGAATGCCGGATCCATACCGATGCTTCACAGCTGGAAAAAAACTCCTTCTTATACTTGAATTTGCTACTTCGCCATGGTAAAGTGAAAGAGTATAGCTGAATGGGAAGGAATGGAGGTCAACATGAAGAGACAGATTGCTGTAATCTTTGGCGGACAGTCATCGGAGCACGAGATATCCTGTATTTCGGCAGCCAATATTATAGAAGGACTGGACCGGGATAAATATGATATACATAGGATTGGAATTACGAGGGAGGGGTACTGGCTCTATGTCGATACCACGGAGAGCGTCAAGGACGGAACCTGGGTTCAGAGTCCGGTTACCGCAGCCATTGTTCCGGATCAGAAGCGCCAGGGCATATGGAAGGTAAGCGGCGGCGGGACAGAGGATTTTTCGGTCCAGTGTATCTCCATTGATGTGGCGTTTCCGGTATTGCATGGCAGAAACGGGGAAGACGGGACGATACAGGGCCTGCTGGAGCTGGCGGGGATTCCCTATGTGGGCTGTGGGGTACTGGCTTCCGCCGCAGGCATGGATAAGATATCCACAAAGATTTTTGCTGGCCGGATCGGTGTCCGACAGGCGAAATATGTCACAGATGTGGCAAGGGACGACAGCGGGATAGAAGAGACGATCGCTGCGGCAGAGAGGGAATTGGGTTATCCTGTCTTTGTCAAGCCCTCCAATGCCGGCTCTTCCCGGGGGATCAGCAAGGCGCACAACCGCGGCGAGCTGAAGGCGGCCATTGAACTGGCAAAGAAGCATGATCATCGTGTGTTGATCGAAGAGACGATTACGGGGCATGAGGTGGAGTGCGCCGTTCTGGGCGGACAGGAGGTAAGTGTTTCCAAAGTCGGTGAGATTGTGGCGGCGGCAGAATTTTATGATTATGACGCAAAGTACAATGACACGGAATCCCAGACGGTTGTAGATCCAGAGCTGCCGGCAGGGGCAAAGGAGAGGATCCGGGAAAATGCGGCGGCGATATTTAAGCAGTTAGACGGATTTGGA
This sequence comes from Eubacteriaceae bacterium, assembly GCA_910574015.1. Lineage (GTDB taxonomy): Bacteria > Bacillota > Clostridia > Lachnospirales > Lachnospiraceae > Eubacterium_F. The sequence continues at coordinate 7,847 of CAJSYQ010000034.1, read as the reverse complement.
CTCTCACGGGTAGACTTCTTTGTGGAAAAAGAGACAGGGGAAGTTATCTTTAACGAGATCAATACCTTCCCAGGCTTTACTAATATCAGTATGTATCCCATGCTATGGGAGGCAGAGGGACTGGACCGGCAGGCTCTTCTTGACCGGCTGATCGACCTGGCATATGAGAGAGAGCTGACGGAAACAGCAGAAGAAAAATAGACAGAATGGATGGAATTATGGCACAGGAAGTAAAAATTACGATACATGGACTGCAGGCACAGGGGAACGGCGAGCCGGTAGAGGTGGTCTCTGTGGGACAGATGGAGATACAGGATGGCTTTGCCTGTATTACTTATGATGAGGTTGTGAGCGAAGAGGAAAACGGGCTGGTGCAGGTTGTCAAAAATACACTGAAGATCAGTGACGGACAGGTAGAAGTAGTGAAGAAGGGGTCGGCGGCGAGCCACCTGGTATTTATACCGGATCAGACTACCTTCACCTATTACTCCACCCCCATTGGTGAGATTGAGGTGAGCATTCATACCAATCAGATTGAGAAGATTGAATTGGAGAGCGGATTTTTCCTCAAGATGGATTATGACCTGGAGATGAACCAGACGTTTATATCCAACTGCAATGTGCAGGTTACGGTGGAACAATAAGGAGATTGTGATGGGAATACATTTTACGAAAATGCATGGAACGGGAAATGATTATGTCTATATCAATGCGTTTGAAGAGAAGGTGGAGGACGCGGCGGCGCTGGCAGTGCGTGTCAGCGACCGGCATTTCGGGGTCGGGTCCGACGGATTGATCCTGATCGCGCCCTCTGGGACGGCAGACTGCCGCATGATCATGTACAATGCCGACGGATCGGAGGGCGCAATGTGCGGCAATGGGATCCGCTGTGTGGCGAAGTATGCCTATGAGCACGGCATCGTGAGAAAGTCCCGCATTTCCATAGAGACGAAGAGCGGTGTCAGGGAGCTGGCGCTGACGGTGGAAGACGAAAAGGTGACGTATGTCCAGGTCAACATGGGAAGGGCGGTGCTGAGGCCGTCGGAAATACCCATAAGAGCGGAGGGGGAGAGTTTTGTTGCGCAGTCTTTGACGGTGGCGGGGAAAAATTACAGCGCTACCTGCGTATCTATGGGAAATCCCCACTGTGTGATCTTTATGTCCGGCATAGACCAGCTCGATCTGGAGAAAACTGGTCCAATGTTTGAGCATCATGCACTGTTTCCGGACCGGATCAATACGGAATTTGTGGAAGTGCTGGACGACCACACCATCCGCATGAGGGTGTGGGAGCGCGGCTCTGGGGAGACCATCTCCTGCGGCACCGGCACCTGCGCCGCCGTGGTGGCGTCCGTGCTGAACGGATACTGCCGGCGGGGCGAAGAGATTGAGGTACAGATCCGGGGCGGAAAGCTGTACGATACGTATCTGGAAAACGATGAAGTTTTAATGAGGGGACCGGCGGTAACGGTATTTGAGGGGGAATTGAAATGAAAAATCCGGATCGTTCACAGGGAACAGTGAAACACATTTATAAGCAGAGCACGGAGGAAATCATATCAAAGGTAAATTGTCCGCACCGGGTATTTGCTCAGGGAGGCTCGGCGGATGACGTCAATGAGGCATATCGGGAAGCGGCGGTCCGGGGCAGGGAAGAAGGCTTTGTTCCAATCCTTGTGCAGTCCGATGAGACGCTGGCGGAATGGCTTGGTATCCTGGAGGATGAATCCTATTCCAAAGAGGCCGTCCTCCGGCAGGAGAAAATGGATGCGGGGGCGCTTCTGCAGGAGTGGTACGACGAGAACATGGAGATGGGCGAAGATGAGTCCTGGGGAGAGGGAGAGACTCCGGAGGAATTTATGGAGGAGGCGGAGGTGATCGACTGCCTTACATCATTTGTGGGATATTCGGGCTACGGTATAGAGGAAACCATCCTGTTTGAAATACCGGTAAAAAATCCCTGGGAGGTGATCGCGTGGATGCCCATGGGGGGGTGGAACGAGTGCCCGGCAGTTTCCGAGATGATGGAGGTGTGCCGCTATTGGTATGAGAAATATGGTGCCGTTCCGGCCGCTTTTTCTCACGATACAATAGAATTTATGCTGGACAGGCCGGTGGATAATAAAGAAACTGCATACCAGCTGGCCAGAGAGCATTACGCCTTCTGCCCGGACCGGGTAGACCAGGGAACTGCCACAGGCACCATCGGAGAGGTGGCGGAATGCATTCGTCTATCAAAGGTATGGTTTTTCTGGTGGGATTAATCACTATAAAGATTTGCGGTATTTGCCGATATATAGATTAATAAGGATATTATTTCTGCCTGGCGGCAGCCGGGCCGGCAAAGGAGGGCAAACATGAGTAAGATTGATGGTTATAGTGTTTATCAGAGCCAGTACTATGACAAGACACAGAAGGGCGGCAGAAACACGGCAAAGACGCAGAATGGAAAGACGGACAAGACAGACAAAGCTTCTAAGAAGGAGCCTGCCGAGCTGAGCGAGGGCGCGAAGGATTTATTGAAGGAGCTGCAGAGGAAATACGGTGATATGGATTTCTTTGTGGCAGATTATTCTTCCAGTGCCGAGGCGCAGGCATATTTATCCCGTGGGACAAAGGCATACAGTGTACTGATCGATCCCGAGACATTGGAGGCAATGGCCGCGGATGAGGATACGAAGAATCAGTATCTGGATCAGATAGAGGCGGCCCGCACGGATCTGAATGGCATGAAGGAGCAGCTGGAGGAGACCGGGGAGAAGGTATCCCGTGTCGGCATGGTATTTGATGACAACGGCAATGTCTCCTATTTTGCTGAAGTAGAGAAGATCAGTGAAAAGTACAAGGAACATATTGACAAGGGCATCGAGAAGAGAAAAGAAGAGAAGGCGGAGCAGGCGAAGAAAAATGATGGTATGCCGCAGTCGCCTGACCGGGTTAAGAAAACGACAGTCTATGCGGACTCAGTGGATGAACTCCTGAAGAAGATCCGGGAGGTTGACTGGGATAAGATCCAGGAAGAGGAAGTAAAGACAAACGGCGGGTTCTTTGACTTCAGCATCTGAGTATCACAGCAGTGAGGCAGCATGGAGTATAAAGATCCAGGCTGTCAGCGTGACAGAAGACAATAATGTAGTAAGTACAATGATACTGGAAGTGAGCACATGGTCATTTCCAGTATTTTTTGCCATTATATAACAGGAGACCGTGGCGGGAGAACCAAGCATGATAAGGACTGCCATCAGTTCCTGATCCCGGTAGCCGATATAAATGGCAGGGGGAAGAAAAAGTGCGGCCAGGAGTACCAGCTTGATAAAAGAAGCCAGGAGCGCCGGCTTTATTTTTTTTATGGCATTCTTTCCCTCAAATCCCGCCCCGATGGAGATCAGAGCCAGAGGAGTGGCGGTGGCTCCGATACTGCTGACAGTTTTTTCCAGGAATGCTGGGAGCCGGAGGCCGGAAAAGACGAAGAGAAGGGAGATCAGGATACTTAGGAGAATCGGATTTTTTGCAATATCCACAAGCGTTTTCCCCAGGCTGGCATTTTTTTGCCCCGGCCCGCTGCCGCCTTTCAGGGTCAGGATCAGTACCGCGAATATATTGTAGAGAGGGACGGCGCCGATGATCATCAGCGGTGCCATACCTGCGCTGTGATACATATTGTCAATAAAGGCAAGTCCCAGGATGGCGGCGCTGCTACGGTAGGAAGCCTGGATAAAGGCACCCTTTTGCGCCGGGTTTTTCATAAAGAGTTCCGTCAGGCCCCAGACGGCGAGGATGATACAAAGAGTCACAAGAAAGCAAAACAGCACATAGCCTCCGTCAAAGCTGCTTTTAATATTGTTTTCTGTCAGGTCTTTAAAGATCAGGGCGGGCAGGGCCGCCATAAAAACATATCTGTCTGCGGCCTTGGTAAAGGAAGCGTCGATGATATGAAGCCGGTACAGCACCTTCCCCAATATCATCAGAAGAAAGACCGGTAAGGTGGCGTTTATGCTGTATAAAAAACTGTCCATGTCTCTTTTCCTCCTATTCTGCAGCAAAATGGTTTTTCTTTATGATGAATTCTATTGTAATTGAAAACTTACTATCATTCAAGGCGTTATAACAAAAACGATTGGAACGTTAGCCATGGGGCGGTGTATTTCCAGCCAAAGGAAACAATAATTATATTTACACTGAATGGAAAAAATAGTATAATAAAAATAAATCACTGAATGGAGGTAGCTATGTTAGAACAGTTAAAAAAAGAAGTATATGATGCAAACATGGAACTGCAGGAGAAGGGTCTTGTGATCTACACATGGGGTAATGTCAGCGGCATTGACCGGGAGAACAACTATGTGGTGATCAAGCCCAGCGGTGTGGAATATGAGGAGCTGACGCCAGATGACATGGTGGTTGTTGACTTCGAGCAGAATATAATCGAGGGAAAATATCGTCCGTCCTCTGACACTGCCACGCACATTGAACTGTATAAGGCATATTCGGAGCTGGCCGGCGTCGTACATACCCACTCTACATGGGCCGTTACCTTTGCCCAGGCAGGTATGTCCATCCCGGCGCTGGGAACCACGCATGCGGATTATTTCTATGGCGATATCCCATGTACCAGGGATCTGACGGCGGATGAGATCAATATGGCGTATGAGAGAAATACTGGTACGGTTATTATTGAGACCATCGGTGAGAGGGATCCACTGGAGGTTCCGGGAATCGTAGTAAAGAACCATGGACCTTTTACATGGGGGACATCACCTGCGAATGCCGTGTACAACGCCGTTGTACTGGATAAGGTGGCGGAGATGGCACATCATACACTGACGCTGAATCCCCGTGTCGGCAAAGCGCCGCAGTATCTGATGGACAAGCACTACTATAGAAAACACGGTGCCAATGCTTACTATGGACAGGAAAAGGTTTGATCAGGCAGCGGCAAAAATTCTATCCAGAGAACATGAAAACCACGGCATTGGAACGTTGGGAGAGAAGACGCTCCATGCCGTGGTAAAAAATTATGTGGAACCGGATGAGGACTATCATGAGGTGCCTCTGGAGGGATATGTGGCGGATGTATACCGGGACGGACATGTATTCGAGATCCAGACAGCGAACTTCAATACTATGCGGGGGAAACTGGAGACATTCCTGCCGCTCTATCAGGTAACGATTGTATATCCTGTTCCCGCCACAAAATGGCTTCGGTGGATCGATGTGGAGACGGGAGAGGTGACGGACCGGCGCAGATCTCCCAAGAGGGGGACGCCGCAGGCGGTATTTCATGAATTATACAAGATCAAACCGTTTTTGAAGGATCCCAATCTCTCCATACGCATATTGATGATCGATGTGGAGGAATCGAGACTGTTGGACGGATGGAGCCAGGATAGAAAGAAGGGGTCCCACCGCCATAACCGGGTTCCGGTGGGTCTGGTGGAGGATCTGTGTCTGGAACAGGCAGAGGATTACCGGATGATGGTGCCGCCGGAGCTGGAGACCTTTGATTCTTATGAATATGCAAAAGCTTCCCGGCTCACGGTAAGCCGGGCCCAGACCGCACTGAATGTTATGCACTATCTGGGGGCGGTGGACCGCGTGGGAAGGAAGGGAAGAAGGTATCTGTACGAAGTGGCGGAGCAGCGTCCGTTGATCTAGGAGAGCATGCGGCGGCAGCGGACAAGGAGATAGACAGACGGGATCAGAAGAAACAGGTTGATCAGATCTGTCAGTTCCCATACAAGATCCAGGGGCATGATACCGCCCACAAAGATCATCAGGATATAGATTGTGAGGTACAATCCGGTGCCGCGGCCGCGGAACAGGTATTCAAAGCCCTGCCGCCCGAAGAAGCTCCATCCCACCAGTGTTGCCAGAGCGAAGCTGATAATGGCGACGGCCAGTATTTCATCCCCGAAGAAGGGCAACTTTCCGAAGGCGGCGGCTGTGAGGGAGCCGGCAGAAAGAGACATCCATTCGCCGGGATATTCCAGTTGGAAGGCTACGAGGACGAGGCCGGTTATGGCGCAGAGAACTACGGTGTCCCAGAAGGAGGCGCTCATGGAGATCAGCGCCTGATTTTTTGCCTGATTTTCCGATGAATTTCCCGCCACAAGCCCGGCTGTTCCCAGACCGGCTTCATTGGTGAAGAGCCCTCTGGCAACGCCATACCGTACGGCCTTGCCAATGGTGAAGCCCGCCAGTCCGCCGCCTACAGGCTCCAGACCGAAAGCGGAGGAGAGGATATGGGACAGGGCGGCGGGTATATAGGCACGGTGAAGGATCAGGTACAGAAGGCAGCCGCCCAGGAAAAAAAGAGCCATGGAGGGGACTACTGCCATGGAAAATTTCTCGATCCATGTCCTTCCCTGCAGCAGAATCAGGCCCACTACAAAGGCGGTGACGATGGCGCTGATGGGAGCCTGGATGCCGAAGATCTGGGAACAGGAGTCCGTAATGGCGTTGCTCTGGGTAGTACAGCCGACGAAAAAGGCGGAGACACATAGGGCCGCCGCATAGAGCAAAGCCAGGGCGCGCCGCTCAAGCAGGTGCCGCAGCAGATACATGGGTCCGCTCTGAAGCCTGCCGTTCCGGTCGGGATAGCGGTATTTGCTGCACAGATAGGTTTCCGCATAGGTGGTGGCCATGCCGAATACGCCGGTGAGCCAGCACCAGAACACGGCGCCGGGACCGCCTAAGAAAACCGCGGTGGAGACACCCACGATATTTCCGGTACCCAGGGTGGCGGCAAGAGTGGTGGTGAGAGAACCAAAGCGGCTGAAACCGTGAGAGGCAGAAGCCGTATCCTCACCCAGAGAGAGCCGGATCCCCGCTCCGATCCGGCGCTGGATGAAGTGCAGATGAAACGTGTGGTACAGGTGGAGGCCCATAAGAAGGATAAGTACCGGGCCGCCCCATAACAATTGATTTATTTCCAGCAAAGCGCGCATGCTGCATTTCCCCTTATCTGTGTCCATCAATAGAGTTTATGCAGTTTACGGCAGAAAAAATGACACAATTCTGACTTGTCTTTAAGGCAAAATATTACTCATGTGTGACTGGAGGAAAAATCATGCATTTCTGGAAACATTTTACGACCATTACGAGACACCGCCATCAGGTGATCATTCACTGCTTTAAGGCGGGCATTTTCTGGCAGGGACTTGGACATGACCTGTCGAAATACAGCCTGACAGAATTTATTCCGGGGATGAAGTACTATGTGGGCAGTAAGAGCCCCAATGAAAAGGAGCGGAAATTAAATGGCTTCAGCCGGGCATGGCTGCATCACCAGGGACGGAATAAGCATCATTTTGAGTACTGGGTAGACTACGATCCTGTGAGGAACCGCAAAGAGCCGGTTCCGATGCCGGTGAGGTATCTGATCGAGATGTTCTGTGACAGGGTGGCCGCAAGCAAGATTTATTACGGCAGGGATTACAATGAGGCCAGGCCCTATGAATATTTTGACAAGGGGCGGAAACGCCGTTGGATGCATAAGGAGACCTCCGACCAGCTGGAGGCGCTTCTGATCATGCTGAGAGACAAGGGTGAGAAAGAGACCTTTTTCTATATAAAAAATGTACTAAAACCAGAGGCACGGAAAAACAAATCAAAATGGAAATGATAATAAATGGTAATTTATCATAATAGTGACATATTTTTCTGCCATTGTAATATAGAATCACTACTTTACAACTTTATAAATGATGCCCCTGTTTCTTAATTAGCTGTTTTAAGGCATTTATTAGGGCATTTGATTTTATACTGGTTTCGACTTTTTCTACGAAAATGGCATAAAATACCTGCTGGCGAATCTGTTCGCTTAGAGCAAACCGAAACTCCTGAAC
>CAJSYQ010000033.1 GCA_910574015.1 Eubacteriaceae bacterium | reverse complement strand
GGGCAGATATCCTTATCTGCTTTGTTTTCATGTCTTAAAATCCTTGTTATCCACATCCACCTCCTGTAAGTCCGGCTCAACCGGGCCTTTGCCCTATTGGAATCAAGATTTTGAACTTGTTTCGCAATTACCTAAAAAAAAAGGGACGTAAACCTGTTGAGTGAATACGTCCCTAAAAAATGTCTATTATGTTTTACATTCCATTAGCCTGCTGCCTGTACATCCTTTTTCATAAGGGTGATAATTTCATCAGGAAGCGGCAGCCTTGCCTCTGATTCTTCCGAACCAAATAAGATGTCTTCGAGAGCTTTGAGCTTCTCTTTGTCAGCCTTTGTGCTGTCAATTGTGATGGAAGCCGTAGGCTTATAGTCTGCAACTTCCACAGGTGTGGTACTGAGTTCCCATGAAAATGTTATAGCTTCAGGACTGTCATTGACCGTACCATAGCTTTTCTCTGACGGAGCCGCCGTTGCCCCATAAATCACATGTAGCTTATAGCCGTGTGCATTCTTCTCCGTATCATTACCGACAATCGTCTTATAAGCCATACCGAACGGCTTACGATCCTGCTGTCCTACTGTTACACCATCTGCAACCTCAGCAGAACCGTCACACTCTGCAAATTCATCCGGATATGTATAGGCTTCAACAGTAGCCCCAAACTCTTCCGCACTGATAAGCGTCAAATACGCAATATTGTCTGCGTAAATTTTGGTAGGTTCCGCACCCGAAGGACTCTCATTAACAGATGATAACCCATTCCAGGCAACACCATGGTCATAAGAACCATCGCTTTTCTGTGGATACAATACACCATTGCTGACACCGGTTTCATAAGTCTTTTCCCCGGTCTGATCCCATTTTAATCTCATAGTTTGTTTCCTCCTTTTTAGAAATACAATGTAAATACATCATGATTAAGATTTCCAGATTTGAAATTCCTGTTAAATTTGCAGTGTGGAAGCTCTGCAATTTTTTCAACAACTGCGCTGTCTGGATCTTTGTCAATAACTGTTATGGTATACACATGAGAATGCATATACACTTTATTGTCGGCAAAATCATTTTTCATATCGCTTCGCGAATAAACAATTGCCGGGTAATTCATCTTTATTGACTCAGGGGGCTGGAAGTATACGTTACGACTTCCTAAAATTTCTTCCAGCTTATTCTGTAAATCAATCCTGTTCATCGTTGTACACCTCCCCTATAGTCAACAAAAGCCTTGGATATACGACTTCAACATTTGAAATCTTCCATTTTACACCCATATACTCAACGTAAAGCATACTGTGAAAATTCTGAATGGCAAAGGGATCGGCTACAATGCTAATCTCATTTGCAATGCAGATATTGTCGTTGAGATTTTCAGAATTCTGAAACTTTCTTGTATTACGAATCAAATCACCGTAATAATCTTTCTCCGTAACCTGTTTGTCCCATACTCCTGGTTTTGTTTCCACTGATTCAGCATAGCCGATTTTCCCATAAAATTTTGCCATTTTGAAATTCTCCTTAACCTGCTACATTAGTCTCTGCAACCGGCTCCTCAATTGCAATCGCTGAGTAAACCCTTGTAAGAGCGCCGGAACATCTTGTTTCCAGAAGAGATTTCTCCTGGTTAAAGTCAATGTCAAACTGTGTAAAGTGTGTAACTTCTCCGCCCTTGGTTGCTCCCAATGAATAATCATTGAGATTTGCAATGATGCCAAGAAGTTTCTTTGTCTTGTTATCTTCGGTGGTTCTTGTCTTACCCTCAAACTGCTCCGCTGTAACAATATCTCCGACATTCAGAGCGGAAGCAAGCTCAGCTTTTGAGGCGTAGATTCTTCTTCCATTCAAATCACGGGCAAGAAGCATCACATTCAGCATATGCGGTGTACAGAAATAATCCGGTGTACCAGTGCCTTTGTACTTCTCTCTTGCATAAAGTACAGTGTTAATCATAGCCTCAGCCAATACATAATTCTCGCCAAAGTTAGCGCCTGTATTGCTGCCCTGAAGTTCCGCTTTTGCAGCGGCTACATCCAAATCCACATGAATTGTGTACAAATCGTCATCCAGCCAAATCGGTCTGATGTGTTCAGGTGCAATCTTATCTTCATCACCATCATCACGTCCATCCCCAAGCATAATCGCTGTTGCCAGTTCTTCATTGAGCATCATTCTGTCGATGCCGTATAAATACTGAACGTAATCAAAATCGGTAATGTCGACAATGTCATCCCGATGCAGAGCGTTCTTTACATACACTGTCTGCGGATCAGTAGTTCTCCTAACCAGCTTGAAATTGCCAGCTTGTTTCTTCTGTTTACCTTTCTCATAACCCTTTGCTCTAAGAGAGTCGATATTGCGGATATCAACCTGGCTGGTTCTGATTCTGGAAATAGGGCTCTTATGTACTTTTGACATAACAACCGAAATCCACCCCTGGTCACTGGTAATGAGTTCCGGTGCACCCGGTCTAACATCCTTATATTCCGGGAACAACTCTGTTACATTACCGCTTCCGGTCTGGACAAACCCTCCGCTCACAGCATCATGCTGAAGCTCGTTTTCCTCTGCGTAAATACCCAGGGCTGTCTGAAAACTTCCAATCTGGCTGGACTTTGCCAGCTTAACAATATCAACCTGATCGGAATGACAGATAACATTTTTGCTAACCTGCTGCCGATCATCGTTATCGAATACGTTATGTTTCATGATTTTATTTCCTCCTTTTTTTTCATCATCTTTTTCTGAATCATCAGATTTTTTATCAGAGATTGCCTGTGCAATTAAAGCATAGGCTGCTGTCTTTTGTTTTTCAGTCATTGAATTGAAGACATCTTCGACAGTTTCATCATCACTGTCTTTTTCGCCATTATCCTTGTTTTCTTTTTCTGAAGAATCCTTTTTACTCTTCTCATCTTCTTTTTTACCCTGTTTCTTGTCATCATCTTCCTTATCCGAAGAATGATACAGCATGATGTTCTCATCGTAACCGATAATAAGTCCTGTTTCAGAATCGGCCCCATGAGCAATAACTGATTCAATAAATGCCCCCGGATTTGCTCCAGCCAGAACAAGGCTAACCTCACGGATAACGCCGTGGAGAACATTTTTTCCGCTTTCCTTTAACTGGTTAGCAAATATAGAAAGAGATCTTACATCCCCATGCTCAACCAGCTTCCTTGCTGTAATGCCGGACTCACTGTCATTAAATTCACAGTAAGCATAAACACCATCTTCCCGATTTTCCAACATAGCATGACCCAAAACATTATCAGGATTATTATGCTGGTGATTCCAAACCAATGGAACAATTTCACCATCGTTATGCTTAAAAGCATCTTTCTTGATGACTCTTCCATCAGAACATGTCAAGTCATTTCGTGTGGCCCAGCCACTGAAATCATACTTCATTTTGAATTTCCTCCTTATTTTTCTCAATAAAATTAGCCACTTCCACAGACGCATTGGTTTCTTCAGATTCTCCCGATGGTTCACTTATGTTGCTATTCCTAAGTTCATCAGCTTTTGGATCATCAGATGGCTTCATTCCAACAATCTGTCTGATTTCGTTAGATGTCATGATTTCATTGCGGGTGAATTTATCCGCAATTTCAGAAATATCTGCAACGGGAACAAGTTTAAAGGGATCTCTAAAGAAAAGAATTGACTGTTTCTGTGACCTTGCTGTCTTCGTGAGAAACTTTCGTTTCATTTCATCGACAATAGCAGAAATGATAGGTTCGATTGTACGATTGTAATAATTCAGCATTGTTTTATCGTCGGCTGTGCCATCTAAAATACTCTGAGTGATTCCTAACTGGCTGTATAGCATACTCGTTAGATATTCAATCTGGGACATTAGATTATTATCTACCGCACGATTCAACTGTGTAATCCGCTCTGTACCATCGGTATACGCGATTCCGTATTTCGAGCCGGTTAGCTGATTTTCAATCTCTTTTCTTCTATCTTCAGCCTGTCGGCGACGTGCATCTGTTTTTATTACATATGGTAGCTGGATAATTAAATCCAGTTTTCCAGATCCACTCTGTTCATCAATAACGTCTAATAAATTTAACTTCCTTATCAGACGCTGCATGGTCGAATTTGGTTCATTCATTACAGAATAAAGAGGATTTTCAATAATAGCGACCATACTTTTTGGTAATGTGATATCCTCTTTTCGTCCAATCCGTTCATTATAAAGCCTTAATCTCACATGTTCGGGATACCATTCCAATATCTGTGCTGTACGCATAGACTGGATGTCATACGAACCAGTAACCTTCGGATCGAATGTTGTATCCACAGGAACCAACGCAACGCATCCTTCATCCAACATCGACATTACAGCATCCTGAAAAAAAGCTCTTGCTGTCTGGTCAATGTTTGCCTCTAATGTAAGACAGGTATTAAGCCCGGATTCAATAATTTCTGTAAATCTGTTATTATCATCCAAGCGTGCGTGGTATATGTTGATAGCCGATGCATCAAGAGTAATACGGTTATATACAGATGTAACTATTGAACGTTCATTACCACGCGAAAATCTTACACGGTCTGGACGATAACCGTATCCCGGACCAATATCGTTGTAATATATTGACGGGTCTTTATTACGGAAGGCATTCCACGCATGTTGAAGCCTTGAGCCAATACTTAATGACATTTTATTTATTCCTCCTATTCAAAAGCATCTCGATTTAGTTTATAGGCAACATACGCATCCATCATAGCTGCTACAGAATCAATTTTTTGCTCATGCCGTTTCTTTAACAGCTTCCGATTCCCATTTGTATCTTCCAATGTGATGCAGTTTCCCATACAGAAAGTCATTAACTCTTCGTCAAATAAAAGCATTCTTTCTTCTGAAAGTTTCTTCAATTCTCCAAGCGGAACCGATTCTGTTTTTGCTCCTTGAATGACTTTCTCGATTCCGAACGGTCCGTTCTCGGCAGCCCATCTTTCGATAAATTCTTTAGCATTGTATGGATCATATCCAAAACACCTTACATCGTAACCTACATCGCTAATATGGTTGTCCAAATCTTCATAAACCAGCATCATATCCAATACGGTTCCGTCCATAACAATTAAACTCCCTTCAGCTATGAATTGATCATATTTAATCCTCATAGCGGCTGGGAGTTTCATTAACGTAAGTTCTGAAATATAGGCTCTTGTTTTAACACCGAACGCACCACCTGCCAACGGAAATAAAAATGTGAAATCACAGAAATCATCCCCTCTTGATAAATCAGCTCCTAAAGAACATGGCATCTGCCAGTAATCCCTTTTTCGATGAGGAAGAGTTTCTTCGTAAGTGAAGTAATAGGTATATCCTTCCATAGGAAGTCCAAAACGCTTTGCAAGAATATCATTCCTTGCTGCTGGAGCTTTTTCAGCACGTTCAACATCTAATTGATATGTTTCATATGTAACCGTTTTACCTATGTTGGGATTGGCTTTAAGCCACATCTCTGGATTTGAAACTTCGTCAACGGAATCCAGTTTATACCACCATATGGAAACATGGGGATTGATATAGTCACCTTTTAATATATCCATCAACTCCATTTTGATTGTATCTCCGCTTCCATTACGGACAGTTCCTTCTGAACTTGTTGCGATTATTAAATAATCGTCTACTTTGGATGCTCCTTGCTCAATTGCTCCTATAACATCCTCCCGAATGTCCCCTGACAGCCACTCATCAACAGTGGCAATTTTTACTCTTAGTCCCTGAAGTTTGGCTATTGACATTGGACGAATTTCCAATAAAGAACCAGTAAGAAAGTTTTCAATTCCTTTTTTTGTAGAAGCCAATTTTGTTCGATTAGCTTTAGAGCCAGTTGTATTTTGTAATGAACCCTCTGTTAAAAACTTAAACAAAGGACCTCTGGAACGAGTTATCGCAGTTCTTATGGGAGACATAACTTCCTCTGCCTGCTTCATTGTAGGAGCCGTCGTGATTTGATGTGTTGTCGACGTATCAACATTTTGGAAAAAACTTTGAATACACGAATCATATACAGATTTAGCAGCTCCACGACCAACTATCAAATATTGTTTGTTAATCAGTCGTTTCTTCACTGTCTTATTGACATAATGACCACCATGTCCATCTTCTGATGGTTCGTATACGCTTCGTTCCACAAAGTAATACCATCCAAAAACCTGTTCCGCCCATACCTTGAAAATATCCAAAAGATTAAGGTTTCCTCCATCTGTAAGTGTCAGTTCCCCCTCACAATACTGAATAAATCCTTCCACAGCTTGATTATCGTACCATACACCAGGGTTTGCTATAAGATCGTCAATACGATTCATCTCCATGGAAATTTCTTTACATACTGGAATCTCACCTCTTATTACGGCATCTCTAAAACGACCGTAATACTTGGGTGTGGCCGTATTAGATAATGCCATAAATTATTCACTCCTTAACTATCATCTTCTTTATCCTCAGGGGTAGTCTTCCAAAACTTTCCGATTTTTTTGTTATCATTAGCTTGGAATATTTTGGCACTTTCTTCTTTACCTATTGTTGAATCGAGTGCCTTCTTAGTTTGATTCATCACAATGCCAGTAACTACTGCTTTAGCTGCTTTCTTAGGGGCTTCTTTAATAGCCTCGTCGATTCCATCTTTAGTTCCTTTAACTGCGTTTTTGACGTATTCTTTTCCCTTATCAACGGCCTTTTGACTGATATCTCTCATCTTAACGCCACGAAATTTTGACACGACTTCACCAATAGCCTCTGGATTTTTATGAACATACATTGCGGCCACTGAAAGACTGGCAGTTGCAATTGCTACCCTTTTTATTGTTTGTTGATTTTCTTTAACCGCCTTATATAAACTGCTTCCTCTCGTTTCTTTTTTGGCAAGTTTCCTGTCCTCGTTTGATGATTGCTTGGCTTTTCCCGCAGAAGTTAAAGTCCCATCACGGTTCTGAAAACGCCGAACGCCCCATTTTTGTCCAAGAACGCCATGGTGTTGTAATATGTTATCCATTTTGAATTTCCTCCTTATTCTCAGATTCTGCTGCCACATTGATCCTCCATTCCAATTCGCTAAGTATACGATTTGTAGATTCCATAACAGCACTACTTAATGGCGGGTCAAACAGTAGCTTTACTTTCTGGTGCATATAGGACTTAATCATTTCCAGCTTGGGATCGTCTTTGATAAAATCGTTCCATGTTGCATCCTTATCGGTGATAGAGAAACCGTTTGCCGGACCGACACCAAGTTGGGTCAGGACAGAAAACACAGAATTGATATGCATAATAATATCCTGATCGAAGTGGTTATACTCCTCGGCAATTCCAAGCAGTTTTTTAATTGATGTCAGTATACTTTCCATAATTCCTCCTTGCCGCTACTCCACTGTAACAAACTCTTTCATGCAGTACCCGCTGATACCGGATGCGGTTGTGACATAGAACCAGGCATTTGTAGATTGTTCTTCGTCAATCAGCAATACGTCGCCAGCCGAAACTATACAAAGAACATTATCCTTTTTCTTTTGTGCTTCACTGCGTACATTGAGCTTCACACAATTTGAGACAACACCCTGAATGTTTGCAATTTTCTCTGGTGAAGAATCAGATCCATTACTGTTTGCCGGCTGCTGTTGATAATATTTTGCATTATCCGTCATCGCCTCGCCATTGTTCTGAACTGTTACCTGTACATTGTTTGTTTCGTTACTCATTTTTCTTTACCTCCTAATTCCGCCTCCATGGGCATGTGTCATTTTTAGTTCTCTCCACCAACACGCTCGCATTCAGCAAATCACTATTCCCATAATGAATCGCATTATGTGTATCATGTGTTGTGGAAATTAAAAATTCCGGATTCATAAGATACTCTGTATTATTCCGGATATCGTCTGCGGTTATTGGATTCATGTGGTGAATATAAATTTTGTCATATATCTCATATCCGACTATTCCCAAATCGCATCCATGGTCGCGGACAATAATTTCATCCCTCAAAGATTTCCATTCTTTAGAGCGGTAAAACCTTTGATTTAGATATCTCTCGAATCCAAATGTTTCTATTCCAATTTCACTGTCTAACTTTAAATAGTTATACCGTTCTTCAAAAGTTGGAATCCTTATTAACTCAGAATAAGTTCTAATAATCATCTGGATCTCCATTTCCGCTATATCTTCGCATAGAGTCAATAGCTTGTTCCATCAATTCTTCAATGTGCTTAGACGAGCCAACCGCTTCAGTCTTTGCTCGCGTCAGTTCATTTTCTAATTCAATTTTTTCTCTTTCGAGTTTCTCTCTTCTGGAGCCGAGTTTTAGATAATGAGTTATGACCTGTGAAGAAGCTGTTCCATCACGCAGTTGCTGTTCTGCAAGGTCCACAGCTAACGACACCAATTGATTCTCTCTTGCTTCTGGATTGAGAGCTGGCCTCATCTTTTTAGAGGCACCTGAAGAATCTTTTGATTTTGTTTTCTTCATCTTAGCTACCTCCCTGCAAAATTTTTTGTTTACTAATCAGATACTTTTGAACAGAACTAGCTCATTTTCATATCTGTTTTGGATGACATTTAAAGAAACTCCCAGAGCCGGTGAAAACTTTTTTACCTGAAAGGAGAAAAAAGAAAGAGTAAAACCCATTTGTACCAACCCTGAGAGCCTCTTTAAATGTCATCCTATGTAAAGATTTTCCTCCAAAATATCCCCCGGAGAAATTTTAAAGACCGCCGCGATGCAGGAGGGGGTGCACTTTTTGCAGATACCCCCACTATGCATCATCAAACAGCCTTTAGTCTTTGAAAAGTTTTTAAATCAACAGATTTTTATTTTTCTGTGATTATTGTTACAAATGAAAAAGAAATAAACGTAAATTCATTTCAAGTACAACGATAAAGGAAACAAGTTTGTTAAACCAAATAAAGATAGGGTACATTACCACATAAGCATAGTATTTGTTACCCTTTATTCATCAGGCGGTAGCAACCTGTCTTGTCACCTTCCTATAAATGTTTCTGAAATCATACTTAATAATTTCATCAATTGCACGTTCTGTCTCTTCATTGTTCTCTTCTTCAGAGAATTGATCTGAAGTCTTTGCAATTCTTCCTAAGTACGAACAAGTATCATATCCTTTCTCTACATCAAACAGAAACCAAGAAGTGAACTGTTCAAATGGATCATAAGGATTGTCAAATGTTGTAAGCCTGCACTCCCTTTGCATGGGTGTTCACTCCTTTCTGCTATAAGTATTTGGATACAGTGCTTGTTGAAACGCCTAAAGCTTGTGCAATTTCAGCAATACTATAACCTGAAGCGCTCATTGATGAAATCTTGCTGATTTTGGCAGAGCTTAAAGAAGTTGTTGTTCTTGGTGTTGCTCTTTGTCTGAGTTCATCAATGTTTACATTGTTTATTATTTGCTTTAGTTTATTTTCGCTGATAGCGCCAGCTTGAATAGCTTCCCATTCTTTATCTGTAAGTTTGATTGGTTCTCTTTTTGCACCAACTGAAACTCTTGCTGATGTAAGCGCTTGTTGTCCTGCTTTCTTAATTTCAGCATTCGTCATATCAGGGTTATCTTTCTTCTTTGCTGCGACATTAGCGTTTGCAATTACCTGAGCCTGTCTTTCCTTTGGTGCATTACGAAGTGCAACATTGAGTTTAGCTGATAATGTATCAACTTCTGTCTGATATGTTGCTTTTGCAGATGCAGAATAAGCAATCTTACCAGTAGAAACCATTTCTTTTCTAGCTTTATTAGCCAGTGATTTCATCTGGTTTGCATAGCTTGCATATGCTTCTTCAACAGGATGCCCTGAAGACAGTGTTCTCGCATCACGAGTTTCTGCCATTTTTGTAGATGCCTGGGTGCGAACTTTTGTTTTTCCTGTCTTTTTATCTACATATTCTTCATAGACCTCTTTGTATGTTTGTTCTCCTGTTTTTGGGTCTATTATAGGGCTTCCTTTTCTTTTAAGTACGGAGGTCTCTGATTTGGCACGGGATATTAGGGTGGCTGCACCTTCATGATACTTACCGTCTTCATCATAATGACCCTGGTATTTCTTTTTCAGGGAGGCTATACCGTTATCTATCTCACTCTGCTTATAATTAAGCTTGTGTTTTTCGGCATCTATAACAACCATACTATGGCGAACAGCTCTAGCCAATTCATCCTGTGTTGCCCCTTTTAATGTCATATCCGTTATAAGATTTGACACTTTTCCCATCTCTGTCTGGGTATTCTTCATTGTTTTCATACCCTCTTTATAAGGATACGAAGTTTTTGGATCAAATCCTTCAAGTCCCTTCAATGGGGAGGTAGATGTAATTTTTACTTTACCACCTGTAGGGATTACCATTACTGTATCTCCATCAAAATCGGCACCAGATAACCGCTCAGCAACTTTACTATTTATTCCTATTGCATCTAATGCATTACCGAGAGTTCTCCTTGCTTCAGGATGCTTGTTGTTGACGGTTACAATTGGTATTTCAAAAGTTCCACCATGCGGATAACGGATTAACGCAACCTGTTCACCATTTTTATAGTTAGGAGCGTAAACTTCGGTATCTTTCATAGATGTAATCGGAAGGATGACCTGATACTTTTGACGTGGAAGGGCGGCTGCCTGTAAGTGGACTGCTGCTGCATCACAATCATCAGCGAATGATTTGAGAAGCGTCTTTTTAACAGTTGGATTTGTCAAGGAACAAATCTCATCAAATTCCGCCAGTTTATCAGATGCTGCCAAGCCAAGTTGTTTCTTAACAAGATGAAGGCTCTGCTTTGATAAAAACTGTGATGGCAGTTTATCGGACCATGCTCCCCAGTCACCCTCTTCAGCACGTTTATTTATCAAAGACAACTGACGTTTTCCATCTTTGTCGATGTAATAACTTTGACCCCCAGCCTTAATCAATGATCCAAATGGATTGTCCGGGTCATCTTTAATATTTTTTAGGACATCACCCATAGGCGTTCCCTGTTTCTTGTTTGTGTTAAAACGAACATCCACACCAGGCGGCAAGTCATCCGAGTAGATAGCCATACCTTTCAAATATTTAGAATCATCAACCAAAATACGAACTTGAGCATAGTGGGAGTCTCCGAGAGATAAATCCTCAACACCCCTCCTTAATTCAATAACACCGTCTTTATGTATTCCACCTTCTTCTGCATAGCAGATTTGAAGTCTTTTGGAATCCATACTCTTTGGATATACGAAAGTGTCGAATGTATCACCGCCATCATGAGATACATAATCAGTAAGAGAATGGACATTCTCATAATCATAAATATCCTTGTGCTCTGTTCCTGGAGGACAGATAACTTTTATATTGGTTTGTTTTCCTGGGTTAGTAACCTGTGGAACACCACCTCCATATACTGGATAACCTTCCATTTCTAAAATATAAAGAGCCTGATTCAATTTCTCTTTAGAAATCCCAAGCTCTCTCTCAACACCAGTACCAACATCTATCATTCCCTTCTCATCAATCTGCTTTCTTAAGAAGTCAGCGGTTTTCTGTGCCTGATTCATATTTGATTCTGAGCTTTCATTCAGTAAAGAACGGATGGAAGAATCATTAGTATATCCCATCTTTTCAGCAATTTCATTCAACGAATATCCTTTTTCGCGCAACCCCTTAGCTGTTGCTACTTCCAAAGCTCTTCGTTCATTCTTTGCTAAAGATTTCTGGGTACGAAACTGAGTAGTTGTCAACCCAAAACTATCAGCTATCTCTTTTTCAGATAAACCCTGTTTTTTTAACTCTTCAATACGACTCAGAAAATCTCCGCTATGTTGATAAGGATTCTCTCCAGAACCCCACGGATAACGCCCAGAACGCCTAGGCATACCATAGTGCATAAGTATATCTTCTGCTACTTGATTCATGTCTAAGCCTCCTCTGCTTTAATTTTTGCAATTATTTTATCCGATGTGATGATTCTATCTATAATTGGAAGAATATCTTCTACAGTTGGCTTATGATATAGAATCTCGTCACTTTGATAAATTCGGAGTTCCATTTCAATTTCAGCCGGTTTGATTTTGTATTCCAAACAAAAAAGAGCCGCATATATTTCAAGCTGCTCCATGTGCGCCGGAATAACTCCAGTCTTTAAATCGTGTATTCGTAATAGACCATTTCTAAATCCTATTGCATCGGCTGTCCCAAAACAATTTTCAGAATAATATAATATTTGCTCTGGTGTCAGTCTGAATCCTATGGCATCATTCACATACATGTTTAATGTCTTATGGGATTTAGGAAGTTTTTGTCCGAGCTGTATGCATTTTGCAGCAAACTCATGCAGGACTGTTCCTTTTTGTGTTGCAAGAAATTTAGAATACGCTTCAGCAACTTTCTCATCAGAGTAGTTTATCCAATGGTACTTACTTGCTCCAAGAAAGGCGTGCTGCCCTTCAAGATTTGAATGTTTGTTGAAGTTCATTTAATACTTCCTCCTTATTCTCAGGACAGATGAATCTTGAAAAGGACATCTTATCCATCAATTTAACATAATGTTCCTGATTCGGACGTTTACTAGCACTTGCATTTCTTTTACATTCTAAAGAAGCCCACTTATTTCCGTAAAGAACAAGTAGATCCGGAATACCCTGAATATAACTGGAATCTAATTTCATAACCATACACCCGACAAATCTTTTTTTAATTTCTTTTATCAGCTTTGATTGAAAATCTTTTTCCAATTTTGTGTTCTTCGCCATATTTGTGACCTCCTTTCTTTTTTCAAGCAAACACAAAAAGAGAATGAAAAAATGGCTATTTTATCCTTTCTCTTCATAAAAGGGTATGTTTTTTTCGCGAAGTAAAAAAAAGCAAAAGAAAAGAGACCATATTTCAGGTCTCAATTAAGTTACATCTGTGATCTTAATTTGATGATCTCTAATAAATACAAAGCATTTAAAACAGACCATTGTTTCCATTCAGTACAATCCTCATCATGCGAATGTTCATCCATCTTTTTTATCGCATATCGAGATTTCTCTGATAAGTTTTTTATCTGTTTCTTGATTTTATATTTCTTAAATATATTCATCATAAATATCACTCTCCTTTCACTATAGGAGATGTAATTTACGCGAACAAAAAGAAAAATTAAAGGTGGGAAAGCATTCCCTATGCAGTTTGGAAATACACATCACCATCCTTATCCAAATAATATACAGCCTCTTTTTGATATGATTGCAAAACTGATTGTAACGGTTTTCGTTTAATGAGTTCCTCTCCATTTCCTAACAAGTCAACAATATCATTAACTTGTTTTTCATATTCTGACTTATCTATTTTTCTCAAAGGACTGCCTTTATAATTAGCAACCCTCATCTGTATTGCGGAAAAATCAGATAACATACGTTTCTCACATTTGTCAATATATGTAAGAATATCTTTTTCAACATACTTAAGATATGTACCATCCATATTTTGTGAGTAGTATACTTCCAATATGTTACTCATACTATATAACTGAATTGCCAATTGAAGACACTCCTTAATCCGAAAAGCTTCGTTTACGAATGAATCTAAATCAGAAATGTCTTTTGTTTTTGATAAAGCATCCAAATCAGATATATAAAACTCCATATCTTTCATTGCAACCTTTCTGGCTTCCTGAATATTTACAATTGTTGCCGTTCTCTGTGTATCATTAGTCATGATTGAATTATAGTTCTGATATGCAAAATTTACAAAGCTCACTTCAGATATCAATTCCGCCTTTTTGTCCCCATATAGAAACTCCAAAATCTTATCTGCCTTTTGATTGATCGCTGTTAAGTTACTATTTATTTCAGAAAGAAAGTATTGTCCAGAAGCAATTGACATTGCAGTAAATGCACCCATAATTATTGCCTGAGATTGTAATGAATATAATGGTGCCTGTCCAGCAATTCCCTTCTCTCCAAAATATGAATTACCAACGCCGCCGTTAGCAAAATGCATTAGATTAGCGGGACTGATCCCCTCAGGAAGATGCATCACATAAGCATTCGCAAGCGTGTTTGATGCTATCATGGATGGGATCTGCTGAAATAATGCGCTTGTATGTATTTTCTGGGCAGAACTTATCTCCAATTTAGTGAGATTCTTTTGCTTAGAAATATCATCACATGCTTTTATATCAAAACCAGATAATCTTATATCATCCATCATTTATTATCCTCCAATCAGAAAATCCACAAAATAAAAAGTGCGCCCCCAATGAAGAGACGCACCGAAAAAGTGAATCTCTCTCATTGTTGCGACACAATTCCATCAACACTCAAGGCGTGATTATGTAGAGAATACACTTTTTACCGAAGTAATATTCCCTGAGTGTGATAAAATATAGAATTGTGTCGCATATTAAGTATACCATACTTGGTTGGAAAAGAAAACGAAAAATATACCTTACGCCCAGAAACCCACTTTTATTTGCCCTATTTCTTTATATATTTAATTTTTTTACTCACAATTAAATAGAAAAATAAGTGGGAAAGTGGGCGAAACCCTCACAAAGCCCGTAAATACGGCATTTTTATAGCCCACTTTTGGGTTTTAAAACTGGGCGAAGAGTGGGCATTTGACCAAGATTTTGGTATTTCCGTCCGTAAAATTCTCCAAAGTCACATAAAATTTCAGCAAATACACACCATTTTTTCAGCCAAAACCGGGCGTGACCACTTTCCTCAAATATAAAAGTGGGCTAAATCAGCTCTGGTAATGTCTTTTTTGATATGCCAAATGTCTTGGAACTTGTACATAGGGCTGTCTGTAGAATGATTTTGTGCGGTTACTGGAAACATTTTTTAACAATATTCCATACTGCTTAGGAGAAGAAACAGTTGATTTCTCTTCCTCTCTTTCTTCACAAAAACACTCAATCAGTTTTCTTAAAGTTTTGGCAACATTTTGTAAACCTTCACCAAGAATATCAAGAGCCTTGCTCATTTCGTCTACCAACAGGTACATATTCATAGATATCACCCCAATCCTACAGATTTCTTTGCCAGGTTATCAGCTTCTTCATTGAACGGAATCCCAGTATGAGCTTTTACATGTTTGAAATATAATTTTAATCCGTTCTTAATTGCAGATTCTGCTAACGCCACATATTGCTTAGTTTCCTTTTTCCTCGCACACCATTTACCTGTAATCCATTTTTCGATTCCCTCGTAATCATAATAAATGGTCAGTTCTTTCATGCCAAGTTTTAAGGCAGTCTGTATGGCATCGCTGGCTCCAAGAATTTCGCCCGCCACATTACGCATCTTACTAAGTGCAACCTTGTTTCCAGAACCCTGAAGAATATGTTTGTG
This sequence comes from Eubacteriaceae bacterium, assembly GCA_910574015.1. Classification (GTDB taxonomy): domain Bacteria; phylum Bacillota; class Clostridia; order Lachnospirales; family Lachnospiraceae; genus Eubacterium_F. Next base: position 28,146 of record CAJSYQ010000033.1, on the reverse strand, counting down.
CCCAAATTTATCAATCAGGAATCCGCCCCATCCATATGTATGTGTCTCAGCATTATATGAGCCATCCACGAATGCAAATGAATGTCTTTTATAACCCATAAATATCACCTATATACCTTTCCTGTATTTTTATCTTTCAAAACAATTCGCTCCTCCAAATGAAATCCAGATAACTCACAAATATTGAAAATAGTGTCCAGTAATTTATGAAACTTATCATCCTCATTCTCAATATTTTTAATAGCCTGATAAGCTGTCGGGTCAGAATATCCAGATGCATTTTTTCTTATATCATCATCTCGTGCCAAATATATCACCTCCAATCATAAATGCAGCACCCTTTCTGAAATCTCCTGTGTTCTTCCTTGATTCCAGAAGTTAGTGCCGATGTATCCGCATGTCCGACGTGCGACATTTAATTTATTTTGGTCACGATTTTTACATATCGGACATTCCCAAACAAGTTTTCCGTTATCACGTACAATCTGAACCTCTCCCTCAAAACCACATACCTGACAGTAATCGCTCCTTGTATTTAATTCAGCATACATAATGTTTTCATATATATACTGAATAACCGATATGACTGCTGGAATATTGTGATTCATATTTGGAACTTCAATATAACTGATAGCTCCACCAGGACTCAATGCCTGAAACTCAGATTCAAATGAAAGCTTTGTGAAAGCATCAATCGGTTCTGTCACATGAACATGGTAACTGTTTGTAATGTAGTTCTTATCAGTAACTCCGGGAATAATCCCAAAACGTTTTTGTAAGCACTTGGCAAATTTATAAGTTGTGCTCTCTAACGGAGTGCCGTACAAGGAGAAGTCAATATTGGTCTCTTCTTTCCATTTGGTACAATAATCGTTGAGTGTCTGCATCACATAAAGAGCAAATTCCTTACCTCCTGCTGTGTGCGACTCACCAGTCATGTACTTAACACATTCATACAAACCAGCATACCCAAGGCTAATTGTGGAATACCCATTATATAAGAGAGTATCTATAGTCTCGTTTTTATCCAGTCTTGCCAACGCCCCATATTGCCAAAGAATCGGAGCAACATTTGACAGAGTCCCTTTCAACCGATTGTGACGTGCCATCAAGGCAGGGTAACAGATATTATCCAGCCGGTCTTTCAGAATATTCTCAAACCTATCAAAGTCTCCATGAGAACTTAATGCTACGTCTGGTAAATTGATAGTTACAACTCCCTGATTGAAGCGTCCGTAGTATTTGTGACCAGGTTCCCAATTTTTACATTTGGAATAGTTCTCTGTAGTACGGTCGGGAGTAAGAAATGAACGGCATCCCATACAGGTATATGTATCACCATTTTTCAACTGCCGCTCGATTTTGTTTGAAATATAATCCGGAACCATCCTCTTTGCGGTACATTTCGCAGCAAGTTCTGTCAAATAATAATACTCAGAACCAAGATAGGCATTATTCTCATCCAAAGCATATATCAGTTTAGGAAATGCTGGAGTAATCCAAGCCCCGGTTTCGTTCTTAACCCCCTCCATTCTCTGTTTGAGAACTTCTTCAATTATAACTGCCAAGTCTGCCTGCTCCTGCTCATTCTCAGCCTCGTTAATATCCATATAAACCGTGATAAAGGGAGCCTGTCCATTAGTAGTCATCAGAGTTACAACTTGATACTGTATTGTCTGAACTCCTTTTTTGATATCCTCATACACAAGATGTTCAATAAACTCATCGTAATTGTTTTCCGGCATAAATGATAATAATTGGCTATTTTTCTGCTTAAAACGCTTTCTCGTATCATCTACAAATGGAGCCAGATGAGCCAGGCTTATAGATTGACCGCCATACTGGGAACTGGCAACCTGTGCTATGATTTGAGTAGCGATATTACATGCTGTACTGAATGTATGTGGCTTTTCAATGAGTGTTCCAGATATAACCGTACCATTCTGCAACATGTCCTCCAGATTTACCAAGTCACAATTATGCGAATGCTGAATAAAATAATCAGCGTCATGAAAATGAATCAGACCATCATTATGAGCCTTTACAACAGTTTCTGGCAGCAACTTTCTCATTGTAATATCTTTTGAAATCTCACCTGCGATATAGTCCCGCTGCGTTGGTATAATCTCAGGATTTTTGTTGCTGTTTTCCTGTTTAACTGATTCGTTTACATACTCAACAAGAGACATAATCTGCTTATCAGTATTTATTTCTCGTTTTAATTTATGGTCATAACGATAACGAATATACGCTTTGGCAACTTCGTATGCTCCGTAACGCATAAGTTCCGTTTCTACAATTTCCTGAATTTCCTCAACTTCAACGGCTCTGCTAAATTTATCCAGAATACCAATTACAGAATTGGTAACAGAACTGATGTTATCGCTGTTAAGCTGTTCCTCCTCGTCAACCTCAATATTTGCTTTGGATATTGCATTAAATATCTTTTCCGAATCGAAGTCAACTTCTGTTCCGTCCCGCTTTATAATTTTGCTAATCAATTTTACACCTCCAATTTATTAGATTTTACGCAAATCCTTTAGGAATTGGTTTTTGCTTCTCGTAATCCGGGCGAGAGAAAGAAACGTCTACGTGTTCGTGTTCCATCATTACGTCCCACCCATAGTCATCATTTGGTCCATTACCATAAGTGGTATCTTTCAATTTATCCATGGCTTGCTTTGGGTGATTATAGTATTTACATGTCCGTTTGTGTATGCATTTATCACAGTCTGTTAAAAGTTTAAGCATTTTCTTCTCCTTTCGTACTGTAAGTAATAATCTCGCTATATGGCAATTGTTCAATCCACTGGCAGAACTCACGCCACTCATCCAACTTATGTTCTTTACGCCAGCGATAAATCCCGACAAGCACCTCATAGTTCAGCATAACTGTCCGTTTTTGGTTATAAGAACTTGGAAGGAGCTGAATCATCTGCCACCAAATATCTTTTGCTGAAAAGCCGGTTTCTTCTTCAGTTTTCAATGCTGTCAAATATTTTTCTCTACATACGTTCAACATATTCACAGTAAGTTCGAGAATGCCATAAGGAGAGAATTTACACTCTCCACAACCCAACTCAATAGATGGTGTGAGTCTTTCATCCTTATTGTGGTTTATGAAATTCAATAAGTGCTCACAGGAAAAATCCTCCAATGTAAATTCCTTAGAATGAATCTTATGCATCGTAGAACATGAATTAGCAACGGTACCAACCTTGTATGTATCAAACTCCTTCCACCAGTAAAGCGGAGCAGTGATATCTACATATACTGTAATCATCCGACGATACTTTGCATGAACCGGTCCACCTGCTGCCAATTTCATCATAAGTTCGTGGTCTGCTTTCCCAACATGAAAATCTCCATCAAAAGAATGTCCGCAGTCATGCTCGCAACAATTATCACATCCAATATGAGCATCTCCCCCGCCACAGATACCACTATCAGACTTATCCCAACTATTCATTGGGTTACGCATACCTCTAATAGTTTCTTCCAGACCATGAATAGTTACATTTTCTATTTTAATCATTATCCTTTTCTCCTTTCTGAAACTTTTTATTAAAAGCTTCTTCACTTAACATAATCACACCTTGACAATTATCATAAGTACAATTCTGAGGAGGAGTTATCTTAACTTCATCTCCGCTCCTCAATTTATCTATATCTTGCTCAGATAAAGAAATATATAGTGTCATTCTCAGTATTCCTCCTGTTCCCAGTAATACTTACCATATACAATTGGCTTATTACTAAATATCAATACCAGCCCTAATGGAATCATAATCATCCCAACGGTTGCATCTCCATCTAATAACCAAGTGAAAACCACAGTTAGCACAAGAGCCACGACTCCAAGCAACTTCTGTTTGAGAAAATATAAAAATCTTTCTCTTGCTTTTATTTGTTGTTCTCTATGCTTCTTCGCTTTCTTTTTGTACTCATTTATGCAAGCCATGTATCCATCTTGAAATCCTATATCATAATGATATTGATTTATATTTGTTGCACAATTCATAATTCCCTCCAGTCTACACATTAGTAATACTTTCAAAGTGTTTATCTCTACCTAATTCTACAACTGGAGTACCTGCCACACCCGCACTCTCTCCTGAATCTGTTGCTCTGAAATATGCTCCTTCTTTCTGTGGATACATAAATTCAAACATAAGATAGTTTGCAGCATCACAAAGATACTCTGTATTTCCAGTAGCCAAATACTTTTTGATACACAAATCGTGCGAATCCAAAGCATTTACCAATCCCATACCAAAGTTGTCTGCTGCCGTACCGTACTTATAATAGGAAAGAGCCACGCGGTTCTGGCGCAGCTCATCAAAACGGTCACTATATTCTTTTGGTTGTTTTTTACCAATATCACTCATTCTAATTCTCCTTTCTGACAAATATAAAAAGAGCCTGGATTTCTCCAAGCTCCTTATAACTTTCTATATGGTTCCTTACGGTATCTTATCGAGAATAGCCTCACAAACAAGCGTTATCGGAAGCGGTTCGTCATTTGCATCAAACTCTAATGCGTTTGCAACTGTATCCTCAATATCAGCCCAGTAATCATCATCTTCAGATAGATTATTAAAATCACAATCCAACCCAAGAGACTTCATCAGTGTAATTTCTTGTTCGGTGAACATATTCTTACTCCTCCTTCAAATATCTTTTTCTTGCTTTCTTTCCAGTCTTCCAAACTGTTATTATATTACCGGTGTCTGGATTAACATTTACAGTTGCATCATTACCTATAAATCGTTGACTTCTCCCATTGTTTTTTACTGATATTTTATCAATATGGATTGGTTTAGTCAACGCACTTTCTATTTCTTTTGCTGTAACCTGGCGAGTTAGTTCTTCAGCCCGGTCCAATGCATGTTTAGAAATATGTGTAACCGATACCCCATTTGGTGTTTCTATTTTCTTCTTATTAAGACACGCCTCTATAGAATATCGGTCATGTGCCAACTGTTCCGCAGTACGTCTTACACCCCACTTTTGTCCTTTTATTCCATGATGCATAAGTTCGGATGTTGCTTTTGAAAGTTTCTGTTTGATTTTATTCAGAATATCTTCCACAGTTTTCCGAGTATTGTCACTCAACTTCATGTATTGGCTATGTTCATCATACCATGCAAACACCTCATAAAGATTACCCTTCTGCCAACTGAAAGCCCACCAATCACAAATCATTTCAAGAATATAATTGTAAGGCATATCTAAGACAATTTCGCCTTCTTTCGGGTCATCGTTAATAAGAATCCAATGTTGCCAGTGATGTGGGTTTCTATGAAGATGTAGAAGCCATGCTTTTCTATAATCCTGCATAACTTGATAGGATTTATTGTTGCCATAGAAATATGCATCGTACGCCTCATATTCATCCGCCTCGGACTTTGACTGGTCATGAGCAAAACACACCTGCCATTCCAGATTAGGAACATCTTTTACCAATTCTGGGAGATATGCACAAAACCATTCATAGCCCTTTTTCACGTTTTCTTTGTGCTTGACCAAGTATTGGTCGTATTGATAACTCATAGCTTAACCTCCTTATCAATGTATGGAAATTCTTATCAACAATAGGACTTACAGTCTGCCGAAGAACTTGTTGCGTCGATTCTGCACGAGCAGTAATTATTGGTTCTGATAAATACGCCAAAGCTTCCATTTCTTTATGGTCACATTTATCAACAAACGGGCACGCGCGGCATTTTTTAGATAATCTTGATAATCCTTCTGTGGGCATTTTGTTTAACCCTCCCTTCCAAGTGTCGATGGAAGATACCACTTTCCTTTAATTTTCTTTGCCTCTGGATAAGCACCTGCTTTGATTGCTTTTCTTACTGAATCTGCTTTGAGATTCTTGGATTCGGCAAAATCCTTCAAAGATATATATTCAGTGGCATCTGTTGATTCTTTGGGCAGCCACTTCTTAAATTCATTGAAATAATTTCCGCGATTTCCAAGAGCCTTTTTAGAAATTGCCATTGCCAAACCTTTTTCAGGGTCATACTGTTCTCCCTTTCCGCATTTTACAACGGTTTTGTCTCCGTCATCCCAATATACAACTGTTGCTGGCTCGTTAAAAATAACATTTTTGATACGCAATCCATTCATTCCAAATAGGCTGCCTTTTTTATACATATCTGAATAGTTAGTGTTCATATTATCTCCTCCAATTCCGAACATGTCATTAAGCATTCTTTTTACCCCATCTCTACAATGAGATAAATCAAGTTCTACTTTTTTCTCTTTTTCCTTTCTCGAAGCGACTTCCGCAGCATATGATATAGCGTCTACAGCATCAACATACATATAGCCATCAGTAATATTTCCGATCAATTTTTTAGGCTGTGTTTGTTCTTTTTCTTTCACTTCATGCCTGATTTTTTGAACTTGTGTTCTTAAATTTATTGTATTACGACACACTGGACAACGTTTACCAATCATATCCGTGTCGATATAAGAACCGCAAAATTCACATGTAATATCCATATTTTTCTCCTTTCATTTCTACTTCACCACTTTACCCATTTTCCTTCATTAAACTTTTTCTTTTCTTTCAGTGCCTTGCTAATAGCCAAATCAATTCCAGACCGGCTTTTCAGATGATAGTAGTACAAATCTGTATAAGGCGTATTTAGCCTGTCTATCCTGCCGCTTGCCTGTGCCACAATCTTATAAGAATAGTTCTGAGAATAGAAAATGATTGTATCTGTTTTTGTACAGTTCCATCCCTCAGCTCCAGCATTATACTGAACCAAATATATCCATTTTTCAGATTCTGGGATTGGCTGATGTTTGTGTCCGTTCCATTCTGCAACCTCACCGAAACAGGCATCCTCGTTACCACAGCATCCGCCACAATTTCCATTGCATTTTAATAATTGTTTCAGCAGTTCTAATTCATAATCGAAATTGTAAAATATAATAGCCTTCGGATGTTTCTCTAAAATTTGCAATAAAGCAACTTGTCGTTTCTCATCAGAATTAACGACTTTACGCAATAAATAGCACAATTCACCAGCGTTTTCTATCGGCATGTCATCCCAGATATTCCACCGCCGCTTCATAATATCTTTATACTTTGAAATGTCATAAGAAACATAAACATCCTCATGATGTGATATAGTTTGTCTATCAAAATCCATATTAACAAGAATAGAATTTCTAAGACGTATCAACCTTCCAGTATTAAGGTATTTGTCCACTTTGGGAAATTTTGAAAATCTGGAATAGACAATATGCTCACGGATAAATTCGGAACGGTTTTTATAAAACCCGTTAGCTACAAACACCGGAATATAATCCATCCAAGTATCCCCAGGGGTGGCACTGAGCAGAATCCACTCATTCGACCTACAGATTTTCAAGAATGCTTTTACCCATGCTCCACTTCCAACGACTCGCTGCTCATCAAATATAAAAAAAGCATCCTGAACTTCAGAATATTTTCCTATATTGTTCCACGAGTCAATAATAACTTTATTGGAATATAAATTGTTCTCCGGGTTTTGGGATAGCAAAAAAGGTATCAATTCTTTATCCCATTCTAACGTATCACGTTTTCTGGCAGTGGTGATGATATATAAATCTTTTGGCGGATCACCCATTGTTATATAATCTCCACCGAGTAAAGTCGATACATCACCATCATTTTTTAAATAGTAATAGGACAGGGCGGTCAACGACTTGCCAGAACCAACACCACCACATAAAATACAGCCATTTTTCATGTTATTTATGGCTTTTTGCTGATAGTCAAACAGTGTTATTCCTGCCATTTAATCACTCGCCTTCTCTGACATAGTCTCGAACGGCAGTTTAAAACCGTTATGCATCCGATCGTCAATATACTCATGTGCAAATACCTTTCGAGAATTAAAACCGAAAGTGTCAATCACATCCTGCAAATTATCATTGATTGCATCAAATTTCAGTCCAAATTTCTTACACCACGCAATTGCCTCATCAAGCCGCTCCTCTACCCGATTTGTCCAGAGTATAATTTTGCCGCCATTTCTTCTATGCTGCTGTAGATACATGATTAAGTCTTCATTTGGTTCTCCAATTTCAGGCCATTTATCCGTACATAAAGTACCATCAAAATCGACGGCTATAATTTTGTAGTTAAAACCCATTCTAATTCTCCTTTCAATATAAAGGACCAGCATCCGAAGATGCCAGCCCATAACAAAATGACTACTTACTTAAACGGAACTTCTTCCTGCTCTTCTGCATCTGCATACTTCTCCGCAAATTCATCTTCCTCGATAGTAACATACATAGTTTTGAGGTATGCTTTAACGCCCGATTTCTCATTTTTTGTCCCTGGCTGAATTACCCAGTTATAAGGACGAATAGTTAAATCAACGTTCCTGATTTCTGCAAAATCCAGAGTGTCAATAGATTCCTCGTCAAGCGGTGTCTTTGCCTTTTTCGTAACAAGAATTACTTTGGGAGGGATATTGTCGAACCGGACAGCAACCTGAATATAATGCCTCGGTTCCTCGTCTTCATCCCTTGGCTGGAGAATTCTTACATTCCATCCATCATCAGCCAGTTTCCTTGCCATATCCGCATCTTCAATTACCACACAAAAATTACGGTCTCCTGCCCGGTTGTACTTGGATTCCCGTCCTGCAAAATTGCGAAAAATGATTCTCGCGTTTTCAATAATAATGTTGTCTACATTCTTACTCATAAATATATTCTCCTTTACTTTTTATTTGTTTGTTGGCGGATTCATCGGTATTTTTGATATAAACTCCGAAATATCATAGTTTAATCCGCAGTCCATATGAAAACTGTCTTCATTGAAATGCGGGCAGTCAAAGCAAGTTTCAAACTTGCCATCACCACAAGGAACTTTCCAATCTCTTGGTTCGCAGTCAATATCTGAATCGTTAGCACCTAATGAACCAATGTATGGATCATCGGAAATGAACCATTCAAAATCTCCATATTCGGAAATTGTCTTTACAGCATCATCGACCAGTTTGTCATAATACGACCGGTCTATGTCGTCTCCTTTTTCAAGTTCCCTTACCATTTCAGACTCAAGCCAGCGATATCCTTTAGAACCGGTAGCTGCATAATACTTCCCGTCTTTTTCCCGCATCAGAAGTCCGCCCCCGCATCCGTCCTTAATCGGGCAGAACTGCCCAACCTTTCCTATGAAACGATAATTATGCCCTTCCGCTATCTGTGGAACAATTTCCTTACAGTTTGCTTCAAATGTCGTATCAGAAAGCAGTCCTTTTTTGTAATCGCTCTCATATTTTGACAATTCCTTTTCCAGCTTGCTCACATCAGGATAACCCTCATTCATATCCAAATATAAAGAGCTGCTAACAGATTTTGTCTCACACATATCATTAAATGTGATATCCTCTCTGCTAAACAGCTTTTTAAATACATACGGAATCTGAAATTGTGTTCCGGTTGCAGTCCATTCGCCACTATCCTTGTATTTGGCAATGTATACGGCATCATTTACAAGACACATTCTGTCGTATGTAGCCTCATGTTCAAATGTGTATCCATATCTTTTACCGAAATCCATAACAAACTGGATAATTTCTGGTGTGGCATCCGGAATCTTGATGGAATCTGTTTTTATGTGGGCAACTGTGAAGCCGCGTTTCTGTACCTCATGTTTAAGATCAATCATGAACAATGCGCCTCTCTTGGCTACAATATTGTCAATATTTCTTGGATCACGAAATGCGTTCTCAAATGACGCCGAAGTAAGACCATATACCGAATTGATTGCGGTTTTCAACGCATCAGCAAGCTGTTTGGAAGTCATCTCACCGTTAATTACTTTCTGGATATATGGCGTAAGCTTACCATCTAACATTGTGTTGACTATATCCCATGCTTCATGTTTAATACTTACACGACCTTCAACAATCTCTCTAAATGCTTTTGTGAATCTTACACCGAACAGAACTTCTGCGATAGCACTATGAGGATGCATGGAAGAAATATCAAGTAATGCCACGTTACCATACATACCAGGTATGGCTGATACATAGCCACCTTCGCCAACTTCCTCTCCACGATAAGTTGATTTTCCGTTCTCAAACTTGTATCCAGGAAAATATGGAAGAAGGCTTTCAGCTTCGCCATGCGTTTGCTCCATCATTTCAGGACACGCATCTATCAGAAATTCATGTGTTTCTTTATCCAGGTTATGTACGGGTTCTGCTAAATTACGATAATTGAACTGACTCTGCGGCTTACGCTCATTTCCAAATATAATCTTTTGTGTAAGCGTATTTGTTGTATCATTAACAGTCATACCTGCTAAATCTGCCAGAATCTGCCGTGCCGTCCAATCAGCCTTAAGATAAACGAACGATGCTTCAGTTGCAATCACATCATTATCACAATACTCAGCAACTTTTGTCCAAAGTTCTTCCGGTACAGGCTCGTCCCACGGAAGCCCAAGCTCCTGATGATGAGTTCCAGCCTTTATAATCCGAATCTCTGCGTCAGAAAATCCTTTCTTTTTCAGTTTCTTTTCCGAAATATTTCCCATTTCGATTTCAAGTTTTTTTAAACTCTTTTTATTTCCGGCAGATGCAAAGTCATACACATCCGTATAAGAAACATTATAAGCTTCCGAAAAGAAACAGTTTTTACTGTTATTGATTATCTTTTGGGATAAATTATACAACTGCTCGTTGTTATAACCCATCAATCTGGCATATAACATGTGGTTGTCATACCTCCGGCAGTTAAAACCAACCAGACGAAAACGAAGAAGCTCCTCGATTTCAGTCGGCGTCGGATTTATCATTCGTACAACGGGCTTTCCTTCACCTTGGATCTTCCAATTTACAAGGAAGAGATTTGGAAAAACCTCAACATCATAAAATACCATTTTGGCATCGTCATTATTTTTAGAAACCGAAGTTTCTTCCGACTTAAATTGCATTTTATTTACCAGTTTAATGCAATAATCAGCCTGATTCGTACTGCTTGCGGCAAATGCCAATACAGCATTTCTCATATCTGTGACGTCATAATTCAAATCACTCGAATAAGCATCTTCGAGTATTTTGTATATGAAATCAATACTAGGCTTAGTTGCTGGATGTATCTCTTTGTTCAAATTTCGTTTTATCAGTGTTCTAAGCCCTTTTTCGCTTTTAACGCTATCAAAGTTGACCATATTTTTTTCTCCTTTCAGCGGTAACCCTGAGCTAATAGTTGCGATTGGCAAATCGTTGCATTTAGAAAGCTTCCGTCTCAATGAACTATTGCCGGTGAACACCTTTACCTCAATGTGGTCGTCGTACACCCTGCTTAACATGGAAGGATCACCCGTATAAATATAATGCAGATGTATTCCATTTCCACTTTTGCTTAGCTCAGTGTATGTTGGCGGCCATTTACTTGCAGCTTCAATATTCCGTTCGTATGATTTTTCTCCATTTTCATCCGGAATATCAAAATCAATTACAATGTGGTTTTCCGGAACTTTGACATAATGAATTTTGCTCGTATCAATACCAGCTAAAGTAGTTCTCGTTTTATCCCACTTTTTACTGGGGATTCCTTTTTCCGTAGCATATTGTGCTGGCAAATCACAGCATTCTTTGTCAAATATAGAATCCTGCACTTTGAAGTCGATAATATACGGTTTCAATTTTTTGTCTTTTTTTTTACTTCCGTTCTGTTCCTCGAATTTATCTGTCCGGAAACCGGAGTAATAATTGCGAACCCTTGTACCGTCTCCAAAATCGTACCGATCCTTATGTTCCCAGAAATAATTTTTAAGCTCCTCTTTAAAGATTCTCTGTGAATATGGAAATGTGACCTTAGCATCCTCGCAATAAGTTTTATACATTTCCCAAGCGGCTTTCAAAGTTGTTCCATCTTCTTTTTTAAAAACATGATAAGAGTCGATGATAAAATTGTAGAAATCATTGGACGCACCAAGCATTGCAATTGGGACATAATCATCATAGTATCCCGGATCATCCAAATATACTTCCTGACAATGATAAGCAATCGCTCCAAGTTCAAAATCCACCTGCTTCACGATGCTTTTATATTCCTTCGGGCTTAATTTTTGACCAGATGGGGAAACATCAATAAGTCTCCTTATCAAACCTGACTTTGCATCTGTGATTTTTACTGGTTTGTTTGTACCCATAAACAAGAAGCATTTAAAACGGTTCGTGTATGTGGATTTAAACTTCTCATTTACAGTCATCCACTCATGAGAAACAAGGCTGTTTAATCTTGTGTTATCCTCAATTCTGCTTAAATCACCGTCATGTTGTATCGCAACAAGAGGATTTGTCTTAAAAGCCTCAAGTGCAAATGAATTGCTTGCCGAACCAAGAGCTTTTGCGTCAAACACTGAATAATACCCATCAAATAATTTCTGAATAACATTCAATATGGTTGATTTACCCGTTCCGGCAGCACCGTATAAAACCATGAACTTTTGCAGTTTCTTGGAATCGCCAGACACAATAGAACCAACAGCCCATTCTATCTTGTGTCTCTCTTCTGGAGAATATAAAGTGGACATGAGCTTTTCGTATGCCGACAAATCGCCAGCCTCCAAAGGATAAGAAAGCCTTTTGCTCGCATAATCTTTTTTTGTGGTTTCTATGTTTGAAAATATAAGCTTTTCATCCAGCATATGGAAATCATCTCGCATATCCTTTTTGCAATACTTATGCCAGCGGTCTATCATTCCATTTTCAGAATCCCACATGTGTAAAACCTTAATATCTGCGTCAAACTTATGGCGGTTTTCCTCGGCATACTTGTCAAGTTCACGGTCTATAATCTGTAACACGTCCTGTTCGTCCGTAGACCACAGACCAAGTTCCTCAATCCAGATAGCATAGAAATCACCGCCTCGAATCATCAGATCGGAGCTTTTTTTGATAATAAATTTAGGGTAAATTTCTACGGTACCACGTTTTGTGGGTTTTGTAGAAACCAAAAAAAAGTCGACCATGCTGTTTCATTATCCTTTCTCTTTTTCAGATTCGAGAACCGTAAGACGTTCCTCTAATTCCTTAATCCTGATTTCCTGCGTTCTGTATTTAACACTTACGCCAGACGAATATACCAAGCCGCCGATATAAAGACCGAGCAGCCATACGTTAATCGTTGATTGGGTTGCCAATCTTCTATTTATTCTTTTGATAGATTCTTCAGACCTGCCTAAAGTTCCGAAAATATAACTTAACATTCTATCCATTACTTCTTACCTCCTTTGAAATTCTTTGTTTCTACTACAAAACACTGTCAAGATACCAGCACATTTGATACCATATCTCAACTTTTCTTAAATCTTGTCTGCAATTCTTTATAGTGAATAGTCCTCCAGCACCATTTTTTTGATAATCACGATTTAGAAAACATTGTATCCGCTTCATGACAAAATCCTTATCAAAACGACTATCCGTCATTGAATTTACCCCAAGACTTACAATCATATCCCAAAACCATTGTCCGGTGCGGTTTCCGATGTCTGGATCATCCATGATTTGTTCCTCCAGGCGAATGCATAACGCAATCATCATTTCCAGAACACTACACGGATTATCCAGAACATCATATAGCAGGCAACCATAACCTTTTTCATCCGAAAACCGTTGCCGTAAGTTACAGCCATCAATTGCCCTGTTCACATCTTCAGGAATCAAATATGTAAATTCAATGTTATGCAGACACATCAATAATTTCCGATAGGATACCCGTTTAGAGTATTTACAGTCACATACCCATTTGCATATCCATTCAAAATACTCGTTGATTATCTTGTCTCTACCCATTATTCCTCCATAGAATGTGGGTTATTTTGTCCGGACATCCGAGAATTTTCTCTGATCGAGAAGAATCTCGTAATCACACTTCAGTCTGTCATTCCTGACAAATACAGAATCATCTTCATATTCACCAAAATGACTCAATGATTCAGTCCCGACAACATCATCCACTTCTTCAATAACATCATCGTTGTCATCGGCTAGAACACGGTCAGCATAATATGTTAAACTAACCGTATCATACCCTGCAAACTCACCAAATTCATCAGGCGAGATTACATATGGTTTTTGCACAGAATCGTCCTCCTTATGTACCGTTTCTTTGTTCTCGGAATCCGAATAATTGGTGTATCCGTTTTCCTGCAATTTTGCCGCATATTCCATAATGTTCGGCTTTTCATCGTGTTCATTCTCCTCCGCCAGAATTGGTTCTTTATTATCAGAACTCTCCTTCTTGGAAAACACTTCTTTTACCGAATCAATCTCATCCTGTGCAATTTGCTCGTATTTGTCTTTCAATACTTTCCAAGTGACAAACGAACCAAATGCGACTCCGGCAGCAAATATAAATAAATTTTTTACTTTACTCATTTTTATCATCCTCCTGTTTCAAAGTCATTGCGGTAAATGCAAAACCACCAAAAAGCAGTGAAATACTTAAAAATATCCCACCAGCAATATGCCGCTTTCTTTTGGTATCAAGAGAGTAATCAAGCATGGCAATAAGAGCCTCGAAATTCTCCATCTTAATTCCCCCTTCCGCTGGACAGAATCGCAAGCCCCTTAATAAAGAAAATACCTGCCAATGCCGCAAATGAATATGATAATAAAATAGAATTGTTACCCATACTAATCGTCTCCTTTCAAATTTTCGTATTTGTCCATCACTTTGTAAGCGTATTCCGATATTTTTCCATCCTCATAATGCTTTGTCGCCCCACTTAATCCCATGTTATAAGCCATCAACACAAAATATATGTCTCCACCGTATTGACTGGATTTTAATTCTGCAAGGAAGTCCGCACACAACAAAATATTGCTGTACGGTTCATAAATATCAGTCACATTCAGCTTCTCCATCCGATTGGTATGAAAGCGCTCAACAATTTGACATAAGCCCTTATCCCCGCTCGTCCCATCGCAATTGACTTGATAATCGCTTTCCACGAATGCGATAGCCCGAAGTAAATCCGCATCAATGCTATACTTTTTACCAACGTACTTACAAATACTTTTTAATGAAGAGGTCGTAATTTTTCCATCCTTAACCTCTGTAAAATATTCAGGTTTCTTTATAACCTTTTGCGGTTTTGCAGTTTTCATGGGAATGACAGTCGGTGACTCGGTTGAGGCAATCATTTGAGTATCTGCCGATTGTTCGTGTTTTACAACAGGCTCAGCAGATGTCGAAACATCAAAACCTGTACATGGCATTATAACAAACATAACCATAAGGAATGCTGTGATAGCGTATGTAATATTCTTTGCCATCTAACCACTCCTTTCAGAAAAGCCAGAATATAAATTTTAAAGTCACAGCGATAACAACTGCTGTAAAACAGGCAAATACTGTAGATAAAAATATCACGCCTAACTTATACCCCAATACTTTATACTTGTTTTCTTCATCCATCTTATTTTCTCCTTTCAATAATCCGGAAAGAACTGAGGATAATTGAAAATGTCTACTCGGTAATCCCCAGTCCCCGGCCAGTTAATATCCTGCATTCACATCGAATCCCACACATTTCCATCGCAGTTGAAATCCAAAAGAATCGCCGGCTCAACGCCATTGACAAAATTCCTTGCATTTTCCTTATAGCAGTCAAATATGCCGAAATCAACAAGGCTGTCAATATCAGGATTTGACGGATCATAAACCCATCCTACAATCTGTCCGGCTTTTGTTTTCGGGATACCGAGAGCCTCATAAACATCATTCAGAAACAGCCGTCCCTCTGCAATAAGCTTATCGTTTGCATACTTCTGCTGGGCTTTTAAGAACATGAGATTATAGTCCGGAGTCTCCTCCCAATTTGGATTACCGCTGTCAAACCATCTGGCATAATCACTGTACTCATTGATGTTTGCGACATCAACTTTCTTTTTGACTTTCTTCTCTTTTCCCTTCTCATCAACAACCGTTTCCTCAATTTCTTTTGCCTTGATGTTATATCTCAGTTCATGGTCAACGGCCTCTCCAAATCTCTCGACCACACGCTCACGATATTCTTTAAAACCTTTGTCTACCGTCGCATATGCAGCCGCAAGTGCCACATTTCTCTTCCTGAGAATGTTGTTGGATACCAACATTGCCGAAATTGACAAACCACCCAGCACAACAGAAGGCGCATACAGTTTTGCTATTTTTAATCCGGTCTGTACATAAGTAACAGCAAGATCCTTCTTTACGTCATCAGGAGAATACTCCATAGTTTCCGGAACTGTTTCAGGATTTTCAGAATACTTGTGAATCGCGTCCAGCGTTTCATTGGATTCATCAAGGATTTCTCCTATCTTTGTTGTTGCACGGCAAGCCATAACTGCACTGGCTACGGTTCCAATGACACCTGCAACAACCAATATTTCAGGGCTATGTTTTTTAAGTCCGAAACTGGCTTTATTTATAACCCCGCTCACTTTTTTTAACATATCTTCTTTTCTCATCGTTAAAAATCCTCCTTAACACTTTTTTTAGTTCAAAGGCAGTGCCCTTGGTAATTTAATCATGTAACCGTCTCTTACTCTGACAACTGAAGCACTACGAATATCCGTCCAGCCGTACTTATTATCTGTATATGCTCCGGTGATTCCCACCAAATCGTATAAATCAGCAACACTTACAGTTCCGTATGTAGCAACAATTTCATCCATTCTCGACAATACTTCTTCCGCTTCACCGCGGTTATCAAGAATTATGTCATCGTAACTATATCCGTTTCTGGTTCTCGAATTCGACGAGCTGCGATTGGAACGGTCATAATAGCTTCTGTATGAAACTTTGGAAGATGCCCCGTTTCTTTTATGGACACCCGTTTCACCGTAAAGAAGCATATCAATACCATTCGTAACAATGTCTGATATTGCCTTCTTAACCGCAGGAACAAGAACTTCCATTAAAATATAAGACTTTACGTTTCCTGCATCTTCCGAAACAAATACATCAGCAAATTTGCTAAACTCACTTTTTTTCTTAGCTCTGGCATTTCCACTAATTATTTTTTCCACTTTTTTTTCTTCGCTATTTTTCTCCTTTTCTTTGGAAGCGTGTGAATTAGATTTATATTCCTCCATCTTTTCTCCTTTCAAATTTTAATTTATCCAACCAATCGGACCTTACCGGGAAGCGATATTTTTGTAGATGCAATTTTGCCATGCTTCTTTTTGTACTGATAAGCCAGATTGCTCTTCGCTTTTTTCTCAGTTGGTGCAAATGTGGTTCCTTTCCAGTTATTTGAAATACACCGGTCAAATTCCATAACCGGTCCCTCATAATCATACTGATTCATAAATACCTCCTTTCCGATAAGGCACAAAAGAAAAAGGGAAAGTGCCTTGTATAAGACACCATCCCCAGAAATATCATGTACCGTATTCAATTTTACTCTTCGGATTCTTTTTCATCTTCTTCGGATTCAGTCTCTACCTCTGTTGCCACACCGTCAACCACAACCGGCTCTTCCTGCTCCATAGCCCTCTTTTTAGCGATGATTTTCTTAAGCTGCTTATAACCGACGATAGCCGCCAGTGTTAAACCGCTTCCGATAAGCATTGCCATAGGAGTGCTCATGCCAGTTTTAACCTTTGCAATCTCCTCTGCTGCATCTTCAACAACCTCTTCCATCATTAAATCCTTCTCATCCATAATAGTAATCTCCTTTCAAATATGGTTATTTTTTAATGAGTTTCTCTTCATTAAATGCGTTGTAATTTTCGCGGATTACATGAGTTTTTCGTACTCATATCTGGGTGCAATACGATAGTCGATAACAAGGCAAGGTGTTCCATCCTCAGTTAATTGCGAACTGAAGTCAAGCCCTATCAATCCTCCATCAATGTTCCAACCAAGCTCATCTCCCATTTTTGTTCCAGGAAGACCAACCTCGTAATAGAATTCGTTCAGGGCAATATACATTTCACTTATCAATCGGTGGTTAAGCTCATTTTCAGCTTTTTTAATCTTGTCGATGTCCGAACGGAAATATCTTCCAGAAATAGCATCATAACAAAGTGTATTGCCTTTTTCTGTAACGAACACCTCGCAATTTTTAACCGGATTTTTTGCAATTTTATCTTTTGCAACCTCATCCCGTATTTCACGTTCTTTTTTTTCACCTATGGATTCAATCACTTTGTCACGGTATTCAGAAAAAGCAGTTTCGGATATCGTATATGCAGTCACCAATGCTGCGTTTCGTTTATGGTTTACTGAGCTTGCACCTATAAGACAAATGATAGAGACTGTTCCTGTTACCGCTGCTGGAATATAACACCTCCATGTTGTCCTAACAATATCAGCTTTTGACAGTTCTTCCCCATTCTCGTTTTTCAATTCTTTTTCAGCTTCAAGAAGTTTTAAAGCTTTAGGTGTAGCTCTCACCGCGACAATGGTTGTTCCTATCATGCCAGCGATGCCAATACCGGTCAAAATTTCGGGACTATGTTTTGACATCGAAGTTTTTGCATTTTTAACCGCTTTTGATAACTCAAATTTCTTCACTTTTTTCTCCTTTCGCTCAAATGCTTTAATACTCTTCCGGAAACAAAACAGTGGTTACGGATCTATCCCATTCAGTTATAATCCATATAGTAGGAAACTTGTCATGTTCGTATACAGCAAGGATTCGTTCTCCATGCTCGACTGCATAATCAACAGCTTCTTTATCCTCACCACAGGTGTCGCCCCAATCACATTCAGAATAACGATTAAGCGAATCATTTACAAACAACCGAAAATCAGGATGTTCTTCCATTTTCCTAGCAACACCTTTAGTTACGACGGTTTTTCCAAGTTCAAATTTACCCATGTGTTTTCTCTCCTTTCAAAAATAAGGCACCGCCCACAAGGGGCGGAGATTATCTAACCAGCCAGAACTCCGGACGAACCCCATGAGAGTACGCAGCGTCGTAGGAGGTCGCACGGCCATTGCGGCTCACATAAGCGAAACAAAGCGAAGACACTTCTTTTTTTGTTGCATTACGGAGCCACCATGAACACCAATCTCCATTAAAATCACAAACCCTGTTTCCACGCCGTTTCATCAATTCAAACTGCTCGTCATTATCCGGTTCAAAATTCTCGTAAAAATCATCATGGCCAAAAATTTCACCGTATGTAGGAAGCGTAATGTGAATTACTTTATTCTGCAATTTTGCAGGAAATGTTGGAAGTAGTACGTCTTCCAACCAGCGCGCTATATGTGATTTATCGAAGCCGCCATCATTCGTGTTTGATGATTTCATCGTCATCGTGGCAATTACATCGTCAAACAGAAAAAGAACACCCTTTTCGGTAATCCGCTGAACGGTTGCTGTATATTTTCCATACCCTTTCAACTTCACTGTTATCTGATCTCCTACACAAAAATCCTCTGTCTTAAATTCTACCTTTCTTGTCACTTTCAATTTCATAATCTTTTCTCCTTTCAAATTTCATCTCTTTTTACAAATTCTTCTTGTAAGTAACCCAAATATGGATCACTCATAGCAAGGAAAATATCCAGAATATCCATGGCTATGTCATAGGCCACAGAAAAAATATAACTGGAATTAGGATTCATCAATGAATAATGATTCATCCTATCCTTGAATTCTTCAACCACAGCAACAGGCGGCCTTGATCTATTCTCCTGAATACATCTCAGAATTTCTTCCGCAGCCCACCGAGAATATGTTTCTTGTAGAAAAATTTGTTTCTTACACTTTTTTCTTGGTTCAGGCATATCGGCAATATACTCTTGAAGAACGCTTATAGCTCTAATATCCATACCATTTCCTCCAAAAGAAAAGAGCCCTTGTTAGGACTCAGATTCTTTTTCTCTTTCAGCAAGAGCCTCGTTTACCTTTTCGTTAATCTTTTCATCAAGCTTCTGCTCAGCAACCCAGTCACTCACAAACGTTGCTGCAAATCCAACCACCGTTGCCAAGATTCCAAGACCTTTGATTAAATTTTTATTCATAAGGCTATTACCTCCTTTCCATAACAGTCCTTGTAATATCTGCGGATTGTCTAAATATCCAACTCACTATCAAATTTATCGGGACACCAAATTGCTGATACGATACAACACTCTAACCCGTCATCCATAACAGCATTGTGGTTTTCAAAATCCAGCCACATAACGCCGCCTTCCATGAGGGAATCTAAACTCCATGCAATTTCATCACCATAATCAATTCCGTCAATACCCAAAAATTCATAGAACTCATTTATCGTACAATATCCACGAAGCTGAAGGTTCCTGTTGATGTGGTACTCTGCATTCAGTACCGCAGCCATGGTTGATTCAAAATACCTTTTTGAATACGAATCATAACAGAGGATTTTTTCACTTGGGTCTAAATCAGAAGAGTAAACACCTATTCCGTCCGCTGATATAAAAGTGTCTTTTGCTATTTCAGCTAGAATTTTAGAATCTGCATCCTCTCCATAAACAGCTTTTGCTGCATCACGATATTGTTTGTACGCTTCGTTCAACATAGCATATGCACTTGTCAGAGATGCCTGACTTCTTTTATCCAATGCATGGATACTAATAATACATGCGATAGTTGATAATCCGAGCGCAATGGAAGGAATATAGCATTTCCATGTTAGAGCCACAATCTCTTTTTTAGTCGGCTTATTATCACATTCATAGGAACGATACATTTTCTCCTGTTCAATAATCTTTAATGCCTTTGGTGTTGCTTTCACTGCCATGATAGCAGTCCCTACAACTCCACAAACACCTGCGTATGTAAAAACAGCAGGCATATGTTTTCGTATTGCTATTTTTTGCATGAGCATCCTCCTATCTTTTTGTGAAGAAATCCAGCAACGAAAATTTCTTCTTTTGAAAATTATTTTTAATCGGCTTATGTTGTTGTGTTTCAGAAGATACCTTTGCCGCATTCTCATCATTTTCATATGAATGCTTTAGGTTCGTTTCTTTAGGGTATCTAAATGCACAGAATCCTATAAACCACAATGGAGTATACCAAATATCATTGTTATTGGTTACAATAGGAATTGTGTCTGTGCCACCGATGGGTTCTGTCAGAGAATTTCCAATAACAACATATCCGGGGCATCCAAGCAGGCTGATTTGTATGTAACACATTTTTGCAACTACAGGATCAATATCCTGCCCCACAAAGAGAACGTCTTTTTGGTAATTTACCTTCAAGTCATCCTTACAGATATTTGCAAATGCGATAAGCATACAACCAGCCCCGCAGCATGGATCATTAACTGAAATATATCCTTCAGAAACGATTTTCTCTTTTAAATCGTCACCAACCAACATCTTTGCCATAAGTTCTGCAATATGCCAAGGTGTAAAGAATTGACCGTGCCACTTATTCTCAAGATTAAACTGCATATAAAGTTTTCCCAGAAAATCCTGTGCCGGGTTCTCTTCCAAAGCTAATGTGGTTATACTCAATAATTCAGAAATGAGATCCAGTTCTTCTTTGGAATATCTTTTGACTGTTGTCATATAAGAATTTTCCCTTGCCATCCAGACATCTGTTCTCGGGTCTACTGTATTTGCAATTGCACAGGCAGACATATTAACAAAATCCTGCCACACCTGCCATGATTGATGCTGATTACAAAGTCTGTTAAAATTTTCAATAAACTTCTTTTCCCATTCTGTACTGCCTCTGATATTCCTATTTTTTTTCATCTCTTTCTCCTTTCAGTCGGGGCACAAGGCCCCTGGATTATCTAACCAGCCAGAACTCCGGACGAACCCCATTAGAGTCCGCAGCGACGTTGTAGTACGCATAGCCATAGTAGTTCACACAAGCGAAATCAGCCGAAGAAACTTCTTTTTTTGTTGCATTACGGAGCCATCCCCATTCCAATTCGTTCTTTAGATATGCTACCCGATTTCTTCGCTCTTTCATAAGTGGAAGCTGCTCGTCATTGTCAGGTTCAAAATGTTCTCTGTCCCATTCGTCCTCATGACCAAATAACTCTCCAACTGTAGGAATAGACAAATCTGCAATTCTGTCTTTAAGCTCTGCGGGGAATGCTTCCAGCAACACGGAATCAATCCACTTCTTCAAATCAGATTTTTCATATCCGCCATTATTGGTATTCTTTTCGTTCATTGGTTTACTGATAACATACTCGTCAAAAATAAACAGAACACCTTTGTCTGTAATTTTATGAGCCGTTGCTGTAAAATCTCCGAGCCCATCCAGAGATACTGAAATCTGATCTCCGACCATAAGTGCCTTTGTTTCTGTTTCCTGCTTTCTTAATACTTTGATGTTTTCCATTTTCTTTTTCTCCTTTCAAATTTATTTTTTTTGTGAAAAACAAAAAAAGAGAGGGCATGGGACTCGAACCCATAACCTACGGTCGGAAATGACCGTCGCTCTACCACTTGAGCTAACTCCGTCTCTTCATAATACAACTTGTAATTTTCGCGCAAAAAGAAAACGAGATGTATTAGCACCCCGCTTTCCAGCAATTATAAACCTATACTCTTCAGAATTTTTGTAAGCTCTTCTTTCCCAAGTTCAGCATCCGCATCCAAATGAATATGTGTTTTTCCATCATCAATTTTAGCAGTCACCTCATTTAGCTTGATATCTATATCGTAACCAAGCTTTTTGCGTAACATCATCTTTAATAACTTTGAAATCATACCCGTCGTAAATTTAGATACTATCTTCATTTCGTCCATACATTAACTCCTTTCATTTTTTAGTTTTCCATAAAAGGAATTGTATATTTTGCGAATTTTAAATTTCTCTTCTATCGAAGTATGTTTCCCACACTTTTCTTGGCAATGGTTTCATTTTCAAAGCCCACATAATCTGTCTTATTGATACTGTTGGATATAACCCGTCGTCCGTACAACCGCCAGCACGACTATCAAAATATTCCTTAAATCCTGGATGTAAATATAACTCATCCGTAAGCCACGAATCAATCTCACCCCAATATGTAGACTTGCTGTCTTGCTTGAATCTCTGCTGTATCACAGCCAACCCCTTATCTCCAATCTCAAATAAGGTACATCTGCTGTATACGGGATGGTTACAGATATATAATTTACCATACATTGACATATACAATAACGGTTTCTTGTAATGATATCGCATATATTTTTTTCCTCCAAAAGAAAAGAGTCTAAGTTTCCCTAGACCCCTATCTTTAAGCATTACCCTTTCAATTATTCGTTATTTCCGTACACATCTTCATATTTTTCGCCCGGAAATTCCTCATTATCGTGCCAGTAAGTTTTTTCTTCATACCTACTATGTCCTCCGTAGAGCTGTTCATAATCCTCTCCCTCAGTTAAGTAATCTTCAATATCTACTGAGTGTCCGCAGCAAGGACAAACTAAAACTTCCTCATCTGCTTTTTCCATTTTTGCTCCACATTCATAGCACTCATAATCATCATTGAAATTGTTATTGCCCATAAATATCTCTCCTTTCCATTACAATTATATATGTTGATTGTTGCTGGTCAAGAGATAAAGAGCTCTTTAACATCTTTCATAAAAGGTGATGTAAAAATTGCGGAAAAACGAAGAGACCGTGTAAAACACACGATCCCGCCGTTCGTAAAACCCTTGTCATCTTCTTGTTGGCTTAAAATGTCCGAACAAACCTCTAAATGTTGTTGAGGTAAATGTTCCAGTCTCCTCAAATTTAAACCCTTTCCGCATCCATGCTGAGTAGAACATTATTGGAACTAATAATCCTGCCACGTCCAATCCAATCCTGATATACCGATCTTTCTTCTGTTCTGATAACTGCTCCTGCCGAATCTCTTCGCTCAATTCGCAAGTTTTTTCGTCATTCTCACGCTTGTACGTTCGATCCTCTAAGTCAGTAATCGACTTTGTTTCTTCGATTCTCAGTTTGTGAAGTTTGACAAGACTATCAATTGCTTTTGAATAGTTATCATCTTCAACATTCATGCTGGAAATCGTATTGATTTGACTTTTGATTTCCTCATCCAATAAATCTTTAATTTCTTCATCCATCTTATTTTCTCCTTTCTGTGATGAATAATGGTTTCATAATAGGACTTGTTATTTCTGCGTTACATAATGAAAAGTTTTTCTGAAAATTCCACCCCAGGATTTTTTCACATATCAAAATAGCATGTTTTTCTGTCACCTGCGTACTGAAAATATAAAAGAAAAGAGCCGTTACAGGCCCCCTCTCTAGTTTAATCTTCATATATGATTTTCTTTCTCAAATTGCACCAGTTTATATACCGCTCAGAATGACAAACCGGGCAGTAAAACTTACTAATTTTGTTTCCTATATCAACAAGTTCGTCTGGTGTTGCTTCTAACTTGGATGCACATATCGGGCAATTAAACTGGTATAGCTTTTTCACAGCACGGTGTAATACAATCACGCTATCTCCTTTCCTGGCTAAGAAGCCAAAAAAATCGTCTGTATAAGTTGTAATAAGTATCACGGCAACATGGAACGTTATATCTTAATTTCAACACGTTATATGAAATTCCCTCCGTAACACCTGTTAAAATATAACTCCCGAGTATACTGTCGGTTTTAATGGCTGTCTGCTCAATAATTTTCATTCGGTCCAAATAATATTCTTGATTTTCAGCACATTTTGCTGTCGGATCACTACGATTGTTATTAGTTACAACTTCACTCCCAACTGGTTGCTTGCTATAACCATCAAATGCCTGATACTCCTTTTTCCATAAAGGATATTGCAAACAAAAATGTTTTAATTCGTAGTATCTATGTTTATCAATCCAGTATTTGTTCTTTTCCGAAACTTCCGGATGTATTGTTGTAGACATCACTTTTTCTCTCCTTTCCATACATAGCCAGTATCTTCATAAAGTTTTTTGGGCGAAATATAAAAATTGATTCGACCATACTTCGAGTTCATTTTCTCGATATCCGTTACAAGCTCCCCATTCCTTGTTGCCTTTCCAATTGGTAGCCATCCGGCTATAATTCCTGCCCTTACCCAAGATGCGTCTTTTCCGTATATCCTTGCGGCAACGGCAACAGGAACAGAACCATTTGCAAATATAATTTCAGACATCTGCGTCTACCTCCTTTCAACGGCTATTCTAGGATAAGAACTGCTTTTTGTTAAAACAACCTCGGTGGAAAAATGGCAAAAAAGAAAGAGCCCTTGTTAGGACTCAATCTTTCAAATATCCAATTTTGTATAAAAGTTTTCCTATAACAGTCCAAAAATATTGTTTGATACTCATAGTATCACCCTCCTTTCATAAAGGGAGTTGTATTTTTTGCGATATCCATCGAATCATCGTCATTTCACATGGATAATCCTCATACCCGATAGTCTCACAAGTAATAAGCCCCTCAATCACGCCTCGGATAATTTCCGCCTCATACTGCTTGTACGGAAAAATATCCCCCGGCAATTCTCTATGTAATCCACCACATACTTGACATTTCATTCTTCTTATTCTTATCCATTTGGTACTTCTTTGTTTTGAGCGGATTATTCTATTTACCTTATCATAATATTTTAACTGCCCACCACAATTTGGGCAAGTTGACTCATTATTACTAATCATACTGCACCTCTTTTTTGAATGTAGGAGTTGACAATTCCTACACCATGATATATGATTACTAATAACTTTTCAACTATATTTGACAGAAAGGAGAATATAACAATGCTTACAACTTGTCCGGAATGCGAGCTACCAGTAAGTGATAAGGCATTGAGTTGTCCTCATTGTGGGTATCCACTACAACCAGACAAAACCGTCCGTAAACCTCGAAGCAAAAATAATAAACGAAGAAGATTGCCAAATGGTTTTGGTCAAATAAGCGAAATTAAAAATAGAAATTTGCGAAATCCTTTTAGAGCTATGATAACGGTTGGCAAAACACCTGAAGGACATCCAATATGTAAACCATTAAAGCCTGAATCATACTTTGCTACATATAATGATGCGTATGCAGCACTCGTAGAATATAACAAAAATCCATACGATTTACAGCCAGCCATAACTATGCAGGAACTTTATGATAAATGGCTTCCAGAATATGAAAAAACAGTTAAAGACACCAAAGCCGTTGAAAA
The DNA here is from genome assembly GCA_910574015.1 of Eubacteriaceae bacterium. Classification (GTDB taxonomy): domain Bacteria; phylum Bacillota; class Clostridia; order Lachnospirales; family Lachnospiraceae; genus Eubacterium_F. The sequence continues at coordinate 2,037 of CAJSYQ010000033.1, read as the reverse complement.
TGCCTGGGAATATTGTTCGTCTGTTTATAGCATGAGGGTAATGGATATTAGAGCCAGACATATAAAAGGATGTATGGAAGAAGGCGTTGCTATAGTCAAAGGCACTGAACGAACTCCGACAGCAACTATGAAAAACAAAATTAAGTCGTTCTTCAATCTAATTTTAGACTATGCCCTGGAATACGAAATTGTTGATAGGAATTATTCCCGAACATTTAAGCTTACAGATGAAGTTGTAAAAGAATGTCATAATGTCAAAAAAGAACACATAGCTTTTTCTGATGAAGAATTGAAATCACTGTGGGAGCATGTGAATGATAAAAGAGGCATAGATATAATTCTTATACAATGTTATTCTGGATGGCGTCCACAGGAACTTGGGTTAATTGAATTAGAAAATGTAGATCTTGAAGCTGGAACCTTCAAAGGCGGTATGAAAACAGATGCTGGTACAGAAAGGATCGTTCCAATTCATAGCAAAATCAAGCAACTTGTTGAAAGAAAATATAAAGAGGCTGAAGAACTCGGAAGTAAGTATCTTTTGAACTGGGTTGACCCAAATGTTCGTAATAAGAAAAATATAAAACTGACGTACAATCGTTATAACAAAGCTTTCGGGCTAATTTGTACTGAACTTGGGTTAAATCCCGAACATCGTCCGCACGATGGCAGAAAACACTTTGTAACCATGGCAAAGAAATGTGGAGTAGATGAGTACGCCATCAAATATATGGTCGGTCATAAGATTTCAGACATTACAGAAAAGGTATACACCCAGAGAGAATTCGATTGGCTTAAAAGTGAAATTGAAAAATTAAAATAGGATGTCATAGTTGCGAATTTTTGAAACATATGGTATACTGACCGAGTGAAAGGAGAATATCCTGCGATGTTGCGGGAGGAGATAGACACCGAAAATAATATTCAGTTGGAAAGGAGGAAGTTTTATGGCTCGATTGACCAATCAAGAAATCAGGAATATGTCAATCAATGAAGCCGATGCATACACTGATGCGCATCCTGCTGAAGCTTGGCGTTTTGCCAAAGCGCATGGTGCAGCCGCAATCAAACAAACTAAGAAAGCGGCGAAGAACGGCTTTAAGACAGGTATTTTGTTCGCTGAACCCGAAACAATTTAAAGTATATCAATAACAATACAAACCCACTCTTAACTGCTGCAAACGGTCGAGGGTGGGTTTTCTTTCCAACTGAATATTATTTTCGGTGTATGTTTACGAATGTGTAGGAATATGGATATAGGAGTAATGCATGAATAATATATGATTTACCTACATTTCTCTGCCATTTACTACTCCTATTCACTTTTTAAACAACGTATTTTAGGGTGTTTAGAAGCTATGCTTCACTTAGCAAGTTTCTATAATAGAATATCAGAGAGGAACAATCGTGTTGCAAGGTGGTAGCCTCCCAAAACTTCATGCCCGGTTCGCCGGAGTACATAAGAAGGGAGGTGGCGCAAATGACAGCTTTTGAAATCATTTCGATTTTCATAGGTATATTGGCTCTGCTGATTGCCTTTGGTAGTTTTGTTATAGCGTTGCTTGCCTTTCTCGATAAGAGGAACAAGCGAAAATAAATAAGCCTACCTTGTATCTTGGCGGAACAGGTAGGCTTATCGTCTAATCATGTGAGGTCAACCACTTTGTGGGCGGTTGTTTCCTCTTTTGTATCTATACTATAGCATAATCCCCGGATAAATTCAAGAATAAATTCCGTTAATGCAAACCGTTAGGAAAGTAATAGACTGCCGCCCTCTGTGGCTCTATGGGCTTGAAATACTCGTCCGGGCTTTCTCCGGCTTCTATCAATTCCTGTCTGCATTGCTCTATCCTCTGTAAAAGTTCTTCCCGGCTCTCCCCGGTTATCGCCATCACATCATCTAAAGAGAAATACTCATGTTCATTAAATCCTGAATTCTCGGAGTTAACATGACGAGGTTGGTACCTTCACTCCGAGATCCTCATATATTTTTGCCTGCTTATTGAGAAGTTCTCCAATCCTTAAAGAATGGTTTGC
>CAJSYQ010000032.1 GCA_910574015.1 Eubacteriaceae bacterium | reverse complement strand
TTTATAGTATAACACACTATTACAAACAAGTACATATAGAATCAAAAAATTTGACAAAAAAATACAGGCATTACAAGGCCTGCAACGTATTTTTCTCTTATTCAACTGTCAAACTCCCGAGACAAGGAGAGAGAAATACTGAAAAGTAAGATAAACAGAGATTTTGCCGGATGGCTGTAATGTCTTTTCTTTCTTGCAAAGTATAGGAGGATAATGCTATAATGGCAGTACTGACATGATAGACAAGGAGAGTCCAAATGAAGAAAATATTTACCAAAAGGCTGTTTATCTATATGCTGACAGCATTTATTCTGACTATTATAGGAGTATTTGTGCTGCAGACTGTGATCATCCAAAGAAATAATGCCTCGGCCAGCCAGGCAAAGCTGCAGGATGTCAGGGAAAAGCTGGCGGCCAACAAGGAGAGTGTGCAGGTTCTCACAGATAATCTCAGTGCGGACAATCTGGCCAAGACCAGGGCGTTCGCGGATCTTCTTGCGGAGAATAGTGCCATCGCAAAGGATAAGACGAAGCTCAATGAGATAAAAGAGCGCCTGCAGGTAAATGAGTTACATATTATTGACGAGGACGGGATCATTACGAGCAGTACGATAGATTCCTATGTGGGATTTGATATGAAGAGCGGTGATCAGTCCAATGCCTTTATGGTGATCGTCGACGATCCATCCATTGAAATTGCCCAGGAGCCCCAGGTAAACGTGGCGGAAGGGGTCGTGATGCAGTACATTGGTGTGGCGAGAACGGATGCAAAGGGTCTCGTGCAGGTGGGTGTGCAGCCAGAGGTTCTGGAAAAGACACTGGCCAGTACCAAGATTGATGTTGTGTTGAAGGGGATTGATTTTGGTGAGAACGGATATATATATGCCATTGATCCCAAAGAGGGGAAGATTCTGGCACATCCCGACAGTGAGCTGGTGGGTAAGCCTGCCGCCGACGCTGGATTCGGAGCGGATTTGACAGGCAGAGGAAGGTCTTCTGTCAACGGAGTAAAAGGATATTATCAGGCAGAGGAATACGAAGATCAGATTATCGGAACATTTATGCCATCCAGTGAATATTATGCTGAGCGCACCAATCTGATGGTGCTTGTTACCATCAGCATGCTTGTTATATTTGGTGTTCTGCTGGTTATGATCAACCGGATGGTAGATCGGAAGATTGTGAAAGGGATCAATAAAATTTCCCATTCTATGAAGGAGATCTCCGATGGAAACTTCAGTATCACGGTAAATGAAAACGGAAATCCGGAATTTACCCAGCTCTCTGCCAGCATCAATAAAATGGTCCAGAGCATTGACCAGAATATGCAGGAAAATGAAATCCTTCTGAAGCATCAGAAGGAGGATGTGGAAAATAACAGGAGTATGATACAGAACGTCAAAAGCGTCTGCCGGGATCTGGAAAATGTATCCGGTGCAACGTTGGAAAATGCCGATAACATTTATAACGGAACCGGGGAACAGGAGAGAGCGGTTGAGGATCTGAGACAGATTATGGATCAGCTCAAGGAGGAACTGAACAACAGTGTAAATGTATCGGCAGATGTCATGCGGACAACGGGTGATACGGTGGAGGAGATCATGCAGACCCAGTCACAGATGAATCTGTTGAAGGAATCCATGCAGAAGATCAGCGATATGTCCATGGAGATTGAAAAGATTATTGAAGAGATCAATTCCATCGCTGAGCAGACCAATCTTCTTTCACTAAACGCATCCATCGAGGCAGCGAGAGCCGGGGAGATGGGGAAGGGATTTGCTGTTGTGGCCGCACAGGTAGGCGAACTGGCTGCCAGAAGCGCCCAGGCAGCCAAGGAGACCAACGAACTGATCACTAACTCCATTCATGCCGTGGAGCATGGCAAAGAGATTACAGATCAGACAGCAGAGGCATTTGGCGCCGCAGTGGTCAATATAAAGAAAGCCGGCAGCGATATGGGTCAGATCACAAATATGGTGAGACAGAACGTGGATATTGTGGCGGACGCCGTCAGTCAGATGGGAAGAATTTCTGATGTTGTGGAAAAGAATGTGCAGATTTCACAGGATACGAAACAGGTATCCTCCGATATGGCGGACATCACAGGAAAATTGCTGAAAATTGTGGAATAACGTAGCGGGCGCAGATCCCTGGAGGCAGAAAGGTGAGACGTATATCCCTGGAAGAACTTCTGGAGTCCTGTCCGGGCTCCTATCAGGAACAGTACAAGCAGATTTTGGAACTATTGGAGCGGGGTCATATCCGGCCGGTGAAGGCATCCGGCACCAATGGCAAGAGGCCGGCACTGCACCGTGCCTACTGGCTGGTGGAGGAAAAGAAAGATTTTCACGAGATGGAGGAAGAATTAAAGTACCGGCTTCATCCGGCGATATCGGTGGATTACTACCTGTCCCATCCGGACAGCTATGAACAGGACAGGGTTTATGTCAGAATGCTGGACCGGTATCTGCGGGAGCGGAAAGGTCAGTTGTCCTATCCTGAGTCTGTCAATGAGAGGAGCTTTGAGATCTGGCACAGAGAAAAATTTCTCACCCGGGAGCGGGGAAGAAATATACTGGGGCGCTGCGGGCTGGACATGGAATTTCTGAATTATTATGAGACGGCAGAACCGCTCCCCTGTTATTCCCACACGAGAGAGGTTCCCCAGAAGTTATTGATCCTGGAAAATAAGGATACCTTTTATAGTATGCGCCGTCATCTTCTGGAAGGGGGCGGACATATTCTGGGAGAGAGCGTCGGCACGCTGATTTACGGGGGCGGTAAGCGGATCCTGCGGTCGTTCCGGGATTTTGGGATCTGCATGGAACCTTATATGACGGATCCGGATAATTCCATTCTGTATTTTGGGGATCTGGATTATGAGGGAATCCGGATCTATGAGAATCTGGCGGATACCTTTCGGGAACAGTGGTCAATCTGCCCCTTTGTCCCGGCCTATGAGGCGATGCTGTCAAAGGCACCGGAGACAGTGGAGCTGCCGGATACCAGCCCGGGGCAGAGCAGGAAACTCTCCGGCAGTTTTTTTTCATTTTTTACCGAGTGTCAGACCAGCGTTATGGCAGAAATACTCACAAGCGGGAAATATATTCCACAGGAGATATTGAACATTTCAGATTTTTAGCCGGTTTTATAATGGATGACAACCAACACCCGGCATTGTTATGAGGATATATAAATGCAGTATGAATTTTTGAAACATTTCCCGAGACGGATGAAGCATGTGGGGATGTATGCGTTGCTGATTGAAAATAGTATACAGAAAACAACCTGGAAGCAGTATGGATTTATGAAAGCAGATGAGCAGATCAATCTGATTTTTGCTGTGCTGCTTTTTATAATGGAGATGTCGCTGCGGGAGGAAAATTGTACCATGGATGATATCGGTGCCTGTATCGATACGATGAACGCGCAGCACTTTAAGAAAAATATAGGCTATGATGAATGCCGGCAGCTGGGGGATTTTATCGTGAATGTTATTCTCTCCAATGAGGGGAAGGCCATGTATTTCGACGGCTTTGATTTTGACCAGAATGCCTATCATATCATGCATATCAGTTATGTGGCCAACCGGATCGTTTATGTGGACCAGGAACTGAGGCGGACATCCTACTATCTCACAGATGACGGGTACAATTTGCTGCTCTCCACACTGGAGATTGAAAACAATATGAAGCTCACCGTTCATGAAATGATCTTTCAGATGCATCTTGAGAAGCAGAGCTATGATAAGGCAGTGGATGAAATAAAAAATGTTTTTAATATTATGAGGATACAGCTGCAGAAGATTCAGGAGGCTATGGGCAGGATCCGCCGCAACGCATTGGGATATTCGGTAAAGGATTATGAAGATATTCTGCTGGAGAATCTGGATACCATCCGTGATACCAAACAGAAATTCCAGAATTACCGAGAGATGGTGAAAAGCAGGGCAAAGGAGCTGGAGGATGCAAATATCAATGTGAAACGGCTGAGTGAGAAGGAGGAGGAGAAGCTGGCTCATCTGAAAGAGATTGAGACCTATCTGAACCGTACCATCGATGAACACCAGAGCATTCTGAACAGCCATTTTGATCTGAAAGAGGTATACACAAAGGAACTGGAGGCACTGTCACGGATGTCGCTGATCCGGAGATTTTCCCTGCGGACAGAACTGTATGACAGGGTGCTGGGAGACCCTTCCTCCCTGGAAAGGCTTGATTACTTTCTTCGTCCCCTGTTTAACCGGGAGGTTGAGAAGATATACAATATCAACAAAGCCCTTGAACTGCAGAGACCGGTCAGAAGAAAAGAGGAGGGGGATTCCACAGAGGAGATTGATTTTGATGAGGAACAGTGGCTGGCAGAGCAGGAGAATCGAAGGAAGCAAAAACTGCGGCGGTACAGGAAATGTCTGAGCTATCTTCTGGAGATGGCGGACCGCCAGGGAGAGATTTCGCTGGGACAGCTAAAGGAGCAGGGGGAACAGGAGAGACTGATTCCCAGTGTGGGCATATTTAAGGAAATTATGGTGGAACTCATCAAAAACCAGGTGATCGATATAGAAGCCCTGAAACGAGAGCGCAGTGAGTTTATTCAGGATCGGCAGGTGGAATTCCAGCTGAATGAGATGGTGCTGAACCTGATGGAAGAAAATCCGGCGCTGAGCGGCATCCAGAGGATTGAGACATACCGGCAGGAGAGCCGGGAGCCGGTAGTATTTGAAAATGTAGAAGACGAAGAGGGCGGACGAAAGAGCATCCGGTGCTCAGATGTCGTTCTCCGGATCATACGGGAGGAATAGGCGCAGATGGCATATGAATCAGAGGAAATAAGAACCAGTCAGGAGATATTTTATTATCTTCTGGAGAACCATGAACTCCGGGAAGAGGCGGAAGGCGTGCTGTACCGGGCCTATGCGGAGCAGGAGGCGGTACAGAATCTTGTGAAGTCACAGGGAGACATTGCCGGCAGTACGATAGAGAGGTACGGCAATGTCATATATCTGATTCCCAGAGAGGAAAATAACTTTCTCGGGTTTTCCAAAGCCCGTCTGAAGGCGTCTCTCTGCCGGTCCAACGCCACGGACCGGGATTACTATCTGTCACAGTTTGTAATACTGACCCTGCTGGTAGAATTTTTTGACGGACAGGGCAGCAGCAGTAAGACGAGAGAGTATATCCGGGTTGGGGAGCTGCAGAATGTGATCTCCCGGCGGCTGCGGGAGGGGGCGGAGAATACGGAGGAACAGCAGGAAGCGGACGGTATCGCTTTTACGGATATCCTTCAGGCATATGAGGCGCTGAGATCCGACGAGAGGGGCTCCCGTGCCCGCACGACAAAGGAGGGGTTCCTGCATCAGATTCTGACGTTTCTGCAGCGGCAGGGACTGATCGAGTATGTGGAGCAGGATGAGATGATTAAGACAACGAAGAAGCTGGATAATTTTATGGACTGGAATCTCCTGAACCAGAACAATTACCAAAGGATAAGGCGAGTACTGGGGGTGGCGGAGGATGAGTAAGATCAATGCGGTTCGGCTGATCAATCTGAATTATAACAACAATGCCATAAAGATCAGTGATGAGACATTTCATATGAATGGGGAAAGTACCCTGCTGTCCCTGCGGAATGGCGGCGGAAAATCTGTTCTGGTTCAGATGATGACGGCGCCCTTTGTCCACAAGAGATACCGGGATGCGAAGGATCGTCCCTTTGAGAGTTATTTTACAACGGCGAAGCCGACATTTATCCTGGTGGAATGGGTACTGGACCGGGGAGCGGGGTATGTGCTCACGGGGATGATGGTGCGCAGAAGCCAGAACATGGAGGAGGGACAGCGGGAAAATCTGGATATGGTGAACCTAATCAGTGAGTACCGGGAACCATGCGCCATGGATATCCATCATCTTCCGGTGGTGGAGAAAGGCAATAAGGAGCTGACCCTTAAGAGCTTTGCAGCGTGCCGACAGCTTTTCGAGAGCTGCAAAAAGGACTCATCCTGTCAGTTCTTTTATTATGATATGACGAATTCTGCCCAGTCCAGGCAGTATTTTGAAAAGCTGATGGAGTACCAGATCAACTTTCGGGAATGGGAGTCTATTATCAAGAAGGTAAATCTGGAGGAATCCGGACTGTCCAGTCTCTTTGCGGACTGCCGGGATGAGAGGGGTCTGGTGGAAAAATGGTTTCTGGAGGCGGTAGAGGGGAAACTGAATAAAGAGAAGAACCGGATGAGAGAGTTTCAGAGCATTATGGGAAAGTATGCCGGCCAGTACAAGGACAACCAGTCGAAGATCCGGCGGAGGGATACGATCCGCCTGTTTAAGGAAGAGGGGGACCGCATCCGGGAAAAGGCGCTGCAGTATCAGGAGGTCGAGACAAGAAAAGGGGAGCAGGAAAATCGGATTGCCGGATTTATTGGCGGTATTACCGAACTTCGTGATACCATGCACAGGCGGCTCCAGAATATACAGGAGGAGCTTACCGGGCTTTGGCGCGCCATGGAACAGGTGCAGTATGAGAAATTATCCAGTGAGTACCACCGTCTTGCGGACCGGCAGAGATTTCATATCAGCAGCCGGGATATGATCGGTGTGGAACAGGAGGAGCTGGAGCGGGATCAGCTGCAGTGCGGCACAAAGCTGCACCGGCTTTCCTGTGCCAGACAGCAGGCGGTAGTGGAGAGCGAGCGGGCAGATCTGGAAGAAATACGCCAGAGGCTGGATGTGTGCCGGAGAAAGAACGAGGATCTGGCGCCGGAGCGGGACTATCTCGGAAATGTGCTGAAGGGACATTACGACGGTCTGCTGGCTGAAAACAGGGCTTATCAGAAAGAACGGAACCAGGAGAGGGAGAAGACAGACCGGGAGATCCGGCGATGGCAGGACAAGCTGCAGGAGACAGAGCTTGCCCTGCGGGAAAATGCCGCCAGAGAGGGAGCCCTGGACAGCCGGCTTCAGTTATATGATGAAAAAGAGCAGCAGTTCAATGCCCGTTATCATACACGGCTGACGCGAAACATACTGGGTATGTATGAGCCGGGGGCACTGGAGATTCAGAGGGAGGAGTCGCAGCGGGATCTGGAAGAGGAAGTGCGTCGGCAGAGAAAACGGCGGAGGGAGCTGGAGGAATCCAGGGAACAGGCCAGGAGCCTGCGGAGAAGGTCGGAAGAGAAGGAGAAGGAAATCCTGAGAGGGGAGTGGGAGAGACAGCAGAAGGAGGCACGGCAGGACATTTTTCATGAGGAGCTGGCATTCCGTTCTGCTGCCCTGAAATATCTGGAGCTGGGAGAGGAGGACCGGTTAAATACGGATAAAATCCTGCAGGCATCGGAGCGGAAGCTTCAGGAGCTGGCGGAGCTGCGCCGTACATTGGAGAAGGAGGAAGACGATCTGCAAAAGGAATACCGCAAATTGACCCAGGGAAAGGTATTGGAGCTGCCGGAGGAACTGCAGCGGGAATTTTCCGAGTTGGGCATCCATATCGTGTATGGAATGGAGTGGCTCAGAAAAAACGGGTTTCCAGAGAAGAGAAACAGAGAGATCGTGAAGAATCACCCACTGCTGCCCTATGCGGTGATCCTGTCTGAGAAGGAACTGGAGAAGCTGGAACAGCACTCGGACGGGGCTTATACATCCTTTCCGATTCCCATCATCCAGCGGGAGCAGCTGGAAACCAGACAGGAGAAGCAGGCGGCAGGGGGAGTCCTCAAGCTCCCTCAGATAAGCTTTTATGTCCTTTTTAATGAAAACCTGCTGGATGAAGAAAAGCTCGCTGCCCTTGTTGCGGAAACGGAGAGGAAAATTCAGGACAGAAAGGATGCCGCCGCCATCCGGGATAGGGAATACCGGGAGTATTTTCAGCGGAAGGAACAGATAAAGAATCAGCAGGTCTCCGAAGAGCGCTACAGACAGAATCAGAAGGAACTGGAGGAACTGACGGCACAGCTGGGAGCAATGACCCAGAAAAAACAACAGCTGGCGGAGCAGTTGGGACAGGCCGCTGACAGGTCGGAGCAGCTGGAACAGGAGATCCGAAAGGCAGACCGGGAGATTGCGGAGAAAGAGCGGAGAGGAGAGGATCTGGCACAGCTCTGTATGGCATATGCCGCTTATGAGGAGAACTGCCGGGAGCTGGAGGGCTGCCGGAAAGAGGGAGTACGGCTGCAGGAAAATAGGGAGATGGCCTGTGGTCAGCTGGAACGGCTGCGCCATCAGCTGGAGAGTCTGAAACTGGAGCTGGACGCACTGGTTCAGGCAAAGCGGGAACTACAGGAGGCCGGCCGTCACTATGAGAGCTATGGACGGGAGCCGCAGCAGCCAGTATCAGAGAAACTGACAGTCATGACCATCCGTGAAAAGGAGGCCAGATTCCGGGCTGTGACCTCCAGCCTCTCGCAGGAGCTGCAGGATCTGGAGGGACAGGAGCAGAAGGCGTTGCGGCGGTATCAGGAGGCTGGACAGGAACTGGAGGATCTGCAGATAAAATACCATCTGGAGCCACAGCAGTGGTCAGGACTGCAGTACAGCAAAAAGGAGGAGGGACATCTGGAGGCCCTCTATGAAGAGCTGGGGAAAAAGGCGGCTCACAAGAGAATGCTGTGGAACGAAGAAAACACGGAGATTGCTGTATTAAAGAGCCGGATGGATACCTGTGTCAGTCAGATTGAGACCGAGTGCGGCCAGCAGGAGCCGTTACCCATGGAACAGATACAGAACCGGGATTTTGATGCTGTCAGAAACCGGCTGGACTATAAGAGTAAGGAGCTGAAGAAGGCGGCAGAGGAATGTCAGGATTCCCTGCAGGGGTATGACGAGACACTGACGGCACTGGCAGAGTATGGTGAACTGCCCCAGGGAGAGCCGGTGGAATGGGAAGAACCGCTGGCGGAGCTGAGCCGTGTCCGGCTCCGCAGGCAGAAGGGTGAACTGGTTCGGGATTATAAGGAGATTCTGGATGAGCGGCGGGATGCCAGGGAAAGGCTTGCCGCACTGTTGAACCAGATTGCCAGAAAAGAGGCCTTTGCAGATGAATATTATCAGAAACCGCTGGAAAATATGATCGCCCTCACGGAGGATGCCGCACGTGTCCTTCGGCAGTTGGATGTGACGATACAATCCTATGAGGATCTGATGGAGAAGCTGGAGATCGACATCTCCGTTGTGGAAAGGGAAAAAGAACGTATCGGGGAACTGATGGAGGACTATATTTATGAGGTGCATGTGAATCTTGGCAGGATTGATTCCAACTCCGCCATTACCATCCGGGACCGGTCACTGAAGATGTTGAAGATCCAGCTGCCGGAGTGGGAGGTCAACGAGTCGCTTTATCATATACGGCTATCGGATCTGATCGATGAAATCACCCGCAGGGGAATCGAAATCTTTGAGAGAAATGAGAATGCACAGGAGTATTTCGGGACACAGATCACAACCAGAAATCTGTATGATTCCGTGGTGGGAATCCAGGAGATCCAGATCCGGCTGTACAAGGTGGAAGAGCAGCGGGAATATCCCATTACCTGGGCAGAGGTGGCGAGAAATTCCGGGGGGGAGGGTTTTCTCTCAGCCTTTGTGATCCTTTCCAGCCTGTTGTATTATATGCGTCGGGATGACACGGACTTTTTTGCTGACCGGAATGAGGGGAAGGTGCTTCTGATGGACAATCCCTTTGCACAGACCAATGCCGCCCATCTGCTCAGGCCGCTGATGGATATGGCAAAGAAGGCGAACACCCAGTTGATCTGTCTCAGCGGACTGGGCGGGGAATCCATTTATAACCGCTTTGACAATATCTATGTACTGAACCTGATTGCAGCCAGTCTCAGGAACGGCATGCAGTATTTGAAAACAGATCATGTAAAGGGGAGTGAGCCGGATGTAATGGTGGTGTCGCAGATTGAAGTAGTGGAACAGATGGAACTGGTATTTTAGAAAGCCTGGCGTTGGATGTAAAGTGGCCAACGCCGGGCCGGGAGAGGAGAAAAGCTATGGGTAATATTATTAAGCTTCCGTCCAATCCTTCCTGGGAAGGCATGGCGGAGGTATTTCCCGATGTGATTTTTTCACGGGTGGGAGGGGAAGAACTGAAAATGCAGATCATCGCGCCGTGGTGGAATCGTGAGGGGAAGGAGGTGCCGAAGTATCCCCTTGTGGTGTTTGTACAGGGAAGCGCATGGACATTTCCCGGTGTCTGGTATCAGATACCACAGCTGTCGGAGCTGGCAAGGAAAGGATATGTTGTGGCCACCATCACCCACCGCAACAGCATGGAAGGACATCCTTTTCCGGCATGCCTGCAGGACGTCAAGACGGCGGTTCGTTTTCTGCGTAAAAATGCCCCTCTCTATGGGATTGATGCAGAGCGGGTCGGTCTTTGGGGGACATCCTCTGGTGCGAACCTGTCTCTGCTGGCTGCCATGACAGAGGGAGAGGAGCGTTATATCACAGAAGAATATCAGGGATATTCTGACAGGGTGGACTATGTGGCTGCCTGTTTTCCTACAACAGATCTGGTGGAATATATGCTGGATGATGGAGGGGAGCAGGAGATCAAGGATATTTTTACAGCACTGTCCGGGGGGATAGTGGATGAGGAGATGAGTGTTCTGAAGGAAATGAGTCCCTATCACAGAGTACAGGAGGGCTTATTGACAGAATATCCGCCCCTTTTGATCGCTCACGGCGATGCCGATGAACTCATTCCTCACAATCAGAGCCTGAAATTATATGAGGCGCTGGAAAAGAAAGGCGCTGATGTCACAATGGTTACTGTGGAGGGTGCGCCTCACGAAGATGCTTTCTGGAGCCAGGAGATGCTGGAATTCATTTATCATTTTATAGAAAAAAATTCAAAATAAAGCCGTATTGCCCTCTTGACAAAAATGGTTTATTATTATAGACTTATCGTAATGATAGGTCTATTGTTATAAACTCTGAATGGAGGGAAAGATATGGAATATTTGAAATTATGTGACAGCGATTACCGGTTTATGCAGATTGTGTGGGAATATGCACCGATCAATTCCGGCGATCTGGTGAGGAAATGCAATGAAGTCCTTGGATGGAAAAAATCCACCACCTATACGACGATACGGAAGCTCAGCGAGAAAGGATATATTGTCAATGAAGATGCCGTTGTCTCTGTATTGATCAGCAAGGACAGGGTGCAGGCTGACGAATCGGAGTATTTTGTCGAGAGAACCTTTAACGGATCGCTGCCTCAGTTTCTGGCGGCTTTTCTTGGTGGGAAGAAAATCTCGGAAAGGGAAGCGGAGAAGATTAAAAAGCTTATAGATGAGCACAGGGGGCAGAGCCTATGAATCGTATAAGTGAAGTTTTTGCCGGGATTCTGTCTATGGGAGGAGCGGCGGCCATTGTGATCGCTGCCGTTTTACTGATTCGTATGCTTATGAAACGGTTTCCCCGCAAGTATGCGTATCTGCTGTGGCTTATTGTGGGAATCCGGCTGGTGTGCCCGGTGGCAGTGACATCCTCCCTGAGCCTGTTCAATCTACGGATTCTGCCGGAGAAAAGCAATTTCGCTGCCTTCGGACAAAAGGAAGAAGTTGTGCCGGCAGAGAAAATTAGTCTGGGTGCAGGACTGCCGGAAGGGACGGCGGCGGGGCAGGGAAGAGTGAGGGAAGAGATCAGGGAGGATAAGAAGGCGGCAGAGGACATTTCTTTGCATGGGCAGGTGCCCAGTGCTCCGGATCCATCTGATCCGAACAGTGGATCCCCGACGGTTTTTCCTGAAATACTGCAGCCTGCTGCCCTTGTCTGGCTGACGGGAATCGCGTTAATTCTCTTATGGAATATTTATGTTATGCTGCATATGCGGCGCAGATTGCGGAATGCGGTTTTGTACAGAGAGAATATCTATCAGTGCAGCGGAGTTGCCTCACCCTTTGTTGCGGGAATATTCCGCCCCCGGATCTATATCCCGTTCCACCTGGGGGAGACAGAAGAAAACTATATTCTGCGGCATGAAAGGTATCACATCAGGAGAGGGGATCATCTGATCAAGATCGCTGCCTTTCTTATACTGACGGTATACTGGTTTCATCCGCTGGTGTGGGTATCCTTTTTCTGCATGGTAAGGGATATGGAGATGAGCTGTGATGAGTATGTGCTGGTATCTATGGGGCAGGATATCCGGGATGAGTACAGCCGGTCGCTGCTTGCCTTCGCCACAAACAGGCGCCGCCCATCCATGAGCCTGCCTGCTTTTGGAGAGAGTGATACAGGAAAGAGGATCCGCCATATCCTGAATTTTCATAAAAAGGGAAAGTGGATGGGGATGTTCGCTGCTTTTATCGTGCTGGCAGCCGCTGTTGTATGTCTGACGAACAGAATGACAGAGGGAGGGGAGATGGAGCAGAGCTTGGCAGCTGCCTCCACTGAAGTGCATGGATATGAGATAACCGGTACTCTGGACGCGGCAGAAAAGGGCGAGGCCCTGGAGTCCGTTGAAGAACAGGTGAGGATTGGTTTCTGGAGACCCGAGGATGGGGAGGCAGAACCTCATTATTATGAGCCCGGAGGTGGAGAGGCAGAACAGCTAAAACAGCTGGCATCAAAACTGGATCCAGACAATGGTTGTACAGAGGCGATGGAGAAGAAGCTGCAGAAGACAAAAACCACCGGTTATGTCATTTCTTACAAAGGGAATGTGTGGACTGTATATACAGGAGGTTATGTGGCATTTCTGTATGGTGGGGAAGAGGAAGACGATCCGGAGGAGACTGCTGTTATGTATCTGCCGGAGTTATGTCAGGAATTGGAGAGGATCTGCAGGGAAGAGCTGGATTATGAGCGGATCGAGCCATCCCAGATCAAGAATGTGATATCCGCAGAGATTTCTTATAAATATATAAGGAATAAAAGCGATGAAAAAACGTATCGGCAGACTTTGACAGAGAAATCCAAACTGAAGATTTTAGAAAATATACTTTCGAATGCGGAAGACATCCAAGGGAGTTCTGCCTGTCCTTTTGGGACGGCTGTTCTCAAACTGCAGTTGGAGAATGGAAAGGAAATACAGCTTACCTGGGGGGACGACAGCTGCAGGGTGATACGGATCAATGGAATCTATTATGAATACGAAGACCGTTATCTGAGCTTCAGCCCCCATGGTATCCGGGCGCTGTTTGATAAAATCCCATGGAGGGACATGGAAAAGTAAATGCTGCGTTGGCTTACTTCGATTCTTAGTGCTTGAAATCAACTTCAAAATAGTGTATGATAAGAAAGACTATGAATATAGATAAGAGAGAACATGCACAAATGGAGGTAGATCATGAGCGATAAGTTGAAAGTGGGTATCCTTGGCGGTACCGGTATGGTGGGGCAGAGGTTCATTTCTTTGCTGGAGGATCATCCGTGGTTTGAGGTTGTGACCATTGCAGCCAGTCCGAGAAGTGCAGGAAAGACATATGAGGAGGCAGTGGGAGGCCGTTGGAAGATGCAGGCACCGATGCCGGAAGCAGTAAAAAGGATTGTTGTAAAAAATGTAAACGATATTGATGCAGTCAGTTCCGAGGTTGATTTTGTTTTCAGTGCCGTGGATATGACGAAAGAAGAGATCAAAAAAATAGAAGAAGACTATGCGAAGGCCGAGATTCCTGTTGTATCCAACAACAGTGCACACAGATGGACACCAGATGTTCCCATGATCGTGCCGGAGGTAAACCCAGAGCATCTGGAGGTGATCGAAAGCCAGAAAAAGCGTCTTGGCACCACAAGGGGATTTATCTGTGTGAAACCGAACTGCTCGATCCAGAGTTATGCCCCTGCCCTGACGGCGTGGCGCAAATTTGAGCCGACGGTGGTAGTGGCGACGACATATCAGGCGATTTCAGGTGCCGGAAAGAACTTTCAGGACTGGCCGGAGATGGAACACAACATTATTCCCTTTATCGGTGGTGAAGAGGAGAAGAGCGAACAGGAGCCTCTCCGTATCTGGGGTAAGGTGGAGAACGGCCAGATTGTAAAGGCAGATGCTCCGCTCATCACCAGCCAGTGTATCCGTGTTCCCGTTTTGGACGGCCACACGGCAGCTGTCTTCGTCAATTTTGCCGGCAAGCCCACAAAGGAGGAACTGATCCAGGCGCTGGTGGAGTTTAAGGGAGCGCCACAGGAACTGGGGCTTCCCAATGCGCCGAAACAGTTTATCCAGTATCTGGAAGAAGATAACCGCCCCCAAGTGGCGTTGGATGTAAATTATGAGAATGGCTTTGGTGTCAGTATTGGAAGACTCAGGGAGGACGCTTACTTTGACTGGAAATTTGTAGGTCTGTCCCATAACACGATACGCGGAGCAGCCGGCGGTGCCGTACTGATGGCGGAGCTGCTTAAGGCAAAGGGATATATTGCCGCAAAATAGCATATTGATATTTCTGAAAGGAGTGCAGGATACTATGGGGAAATTTCGTATTCTGATCAAGGGGATCGTAAGACATAACGGAAGATATCTGGCTGTAGAGCGCTGGTATGATGACCGGATCTTTGAGCCGTACCAGTGGGAGTTTGTAGACGGCGAGATGGAGTTTGGCGAGACGCCGGATAAGGCGGTAGAGAGGCTTGTGGGAGAAAAGGTGGGACTTTCAGTTGTGCCGGATAAGGTCCTTTATACATGGGGATTCACTGCTGGTGAAACCTGCACCGCAGGAATTGCCTTTCTCTGTGAAGCCGCTTCCGATGAAGTGATCTTATCAGAGGAACTGCATAATTACCGGTGGGTAGTCAGAGAAGAGATCTCGCAGGTCATCACCAACCCGGCAGTAGTGAAGGACATAGAAAATGCAGGCTTGTCGAACTCTTTTAACCTGGATGATTTTGGTCTCGATGAGTTTGATTTTCATGCGTGAGGAAAGGCGGCTGATGGATTGAATTTATGGATTAAGAATGGACATCTTCTGGATCCCGCAAATCACTGTGATGAAATATGTGATATTTATATTAAAGAGGGAAGGGTTGCCGGTATCGGCAGCCTTTCTTCGGATGAGAAGGAAGAATTTGAGAATGCAGAAGTGATCGATGCGGCCGGCAAATACGTGATGCCGGGCTTTGTCGATCTGCATGTGCATCTGCGGGAGCCGGGTTTTGAGTACAAGGAGACGATACGGACGGGGACCGCGGCGGCAGCCAAAGGCGGATTTACGGCAGTTTGCCCTATGCCAAATACAAACCCGGCCACAGACTGCCCGGAGATGATAAAGAGGATTCTTGACATTGCCGGGCGGGACAGTAAGATCCATGTGTATCCGGTGGGCGCTGTGACAAAGGGGCAGATGGGAAAAGAGATCACTGACATCGCCGGGATGGTACAGGCCGGTGCCAAAGCCATCAGTGAGGACGGCAAATCCGTGATGGATGCACAGCTCTACAGAAGGGCAATGGAAGAGGCGGCGAAGGCAGGGATTCCGGTACTGGCTCACTGTGAGGACAAAAATATGGTGGGGAACGGGGCCATGAATGCGGGGAAGAAGGCTGATTTCCTAGGCATCCCTGGGATCTCTAATGCAGTGGAGGACGTCATCGTGGCAAGGGATATCCTGCTGGCCAGAGAAACCGGGGCAAGACTGCATCTGTGCCACTGCTCCACCAGGGACAGCGTAGCTATGATCCGATTTGCGAAGGAGCAGGGTGTTCCGGTGTCCGGAGAGGTATGCCCCCATCACTTCGCCATGACGGAGGACGAGATTCCGTCGGATGATGCCAATTATAAGATGAACCCGCCGCTGCGTAGCAGGGGGGATGTGGACATGCTGTGCCAGGGGCTCTCTGAGGGGATCATGGAGGCGATTTCCACCGACCATGCCCCCCATGGCGAAGAGGAGAAGAAGAAATCTATTGCCGATGCGCCTTTCGGCATTGTGGGTTCCGAGACGGCATATGCCCTTGCGGTGACATATCTTGTAAAAAAAGGTTATCTGACGCCGATGCAGCTGGTGGAGCGTATGAGTACAAATCCCTGCCGGATCCTGGGGGTGCCGGGGGGAGATCTCTCGCCGGGAATGCCAGCCGATATCACTATAGCGGACATGGATTCCGTCTATGAGATTGACAAAAATACTTTTGTATCAAAAGGAAAAAATACACCATTTCACGGCACAAGAGTCCAGGGGCGTGTCCATTATACCATCGCGGGCGGAGAAATCGTGTATCAGTACAGTGGAGGTAAATGAGATGATCAATAAGTTGATAGAGAATATTAAGAAGACGGGAGCGCCTGTAATAGTAGGGCTGGATCCTATGCTGGATTATATCCCGTCCCATATAATGGAAAGTGCAGTAAAGGAGCAGGGAGAGACGCTGGAGGCGGCAGGAGAGGCCATCTGGCAATACAATAAGGGGATCATCGACGCCGTTTATGACCTGATCCCTGCCGTGAAGCCACAGATCGCCATGTATGAGCAGTTCGGCATTCCAGGGCTTGCTGCTTTCAAAAAGACAGTGGATTATTGTAAGGAAAAGGGTCTGGTGGTGATCGGAGACATTAAACGTGGCGACATCGGCTCCACGTCGGCTGCTTATGCCAATGCCCATATCGGAAGTGTAACGGTGGGAAATACAAAGCTCTCTGGATTTCAGGAGGACTTTGTCACAGTAAATCCTTATCTTGGAAGCGACGGCGTGAAACCATTTATTGACGTATGTAAGGAGGAGAAGAGGGGGATTTTTGTTTTGGTAAAGACATCCAATCCGTCCTCTGGAGAATTTCAGGATCAGAAGATAGACGGCAAGCCATTATATGAGCTTGTGGGCGAACAGGTGGCAAAATGGGGAGAGGACTGTATGGGAGATTCTTACAGCTATGTGGGAGCTGTTGTGGGAGCTACCTATCCAGAGATGGGTAAGGTGCTCCGGGACATCATGCCGAAGACATATATTCTCGTGCCGGGGTACGGTGCACAGGGCGGTACGGCGGAGGATCTGAAGCCGTACTTCAATAAAGATGGGCTGGGAGCCATCGTCAACTCCTCCCGGGGCATTATATGTGCTTATAAACAGGAGAAATATGCCGGTTTTGGTGAGAAGAACTATGCGGATGCTTCCCGGCAGGCAGTAATGGATATGATTGAGGACATAGCAGGCATTTTTTGAAAGGACAGGAAGTTTGTGAGCACACGCCCAAACTTCTTTATGCACAATGGCGTGTGTGAATGGTGGAAAATATGACGAAAATACAATGTAAGGCAAAGATCAAAGATAATTCCAGACTGGCAGAGGGGGTTTTCTCCATGTGGCTGGAGGCGCAGGAAATTGCCGGACAGGCAGTACCGGGTCAGTTTATCTCCCTATACTGCCAGGATGGAGACAGGCTTCTTCCGCGTCCCATCAGCTTGTGTGAAATCCATAAAGAAAAGGGACTGCTCCGTCTGGTATACCGTGTAGTGGGAACCGGAACGGAAGAATTTTCCCGGATGCATCCCGGTGAGGAGATCCGGGTGCTGGGTCCCCTTGGAAATGGTTTCCCCATGCAGGAGGCCAAAAGCAGAGGGGCGGTCTTGATCGGCGGAGGAATTGGCATACCGCCGTTACTACAATTGTCGAAAGAACTGGAGGGAGAGGTGACGGTCGTAGTCGGTTATCGAAATTCTGATACCTTTCTTCTGGAAGAGCTGCAGACGGCAGCAGATCATGTGGTTATCGCCACGGAAGACGGCAGTATTGGCACAAAGGGGAATGTGATCGACGCCATGCGTGAAAATCATGTGCAGGGAGATGTGATCTACTCCTGTGGTCCAACACCAATGCTCCGTGGGGTAAAGGCATGGGGACTGACACAGGGGATACCAGCCTGGCTGTCCATGGAGGAGCGCATGGCATGCGGAATAGGCGCCTGCCTTGGCTGTGTGTGCCAGTCTACAGAAGTAGATGATCATTCTATGGTAAAAAATAAACGGGTTTGTAAAGACGGTCCGGTATTCTTATCAACTGAGGTGGAGCTGTGAGGAGGGAGGAAGGCAGATGAGTGACAGATTAAAGGTAAATTTTGCAGGGATCACTTTTGACAATCCGGTGACGACAGCCTCCGGAACATTTGGCTCTGGTATGGAATACAGTGAGTTTGTGAATCTGGGCAGGCTGGGTGCTGTGACGACGAAAGGCGTGGCAAACGTGCCGTGGCCGGGAAATCCAGTTCCCCGTATTGCGGAAACCCACGCCGGCATGCTGAATGCCATCGGGCTGCAGAATCCAGGCATTGAGACACTGATTCAGCGGGATCTTCCTTTTCTACACGAGAAGAATGCCAGAATCATCGTAAATGTCTGCGGGAGCTCCAAAGAAGATTACGAAGAGGTTGTGGAGAGGCTGGCGAACGAAGAGATTGATATGCTGGAGATCAATATCTCCTGTCCCAATGTAAAGGCAGGCGGCATTGCCTTCGGCCAGAAGCCGGAGATGGCAGAGGAGATTACCAGGGCAGTAAAGAGGAAAGCAAAGCAGCCGGTGATCATGAAGCTGAGTCCCAATGTAACAGACATTGCGGAGATGGCAAAGGCAGTGGAGGCAGGAGGCGCCGACGGGGTATCCCTGATCAATACACTGACAGGTATGAAGATCGACGTGAACCGGAAGGCGTTTGCCATTGCCAATCAAACCGGCGGCATGTCCGGTCCCTGTGTGAAACCCATTGCGGTCCGTATGGTATACCAGGTGGCAAATGCGGTACAAATTCCGGTGCTGGGCATGGGAGGGATTCAGAATACGGAGGATGCCCTTGAGTTTCTTATGGCGGGGGCCACGATGGTAGCAGTGGGGACGGCAAACTTCTTCAATCCCTATGTCACATCAGAGATCATCGATGGACTGGAGGCCTACGCGCAGCGGGAGGGGCTGGCAAGTATCCGTGAGATTATTGGCTGTGTAAGGTGATGGTTTTCCTTTCGCTATGATGCAGGAAACACCAATAGAAGTCTCAGAGTTGATTTGCCACATTTCCCTGGCTGTGTTCGTACACGAAGGAGAACGGAATTGGTGCCGATAGACGTACATACACCGATGTGGTTGTGGAGCAGAGGTAAATTTAGTGTAGAGATTTAAAAACAGTTTAAAAGGAGTGGACTTATGGTATTACAGAAGAAAAATATATAATGAATAACAAAGAAGTGGCGCTTCGCAGCGCAAGACTGGAAGAGGCACAGATGTTGACTGCTCCGAAAGGCGTTTGGAAGTAAGCAGACGGACAGCAGTTTGTTGACAAAGCTTATAGGTATAGTTGTAATGATTAAAATTTGATGGTATACTAAGTAGTATATTTATGTGAATAGTACGAAAAACAGGAGGATGCAGCAGATATGGAGCAGT
Organism: Eubacteriaceae bacterium; assembly: GCA_910574015.1. Lineage (GTDB taxonomy): Bacteria > Bacillota > Clostridia > Lachnospirales > Lachnospiraceae > Eubacterium_F. Next base: position 24,198 of record CAJSYQ010000032.1, on the reverse strand, counting down.
ACAAGGAAGAATTTATTGAGTTTATGGTAGAATCGGATGTACTTAAATTTGGAGAATTTACGTTAAAGAGCGGCCGTAAGTCTCCTTTTTTTATGAATGCGGGGGCATATGTAACGGGTTCCCAGCTAAAACGTCTGGGTGAGTATTATGCAAAAGCGATTCATGATAATTATGGAGAGGACTTTGATGTTCTTTTTGGCCCGGCATATAAGGGAATACCTCTTAGTGTGGCAACAGTTATAGCTTTTCATGAATTATACGGAAAAGAGATTCGGTATTGCTCGAACCGGAAGGAAATCAAGGATCATGGAGATGTGGGAATTCTGCTGGGAAGTAAGATCGCAGATAAGGAGCGTGTTGTCATTATCGAGGACGTAACTACTTCTGGTAAATCTATTGAAGAGACATTTCCGATTTTGAGGGAGCAGGGCGATGTGGAGATTGCTGGTCTGATGGTATCACTGAACCGAATGGAGAAAGGAAAGGGCGGCGACAAAGGGGCGCTGGAGGAAATCCGGGAGACGTATGGTTTTCCCACAGCTGCTATTGTAACCATGGAGGAAGTGGTAGAACGTCTGTATAACAGGGAATGCCATGGCAGGATTGTGATTGATGACAAGATCAAGGCAGACATAGACGAATATTTTGGAATCTATGGAGTGAAATAAGTACGATGATCAGCCTGTGCGAGAGGTCGGCCGACTTTTGAGCACAGGCTTTTTTGTGCCGTGGAATAAAATCAGGTGATAGTGCGCGTCTCGCCTGTAATCTTTTGATTGTGGTGTTAAACGCCCAAAAAACGTGTATTTTCACAAAACTTCCCAATGTCTTTTGTAAGAATTTGATAATTTACAAACAGCAGGTCCAGTGGTATCATGAAGCCATTCCACCCGAATTCGAGCAAAAGGAGGTTAAGGTTTGAAGGTTGCTTTTTGGAGTAACACACGGGGAAGGTCATGTGTCACAAGCAATCTGGCTTGTATTAGTGTATTGTCCACGTTGTCCTCTTCTGATCGGGAAAGGATTATCGTACTGGAGAATCATCAGAATATTTTAAATCTTGGCAATGCTTTATTCTGCCATCAATCAAAACAGGAAGTAAGAGAAAACAGAGGTTATCAGGTAGAACATGGACTGAGCAGACTGCTTCGTGCCATGGAAAGGGGAGAGAGGTTATCCGAAGAGGCCGTTTTCCGGTATGCGGAAAACTTTTTGGGGCAGAGACTTTTTTATCTTCCGGCGGGAAATGGCCGCAATCAGGAAATGTTTGAATATCGTCTCGAGCGGGATTGTATTCGGACGATACGGCTTTTGGAACAGTATGGGAATCTGGTGCTTGTGGATACGGCGGCGGCATCTCTGGCAAGTTCACGCAAAATTCTCCGGCAGGCAGATATGGTAGTTATCAATTTAAGCCAGAACCGCCAGATGCTGGATCATATTTTCCGCAATTATTCGGCTATAAGAAAAAAAGCATTCTATCTCATAGGAAATTATGATGCAGAATCAGAGCTTACGAGGGGAGCCATTATAAAGGAGTATCACATTCCCGGGAGCCGTCTTGGGATCATTCCTCACAATGTCCAGTTTGCGGATGCAGTATCGGCCGGGGAGCTGATTCCCTTTCTGCTTAGAAATTATCACTGTGAGGAGGAGAGCTGCAATTATGAGTTTATGGCATCTGCGCGAGAGGCGGCGCTTCTCTTTCAGAAAGCAGCGGAGCAGGTGGACAGATGGGAGTGACTGGATGAAGGGGAGGAGCTTGTATGGTGCTGTTTTTGCAGTCAGCCTGGCAGTATTGGGTCTGGCAGAAGGGACAAATAAGGTTGAATCAGCCGAGGAACATACGAAAGAGGTTGTGGTATTTGATTATGAGGAATTGAAAAAGGGATTGGAAACTCCGGGGAGGGCTGAGATCAGTGTGGCAGCTTCCATTGATATTGATGATACAATTTTTGTCAAGGGGGAGAAAATAATAAATGGAAACGGGTATACTCTGAGCCGCAGTAAGAGTGGTGGAGGAATATTTGGCGGAACACTCCTGAGCGTCCAGAAGGGGCAGGTTTTGATACGAAACCTTCTTTTGTCCGGAGGAGGGAGTTCTGACAAGATACAGCGAAGCGTATTTGGGAGATTGATTGATATAAGGAGTGGCATGGTAACACTGGAGACAGGGACTGTTCTAACGGAAAATATCAATCAGAAATATAATCATGATGGGGGCGGAGCCGTTCTTATAAAGGATGGCGGAAAACTGACAATGAACGGGGGGCGGATTTCTGATAATAGAAACGTGTCTGGAGGTGCGGGCGTTCATATCAAGCGGGGCGGAGAATTTGTCATGAAGGGTGGAACGATTACAGGGAACCAGTCTTTTGGGATCGGTGCAGTAGAAGGTTTTGACGGGCGCGGCGGCGCCATATACAATCAGGGAAAGACAACCATATCCGGTGGGAGTATCAAACATAACCGGGTAAAGGGATTTACCAGCAGCGGCATGAGTTATGGCGGTGTTGGCGGGATGCTCTATAATCAGGGAGAGTGCTGGATTCAGGGTGGAAATGTGACAGGAAACAGTGCTTCTTATGGTGGTGGAGCAGTATACAGCGATCGGGAGTCAATGCTGCGGATCACGGGTGGAACCATACGCGGCAATGCTGCGGATCTGGGGGAGGGTCTTTTTCTGTCTGGGGGCAGCTGCAGGATGGGCGGAGTTTTCTATCTGCCGGATGTTTATCTTGCAAAAGGCACTGTTGTGACAGCAGAAGATTCCCTGTCACTAAAAGGATACCGTATCCATATTCTTCCGGAGAAGTACGAAATAGGAATCTGTCTTGTAAAGACATCGGGGAAAATAGCGGCGGCTGAAACGATGTTTTCACTGGAGAGGAGGGGCAGATATATGCTGGTTTCAAAGAAAAAGAGTCTTTGTATCGGCAGGAAAAAGGATATAAGACCTCGTGCTGTTCCGAAATCAACAGATGGATCTATCCAGAAATTAGGGAAGGGTAGAGAGAAGAAAAAGAAAGCGGCCGGCGTCGTTTCCGGAGGCGGGAAGAAAATGGCATCGGTCAGGGCAGCACCGCGCTATTTCTTTGTATGGGAGGTTAGAGACTATACAGAGGAAAAGTGGGGACATGAGTTATTGGCGGGATGCGAGATTCGGTATGGGGATCAGAAGAAAGAGGAGATTCAATTCCAGTGGAAGTGGAATGGACTGCTGCAGAACAAAGCCGGCAGCTATCAGGCAGAGGTGTCGGTGAAGGATGGAGACTGGACGGTAATTCCCGTAACCCTGGTGCAGGAGAGCACAGAAGAAGAAAAGGCGGGTTATGTCCGGTTTCAGACTTCCGGCAAAGAGAGCAAGGCATTTGCAGACTATGGGGAATCTGTACCTGAGGAGGTGTGGTGCTTTCGAGGAAAGGATATTAGGAGAATTTATGACTTCATGAGAAAGAGGGAAGATCCCTTTTCTTCTGCAACCAATCAGGAATTCCTGAATCTGTTTCAGAAATATCGGATCAGTTAGGAGGAATGATGGATGTATGAATGATTTTCAAAGAAAATTTTTATTAAAGCGACAGGATTATGGGATCCTTTATCCCTATATCATGATGGAAAGTGTGACAGATATCAATTGGAATGGAAAGCAGCTTTGGATCGATGATTTGAAAAGAGGAAGATTTATGGCACCGGAAGTGTTGTCGGAGATGTTTGTAGACCGTTTTGTACTACTGCTGTCGAATGTTTCTGGACTTCCCTTTAATCGGATGAATCCGGTATTGGAGGCGGAGACAGAGGAACTTCGCATCAGTGTTGTCCATTCCTGTGTGGCACATGGGGGGATTACTATTTCTCTGCGAAAGATTCCGGCTGTCAGGCGCCTTGAACGGAAGGAAATGCTGCGGAGTGGTTATTGCAGCGAGGAAATATGTGATTTTCTTATCCGATGCGTCCAGGCACACTGTTCCATTGCCATTTGCGGCCTTCCAGGTGCAGGCAAGACAGAATTGCTGAAATTTCTCACCAAATTTATACCGGCGACGGAGCGGGTGATAACTATTGAAGATGTGCTGGAAATTCATTATCAGACGATCAATCCTAATAAGGATTGTGTTGAGATGAAGGTGGCTGAGAATTTTTCCTATACAGAAGCCATCAAAGCATGTCTCAGACAGCTGCCCAAATGGATCATTCTTTCAGAGACAAGATCGACGGAGGTAAGGTATCTTCTGGAATCCCTGAGTACTGGGGCGCATGGGCTCACTACGATCCACACAGATGATGTTCGGAATATTCCCGACCGCATGAAGAACATGGCAGGCGGGACAGAGGATTTAAACCGAATTGAAAATGATACGTACCGTTTTATTGATATTGGTATCCTTGTCAAAAGCTTTCGTAAGGATTCTGGTGGAATACAGCGCAGAATTGAGCAGATTGGGGTATTTGACAGGTACGGGAGGGAGTGGAAGGAGAGCATCAATGAGATTACGATGGTGGTAGAGGATGGAAGGGTGGTCAGCAGAAAATTTCCCGTAAATATAGCACGAAAATTTGCTGAAGCAGGGTATCCCCAGCCGTTGGGAGGATAAAGGTGAAGAGATATTTTTGGGAAGCCGCGGTTCTGGCTGTTCTGGTGCTGATTCTCCGGTTTATGTTTGCCCTGGGCCCGATTCCATTAACTTGTATTGGCGCAGCCGGGTTCTTTCTTCTGCCGGTCGTGGACCGGTGTATACGGCGCAATAATGAGACAAGAGTAGAATTTTTTGAAGTAACTGCATATATGGAGCAGCTGCTGTGCTCATACAAAAGACGGAGCAAAATTCCATCTGCCATTGAGGACTGCAGCAAGCTCTATCCGGTTAAGAGCCGGATGGGTTATGCTCTCCAGCAGGCGCTGTATATATTGAGGACGGGAGAGGGAGTCCGGAACAATGCCATAGTGGAAACCGCACTGAAGAAGGTTGAGGATCTGTATCCAAGCCGCAGGATGCGGATGATCCATATATTTCTGTGCAGGGCGGAGAAAACAGGGGGAGAGAAGGAAGAGGAGATGGACATTCTTCTGCGGGATCTGCAGATGTGGAAACGAAGGGTCCTTTTGTATCAGAAGAAAAAGCAGTATATCCGGGGAGAGAGCGCTGCTGCCACGATCCTGTCAATACTGCTGTGTTATCTGTCAATCCGTCTTATACCCTGGAATCTGAGAGAGCGGCTGACAGGGACGGACGTGTTCCAATACACTACTGCTGTAGTTATATTATTCCTGATTGGGGCAGAAGTATTTCTGCTGCACCGACTCACTGGCTCCTGGCTTGATATACAGAGGTTGAATGCGGCAGAAAGACGCAGGCGGATGAAGAGTTACCGTAAGGTAAAGAGCGGCGGCAAAGGGATATCTGGATATTTAGCAGGCAGATTCTGCCAGAGAGAGGTGGAGAGAGAGTTTCCCTTCTGGCTTTTGTCCCTCACCCTGTATTTGCAGCAGGAGGGGGTTTATCAGGCGATTCAGATGTGCCGGACACAGCGGGAAGATTTTTTTGACGAAGAGGTTCGGAGACTGCTTGATGCCATCTATGAAAATCCGTCGGGCCTTCAGCCATTTCTTGATTTCTTCAAAGAACTGGAACTGGCGGAACTGCAGACGGGAATGAAGCTTCTCTATGCAGTGGGCAGCAACAGCCGCGCAGATACAGGGCGTCAGCTTCGCTTTCTGGTGGAACAGAACAGTATTGTGATGGATCAGAGCGAACGGAATCGCTTTGATAGCCAGGCCGCCGGGATGGCATTCATTAAGCAGATTCCCTTGATCATTGCCTGTGTTAAGGTGGTTTTTGACCTGATTCTGTTATTGATGATAACTATGGGAGGGTATCTGATCATATAAAAGGTGGTGGCAGTTTGGAGGAATTGATGGGTGAATTTGCTGAAGTATTGGCACTGGCAGTATTTGGCGGACTAATTCTATTTGTTTTAGAATGTTTTCGACTTTATGTTGGGGGATGATGCAGTGTATGAATTTTATTCTTTGTATGGGAAATATTGTTTCCGCTTCCTGTTTTTCATATTCCTGGCAGCCGGCAGTATTTTTATGTTTCGGTGGGCATGGCTTCGGTATGGAATTGCATCAGACGGTGGTTCGGCAGGTCTTGGAGGAAAACAGGTTTGGGATGGCAGACCTGTGATACATGCAGAAAACCGTCGTTTCCTTCAGGGACAGAGTGTAGCGATCGCCAGTCTGGCATCGGCCAGGGATGTAAATGGAAATGATATTACAGACAGAGTCATTTGTCAGGAAGAGGACGGAACGGTATTGTCTGGTTATCTGGATACAGAGAGACCGGGAATTTATCCCTTGGTCATCCGTGTACTGAGCCCGGTAACGGGAGGAGAAAGCAAAAGAAATATACTTATCCTGGTGGATGGGAGAGTGAGGACATGAGGGCAGCAGGTATGATCAGTCATTTTGTACTTCTGGTATTTCTCACTTTCTTTCTCTGGATCGGTGTGACCTATGTATCCCAGAATATACAATACAGCACTGCCAGGCAGTTTCATGGCAGCGTAGTACACCAGCTGGAGAACAGTTATTTTTCCCCGGCTGTTATAGAGGAATGTAAGGCACAGGCAGCCCGGAACGGATACCGTCTGACGATAGAGACCTTTGGTACGGAAAGTCACAGGGATGCCAGGGTGATCTTGGATATGGATTTTATTTATCCGGTGATTCAGACAGTGGGGCGTTATACAATTGAAGGATATGCAAGATAAGCGGGAGGCAGAGAGTGAAGACAGTGATTATATCAGTGATCGGGATCAGTTCTATTCTTCTGACTGTTATGATCCACATCACAGTAAATGAGGAATCGATTCGAAAGGCAGAGCTTGAGGATGCTTTGGCTGTGGCGATGGATCAGACGATGACAGAAGTCATGGAACAGGGCAGCTATGGGATAGGCAGCCGGAATGAGCTGGTAGCTGCATTTTTACAGGCGATGTTACAGAAGGTAGATAAAAATATAGATCTAACGGTTCTGATCCATAGACTGGATAAGAGCAGGGGAACAATGGACATTGAGGCGGTGGGGGAATATTTGCTGCCAGATCACAAAAAGAAACGTATTTCTATACGCCGGCAGGTGGTTTTTGCCGGAAGATAAAAGGGGAGGCTTATAGGTTAATGAAACATTTTGGAAGGAGAGCTATTTCAGCTCTGATGATCATAATAATGGCTGCGGGTATCATTTCGCCGCTCTGTGTAAAGAAAAGGGCAGAGGCGGCAGCGGCGCATGTATCTCTCTCAAATTTGGGAACAGTAGGTACGCTTTCGGTAGGAAGTAAGACAAAAAGAGGCAGCTGGTGGAAGCTGTATCTCAATGGCTGCGAGATGTTCTGCCTCAACCTGGGGCAGACTTGTCATGCCGGAGACGCGTATCAGTCCGAAAGCGACTGGTATTCCAGTACAGACACAGGGAAAAAGGGACTTGAGGCATGCATCGGTTACTGGTTTGACAAGATTAAAAATAGAAATAATAAAGCTTATATTTTCGCACAGGCACTTTTTTGGGCAGTGGAAGAGGGGGAGAGATCCAAGTCTGCCCTGACAGAAGTAATACGGACAATGCAGAAAAACACGGGATATTACAGCGGACAGACGGCAGGAGAACTATATCAGCAGATCTTCCAGCCAGAGGGTACGGTGAGGATCCACATCAGTCTTTGGAAATATACCGGAGAGGGGCAGAAGCGTCAGATCCTTTTAGATGTCACCGCGACATCGATCCAGAAGCCCAGGCCGAAGAGATTGCACAGCACAGATGTGTATAGACAGCGGATCACGCTGAGTAAGACAGACGAGTTTGGAAAACCTCTCGCTGGAGTAACATTCCGTCTTGCTGCCGAAAATGTAGATGAACTCTATTATTTTAAGGCAAAGGGGCTGGGGGATGAAGATGCCGGGGAGGTGGATGAGGATGCGGATAACTTTGAATTGGAAATGAAGACGGATGAGAGGGGAAGGATTGCCTATCGTTTTAATTATCATGTACAGTCGCGGGACTATTATTACTTTACAGCGGCGGAACTGGAGCAGATGAGTGCAGAGGAAAAAAGGAAGGCGGTCCAGGAGCTTGACGAGGAGGGGCTCCTTTTCGGAAAGAGCCTCACCTATCAGGAAGCAGAGGAATTGTCGGAAAAGGATATCCAGGAACAGATCCGGGATATTAAAAACCGCTACCAGATTCAGGAAATTAGTACGGGAGATGACAATCTATATTCGGATTCAGAGGCTATAAAAATCGTACTGGGAGGGGAAAACAGCTGGCAGCAGTTAGAGGGAAGGTGGCCGGAAGAAACTACAGGCTTATTTGAAAATTATCCACAGGCATATCAGATGAATCTATCTAACCGGTATAAGAAGGTTCGTGTGAAGGTGATGAAAAAAGATGCAGTGAGCGGGGATGGCAGGGCGCATGGAGATGCTTCGCTGGATGGAGCGCAGTTTCAGCTATATGATGACCGGGCCTGTACAAAGCCCGCAAAGGTGTTTGACAGGCAGGGAAACCAGCAGACGGCAGGAGTTTATACGGTTGTGAATGAGAAGCTGAAGACAGATTATATCCAGTGTGGAAAGACTTATTATTTGAAAGAGATCAGGGCCCCCCGGGGTTATAAAATAACAGAAGAGGTGTTGGAGATACGCGCAGATGGAACGGAGTATCGGGCTGAGTATACGGAGGATGCGAAGACATATTCTGTGAATGAAACGCCGATTCGAGGCAGGATATCATTAAACAAATACAGTACAGACGGCACCACTGGCCCTATTATCAGCGAAGAGGGAGCGCAGTTCCAGGTATATCTGAAATCAGCGGGAAGTTACGGCCAGGCGGACGAGTATGAGCGGGATCTTATTACCACTGACCGCGAAGGGTACGCCTGTACGAAAGATCTGTACTATGGTGTATATAAGGTGCATCAGATCAGCAGCGGCAGTCTGGATACCGAACTTGTCAATGACTTTGAGGTGGTGATCGACCGGGAACTGATTGGCAAAACCTATCACTCTGTTGTGAACAATAAGCCCTTCCGGGCGTTTCTAAGGGTGGTAAAAAAGGATGGAAATACACAGAAGGAAGTTTTGAAGGCGGGCACTACCTACCAGATTTATCAGGTAGATTCCAGAACCGGAAAAGAATCTCTTGTTAAGCAGACCTTTAGCAATGGGAATCAGACTCAGGTTGTGGACCGGTTCCAGTCGGATGCCACAGGCAGAATTATGACAGTGGATTCTCTTACTTCAGGCACCTACCGCATCTATGAGACAGAAGCAGTATCGGGGCTCCATATTTCACAGAAATATATTGAAGTGGTGATCAATAGCAAAGCAGGAAATTATACCCTGGAGAAGGATTCTGAGGGCAATGAATACACCACTGTCACGATGGATTATGTCAACAACGAAACCTACGGAAAGCTGTCTATTCTCAAGAGGGGACAACAGCTGGAGGGTTTTGAGAATGGTCAGTTTCAATATAAGGATGCCTTTTTAAAAGGGGTTGTATTTGAAATCTATGCGGCCGAGGATATTGTTACACAGGATAACCAGAAAACGAACTGGTTTGATAAGGATGCCCTGGTGGCAGCAGTTACAACGGGTGTCGGGGCGGAATTCAAATCCGAGTGCGGTGGGATTACCGGATATGAGAGGGATGAGAACGGAACCGTAACGATAAATCTGCCGCTGGGCAGATACCGGGTAATAGAAAAGCAGACGGTATATGGATATATTCTGCCGGAGAAAAAGAGTTGGGACGTAGAATTTACGTGGAAAAATAAAGATGAAACCTATGTGCTGAATTCCACAGAGGATACGGATCAAAATGGTGTGATGCAGATCAGGAACCGGCGGGCGAGAAGCGCAGTGTCGCTGATCAAGGTGGATCGGGAGGAGGAGAGTCCGATCGGCGGCGCTGTCTTTGATCTGTACAGCAGCAATCCTATATATAATGCGGATGGTGACAGGATCGTAGATGCGGACACCTTGCTGGGAACGGTGGAGACGGACCGGGAAGGAACCGCGGAATTTGATCTGGATCTGCCCCTGATGTCGAGAGAATTTAAGACGGAGGGAGATTCTGGAAAAGGATTCAATTCGGGGGATTACTATATACAGGAAAGAATGGTATCGGACAGCTATTATATAAGCGGAGAAAAGTATCCGGTACATCTGGAATATAAGGATCAGGAAACGCCGGTGATCGCCCGGGAGCTATCAGTACGAAATACGCAGACCACAGTGGAGATCAGCAAGGTGTCTGCTGCCGGAAGTGGTGAGATTCCCGGGTGTCAGCTGCAGATTACAGATGGAGACGGCAATGTGATGGTGTCATGGACTTCCGGTGATGCGGCTTCGGTGAGACTGGATGAAAGAAGTCGGGAAAGAGGATATGAAAATCTTCGGACAAGAATGGATGAAAAGGGAAATCTTTTGATCGGCGGGCTTTTTCATGACAAGGAATATACACTTACTGAGACGAGACCAGCGGATGGTTATGTCACAGCCGATCCTGTGGTGTTTCGCCTGACCGGCCGAAAGACGGCGGATGGACAGGTAACACAGGCGGATATCCGGGCCGCAGACGGAACGTTTCTTCCAGGCTCAGAAAATCGGGTCATTATGATAGATGAACAGACCCATGTGAAATTTTGTAAGCTGGCGGGAGACCGGGCCGGATATCTGGCGGGAGCACAGATTATGGTTCTGGATCCGGAGGGCAACGAGATTACCTCCTTTGTCACTAAGGAGGATACAGCAGTAGAACTGAATGGAATATTGGCGGCGGGCACAACCTATATTTTTAGGGAGATAAAAGCGCCAGAAGGGTATAAAAAATCGGCGGACATCCGCTTTACTGTGCAGGATACCCCAGAGATCCAGGGAGTGGAGATGACCGACATGAGAATGGAGACGGTGAAACTGAAAGAAGTGCCAAAAGGCTCTGCCATGACTGTCATATCGAAGAAAAAGACACCGAAGAGCCGAATGCCAGAAGCAAAGAAGTTTGTGCCGCAGCCGGAGACAGGCTTTCGGGATGGGCATGTGCTGGTGTTGGCGGTATTCGCTGCTGCCGGAATTTCTGCAGCGGTCATAGGAACGGTCCGGTATCGGAGAAGGAGATCTCTGTCTGTGCAGAGGGAAAGTCAGGATGCATTTTGACTGCAAAAAAGGACGGATCATTCTCCGTCCTCTTCCTCACTATCTTCTTCGTCACGGGGTTTTAGCACCAGACGCAGTTTATCAATGCGGTTTCCGTCTACTTCCAAAACAGTATAGACGGCGAAATCATCCTCCGCTGTTTCCCCCACCTCGGGGAAGTGTTCCAGCAGGTTAATAAGGTGTCCAGCGATGGAATCATAATCATCGGATTCCAATGATAGATTGAGCGCTGCTGCCACATCATCCAGTGGTGTGGAGCCAAGAAGGATATATTCGGTTTCATTCACTTCCTGGATCTCATCCTCCTCGTCATCATCGTATTCGTCCCGCAACTCTCCTACGATCTCCTCGATCAGGTCTTCAATGGTGATCAGCCCGGCGAGAGCTCCATATTCATCCAGAACGATAGTCATGGGAATGGAGTCCTTTCGCATTTCCATGAAAAGCTCGGATACATTTTTATACTCATAGGTGACATGTGCTTCGCGGATCAGTGAACGGATATCAAGATTTTCTTTATCGCCGTCAAAAAAGACAAAATCTTTCAGGTTGATAATACCGATGATATTATCAATAGTCTCCTCATATACGGGAAGACGGGCATACTTGTGTTCTGTGAACTGGCTCATCAGCTCGTGATAGCTGATGTCTGCCTCCACCATGGCGATGTCCATCCGGGGGATCATGACATCCTTTGCGAGGGAGTCGCCAAAATCAACAATATTGGTTATCATCTGTCGTTCTTCGCTCTCAATAACGCCTTCCTCGTGGCTTACATCCACAAAGGTACGCAATTCATCCTCGGTAATGCCTGCCGGTTTCTGGGATGGATCGATCCGGCAGATGATCAGAATGACATTGGCAACTTTATTTACGATGTAGATCACGGGTGTAAGGATTCTTGTGAGGAATAGTATCGAACTGGAATAAGCCAGAGAAAGTTTCTCTGCATTTCTTGTTGCCAGATTTTTTGGTGTGATCTCACCAAAAACCAAGATCAGGACTGTCAGTATTCCGGTGGCGATACCGGCTCCCAGACTGGTGCTCCCTTTCAGTCCCATGCGTGTGCAGATTTCAAATGCATAAGCGGTTGAGAGGGAGGAGGCAGACAGGTTGACAATGTTGTTGCAGATCAATACCGCACTGAGCATTTTGTCCGGTACTTCGATCAGCTTTAATACTCTTCGGGCAGCTTTGTTTTTTTCCTCTGCAAGAGAGCGCATCCGTATTTTATTCACTGTGGTCAGCGCTGTTTCGGCAGAAGAGAAGAATGCGGATAAAATAAGTAAAATTACTAAAACTAATATGTTTACCGCGTCACTGGGCTCCAAGAAAAATCATCTCCTATTCTTTCTGATAAATTGCTATCATTCTATAATAATTGGCAGTTATTGTCAAGCAGGGGCAGTCTTAGTCATTTCTTCTGTATCAGGATCAGTTCAGGGCCTGACGTTTGCGAGCCATCTCATCGCTGTCGAGATATTCGTCATAAGTAGTGACCTTATCGATCATTCCGTTTGGTGTAAATTCGATGATCCGGTTGGCGATGGTCTGTATGAACTGATGATCCTGGGAGGTAAAAAGGACAACTCCGGGGAATTTGATCAGTCCATTGTTGACAGAGGTGATGGATTCCATGTCCAGATGGTTGGTAGGTTCATCCAGTAACAGTACGTTGGAACCGAGCATCATCATTTTGGAAAGCATGACGCGAACCTTTTCGCCGCCGGAGAGGACATTCACCTTTTTCAGGCCGTCTTCTCCCTTAAAGAGCATGCGGCCAAGAAATCCGCGGACAAAGGTGGCGTCTTTTTCCGGAGAAAACGGCATCAGCCAGTCAACGATGGTATCATTGCTGTCAAAATGTTTGGTATTATCCTTCGGGAAGTAGGAGTTCGATGTAGTGATGCCCCATTTGTAATCCCCTTCGTCTGGTTCCATCTCTCCAGATAGGATCTGGAAAAGAGTCGTGGCAGCGATGCCATAAGATCCCACAAAGGCAATCTTGTCGTCGTGTCCCACTGTGAAGGATACATGATCCAGTACTTTTTCGCCGTCGATGGTCTTGCTGAGATCTGTTACAGTGAGTACCTCATTGCCTATCTCACGGTCTGGCTTAAAATCTACATAGGGGTACTTACGGCTGGAGGGGCGCAGTGTATCAAGCTCGATTTTTTCCAGGGCACGTTTGCGGGAAGTGGCCTGTTTGGATTTGGATGCGTTGGCGCTGAACCGCTGTATGAATTCCTGCAGTTCCTTAATCTTCTCCTCCTTTTTCTTATTTGCCTCTTTCATCTGTTTGATCATCAACTGACTGGATTCATACCAGAAGTCGTAATTGCCAGCGTAAATCTGCATCTTGCCATAGTCGAGATCTACGGTGTGGGTGCAGACCTTGTTGAGGAAATAACGGTCATGGGATACGACAATAATGGTATTTTCAAAGTCGATGAGGAAATCCTCCAGCCAGCGGATGGAATCCAGATCCAGGTGGTTGGTAGGCTCATCCAGCAGAAGGATATCCGGGTTTCCGAAAAGTGCCCGGGCAAGAAGCACCTTTACCTTGTCCGTATCCGGGAGCTCACTCATTACCTTTTCATGTTCACTGTTGTCGATACTGAGGGCGTTTAACAGGGAAGCGGCATCGGATTCGGCCTCCCACCCGTTCATAGCGGCAAAATCTGCTTCTAGTTCGCTGGCTCGTATCCCGTCTTCTTCTGTGAAATCTTCTTTGGCATATATAATGTCCTTTTCTTTCATTATATCATACAGACGCTGGTTGCCGGCGATCACGGTGTCCAGTACGATCTGGTCATCGTATTTGAAGTGATCCTGTTCCAGCACGGAGAGACGTTCGTTCGCCCCCATACTGATTTCACCAGTAGTTGGGTCAAGCTCACCGGAGAGAATTTTTAGGAACGTGGATTTACCGGCGCCGTTGGCACCTATAATGCCATAGCAGTTTCCTTCTGTGAATTTTATATTGACTTCTTCAAAAAGCGCTTTCTTGCCAAACCTGAGAGATATATTTGTTGCCTGGATCATAATCGTTTCCTTTCTTATTTTAAAATGTACTAGTCAATATTTTACTAAAAATAACGGATATTGCAAGAGTTTTTTGCGAAAAACCGCTATAATTTCATATTTATTAAAAAAAAGATTGTGAGATTGCGGAAACTCCGTTATAATAAATGTATATTTTTGTAAAATATTTACCAAATACATAGCTCAAATTGGCACTGTTGAGCTAAATGGCGAGACCGTATTACAATACAGAAGGGAAGCAGATAGATGCCAATACTAGATAAAATACAGCTTCAGAAAGCAGCAACATTTAAACTTGGAGTTTCAAATATAAGTGAGAACCAGGTACAGGCCGCCTTTTGGCGCCAGGGAGTGTCCCGTTGCCAACTGTGTCTGTATAAGCATGGGAAGAAACAGAAGATTACGATGGAACCGATGAGAGCCTCCGGCATTCAGGATGTCTTTTCTGTTATAATCGAGGGAGAGCGGATTGCCCAGAGGATGAACGGATTGGAATATGATTTTATTGTAGACGGAGAACATGTGGCGGATCCCTACGCAAGGGTCATAGCGGGCCGCGATCATTTTGGAAAACCGCATAAACATATATATGGGAAATTTGAATTCTCACCCTTTGACTGGACGGGTGAGAGATGGAGACCTCTGGCGGAGCATCAGATGGTTATGTACCAGTGCCATGTCAGGGGATTTACAAAGCATGCCAGTTCGGGTGTGGACGCTCCGGGCACCTTTGCCGGTCTGCAGGAGAAGATACCATATTTAAAGGAGCTTGGGGTAAATACGATTCTTCCCCTCCCGCTCTATGATTTCGATGAGTGTATCAGGGATGAGGAGGGAAATCCAACTGGAAGGGTAAATTACTGGGGATATACAGGAAATGCTTTCTACTTTGCGCCCAAGACAGGCTACAGCAGCGGTAGGATAAGCGCTGTCGAGGAACTTAAGACATTGGTAAAGTCGCTCCATCAGAATCATATGAATCTGATACTGGATATGTATTTTGTGGACAAGACCCCAGAATTTATACTGGAATGTCTCAGATATTATGTACTGGAATTTCATGTGGATGGTTTTCGGATCAACCAGGAGTCCATGGATACATCATGGCTCAGACTGGATCCGGTTCTCTCCCATACAAAGCTTCTGGCGGGAAGCTGGGGCCGTCAGCCTGAAAACCGGAATCGTCCGGTATGTTACGAGATGAATGACGGTTTTCTTGTGGATGCCAGACGTTTTCTCAAGAGCGATGAGGGACAGACGGCAAATATTTATAAGCGTTTTAAGGAACAGGGAGACGGCGTGGGGCTGATCCACTATATTACCCAGCACAATGGTTTTACCCTGCGGGATCTGATTTCTTATGATGTCAAGCACAATGAGGCGAATGGGGAGCGGGGGAGAGACGGGACAGAGCTTAATTACAGCTGGAATTGCGGCGTTGAGGGACCAACCCGCCGCAGACAGGTGGTGCAGACAAGAATGCAGCAGGAAAGAAATGCGTTTGTCATGCTGATGCTGGGAATGGCGGTACCGATGCTTCTTGCAGGAGACGAATTTGGCAATTCCCAGAAGGGGAATAACAATGCCTATTGTCAGGACAACGTGACAACATGGCTGGACTGGAGACTAATAGAGAGAAACCAGAAGACCTATCGCTTTGTAAAGGAACTGCTGGCTTTCCGCAGGAAACATCCGCTGTACCATCAGGACCGGCCGCTTACGGGTCTGGATATGAAAGGCAGAGGGGCGCCAGATGTGTCCTGTCATGGTAAGGAGCCCTGGGTCATTGATTTTTCTTATTACAGCAGGAAACTGGGTATCTTATATTACGGAAGTTATTTTGAGGGGCAGAGTCTGTATTTTGCATTCAACTTTCACTGGGAGGAGCAGGAATTCTATCTTCCCGATGTAGAGAACGACAAGGAATGGAAAATTCTGGTGGATACTGCAGAGACCGGGAAAAAGATTGCCGATAACGGTATTTATATGATGCCGGCACGTTCTATTACAGTATTTGAGAGCGTATGTAACCGGCCAGCGGAGGCTGACCGGAAGAAAAAGAAGAATTCTAAGAAAAGGACTTAGAATCTGTGATTTTCCACGATCGGATCGAAGAGATCCAGGGAGCAGTACTTATCCGAGGTGAAATGTTTGCAGGTGGTGCAGGAGACCTCCGCATCACCTGATTTGTTTGTACAGCTGCAGCGGCAGCAGTCTTTTACGGCATAGGCACTGCAGTTTTTTGCTACATTTTTATAAGTCTGTTCATCACAACGCATGCTATTACCTCCATTTCTTATATTGAAATATTCTGTAAACGCTATTAGTATCTTCTTTCAGGAGGGATTTATTCAAAATGATCGTCTTAAAAGTTGAAAACATAAAAGAATTTATGGCAAGGCTGCTGACGGATGAAATGTTTGATAAGTTTCACGTTTCAGGCTGCGAGGTGGCCACATTTGTGACCTTTCAGATTGATGGGAAAAGACATGATGAATGGTATGACACGGATGAGAGGCCATCGGATGAATGCGGCCAGATTTTGTGGAAACAGTTGAGACCGGTTCTATTCAGCCTGATCCGGGGGAAGAAAACGCCGGAGGTGTTTAAGGTGGATTTCTGTCACTATATGGGAAATGGTGATGTGGGTTCGCTGCGTGTCCAGTATGAAAAGGGCGAATTACTGGTATTTACCGGATATATGCAGAAGGAGTTCTCGCTTACGAAGGAGGCGCAGCAGGCATGGGATGAGAAGTGCCGGAATTTTCTTGGAAGCTATGGGGAAGAACAGTGATGGTTGTTAGCACTCATTTTAAATGAGTGCTAAATTTTTCTTGACATTAAGCCCGCCACGTATTATTATATTCTCTAGACGATGCAGCTCAACAGCGGGTTCAGATTGACGCCGTTGAGCGAGTCGGGATGATAGGATGCTGTGTATTTGCAGGTGCATGGCCGATGAAATGGAGGTCAATAGAGATGACAAATGAGCAGGGTAATTTAGCGATCAATTCTGAAAACATATTTCCGATTATTAAGAAATGGCTGTACTCCGACCATGATATTTTTATCCGTGAGGTGATCAGCAATGGCTGTGACGCCATTACAAAGCGGAAAAAGCTCTCACTGATCGGAGAGACAGAGCTGCCCGATGATTACAGGGCGAAAATCGATGTAGAGGTAAATCCGGAGGATAAGACCATTACTTTTACAGACAACGGACTTGGGATGACAGCAGATGAAGTGAAGGAGTATATCAACCAGATCGCCTTTTCTGGAGCGGCAGATTTTCTTGAGAAATACAAGGATAAGGCGAATGACGAGCAGATTATCGGGCATTTTGGACTGGGATTTTATTCTGTGTTTATGGTGGCCGATTCAGCAGAGATTCACACCCTTTCTTACAGGGAAGGGGCAGAGGCAGTTCACTGGGAGTCAGACGGCGGTCTGACTTTCGAAATGGGACCAAGTGAGAAGGATACCGTCGGTACACAGATCATCCTTCACCTCAACGAGGACAGCTATGAGTTTGCCAATGAATACCGCGTGCGGGAGGTTCTGGAGAAATACTGCTCCTTTATGCCGGTGGAGATTTTCCTCACCAAGGCAAATGCTGAGCCTGAGTATGAGACGATTCCCAGCGAAGAGGTGACAGAAGAGGACACGGTGATCGAAGAGATCGTAGAGGAGCCGAAGGAAGAAGTAAAAGAGGGAGAAGACGGCGAAGAGGGTGAGAAGAAAGAGCCTGTGAAGAAGACTAAGATCCTGAAACGCCCGGTGTCTCTCAGCGATATCAATCCGCTTTGGAACAAGCATCCCAATGAGTGTACAGAGGATGAATATAAAGAATTTTACCGCAAGGTATTTCAGGATTACAGGGAGCCGCTGTTCTGGATCCATCTGAACATGGACTATCCCTTTAATTTGAAAGGTATTCTCTATTTCCCCAAGGTGAATCTGGAATATGAAAATATCGAGGGAATGATCAAGCTGTATAACAATCAGGTCTTTATCGCAGATAATATCAAGGAAGTGATCCCGGAATTCCTGCTTCTGTTAAAGGGTGTTATCGATTGTCCTGATCTGCCGCTGAACGTCAGCCGCAGCGCGCTTCAGAATGACGGCTTTGTAAAGAAGATCTCCGACTATATTACGAAGAAAGTGGCGGACAAGCTCTCCGGTATGTGTAAGACGGATCGTGAGAACTATGAGAAATACTGGGATGATATCAGCCCGTTTATTAAATTTGGCTGTCTGAAGGATGAGAAGTTTAAGGAGAAAATAAAGGAATATATTCTGTTTAAGGATTTGCAGGATAAATACAGCACCTTGTCGGAATATCTGGAAACTCTGCCAGAACCAGAGGTAGAAGCAGAGGTTGTGGAACCGGGAGAAGAGGACAAGGAGGAGCCGCAGGAGACGGAGACGCCAAAGAAAACCGTCTATTATGTGACGGATCTGCAGCAGCAGAGCCAGTATATCAATATGTTCCGGGAACAGGAGATGAATGCGGTGGTTCTGCTTCACAATATTGACCAGCCATTTGTTTCTTCTCTGGAGGCAGGCGATGATGCAGTAAAGTTCCAGCGCATTGATGCCGACCTGACTGAGGCATTTAAAGAGGAAGGTGACGAGGAACAGCTCAAGGAAGAGACAGAGCTTCTGACGGAAATCTTTAAAAAGGCCACAGGCCGGGATAATCTGGAGATCAAGGTGGAGAAATTGAAAAACGATAAGGTTTCTTCCATGATCACTATGTCTGAGGATGCAAGAAGGATGCAGGATATGATGAAAATGTATGCGGCAAACGGCATGGGCGGTATGGGTATGTCGGACATGGGCCAGACACTGGTGCTGAATGCCAATCATGCATTGGTTCAGTATGTCCTGGAGCATAAAGAAGAGGATAATACGGATCTGATCTGCAAACAGCTCTATGATCTGGCACTCATCAGCCACCATCCGCTGGAGGCAGAAAAGATGACGGAGTTTATCGAACGCAGTAATGAGATTATGATGCTGCTGGCCAAATAATCTGCATGTAAAATCAATCTTCACCATTTATAAGAAAACCCCCTGTGCGTATCTGGGTTGAGATACGCACAGGGGGTTTTTAAGTCATAAGTAAGAACACTTTTTTACTTATTGGTAATTTCGGAATGGAGCTGCTGAAGGGATTTCAGCTCGCCCTGTTCGTGCTCTTTTACATAGTGGATGCCTTCGGCAGTGGCCATGGCGGCTGCCATAGTGGTCATGTATGGCACTTTTGCTTTGATGGCCGCCTTGCGGAGATAGCTGTCGTCATGTACGCTGTCTTTGCCTACCGGAGTATTGATGATCAGCTGAATGTCTCCGTTGGTGATCATATCCAGGATATTTGGTCTGCCTTCATACAGTTTTTTCACCTTTTCTGCCTGTATGCCGGATTTGATCAGAAGGTCATAGGTACTTCCGGTGGCGATAATTCGGAACCCGTCATCCATAAAGATTTGTGCGATATCTGCCACTTCTGGTTTGTCCTTAGCATTTACGGAAATCAAAACAGTGCCGGACAGGGGAAGGGGTGACTGGATCGCTTCCTGGGATTTGTAAAATGCTTCGCCATAGGAAGAGGACAGTCCGAGAACCTCCCCGGTGGAACGCATCTCCGGACCCAGGACAGGATCTACCTCCTGGAACATATTGAAGGGGAACGCTGCCTCCTTTACTCCGTAATTTGGAATATTCTGCTCCTTTAGTCCTATGATGGGGGATTCTTTGCCAGTCAGTTCCGAAGTAATGATCTCGGTTGCCAGGGGAACCATGCGAATATTGCATACCTTGGATACCAGTGGTACGGTACGGGACGCCCGGGGATTTGCCTCCAATACATAGACCTTGCCATTTTCAATGGCATACTGCATATTCATCAATCCCCGGACATGCATTTCCTCCGCAATTTTCTTCGTATATTCTTTGATGGTAGCCACATTTTCTTCTGTAATATGGACAGAGGGAATGATGCAGGCGGAGTCGCCCGAATGCACTCCAGCAAGTTCAATATGTTCCATGACTGCCGGCACAAAGGCATTGCTGCCGTCACTGATGGCGTCGGCTTCACATTCCAGAGCGTGGTTCAGGAAACGATCGATCAGGATCGGACGATCTGGCGTCACTCCGACAGCGGCTTTCATATATTCTGTCATACTCTTATCGTCATAGACAACTTCCATGCCTCGGCCGCCCAGTACATAGGACGGGCGGACCATAACCGGATATCCGATTCTACCGGCGATGGAGATGGCCTCTTCTACAGTGGTGGCCATACCGGATTCCGGCATGGGAATTTCCAGCTTGTCCATCATCTCCCGGAACAGATCCCTGTCCTCAGCCAGATCGATCACGGAAGGAGAGGTACCCAGTATCTTTACGCCGTTTTTCTCCAGCTCACTGGCAAGGTTCAACGGTGTCTGTCCGCCGAACTGAGCGATTACGCCCAGTGGTTTTTCTTTCTTGTAAATGCTGAGTACATCTTCCAGGGTCAGTGGTTCAAAATATAGTTTATCAGAGGTGTCATAGTCGGTAGACACCGTTTCTGGATTACAGTTTACGATAATAGTTTCAAATCCCAGTTTTTTCAGTGCGATGGCAGCGTGGACACAGCAGTAATCAAACTCGATTCCCTGACCAATGCGGTTTGGCCCGCCGCCCAGGATCATAATCTTTTGTTTGTCGCTGCTGACAGGATTTTTGTCCGGGGCATTGTAGGTGGAGTAGTAGTAGGCGTTGTTTTCTGTACCGCTTACATGGACACCCTCCCACGCTTCCTCCACACCGAGAGCCAGACGGCGTTCCCGAATATCCGCCTCTGGAACAGCCAGGATTTCACTCAGATACTTATCTGAAAATCCATTTTTCTTGGCGGAGATCAGTGCCTCGTCAGAAGGCAGCTGCCCTTTGCTCTTCATCAAGGCTTCTTCTTCCTCTACCAGCTCCTTCATCTGTTCGATAAAGTAGGTTTTTACTTTGGTAAGTTCGAATATTTCCTCCACAGCGGCACCCTTGCGGAGGGCTTCATACATTATGAAATGCCGTTCGCTGGAGGGAGTGATAAGAAGATGGAGAAGTTCTTCCTTTGTCAAGGTGTCAAAGTTCTTGGCATGTCCCAGACCATAGCGCCCGGTTTCCAGACTGCGGATCGCTTTTTGGAAAGCCTCTTTGTAAGTCTTGCCGATGCTCATTACTTCACCCACTGCTCTCATTTGCGTGCCAAGCTTGTCTTCCACACCTTTGAATTTTTCAAAAGCCCAGCGGGCAAATTTGATCACTACATAATCTCCATCCGGGACGTATTTGTCCAGCGTGCCGTATTTGCCACAGGGGATATCCTTCAGTGTAAGCCCTGTCGCCAGCATGGCGGAGACCAAAGCGATGGGGAAACCGGTTGCTTTGGAGGCAAGAGCGGAGGAGCGGGAGGTTCGGGGGTTGATCTCGATCACGATGATGCGGTCGCTTACCGGATCGTGGGCGAACTGTACATTAGTACCACCGATAACCTGTACGGATTCTACGATTTTATATGCCTGCTCCTGCAGACGTTTCTGACATTCTTCCGAGATGGTCAGCATGGGGGCGGAACAGAAGGAATCCCCGGTATGTACGCCGAGAGGATCGATGTTCTCGATAAAGCATACGGTGATAATGTTGTTCTCGGCATCCCGGACGACTTCCAGTTCCAACTCCTCCCATCCCAGGATGGATTCCTCTACCAGTACCTGCCCCACAAGACTTGCCTGAAGGCCTCTGGCACATACGGTTTTTAATTCTTCTTTATTGTATACAAGGCCGCCGCCGGCGCCCCCCATAGTATATGCGGGGCGGAGTACTACCGGGTAGCCAAGCTTATCTGCTATGGAAAGGGCTTCCTCCACGCTGTATGCCACTTCACTGCGTGCCATTTCAATGCCCAGCCTGTCCATGGTTTTCTTAAATTCGATCCGGTCCTCGCCGCGCTCAATGGCGTCTACCTGGACACCGATCACCTTTACGTTATATTTGTCAAGGATTCCTGCCTGATTTAATTCGGCACAGAGATTGAGACCGGACTGACCGCCGAGATTGGGCAGAAGAGCATCGGGACGTTCTTTTTTGATGATCTGTTCAAGACGCTTTACATTTAATGGTTCGATATAGGTTACATCCGCTGTTTCCGGATCTGTCATAATGGTAGCCGGATTGGAGTTTACCAGCACGATTTCATAGCCCAGTTTGCGCAGTGCTTTACAGGCCTGAGTACCGGAATAATCAAATTCGCACGCCTGACCAATAATGATCGGGCCGGATCCGATGATCAGAACCTTGTGGATATCAGTTCTTTTTGGCATTGAAATACCCTCCTTTACATTTTCCTATCCTGTTTACATATTCTTCTCTATTATATAGGAAAGAGGGGAAAGCTACAAGAGAAAATTCTATAAAGTTCCGGATCCAGCTATGGCTGCTACTTTCCTTTTTAAAATTTCTGAATGCTTTGTGTAATTTTCCCGTGTCAACAGAAATATTTAGTTCAAAAAGACCGGCACTAGTGTTGTATTCCTGTCTGAATGGATTCTTTTGCTTCTGCACGGGCAGTCCGGGAATCATAAAAAGGGCAGACTGGTTATGTCTGCCCACAAAAAATATTGCTTTTGAAAATAGTATTTAAAACCACCAATCATCAGTATCAGAAAATACAATATGATAATTTCTTGGTTCTAAATTAGTAAGATTTAATGTGTAATATTCTTCTTCACCTGGTTCAATATAATAATTTGTCCATTTGCCATAAACAAGACTAGAAGTATTTCCTTGGTCATAACTTAAGAAACAAAAAATAGGTATTGTAGCTTTTTTACTCGTTGATGAATTTTCAACCTTAAAAGTAATTTTCATATTTATCTTCCCATTTTCTGCATCAGAAATGTTAATTTCATTTTTAAATAGGGTTACTATTGCATGTACGCGATCGTTATTAGTTATTGAGCCATGACTTATACTTGATACAGTTTCACCTACACAAGTTGTTAAATCAGATGGAGTCCCTTTTATTGTCAAGTGGCAAATGCCTTGTTTGTCTTTAATAGACGCAATTATATCACATTCACCCATTTTATTTGCTGTAATACACCCATTTTGATCAACTTCAGCAATCGTAGAGTCACTTGAACTCCAAACAATTTTATAATCTGCAATATTACTTGGTAGAACAATTGCACCAATAGTTGCTTGTTGTCCTCTAGTAATCTCTAGATTAGAATGGGTTAATACGATAGATGTTACCTCTGTTGGTGTTGGAGTAGGTTCAGCGATTGGTGTAGGAGTAGGTTTTGCAGGTGGTTTATCTGTAGGTTCTGTGGTTGAAATAGAAGTAGAACTACTTATCTTTTTTTTCACAGTCACCTTACAAACATATTTCTTCTTTCCTACTTTAGCGGTAATCTTACAGCTTCCTTTTTTCTTAGCTTTAACTTTTCCTTTTGATGAAACAGTTGCCACTGACTTTTTTGAACTTTTCCATTTAATCTTATTCTTAATATTTTTCAGCTTAAGCGTGTAAGACTTGCCGACATATAATGACAGTTTACTTTTGTTGAGTTTTACTTTCTTTGCTGCGTTTGCTTGAATTGGTGAAATTGTTAAAATCATAATAAATACAAGCAAAATTGTTAGTGCTTTTTTTAATTTAGTCATATTGCCCCCCTCTTGGAATATTTTGTTATATTTTAGCATAAATAGTAAAGATATGCAATAATTACACCACTTTACAACTTTTTGAAAAATAAAATAACGCACAAGACACTTTCTCATGTATAATAAGTTTGCACATCAAACTATACGAAAGAGAGTGATCTTGTACGTCAGACTTATTATACAACGAAAATAATCTAATTGGTAGACTGTACCGTTATTTTTAT